>CAYNML010000017.1:65141-78933 GCA_964398185.1 uncultured Anaerolineae bacterium | reverse complement strand
CGAATGAGTTCGGCGTCTGCGAAGTTCCGCCGAATGAATTCGGCGTCTGCTAAGTCAAGTCGGCTAAAGCCGACTGCGTCTGTTTACGAAATCAACAGGTCTGATCGACCTGCGGTCTTCACGATCGCCTCGACGCCGTAGGCGACGTTCACCGTGGTTAGCGGTGTCGGTGGCGATAACGAACTCAACAACGTGGCCGGTGATTGCATCAGCGCTGCGCACAGATCAGGTGATGGCGCAGCAGGCAGTGCTGAATAGAAAACGCGCAACTCGATGGGCCATACCTGCGACGTCAACGCCGTGCGCGGCGTGGGGGGCGACGAGATGGGCGGATTGATCGGTTCGGGATACGGAAAGGGCACGACGATGCGTCCCTGTTGATCGGCGAGGCCGCGACCCACCCGCTGGCTGTCGTACCACGCTTCCAACAGCGCCCATGAAGCAGGCGCATATTCCTCGGTGCGGGTGTCGAATTGCGATTCATCGCGCAGCTCGGCGCGGATCACGCCATAGCCGCCGGGAACCGATCGGGTTGGGGCTGAGAACAACGGCACGCCCGATTGTTCCGGCGGCGATCCGCAGATCCATTCGAAGAGATCGCGCGTGGGCACATCGGCTGTGAAGGTGAACGGTAGAAAGCGATTGGCCGCATCGAAGACATCGATGACGAAGTTCTGCGGCGCCGGCAGATCATTCCAATAGGCTGTATCGCCGTCGCCGAATTCCACATCACGCAAGCCGGGCACGTTTTGCAGCACGAACACATCGGCGCGATTGAGCGTGAGCGCGCAGCGCCGATCGGGTTGCAGCGGACGATAGGCCGTGACGATCAAACCAGCCCCGATCGATTTATGTGAGACATCGTCCCAGAAGCGCACGCCCAGCGGCGCCACTTTGGAGAGTCGTTCGATGACGACGGGCGTGGTGGTCATGGCGTCGGCCCTTTCGCCAGGTCGAACACGCGGGTCTGCACTTCGCGCGCTTCGCTGGTTTCGACGCGCGATTCGATCGAGACGAGGCGCGCCACGTACGTGACCGATAAGCCCACGCGCGGTTTGACGTAGTCCCAGATGACACCCAGATCGGAGAGTGACAGCGGCTCGAAGATCAGCTCGACGGTTTCTTCGGGATGAAAGGTTTCGATCTCCGGCCCGAAAGAGTTGAGCAGCCCGGCGGGCAGGATGGGCGTGTCGTCGAGCGTGCGCATGGCCCAACCCAGCAGGCGATGCTGCATGTCGGCGTTGGACGCCCACGGCGTGATGAGATAGAAGAGATCGAGATTGATGGCCGGGCGGAATTTGCGGCCGTCGGGCGCGGGACGCGAGGGCAGATGGCGGCGCGCGGTGTTGGCCGCCACGCGATAGAGATGCAGCGTGAGGCCCTCGTCGATGGGCTTGGCATTTTCGGCGAGGGGCAGAAAGTCAAAACGCGCCTGCGGAAAATCGGTGCGCGGACAGGCGTCTTCCAGCAGCCGCAGAATGGCGCGGCTGGTGGCCGCAATCGCATGATACGTTGCCACAGTTCCCCCGATTGATGCTTGAACGAATCAGCGAATCAGCGAGTCAACGAATCGACGAGTCAACGAATCGACAAACTAGCGGTGTGGGCGGCGCAGCCATGAGCCGCGTTTGACCTTGACGCCCATCTGTTCCAGGTAAACGGCCACGAAATCGGATAGATCGTTCAGGTCTTTGATATAGCGACGTTCGCGGCTGGGTGCATGCTCGATGACACCACGCCATTCCGGCGGCGCGTTGGGATCGCTGCGCGGTTCGAGCCACACCCGCACGATGAACACCTGAGTGTTAGCCTCCAACGGCTCCATGCTGTGCCTCGTGTCAGTTCGGGGGTGAACCACCTGCCGCGCGTTGAGCAAGTTTGATCCTTTTGTCGTGCACAAGCATTGTGGCACAGCACTTTCACCGCCGCGTCACGCTGCTCTCACGGAGGCGTCACCGGGATGTATGAAATGAAAATTGGCGGAATGATGAAAGGAGCATTACGTCCAAGTGAAGCGCGCCATCGTTCGCTCTTGTGAACGATGGCGCGCGGTTAGACTGAGGTGTGGTTGAAGGTTGAGGAGTAGCTGACTGACCAGGCGTTGGGCAGGTAGGGGCGACTCGCGCGATCGCCCAGGGTCGGCGCAAGGCCGACCCCTCCAGCTTAATCGACGGGTCGGCTCAAGCGCTCGATCAGGCGGATGGCGGCTTGAATCTGCGCGTGGGCGCGTTCAAGGTTGCGCGAGGTCAGGCGCAGTTGCTGCAAGGTTTGAGCCGCGCTGGATGGATCGGACGCGCGACCGCTCGAGGCGGGTGCTTGTTCGTCGGCGATTTGCGCATACAGCGTTTGGGTCTCCTCCATCGCCGTGATGCCCAGTTCTTCGGCCAGCAAGTTGCAGCACACCTGGTACTGGCGAATTGCCAGCGGGCGCTGTCCGTTGGCGGCGTAGAGGCGCATCATATCGCGGTGCACTTCTTCGCGCAGGGGATCGAGGTCGAGTATCTTCTGCCCATACACCAGGCCCTTGTCATACTGACCCTGCTGCTGGTAGAAACGCATCAGGTGTGCCAGCGTGTTCAGATAGAGGCCGCGCAGCCGTTCGCGTTCGCGCAAAGCCCAGTCGGTGTAGAAGCCTTCCAGCAATTCGCCCGTGTACAACTGCAAGGCATCTTCTAGTTGTTGGGCTTCCGACAGAGTCAAGATTTCGATCGGGCGGGCCAGACCCTGGCGGACTTTGACTTCAAAGGCTGATACATCCAGCCAGTGATCGCTCTGCCAGTTGAAGCTCACTTCACCGCTGGGCGTGGTCACCAGGTAGGTGCCGGCAGGTGTGCCGTCTGGTTCGAGGATGCGGCGCAAACGCCACAACGCCGTGCTGAGGCAGCTGCGCGCTCGCTCCTGACTGCGTTCACTCCACAAAATGTCGGCCAGTACTTCGCGAGGTTGGGCGCGATGCGGCTGCAGCAGGAGATAGGCTAAAAGAGTCTGCACCGTATGCGTACAATGCGGTGAGATCAGCAGGTCATCGCGCGCCAGCTGAAGCTCACCGAACAGCGTGATCCGCAGAACGGTCATGCGTTCCTCCCAGAATCCAAACTTGCTGGTGGGTCCCTGGCTGGAGGACCCTGGTGGTCGATGACACCATGTTGCGCAGCGGGGATGGTGTGGGAGGGACAGCGACCCTTCCAACGCAGATTAGCGTATCACAGAATCAGCGCGTTGGGCGTAAGAAAAATGTACCAATATTTCAACTGGCTCTCAATGCCAGAGATTGCGTGGATTATCACGAGGGGGTGAGCTGGGGATGAACACTGCGCGAGTATTGCAAAGGATAGAGACCTGACAGGTGGGCTAAGTGATCTCGTACATGCAGCGCTCTGCCAGCCCACCTGTCAGGTCTTGTGTTCGTCACTTCAAGCTAAACCTTACCTGCACTTCCGCCTGCACGGCGATCTGCCCCAGACTGATCGGCCCATCGTCGCTGGGCGGTTGATCGCTGCCCGGTGCATTCTGGATGACGTTCTGGGTCAGCATCTGATACCGCGCACTCTGCCACGGATAGCCATAGTACGACCAGCTGTTCTCGTCGATGCTGAGGACGCAGCCCGGCTGGGCGTTGGCCGCTGCGGCCAGATCGCGCGCTTTCTCCTGCGCGGCCCGCATCGCCAACTCGCGCGCTTCATCGCGATGCTGGCGCAGTTGGCTGGTCTTGAACTGCACATCGACGACTTCATTCGCGCCGGCGGTCAACGCCGCCGCCAATACCTGGCTGACTTTGCTCACATCTTTGAGGTTGACGATGACGGTGTTGTGGATGCGATAGCCCTTGATGTCGAGCGAATCGTAGTTCTGATAGACGGGCTGAATGATGTAGTAGTCCGTCGAGATGTCCTTCTCGGCCACGCCCAGCAAGCGAATAGCGGTGGTGACCTTCTTCATCGCGGCAGTGTTCTGCTCATAGACGGCCTGTGGCGTGGCGGCGTTCGACGTGACGCCGAGTTGAATCGTGATAAGATCGGGGATGACTTTGACGGTGGCCGATCCACTGACCTGGATGGTGCGGCTGCTGTCGCAATCGCCGGCGGCCAATGCGGGCGTGACGGTGAGGTTCGGTCGAGCGGCGAAGAACGACAGGAGCAGGGCGGCACTGACGACGATTAACAGCAGACGATCTTTGAATGACATGGTAATCCTCCATAGCAAAAGTTGATGCTTTCATTATAAAGGGTGTGTGTGACAATTCTGTGATACGGCAGAGATATTTACGGGGCAACGCGGGAACAGGTGAAACGAAAAACGTGAAACGACATGGCGTTTCACGTTTATTGCAGCGGGTAACTTGAAAGACTGGCCGGGTCACGCCTTGCGTTTGGCACGCGCCGGCTTGGGTTTTTCCTGCGGCTCAGACTCGATCATCGCCCACATCTCTTCATGCTTAACACCGCCGGTCGCCTGGATGCGTTTTTCTGCATCAGCCAAGATTGCCTGGAGGCGTGGAGAGTTCGCCAGCAAGATTCGCTCCAGGTCGTCGTCGTTCTTGACATTGAGCATGACGGCGACGGCTCGGCCATTCTTGGTGACGATAACCGGTCCTTGCTGTGTCTTTTGAATGTAGGTACTAAAACGTGCTTTCACTTCAGCCAGGGGTACGATATTCATAGCTTCACCTCTTCCTTCCCAATGTAGAGCCGCTCTCGAAGTTTGACGCCGAAGGCCAATACGTGGACTTCGCCCTGTGTCACGTCAATGTTTTGTAGAAAACACTGGTACTGTAAACCTCGCCGTGGTGCCGACGCCCTCTTCGCTTTCCAGCCATAGCTTGCCGCCATGCGCGTGGATCAAACTCTGCGCGATGGCGAGGCCGAGGCCGTGTCCGCCGCGCGTGCGAGATCTATCGGCGCGATAGAAGCGCTGACCCACGCGCGGCAGATCGGCGGCGGGAATGCCGAGGCCGTGATCGCTCACTTGAACCAGCACCCACTGCTCGGGTGTGGTCGAGACGCGCAGCGTGATCGATCCGCCGGGACGTGAGAATTTGATCGCGTTGTCCAGGAGGTTACGCAAGACTTGCTCGAGGCGATCAGCATCGGCCCACGCAGACGGCACGTCGGGATCGACCTCGACCCGAATGATCAGATCGAGCGCCTGCGCTTGTTCGGCCAACCGATCGGCTACGGCCTGCACCAGTTGGCCCACATCCGTCGGCTTGCGGCTCAAGTTGAGCGCGGCGGAATCGGCGCGCGAGAGGACGAGCAGATCGTTGACGAGGCGGATCAGCCGATCGGTTTCGGTCTCGACCGTTTCCAGAAAGCGATCGCGCACTGCTAGATCGTTCACAGCCCCGGCGCGCAGCGTCTCGATCGTGCCTTTGATCGACGTCAACGGCGTGCGCAGTTCGTGCGAGACATCCGCTACAAAATCGACCTGCATCTGGCGCGCGGCTTGCAGACGCGTGGTCATGTCGTTGAAGGTGTGGCTCAGGCGGCCCAATTCATCGCGCGAATTGACCTGCACGATCCGCTCGAAATTGCCCTGCGCCACGGCTTCAGCCGCCGTGGTCAACTGCTGCACCGGGCGTGTGATGCGGCGCGAGAGCCACCAGCCCACACTTGCCGACAGCGCCAGCGCGATTAACGTCGCGAGCAGGAGGCGCGCGCGCAGATCGTTCAACACCGTCAGCACATCGCGCAAATCTTGGCTGAGATACGCCACGCCGATGGTCTGCCCGTCGACAATCACCGGCATCGCGACCGACACGGTGGGCGTGGCGCTCGTCGTATCGCTGCGGCTGGCATATTCGCCTTGCAAGGCGCGTGCCACGATGGGATCGCTTTGCAGTTCTTCATCTATTCCCGCTTTCGCCGAATCGACGAGCACGCGGCCTTTTAGATTGAGCAGTCGCACGCGCGTGTCCAACTGCGTGCCGAGTTGCAATGAGGTAGTCGCCAACCCAGACAAATCCATTGAATTGAGCGCGCTTGCGGTTGGTGTCAGCGGTGTGGTCTGCAAGTTGAGATTGCCCGCCTGCTGCTGAATGGCGTTACTCAACGGCGATTGTGTAACGACCTGCGGCCCAGCGGTCAAGGCGTTGGGGATAAGTGTTTGCACCGTGAACCGCGCCTGCGCGATGAGGCTGTCTTCAGTCGAACGCAGAAAATAGTTTTCGAGGAACGAGAGCAGCGTTAAGGCGACCAAGCCCATCGCCAAGAGAATGACGATGAGGTGGCTGAACAGCAGGCGTTGACGAAGACTGGAGAACATGACAACCTCTGGTTCGGCGTCATTGCGAGCGCTTCCACCTGGCGCGCCTCCGCCGCTTTGCGGCGGGCAAGGCGTCAGCGAAGCAATCTCCGTCGTGGTCAGTAGGAGATTGCTTCGTCGCAAACAGCGCTCCTCGCAATGACGCGACTACTGCGTCAACTTATAGCCCACACTGCGAATCGTCACAATCCACTCCGCGTCGGGCGCGGCGCTGCGGAGTTTGGCGCGCAGGCGCTTGATGACGGCATCGACCACGCGCAGATCGTCGTGATAGTCGTAGCCCCACACTTGTTCCAGCAGTTGCTCGCGGCTCAAGACTTGATCGGCGTGGCGGGCCAGCGTGTGCAGCATGGCGAATTCCAGCGCGGTGAGGTCCAACACGATCGATCCAAGGCGCGCCTCGTGGCGCGGCACGTCGATGCTGAGATCGCCCACTTCGATGCGATCGGGCGAGTCCGTGATCGGGCGGGGGATCGATCGGCGCAGCACGTTTTTTACACGCGCGATCAACTCGCGCACGCTGAACGGCTTCACCACGTAATCGTCCGCGCCGAGTTCCAGTCCCACCACCCGATCGATCTCGGCGTCCCGCGCGGTCAGCATGATGACGGGCGTCTCGCTTTCCTTACGCACGAGGCGGTGGACCTCCAGCCCGTCGAGTTTGGGCAGCATCAGATCGAGAATGATCAGATCGGGCTGATCGCGGCGCGCCGCGGCCACGGCCTGTTCCCCGTCGCGCGCGATGACCACCTCGTAGCCCGCCTGCTTCAGGTTGTACGAAAGCACATCGATGATGGGGGGTTCGTCGTCGACGATGAGGATCTTGGGCATGGCTTCATTGTAGTCCAAATGGCGCGTGGGGTAAATCGGTTCTGTGACAGGCTGATGACAAACGGATGATCGCCGGCGCACAATCTTTGATACGGTTGGCGAAATACGGCTCTTCCGGGTTCAGCGGGATTATTGTCACCAACGTGCGTCATTGCGAGGAGCGCTGTTCGCGACGAAGCAATCTCAGTACCGGTCGAAAGGAGATTGCTTCGCAGGAAGCGCTCGCAATGACGATGCACCGACGGTTTCCCGCCAAAGTCGGAAGACCCCGAAATACCTGCTCACCAATCGCGTCCCCGCGGTTGACCGCCCGCGAGGATGCGGGCGATGAGCAATGAGTGACAGGCTGATGACAAACGGATGATCGCCGGCGCACAATCTTTGTCAGAACGACCGGCACGTGATAGGATTAGGGCAGTCCTCGCACAACCAGGGGCCGATCGGTTCCAGCCAAACCGATCGGGACAAGGAGACAACCCATGCTTTCATCAACGCTGCGTCGCGTCAGCCTCGCCGTGCTGTTCACGGTAACAGCGGTGAGTGCTGTGCTCGTCACCGTGAATCAACGCGCCCTGGCGCAACCCTCCGCGCCCACTGTGCCGCGCAATTATCCCGGTGCGGCGCCATGCAACACCACGTTGCAGGCCTGCATCGACGGTTCGTCGAACGGCGACGTGATCAACATCGCCGCCGGGGTGTACATCACCAGCGTGACGTTGAACAAGCCTGTCAGTCTGATCGGGGCGGGCGCGGGCAGCACCATCCTTCAAGCGCTGCCCAATCAGCGTGTATTGACCGTCACCGCGGCCATGACCGCTGCGACGCAGATCGCCCATCTAACACTTCAGGGTGGCAATGCGGGGGCGGCCAGCGGGGGCGGCATTTTCCTATCGGCTGGCGCACAACCGCTGATCCAGAATGTCACGGTGATCGCCAACTCGGCTCAATCCGGCGGCGGCATGTACGCTTCGTCGCCCATCACGCTGCTTAATGTAACGGTCAACAACAACTTTGCGACCAACGGCAGCGGCGGCGGCATCTACGCGGCAGACAGCGTCGTCGCCGTCGACAGCGTCTTTCAGAACAATACCGTCATCACCACCGGTTATGGTGGCGGCATTCTGACCAATGGTAGTTTTGCCGGGACGAATGTCAGCTTCATCGGCAACACGGTGAACAACGGTTACGATGGCGGCGGCCTGTACGCCAGTGGTGCGCTGCAACTCCGCGGCGGGCAATTCGTCAACAACCGGACGACTAAGCCGAAGGGCTACGGCGGCGGCGGCGGTGTGATGGCGTTTGGGCGCAGTGACATTTCCGGCACATTGTTCAGCGGCAACTCCTCCTCCGATTGGGGCGGCGGCGCGTACCTGGCTTTCTTCGTCAATACCACGCCGAGCGTGCTGACCAACGTGCAGTTCATCAGCAATAGCGCGAACTCTGGCGGCGGTGGCGGCCTGTTCATGTGGTTCGACTCGACGTTGAACAATGTGGATTTTATAAGTAATACCGCCAGCTATCGCGGCGGCGGATTGTATGCCGGTTATGCTGGCAGCTATACTGAGACGATCGTGGGCGGAACGTTTATGAGCAACACCGCCAGCGGCGGCGGCGGTCTGTACTCCGACGGTTCCTTCACCCTCAACGGATCGCAATTCCTCAGCAACACTTCACGCAGCGGCAATGGCGGCGGGGCGTGGGCAAGCGCCAACGCCTATGTGTCCAACGCTTACTTTGCTTACAACACCGTGATCACGGCAGGCAACAGCGGCGGACTGGATACGGCCAGCCATGCAGCGATCACGAACACGACCTTCTTGAACAATCGCACGCTCAACGGCAGTGGCGGCGGATCGGGCGCGGGCGGCAACGCGACGTTGACCAATGTGCAGTATACCGGCAACTACGCCTACAATCTGGGCGGCGGCCTCATCACCTATGGTGGAATGCAGGCAACCGGCAGCCGCTTTGAAAATAATCGCGCTGCCAGCAACTGGGGCGGCGGGGCTTTTGCGAATACTTCAGCCTGGTTGACCGGCACGGACTTTGTCAGCAACGCGTCCACCTATGCAGGCGGCGGACTGGCCTCGTATGGATCGGTGTCAATCACAGGCGGCCGCTTCGAGCGTAACCTGGCGACCACGGGCGGTTGGGGCGGCGGCCTTTACATGGCCGGTTCATTGCTGACGATCTCCGGTACGCAGTTCCTGTCGAATACCGCCACAGCCACGGGCGGCGGCAGCGTCGGCAATGCCACGCTGTTGACGAATACGACATACCTCAACAACTCGGCTGCTACCTGGGGCGGCGGGGCGGAAGCCTTCGGCCCGATTCAGGTCTTCAATAGTCTGTTTCAAAACAATCGATCACAAGCCAACGGCGGCGGTATTTCATCGGGTAGCACGGTCTTCGTCACCAACAGCCAATTTATCAACAATACGACTCAGGGCGATGGCACATACGGCGGCGGGGCAATTGCGGCGACACTTTCGATTACGACCAGCAATAGCCAGTTTACCGGCAACACGGCGAACACTTCGCCGGGCGGGGCCGTGGCGGTGGGCCAGAACCTCTATCTCTATGCCAGCGCTTTCTCGCAGAACACCGCCGTGGTCGGTGATGGCGGCGCGGTCTTCGCCTATGGCTCGGCCACGATCGATCACACCTCGTTTACGACGAACCAGAGCAATGCGCGCGGCGGTGCGGTGTTCATCAGTAACACGCTGGCAGTGAGCAATGCGCAGTTCATCAACAACATCGCCGACACGGGAGGTGGGCTGTATCAGGCCGCGGGCAACGGGCGCATCATCAACTCGCTCTTCGCGCGCAATACGGCCGTGGGTGGCCAGGGCGTGGCGCTGTACTCCGCGCCGACGGGCACGCTGCAAATTCTGTTCACGACCATTAGCGCGTCGGGCATGGCTGCTGGTGATGCCATCCGCCTCACATCCGGCAGCGCTGAGATTCAAAACACGATCGTCACCAGTCACACGACGGGGTTGTTCCGGCAGGGCGGCACGGTCTTTCAGGATTACAATCTGTTCTTCGGCAACACCAATCCCACGCTGGGTGTCATCAGCGGCGGAACACATTCGATTGGCGGCGATCCGCAATTCTTGAACCCGGCCGGCGATGATTATCACATCGGACTGACCAGCGCGGCCATCGATGCCGGCACGGATGTGGGGGTGTCCACCGACATCAATGGACAAGCACGTCCGCAAGGGACAGGCTTCGACATCGGGTTTGACGAGTTGCTGGTGACGCGCGTTTATCTGCCGTTGATCCTGCGCTGATTGCAGTTTAATGCTGCGCATGATACTATTGGCGCGGCTCAGGAGGTGCAGCATGAAGACACTGACGCTCAAGGAAAATCAAACGCTGTATGAAGTCGTCGCGCAGCAGTCGCCGGTCGACGAGCCGATCGTGCTGGAACAGGGCGGGCGGCGTATTGCCGTGCTGCTGCCGCTGGCAGAGTACGAAGCCTATCAGGCGTGGCGGCAGGCCGGATCCATTCATCTCGATTGGTCTGAAGAACGAACGTTGGAAGATGTGGTAGCGGATATTAAGCGCCTGGGACCGAGCCGTGCGGTACGTGAGTCCACCGCATCTCTGAAAGACTTGCTCGAAGATTCGCCGCACAATCCCGATTTCAATCTGGAGGAATGGACACGCGACTGGGCAAAGGTTGAAGCCGAGATGAAAGCTGAGGAGGAGCGCGATCGGCTCAAGACCGAAGCTCAGCTGCGAGCTGCTCTGGGATACGAGTGATGACGAATTATCTGTTGGATACGAATCACGCTTCACCGCTGGTAACACTCGACCATCCCTTGCGACTTCGTTGGTTGGCTGCCGTTAACAGTGGGCACACCTTTGCGTTGGCTACCGTTACCTTAACTGAGCTAGTCTATGGCTTCGGCATCCTGCCACGTGCCGCACAGAATCAGCAGGAATGGGCGCGTTTGCGTCCGTCATTTCGCATTTATGCTATTGACGAAGAAGATGCGCTGAAAGCCGCCGAACTTCAAATTCACTTGTGGCGACGCGGCTGGCAGCTCCAAACCGTCGATGCGTTGTTGGCTGTGATCGCCATACGCAACGATTCAACTATACTCACGGCCGATCACGACTTTGACGCTGTTCCCGATCTTCGCTGTGAAAACTGGCTTGCCTCCTGACTATGACTGATCCTTCAAAATCCGATTCCATCTTTACTCCCATCTCCGGCCCCCGCTTCACTGCACCTGAATTACCCACTTACGACGCGCTGATGGATTGCATCCGCTGCGGTCGCTGTTTGCCCGCCTGCCCAACGTATCAACAAACTGCGCTCGAGACGTTCTCGCCGCGCGGACGCCTGTCGCTGATGCGGGCCGTGGAGGATGGCAAGCTTGATCTGGCGGAGGCGGGGCTGGAAGAGAATTTGTATCACTGTCTCGATTGCCGCTCGTGCAATACCGTGTGCCCGGTCAGCATCCCGATCGGCGAACTCATCGTCGAAGGCCGCGCTGCGGTCGAAGCGAAACATCGCCGCCCGTGGATTATTCGCTTGGTGCTGCAGCACGTGCTCATCTCGCCGCGCCGCGTGCAGAAGTTCACCCCGCCGGTGCGATTGGCCCAGCAGTTGAAGTTGGACAAACTCGCCGGGCTGCTCCTCGGGTGGATTCCGCCGCTGAAGGATCTGTTTCAACTCGCGCCGCAACTGCCCAGGCCATTGTGGAATGATTTGAGAAAACCTGCCAGGTTTTCACGGGCAGGCGTATCACAAGACCCGCTAGAGAAAACCTGGCAGGTTTCACGTCCGCCTTATCGCGTCGGCTACTTCCTCGGCTGCGTGATGAACGTGGTCTTCGCCGATGCCAGCCGCGCCACGGTGAAATTGCTGGAGCATTACGACTGCGAGGTGATTACGCCCAACGATCAAATGTGCTGCGGCGCACCGCAGGATGATCAGGGTATGAAGGACGTGATGCGCCAGATGGCCAGGAAGAACATCGAGGCATTTGAGCGGCTGGGCGACCTCGACGTGATCGTGGCGGACTGCGCGGCGTGCAGCGGCTTCTTGAAGGAATATCGCCACGTCTTTCACGACGATCCCGCGTGGGCGCAGAGGGCCGATCGGTTTGCGGGCAAGGTGCGTGATATTACCGAATGGCTCGATCAGATTATGCCGCAAGACTTGGCGGTGAGCGGCGCACTGCCCAAATCGTTGACCTATCACGAACCATGCCACCTCGCCAATGTGCAAGGCGTGCGTAAACAGCCGCGCGCCCTCATCGCGCGCTTGAAGCAGCAGGGCACCGACGTGCGCGAGTTGAACGATCCCACACGCTGCTGCGGCAGCGCCGGCATCTACAATCTGACGCATCCCGGCATGTCGAAAGACCTGCTCGATCGCAAGATGGACGATGTTACAGCGACGGGAGCGGAGGTGGTGGTCAGCGCGAATCCCGGTTGTTTGCTACAATTGGAATGGGGAGCGAGAAGAACAGGCTCACCCGTGAAGGTCAAACACATTACACAGGTTCTAGTCGAAGCATTGGAGGAGCGTAATCCGTAAGGCGTAAAACGTAATGACTGATTTTACGTTTCACGTTTCACGTTTTGCGAATTAATGATGGAAGCATCCACAACGTCTGAAACAATCGCTACGCCGCCGCAGCCCACGCATACCATCGTCGGCGTGCGCTTCATGCCGGTGGGCAAGATTTATCACTTCGATGCGACGCGCGTGCCGGATGTGCGTGTGGCCGATTGGGTAGTGGTGACCACTGCGCGCGGCAAGCAGATGGGGCAGGTGGCGGCCATCAATCCGCCCAGGCACAACCCGTCCGACGGGCCGCTGAAGGCGATCGAGCGGCTGGCGACCAACCGCGATCTCGCCTTGCGCAAATACTGGGAGACGCAGGAGCTCGGCGCGATGATCACCGGGCGCGAAAAAGCGCGCGAACTCGATCTGCCGTTGAAGATCATCAAGGCCGAATACACGTTCGATGGTCAGCGCCTCGCTTTTCTGTATGTGCTCGACGAAGGGATCGAAAACCTCGACGTCGATCCGCTGCGCGCCAAATTGCAGCCGGAGTTCAAAGCCAAAGTCGAACTGCGCCTGACTGGCCCGCGTGATGCCGCCAAGATTCTGGGCGGCGCGGGCGCGTGCGGCATGACCGAACGCTGCTGCGCCAAGTTCCTCACCGAGTTCAGCCCGGTCTCGGTCAAGATGGCCAAAGAGCAGGGCCTGTCGCTGAATCCCAGCGACATTACCGGCATGTGCGGCCGCCTGCGCTGCTGCCTGATCTACGAATACGAGCAGTACGTCGAGGCGCGCAAGTTATTGCCCAAGCGCAACAAGGAAGTCGGCACACCGTTCGGGCGGGGCAAGGTGTTGGATGCGCTGCCGTTGAAAGATGCCGCGCTGGTTCTCGTCGGCGAAACGGTACACGAAGTGCCGCGCGCCGACCTGCAACCGCTGGCTGAACTGGAAGCGCTGGAGAAGAAAGTCGAGACACCGTGCAGCGGCGATCACGGCTGCAACTGCGGGGCGCACAAGTCCACCGGCAGCAGAAAGAAGAAACGGAAACCGCAAACGCAGAAGAAGGATAATGACACTCCCAACACCCATCCTCAATGAACTGCGCGCGGCGATCGGGAGCGAGGCAGTCGCCACCGATCCCGCGACGCTGACCGCTTATGCATACGACGG
>CAYNML010000017.1:14075-65041 GCA_964398185.1 uncultured Anaerolineae bacterium | reverse complement strand
GATGGTGACCCGGATGCCGTCGAGCGCGACATCGAAGTGATTGCCGATGTCCTTCGTAAATCCGGTGCGACGAGCGTGCAGCGCGCGCGCAGTAACGAGGAAGCCGAGGCGCTGTGGGAGATTCGCCGCTCAGTGTCGCCGGCGATCATTCGCCTGGGCAACTCGCGTTTCGGTGAGGACATCGTCGTGCCGCGCGGGCAGATCCCGCAGATGGTGGCGCTGGTCAAGCAGATCGCCAAGCAGTACGATCTGACCATCGCGGTCTTCGGCCACATCGGCGACGGGAACCTGCATCCCAACATCGTCTGCGATCGGCGCGACGCCGAGATGATGAAGCGCGTCGAGGCAGCATCGCACGCCATCTTCGATGCCGCCATCGAACTGGGCGGAGCGATCAGCGGCGAGCACGGCATCGGCTTGCTCAAGACGAGCTATGTGCCCAAGAGCGTCGACCCGATCGCGCTGGAGATGATGAAGCAGGTGAAGAAACTGTTCGATCCGAATAACATCATGAATCCGGGGAAGAAGATTGGAGTGAGAGACGCGGTGACATGGTAACAAAGTACCGTGTCGTGTCATTCTGAGTGACCGCGCGAAGCGCGGGAGCGAAGAATCTCTTTGATGGTTGTTAAACCGTGTCGATCATGGAAGAGATTCTTCGGGCGCTATGCGCCCTACTCATGACGTTCCTGCTCGCCGCGCCGTCCTCGGCGCGGCGACGGGGTTGCTGACTTCCGGATGGTAATACTCAATGGACAAGCGCGCCAGTTATACACTTGTGCAACGTATGTTGATCGGGGCGGCTCTCGGTGGTGGCATTGTCAGCGGCTACGTCTTTTTGTCGGCGCCATCCCGCTTCTGGGCGAGCGGATTAGCGATTCTTGGGATCGGCGGCGCAGTTGGCGGGGCATTCTTAAGCGCAATTGTCAGATCACCTAGTGCAAGAGTTGGTGTGGCTATAGGAGGAATAATTGGAGGCATTGGCGGCTGTATATTCACTGCTTTCCTTACCATGATTTATGCTGGAACGCCGTGGCCCTCCCCTGTTCCTTATCCTGGTGTCCAAACACAAATCGAAACAGGCGGAGGGTCAGCTGGCATTGGTCGAACTCAAACCTACACAGTTAACCTTCCCCTGTCCGATACTGTTGCGTATTATGAAGGGCAAATGCGACAATACTGCGTGAATGACTGGGAATTCAAAACAAAGGCTGATTCAATCTATGATGAATGTCGTGTCGCACAATGTGATATTCGTCGCTGGTGGATGGGGCAATATTTTTGGGTCTACCTGTGCGCCATCGACTCGAACAAAACCGCAGTGGAGCAAACGGTTTTTTGGGAAGACTAATCATGATTGATATAATCAGAACTGAAGCTCATTCCTTGAAAGATCAACTCATCGCCTGGCGGCGCGATTTTCATTGCCATCCGGAGTTGGGCTTTCAGGAGTTTCGAACTTCGGGCATTGTGGCGAAGTATTTATCCTCGCTGGGGATGGAAGTGCAGACGGGCGTGGGGAAGACCGGGGTGGTGGGCTTGCTTGAAGGATCGCAGCCCGGCCCGGTAGTGATGTTGCGCTTTGATATGGACGCGCTGCCGATTCACGAATTGAATCAGACCGACTATGTTTCGGAAAACGCGGGTGTCATGCACGCCTGCGGGCACGATGCCCATACGGCGATCGGCCTGGGGATCGCACAGTTAATGGCAAAGCATCGCGAGGAACTGGCGGGCACGATCAAGTTTGTGTTTCAACCCGGCGAGGAAGGTTGTGGCGGTGCGCTGGCGATGATCGCGGACAACGTCCTGGAGAATCCCAAGCCGGATGTGGCACTGGGCCTGCACGTGTGGAACGATCAGCCGTTGGGGCTGCTGGCGGCCGGGAATGGCGGTGTGATGGCCGCCGCGGACATCTTCACGATCAAGGTGCAGGGCAAGGGCGGACACGGCGCGCAGCCGCATCTGTGCGTTGATGCCGTGCTGATCGCCTCGCAGATTGTGGTGGCTTTGCAAAGCATCGTGGCGCGCAACGTCAATCCGCGTCAGACGGCGGTAGTCACGGTCGGATCGATTCACGCGGGGACGGCGTTCAACATCATCGCCGACACGGCCGAAATGACGGGGACGATCCGCACGTTCGATACGGCCACGCGCGATCAGATTGTGGGTCGCATGACAGAAGTCGTCGAGCAGACCGCTCGGGCATTGGGGGGCAGTGCGACGATCGAGATCAAAGCGATCTCGCCCGCGACCGTCAACGATGAGCGTGTGGCACAGGTGGTGCGCGAAACGGCGATCGAGGTGCTGGGAGCGGAGCACGTCACCGCTGATCAACTGACGATGACGGCTGAAGACATGAGCGAGTTTCTCAGCCGCGTGCCGGGCTGCTTCTTCTTCATCGGCTCCGCGAATGCCGCGAAAGGCCTGAACGCGCCGCACCACAATCCGCGCTTTGACATCGACGAGGATGTGCTGCCGCTGGGTGTGGCCGTGCTGGCCGAGGCGGCGGTGAGGTACGCGCGCGAGGAGACTACAACGGATTGAGGATAAAGCGGATTTCTGACGTTCTAAACGTCGCAGCCCCGCCCGGATCGGTGCTGAACAGACTACAACGGATTGAGGATAAAGCGGATTTCTGACGTTCTAAACGTCGCAGCCCCGCCCGGATCGGTGCTGAACAGACTACAACGGATTGAGGATAAAGCGGATTTCTGACCGCGATGCCAGGCGCTATGACGGAACTCCTTCATGCTGAATTGAGTTACGCAGTACGCGGGGTGATGTTTCACGTCTATAACTCGCTCGGCCCGCTGCTCAAGGAGAACTTCTATGAGCAGGCGATCGCCATCGGGCTGGAAAAACGCGGCATTCACTGTGTTACACAGAAATCGTTCGATGTGTTTTACGAGTCACAGCAGGTTGGTCTGTATTTTGTGGATGTCTGGGTGGAGCACGGCAAACTTTTGCTTGAATTGAAAGTGGCTCCCGGTATTTTGCCGCTGCATCGCGCGCAGGCGATTTCTTACTTGAAAGTCACCAACGCCGATGTGGCGCTGGTAGCAAACTTTGGCGGGCCTTCGGCGCAAATCGAGCGCTTTCCAAATTTCGTGCGCGACCGACAGGCCGTATTTGACTGGCAGCCGGAGCCGGCGGCAGCGCAGTGGTTATATCCCGACTTGACGGATGCCATTTTGCGCAGCTGTCATCGGGTGCATTTCACGCTGGGTCCCGGTTTTCTGCATCAGATTTACCGGCGGGCGGCGATGATCGAGCTGCAACGCGGCGGCCTGAACTATGCCTACCTCAAAGAATTGCCTGTTACCTACGAGGGCGAGCTGCTCGGCCAGCAAGAAGCGCGGCTGCTTGTTGTGGAGAATAAGGTTGCGCTGGCTGTCTACGCTTTGAGTCTGCCAGACGAAACGCTGGTCGAACGGCTCAAGGCCCGCCTGCGTCAATTGGAAATGTGTTTTGGTCTGCTGGTCAACTTTCATGACGTGCGGCTATCCGTCACGCCTGTCCGCATCAAATGATGCTGGCGTGTGTTCTCATCTGTTGTTTCCCAAATCTGTTGCACCCGGAATACATTGCATCCTGAATTCGTTGTCTCCCAAATCCGTTCTATCCTAAATCCGCTGTAGTCCTTCTGGAGGCCCATGAACACCCCACTGCAAGAGCTCAAAACCCGCCTGCTCGAAGTCAACGATCTCAATTCGGCGAATGCGCTGTTGAGTTGGGATCAATCTACCTACATGCCGTCCGGCGGCGCCGCGGCGCGCGGTCGTCAGATGGCGACGCTGGGCCGTCTGGCGCACGAGAAGTTCACCGATCCGGCGGTTGGCAAACTGCTCGCTGATCTGCGTCCCTACGAAGAAAGTCTGCCCTATGATTCCGATGACGCCAGTCTGATCCGCGTCACGCGCCGCGAGTATGAACGCAGCACCAGGATACCTTCAGAGTTTGTGGCGCAGCTCAACGAGCATCAGGCTGAATCGTATCAAGTGTGGACCGAAGCGCGCCCGGCCAACGACTTCAAGCGCGTGCAGCCCTATCTGGAGAAGACGCTCGATTTGAGCCGCCAGCTGGCGAACTACTTCCCCGGCTACGAGCACATCGCCGATCCTTTGATCGATTTCGCCGACGAGGGCATGAAAGTTTCCACGGTGCGCCCGCTCTTCGCCGAACTGCGGGCGCAGCTGGTGCCGATCGTGCAGGCGATCACCGCGCAGCCGCCGGCCGATGATGCCTGCTTGAAGCAGCTCTATCCCGAAGATCAGCAGCTGGCCTTCGGGCAGGAAGTCATCAAGGTCTACGGCTACGACTTCAATCGCGGGCGGCAGGACAAGACGCATCACCCCTTCATGACCAAGTTCTCGCTGGGTGATGTGCGCATCACCACGCGTGTCAAAGAACGCGATCTGGGCGATGCCTTGTTCAGCACGCTGCACGAAGCCGGCCACGCCATGTACGAGCAGGGCATCCGTATGGAGTTGGAAGGCACGCCGTTGGCGGGTGGAACATCGTCGGGGGTGCATGAGAGCCAATCGCGCACGTGGGAGAATCTGGTCGGGCGCAGCCGCGACTTCTGGATGTTCTTCTATCCCAAGTTGCAAGCGGCGTTCCCGGAGCAGCTGAAGTCTGTGTCGTTCGAGACGTTCTATCGCGCCATCAACAAAGTGGAGCGATCGCTGATCCGCACCGATGCCGACGAAGTGACCTACAACCTGCACGTGATGATCCGCTTCGATCTTGAGACGGCGCTGCTGGAAGGCACGCTGACCGTCCGCGATCTGGCTGAGGCCTGGCACGCGCGCTATCAATCCGATCTGGGTGTGCGCGCCCCAGACGATCGCGACGGCGTGCTGCAAGATGTGCACTGGTACGGCGGCATCGTCGGTGGATCGTTCCAGGGCTACACACTGGGCAATATCATGAGCGCCCAGTTCTTTGCGGCGGCGTTGCAGGCGCATCCGCAGATTCCCGATGAAATGCGCGCGGGCAAATTCGATACGCTGCGCGGCTGGTTAACGCAGAATGTTTACCAGCACGGCAGCAAGTTTACGGCCAGCGAAGTGATCGAACGCGCGACGGGCAAGCCGTTGAGCATCGAGCCTTACATCAACTATCTGCGGACCAAGTACGGCGAGTTGTATTCGCTCTAACGTGTGTGGTGCCGATCGAAGCGCCGCCGGCCGCTGTTGCGCGAATCCGGCGGCGCTTGGCGTGTCTGGCGCGCGTGATGGGTGCGTGTTTGTGTGATAGAATTTGCCGCAGTCGAAAGCGGGAGGAGAGGTATGCAATTGATTTTGCCGGGCGTGTACGCGTTTTCAGGCTTGGTCATGGGTCGTGTGTACGCGCTGGAAAGCAGCGATGGCCTGACGTTGATCGATGCGGGGTTGGGGTTGGCAGCCAGCAAAGTGCTGAAACAACTTCAGGCTAGCGGACACAGCCCGTCGGACGTGAAGCGCATCCTCATTACCCACGCGCATCCCGATCACACCGGCGGGCTGGCGAAGTTGCAGGCGGCGACGGGTGCGCAGGTGGTGGCGCATCCACTGGATTGGCCGCTCCTGCTGCGCCAGGTATCCGCTTTGCCGGACACGCCAGCCGCGCGGCGCGCAGTGCAGGATGGCGAGACTTTGCCCGAGGCGCTGAATGGTCTGCAGGTGATCTTGACGCCCGGTCATACGCGGGGGCATGTGAGCTTCTGGCAGCCCGATCGGCGTCTGTTGTTCTGCGGCGACGTGGTGATGCGCCTGCCTCGCCTGCGTTTGCCCTTTGCGAACTTCACGGTTGACATGGACGAAAACAAACAGTCGATCAAGAAGATTGCCGCGTTGGAGCCCGCGGTCGTGTGCTTTGGGCACGGTCAGCCGTTAATGCCTGACACTGCAGCACAACTGGGCGCGTTTGCGGCGAAACTGTGAAGTCATTCCCGCACGCAGTCGGCGGGAATCCAGAGCCTCATTCGCGTGACTTGCCAGTGGTCAAACTGGATACCCGATAGATGCATTCGGGCATGACACAAAAAGAGACACCATGACACAAGCAGGACCTCTGCAATGGCGCACCGGCGCGGGCTGGTTGATTTTGCTGGGCGGCGGGCGCTGGGAAGACAACGAAGTGATTCACTCACAGGCGATCTCGGCCATTACCGATGAATCGCCCATCGCCTACATTCCGGCGGCTGATCCCGATCCGATGAGGGGTGAGGCGTTCCTGTCGTTCTATACCGATCTAGGTGCGCCGCACGGCTACATCGTGCCCATTCACGATCAGCAGTCCGCGAATGATCCGGCAAATTATCGCCGCGTGGCGAATGCGAGTTTGATTTTCGTCGGCGGCGGCAGCTTGCAGCGCTTGCTAGAAACATTGGAAGGCACCCACGCCATCGAGGCGCTGGCCACGGCTTTTGACGGCGGGGCTGTCATCGTGGGTGAAGATGCCGGCGCGCTGCTGCTGGGCAAGTGGGGCATCAATACCGCGCAGGGTAAGATCTATCCCGGCTGGGGCTGGGTGTCCGACGCGTTGATTACGGCGCATTACACTCGTGAACGAACACCGCAGGTGCGCGCCGCCTTGCAGCGCTATCCGGAAGCGATCGCGCTCGGCATCCCCGATGGTGTGGCGCTGGCCCTTGGCCCCGAAGGCGAACTGGCGACGTGGACGGACACCGATCAGCAAGTGACAGTCACGTTAGGTCCGAAATTTGGGCGGTAGCTATGTCACTTCCTCTTGACGAATTGATTCAACATCCTGAACTGGTCAACCAGCGCGCGCAGGAACTCGATTGGGAAGAGCTGCTCTTCGAGTACGAACTGGCGCTGGACGACATTCAAGCGTGGCTGCGCGGCTTGAATGAAGAGCAAGTTCACTTCAAACCGGCGGAGAACGTCTATTCCATCGCCGAGATTGTCACACACGCGTCATTTGCCGATGAGATGTTCTGGGGCTGGATCGCGCTGCTGGTACAGGGGCGCGGCAGCGAAATCGATCCGGCTACCTTGATTGGTGGTGATGGTGCGCGGAACGCGGCCACGCTGATTGACCTGGAAGCGCTGACCGAAGCCTGCCGCACGCTGGCTCGCTGCACGATCGATTCACTGCCCCCCGCGCCCGATCTCACCGCGCTGGCGCCGCATCCCGATTTTGGCGCGTTGAACGCCAGGGGCTGGATCTACTTCATGGCGCTGCATCGCGAGATGCACCGCTATCAATGCGAGAGCGTCATCGACGCGCCGGGCTTCCCGCGCAGCGCCAGCCTGCAAAGCCAGCCGCGTGAGGCGTATCAGCCGTCAGAGCGGAAAACGTGGCTAAAAGGCGAAGCCGGCAGCGAGCAGCCGACTGCGCGTCGCCGCAAGCAGACCGCTACAACTGCCGCCAAAAAACCGACAACGACTAAGAAGAAGACAACGACTGGCGCCGGAAAGAAAACGGTGCGTAAGAAGAAAACAGCGACTCGTTCAAAGTAGATTGACCCCATGCCGGATTCAACTCTGGAAGAAGAACGAATTTTCACTGAGCGCGAGTTGCAGCAGTTTGACGGCACGCGCGGCAGACCGGCCTACATTGCCTATGAGGGCGTGGTGTACGACGTCACCGCCTCGTCGTTGTGGCGCGGTGGCTTGCACAAAGATCTGCACTACGCCGGCACCGACTTGACGCGCACGCTCCGCAAAGCGCCGCACACCGCCGAGGTGTTCACGCACGCCACCGTCAAACGCGTGGGCCGCTTGAGCAATGAACAATGAGCAAAGTTCAACCATTAAGTTGCTGGCGACCAGCGCTGAACAACCAGCAACTCACTACCAGCAACTAACTGCCAACGACCGATGAAAAAACGCTGGAATGTGCTGATTATTTTTATCGTGGTGGCTGTGGCGGGCTTCCTTGTCGGCGGGCCGCCGCTGATCAGTTTTCTGGCCGATCAGGAACGGGTGCGCGCGTGGATTGAAGGCTTCGGCGTATGGGGGCCGCTGGTCTTGATTGGCATGATCATCGTGCAAACGGTGCTGTCGATCTCGCCGATCAGTTTGCTGGCCATCGTGGGCGCGTATGTGTTTGGCTTCTGGCAGGGCGTGCTGTACGCCTTTATCGGGCTGGCGATTGGCTCGGCGTTGTGTATGATCTTAGGGCGGCGCTTCGGGCGTCCGTTGGTCGATCGACTGATCGATCCGAAGTCGATGGCCACGTTCGATCGGTTTACGGAGAAGCGCGGGCCGATCTTCTTCTTCATCATCTTCGTTATGCCGTGGGTGCCGGACGATCTGGCCTGTTATGCGATCGGGTTGAGCCACCTGTCATTGAAGTTGATGATCCCGCTGGCGGCGGTGGGCCGCATGCCCAGCGTCATCGTGCAGTGCTGGCTGGTGGCCTATGCCACGGTGCTGCCCCCGGCGTTGATCGTGGGGGTGATTGCGGGCGGGGTGCTGCTGGCGCTGGCGTTCTATCGCTATCACCAGCAGTTGGAGCAGTTTGTGATCAATCTGGCGGCGCGCTTCAACCGGCGCGCGCCGCTGCCGGTGGCCGAACCAGCGGATGAGATCAAGTAGGCTTCCGACATCTGCAAGACGTTGGAAGTCTGTGTGATTGCCCTTTGTTAATTCCCCAAACCGGCCATGGCGCGGAAAGCGTGGTAAACGCTGACCATGTCTTCGCCCACCCATTCGAGCGTGACTCCGTCGAGGCGCTTCGATCCCGGCACGCGCAGGGCTTTATCTACTTGTTCCGGGCGGGTGAGCTGCACGCGCAGGCGGATCGGCGGTGCGATGATCAGCGGCGGGATCTGGCGCACCATGGCGTGTGCGGCAGCGTGCCGGATCGCGGTGCGGGTTTCCTCCACCGCCAGACATTCGGCGCTCATGCGTCCGCTGGCCGTCTTGACCACGACGGATTCGATCGGGCCAAGCAGATCGATCGCTTCCTGCACGGCCGCCCGATCGCCGGTGATCAACGACACGCGCGCCCCGAACGATCCGCAGACGGCGGCATTCAAGCCAATCTCGCCCACGGCCCGATCGTTCAACCACACGTTGCGGACTTGATCCGTCCACGTATGGCACAGAATCGCTTCGGGTGTGTCGGCGCGGGCGTGATAACCGATGAAGAACACCACCTCGGCTTGCTGCACACCCTCCACCATGGACAATGGCGCGGGCGAGCCGGAATTGAGCCGGGCGGGGGCATGCAGCTTTTCGATGAGAATGTTGCGCCCGTCGTTGTGCCCGTCGGTGACCACCACGCTGGTGGCGCCGCCGTCCAGCGCGCCGTCGATGGCGGCGTTTACTTCATCGGTCATGATCTGGCGGAAGCGGTCATATTCAAAATGACCGGGTTTGACGTGATCCCAATGGACTACGCCGGAGATGCCTTCCATATCAACTGCAATCAAGACGCGCATCGCTGCTCCTTTGTCCGTGCTTAGAGTGCCGACAACGAGGGTGAGGTCAGTCCGACCGTGTCGAGCTGGATCACATCGCCGTCATCCGGCACCAGGATCAGGCCCTTGAAATATTCGGCGGCTTCGGCGCTGAGCACGCGGCGGTGATTGCCGTGCAGCCGGCTCAGGTGCACCAGCGCCAGGCGCTTGGCCCCGGCGCGCGCCGCGATCTGTCCGGCCTGGCGCGCGTCGGAATGAAAGAATATCTCGGGGCTGACATCGGGCTGCATGGTGGCGCTGAACGAGGCTTCGTGAATGAGCAGATCGACATTATGGCCCAGGCTGGCCACCGTATCCGATGGCGCGGTGTCGGCCGAGAAGGCCAGCGATATGCCCTTGTCGAAAAAGTCCAGGCGCAGGCCCAGCACCGGCATGTACGGCGGGCCAAAGACCAGCTCGGTGGTCAACTGAATCTCGTCGGTCAGATCGTGATACTGGCGCGGCCCCTCGGCCAGTTCGATCCAGTTAAAATTGGGCAAGCCGTCGGCGGCTTCTGGAAAGGTCAGTGTGGTCACCTGTGTCACTTTATCGCGCACGTCGGCGGTGCAGTAGATGCGCAGCGGTGGATCTTTGGTGACAAATTTTTGCAGCAGCGCCAACTGCGGGAAGCCCAGCACGTGATCGGCATGGCCGTGCGACAGGAAGATGGCGTCGATGCTGGCCGGTTCGATGCCCGCCCGCTGCAAGTCGCCAAACACTGACGGGCCAGCGTCGGCCAGGAAGAGCAGGTTCTCTGTGCGCACGGTAAAGGCCGTATTGCCGCGGTCGCGCGGCGGCATGGCCGAGCCGGTTCCAAGGAAGGTCACTTCGATCACGATGTGTTTGTCACCCTTTCAGATAGCGATCAATGAACGCCGCGCGCCGGCGGTAGGCGTCCACCCGATTGTCCAACTGCCGCAAGATGTGCCCTTCGTCGGCGTAGACGATCATCTCCACGGGCCGCCCCAACGCGATCAGTTTGTCGCGCACCTGCTCGGCTTCTTCCGGCGGGCAGCGCACGTCATTGCCCCCGGCGATCAACTGGATCGGCGCGGTAATCCGATCGATGAAGAAGATCGGCGAGTTGGCATACCACCGATCGTAGTCCTTTACCGGATCGCCCATGTTCTGATCGTCCCAGTATTGCAGGTCTTCGCGCTCGCTGGCGTGCTCGGTGAACCAGTTGACGAACGGCACCAGCGCCGATCCCGCTGCCCATTTGTGGGGATGCTGCGTGGTGCACGTCATGGTCATGAAGCCGCCGTAGGAAATGCCGGTGACGGCGATGCGGTTCGGGTCGGCCAGGCCTTCCCGCACCAGATAGTCGGCGCCGGCGGCCACGTCGTTGGTGTCGCCGCGTCCCAGATCGAACCGGTTCGCTTCGCGGAAGGCTTTGCCGTAGCCGGTGCTGCCGCGATAATTGGGGCACAAGACCACGTAGCCGCGCGTCACAAAATCCTGGATCGACGGATACCAGTCGTTGTCTTGCTGCGCCGTCGGCCCGCCGTGCACATAGACCACCGCCGGGGGCAGCTGGTCCGCTCGAGTCTGCCGCGGCCGATAGAGCAGCGCCGGAACCTGCACCCCCTCATCGAGACTGGGATACCACACGTGCGTCGGCTGCACAAAGACCGATCGATCAATTTGCGGCGGGAGTGAATCGGTCAGTTGGGTGGCCGCCCGATCGGCCAGGCGCAGCGACCACAGATCAGAGGGATGCGCCGGGCCGCCATAGGTGAAGACCAGCGACGCGCCATCGGCGGTGAAGCGCGCCTGGTTGTGGATGCCCGGTCGCAGGCGAATGATCTCCGGGCCGCGCTGTAGATCGTGCAACACCAGATCGAAACTGGCGTCGCGGCTGGCGAGGTACAACACCCGATCGGCTTGCGGCGACCACGCCGGAAAGTAGTATTCGCAATCGCCGGGCGTCAGCCACTCGATCGTGCGCGCAGCCAGATCGTAGATTGCCACGTCGGACATGCCTTTATCGGCGGATACAAACGCGAGGCGGCGGCTGTCGGGCGACCAGGCGGGCGTCTCGGCGTCGAGCAGGCCGTGCGCTTCGCCCACGCGGAGCTCGGGGCCGCCGTCGGTGGGCGCCAGATAGAGGGCGTGATTCTGCCCGTCGGCCATGGCCTGCACGGCTAACCATTTCCCGTCGGGCGACGGTTCCACGAAGACATCGCTGGCGGCGTGGTGCGTCAGGCGCTTGACGGCGCCGTCCTCAACCGAAACGGCGAAGATGGCGAAGTCTTTGTCGCGGTTGGAGGCGTAGTAAATCCAGCGGCCATCTGGCGACCAGCGCAAAAATTCGTTCAGCCCCTCGTCGGGCGTGTCGCGCATCAGGTTGGTGATCTGACCGCTCGCCAGATCGAGCACGTGCACGTCGAAGCATTCGTCGCCGTCGTAGTCTTGCAAGTAGGCGATGCGCCTGCCGTCCGGCGCGAAACGCGGAAACATCTTGCTTTCCGGGCTGGAAGTCAACTGGCGGGGCGTGCCGCCCTCGATCGGCAGGAGGTACAACTCCCAGTGGCCGCTGCCGTTCCACATGTACACGATCGCGCGGCCATCAGGCGCCAGATCGAAGCCGCCGCCCCACGCGTAGATGTTAGGGGTGCGAAGGAGCAGGTCTTGATTGAGTGCGGTCACGATATGACTCCGATGTCATGAATCTGGTTCATGAAGCGGATGGGTTGGTTTGGAGGACGAAATGGATGAGCGCCTGGCTTAAGTAAATTAAGTGTAATGTTGGAAGCGCACTTTGTCAAACCAAAAAATAACCAAGTGTTGGCCGAGTTGTGCGGCAAGCGTCAGCGCGCTGTCGGTTGGGTGGCCGCATGGTTGTGGTAAAATCTATGGCGTACAACGCGACCACAACCCTCAATCCCTGCACAGGAGCTATCCATGACGGACTTGACTGGTCAAATCAAAGAACAGCGCGGCGGGTTCGCCAAAATCCTCTCCAAGATCCCCGGCTTCAAAGGCTACATGGAAAAAGAGACACGCCGTGACGCGGACAAGATTGTGCGCGACATGGTGGCCGCCAGGTTCACCGATCAACTCGATCGGCTGTCGGAATTGCAGACCGATATGCTGTCCAGCGGTGGGTTCGAGTACGTCGACGACGTGGAGCAGAGCGCCGTGAAACTGCGCACCTTCATCGATCGCGTGAAGACCGCGCCGCGCGGTTATGCCGGTTTGTTTGACGCCGTGCAGGTGAAAGAAGATCAACTCGATCAGCTGTACAATTTCGATTATCAATTGCTGAGTGAGGCGGACAACCTGGCGCTGGCGATCGATCAATGCCGCGTGGCGCTGGGTGTGATGCCCGCGCCGCCTGCTGCCGAAGGCGCGGCTCCCGCCCCGACCGGCCCCGACGCGTTGAAGGCCGCCATGAACACCGTCAGGCGCATCTGCACCGGCTTGAACGATCTGTACGATAAGCGCCAACACCTGTTGGTCGGTTCCATATAAAAAGCGCTCTCAACCCGCGTCCGCGCGGTTTGATTCGACCGCGCGGACGCGGTCGAGGAGCGGAAGAGACGCTCACCAAGAAATCTTCTGAGGAGAGATTGCCATGCCCCGCATTATTGATGTCGTCGAGTTTAGCGATGAATCCGGCCGCGAGATGGTGCACCGCATTCCCGAGCGCGGTTCGGGCGATTTTCGTTTGGGGTCGCAGGTGATTGTGCGCGAGCAGCAGGCCGCCGTGTTCTTCCGCGACGGCAAGGCGATGGATGTGTTTGGCGCCGGCCGTCATACGATCACCACGGCCAATATGCCGATTTTGTCGGGTCTCATCGGCCTGGCGACGAGTGGCAAGACGCCGTTCACCGCCGAGGTATACTACGTCAGCACCCGCACTTACCTTGATATGGGGTGGGGCACACCGGAGCCGGTGACCTTCCGTGATCCCGATCTGGGCATGGTGCGCTTGCGGGCCAACGGCGTGTACTCGATGGAGATCAACGATCCGGCGTTGTTCGTGAACAAGGTGGTGGGCGTGCGCGGCGTGTATGAGACACCGGAGATTGAAGGCATGCTGCGCGGCATCATCATCAGCAAGATGACGGACCTGCTGGGCGAGATCAAGATTCCGTTCCTGGACATGCCTGCCAAGTACGACGAGATCGGCGTGGGTACCAAGGCCAAGGTGGGTGACGACTTCAAACAGATGGGTATCATGCTGAAGACCCTCTATGTCCGATCGATCAGCCCCACCGAAGAGACGGCCAAGGCCATCGACGAGCGCGCGCAGATGGGCGCCATCGGCGACATGCAGAAGTACATCCAATTCCAGGCGGCGCGCGGCATTCGCGATGCGGCGCAGAATCCGAGCGGTGGCGTCGCCGGTGCGGGCGTTGGCTTAGGCGCAGGTTTGGGCATGGGTCAAATGATGGCGGGCGCAATGACTCAGGCGATGCAGCAGCCGCCGCAACAACCGCCCGCGCAGCAAGCAGCCCCCGTCGCGCCGACAGGTGGGGGCCCCGCTCCGGAAGTGATGTCACCCGCCGAAGCGGCCAACTACCTGAAGGTGTCTGAAGCCGACGTGATGGCGATGATCACCGAGGGGCAGATCAAGGCCAAGCAGATCGGCACACAGTATCGCATCAGCAAGAAGGCGCTGGACGATTTTTTGCATAGCTGACGAGTAAGAGCGATAAGTGAAACGAGACCGGAGTTCGTGAAGGACTCCGGTCTCTTTTTTGGTGTTCAATGTACGGCGTTGGGCCGCCCATAGAATGTGTACGTGGACCGCTTATCCGAGTAGCCGCTGGCGAACGGCGGCCAAATCACTTGGACTTACTCCGCCCATTCCCAAATAGCGATCAATGTTCAGCCCGTCCAGTGCGCTGAGCAGAACGTCTCGAAACGAGGTATGCTCACGGGCCAGAAGTTCATCGCGCTCGGGATCGACACTGAGCGCATAATCGGCCACAATCTCCTCCGGCGCCACGCCGACGAGCGCCAGCAGTAACAGCGTCACAATGCCCGTGCGATCATGGCCGCGGACACAATGGAACAGAACGCCACCCGGCCGCGCCCGGGCGATCGCCGACACAACGGTCGCATGCCGCTCCGGCCAGCGCCGCAGCGCATCCTGATAATAGAGCGGCGTGCACCACAGGTCGGTGGCGGCCCACTGTTGTACGAATTCCTCATCCGTAACGTCTTCGATGGCGGTCTGCACTGTGGCGAGGTCGGCATACGGTGACGTGAAGTTGAGTTCGTCCTCCTGCATACCATCCGTGCGGAGCGAAATGATGGTGCGGATGCCATAGGCGTACAACGCTGACCATCCGGTGGCGGTGAGCCTGGCCGGAGTATCTGAGCGGACAACCGCCCGCCAACGAGTCAGGCGGCCGTCTGAAGTCCTTAGGCCGCCGAGATCGCGCACATTCTTACAGCCGTCCCACACAAGAACGCGATCGTTCATTGATCAACGTTTCCTCTGCAACGAGCATTTATCATGAATCCGAGTTGGTCATGAGCGACCTAACGCCCGGCGTCAGCCGCCGCTGGCGCGAGTCCGTCGCACGCGCTTGGCAGGCGCGCTCTTGAGGAGAATAGCTGAAGTGAGCGCTTTACGATGCAGTTGGCAGACTGGTGCTGAACCTCTTCCGATCCTGCTTGCACAGCATACGGATCAAACCCCGGCCCGAGCCTGCCGCCGTGGGCAAGCCGCCGCCCAGTTCCACCCATTGCCCGCACATGTAGAAATTCGTCAGGCCGGGCAGCGTCTTATCCATCCCTTTGGCCGCGGTCATGAACACATCGGTCGTGATCAACCATCCCATCCGCGAGCCTTGCCAATTGCCGGTGTAGCGCTCGACGGTCATGGGCGTCGCGACGTCGACCACCTCGATCTGTCCGGCGATACCCGGCAGGCGGCGCTCCAGTCGATCGATGACCTTGAGGGCAAGGCCCTTTTTCGCCGTCTCGTAACGCTCGGGATCCTGGTAGAGCGCCTTCCAGTAGGCGTGATCGCACGTGAACCGCACAACCAAAGCCGATTTACCCGGCGGCGCCATCAAAGGATCCAGGCCAAAGTGACGAACATCGATGCGATCGACCTTCTCCCCCGCGAGATCGATCGGCTCGTCGAGCCAATAGCTGACCGTTTGTGCCTCATCGCAGAAATGGCGCGCTACGCCGAGCGAGACCTGGACCCAGGATGGATAGATCGGCCGCTTCTCGTATGAGGCGCGCATCTTGTCGCTCATATAGCGGCCTTCCAGCAGGTCGAAGATGGTGGCGTGACCATCAGCCGCAGAGATGACGACGTCGGCGCGATGCTCGGCGCCGTCGACGAGGCGAATACCGACGGCGCGGTCGCCTCGGCCTGACGGGTCTGCTTCTGTCAGTATCTTTTCGACACATGACCTGTAGAGTATCTCGCCTCCGAGATCGAGATAGCGGCGTTCGATGGCTTGCGCGAACTCGAGTGAGCCGCCCAGGGGATAGCCGCCGTTATGAAGATGCATTGCGGCTGGCGTGTACATCAGTCCTGCTACCGGAAGGCCTTTGCCGCCGTTGACGTCGGCAAAGGCCATTATGGCCTGACGCAGGAAGGGATCGCTGAACCGTGCGGCGAATGCTTCCGTTGTAATCTTGCCGTACTTTAGCATCAAGCCTATGAAGGGCACCATCCGGATGCTCATCTTGATCCCCTCAATCAGGCCGGCTGGGCTGTCCAGATCGACGAACGGGATGAAGCGGCGCCCGACGTTGCAGAGTTCCTCGATCGCGGCGGAATCGGCCGGAGACAATTCCTTCATGTGTCGTTCCAGTCGATCGAGGTCCGCATAGATCGACAGTGCCCGGCCGTCGCGGCCCTCGATGCGCTGGAACACGGCGTAGTCGATGAACTGTCGGCCTTGCACGGCGCCCAACTCCTGCCACATGCGATTCATGTCGGTCCCGGCCTTCGAGCCGAGCGGCCATTCGATACAACCGTCAAACGTGTAGCCGTTGCGTGTCCAGGAGGTGCATAGCCCGCCGGGCTTGTCGTGCAGCTCAAAGATCCGGGTCTGGTAGCCATTCATTTGGGCGTAGCATCCGGCCGAGAGTCCAGCGATACCGGCGCCGACAATGATGATGGAGTGTGTCATTTGTGTGGGACCTCGCACTAAAAAATCATGGCACTTGGAACCGTGTTTGTTGTGATCCTCTGGAAGTGTTCTGAGGGCTTTCTCGCCATCGGTGGTTAGTCAAGCCGCTTAATTGTGGACTAAATGAAGTGAATTCCACACACACGCCTACGGGGGTGCATAACGCCTTATCTCTGGAATTCAGTATAAGCCATTTGTCAGCAGAGTCAAGCAACATGACCTTGTTCATCGATCAGCGTACCGCGGTGAGCATCTCGTTGATCGATTGCGCCCACTGACGCACATTGTCGCAGTAATAGTCTGCCCCACCTGCGACGACATCGACGGCCGTCATCGGCCACGCCATGTCACGTTCGTACGATCCATGCGAGGTGGCTGACGCCTTGATCTTCCAATTCCGGTTGCCAGAATCCACCCGCGCTCGATTGCGTTTTCTCACGTCGACGGGCGATGCATCGTGCTCGACAAACTCCACCAACAGGCGACGCGCTTCGTTCAACCCCTCCGGCGAGTACAGGCGAGGATGCTGTAAGTGATAGCACAACACCATCAGGTGATGCACTTTGCCATACGCCGGAGTTTCTGCTTCCCAGAAAAGCATCTGGTGGAAGTGCGTTTCGCAGGTTATCTCGCCAGTCCATGTTGCGCCACACTCTGGACAGCGTCGTGATTCTTTCATCGCGGTTTTTGTCCCTGCGCGTCGTCTATCTTGGAGAGGGCTTTGAGTTGAGTCAGCAATGGCTGTAATTCGGCGGGGAGACTGCCGTCAAAGAATTCGATCGATCTCGATTGGCGGCCCAGCCGCGCGCTCAGTTCGTAGGCATAGCCGTCGGGGTTTTGCGATCCGATCGTGCGGGGCAGCCCCAAGAAGCCGCTCTGCTGAATCATCTCCTTGAGCTCAGCCACTTCCTCGGGCGTGATGCGCCGCGATCCTTCCCCCGCGCCGAGCTTGCCCTGCCGGCGAGTGATGACGCGTCCGTCGTTGTACACGATCACCTCGCGTGTGCTGAAACGCAGGCCGCCGCTCTGCCGGAATGCGATGAACGCTTTGCGCGGCAACTTCAAACGATCGTCATTGGCTTGCAGGCGATCATCACGTGGCCCACCAGACAATGTTCCCAGCGTTTCGTCGTTCATGGAATGTCCACCGTATTCAAAATGCCATCCAGCCGAACGCTGGCCGCATCAAACTCATTCTCCGGCGCGGCGACGGTGATGTAGTACACACGATCCGGCCCGACGACGATGAACTCGCGCGCGGCGACAACGACCGGCAGCGAGACGCGGCGCGGTTGATCGATGGGCTGCACGACGTAGGCATACACGAGCTCGCGCGCCTTGTTGCCGTCTACTGTGGCATCCTGCTCGCGGATGAAGTGATAGCCTGTCAGGCTGCCCTTCTGTGTGACGCGCCGATCGACGAACTCTTGCAGCGTGGGCGGGTTCTGCGGATCGAGATCGCGCGCTTCGACCACGAGGTTGGTCTTGTAGGCTGAATCGGTGGCGGGATTCTCGACCTTCAGCAGCACATCTTGCAGCGAATCGACCGCGCCCCACGCCGCCGGGAACTGCAGACTGAACCCCGTCTCACTGTCCTGGTAAGCGATGGTGCGATTCAGCGTCGCTTCGCGCAGCAGCCAGCCCAGCAGCAGCGCCACAATCACGACGAACGCCACGCCCAGGTCTTTGCCCAGATGCGGCACGCCTAAGAATCGATCTTCGGGAGTTGTGTCAATGGTCATAGATCATCTCTTTCACGATCCCCTGTGGAGCGATGTCATTCCCGCGCGCTTCTAGCGGGAATCCAGAAAATTGGTTAACAGCGGACCTGGATGCCCGATGGAAGCACTCGGGCATGACGACGCCCGTCACGCAACACGCATCACGCTTTACGCCGCAAGGTCACCTGTGTCGAGAAGTGCATCAGCCACACCAGCACACCAAACGTGGCGAGGGCGACCAGCAGGCCCAGGATCAACGATCGGATGGGTTCCACCCCCAGCCCCGCCGCGCTCACTTCGTTGATCAGCCAGCTAAACAAGCCGTTCAACACCGCGGCGATCGTAAAGCCCAGCGGCACGAACCAGAAGCGCCGCTCGGTGAATTTGTCTTCGGCCATAAACCAGCCCATCAGCCCGCCGAACGAGGCCTGCGCCAGCGCCGTGGTCACCACATTGATCACGCCCGGCGCCAGTGCCACGCCCTGATTGTCGATGATGTAGTGCAGGTTCAAGAGCGTTGCCACGCCCAGTCCTGCCACCGTGCCATACACGATGCCGTCCATGCGCTCGTCGAATTCCGCGCCGGTGTAGACCAGCCGCACGGCGATGTACATGCACGCTTGCAACATGAAACCATTGATCAAGATCGAGGCCAGCAGCGACGTCCACGTATTGGCGGAAGCCCACACGCCCACCTGGAACCAATCGTTGATCACGCGCAGCGCCAGAAAATCAGTCAACACGAGCGCCGCCACAAACACCAGACCGATGTGCGTCTTGGGCTCCGGCTCCAGGCGATCTTGCCGGTAGAAATAAAGCAGCCACAACGCGCTCGGCACGCTGGCGAGGAACAGGCCGACGACGAGCTGCGCGGTGCGATCGAGCGGGCCGAGATTCCCGGCGATGACGGCGACGACCACGGCGAAGATCGCCATGCCGATCAGCTGGATCACCCCGGCGCGCCAGAAACCGGGGTGTGGCTTGTTGACCACGGCGAAATGTCTGGCGCAATACAGGCGTCCGCCCAACATGTTGAACGGTTCTTCGACAGGTTCGTGGCAGATGCAACACATGGGTTTGTCGGTCATGGAGTCCTCATTTCGTCATTGCGACCCCGCTGAGAAGCGCGGGGCAGGTGAGCGCGAACCGCGACGAAGCAATCTCATTCCATCGATACGGAGATTGCTTCGCCCCTGCGTGGGCTCGCAATGACGTGGTAGCGCTATTTGCTCTTCCTCAGCGTCGCATCCACTTGATAGGGATTCGTCGCGTTCGACGGCACGTCGATGCCGTCATCGGCCACGATGGGACGATAACCTTTCGCGATGACGATGGCGCTGTACGTCCTGCCGCGCGGGATGGCGACATCGGTGCGATAGAAGCCCGACGCATCACTCACGCCCGAGGCGATCACTTCATTGCGCGTCACGGTGTCGTCCGCCGCGGCGTCGCTGGCGCTGAGTCCTTCCTTCAAGATGAATACCTGCGCACCTTCGATGCCGCGCCCCGTGTCCGAGTTGGCGATAGTGCCTTCCAGATACACCTGCTCCTGCGATTTGGTCTTGGGCGTGGTCGGTCCGCCGCCGCCCGTGGTGCAGGCCAGCAGCGTCACATCGTCCACGAACAGGCTGCTAATGTTGCCCTTGGGATTTTCCGAATGGAAGGCCAGGCGCACGGTCTTGCCCGCCAGCCCGGTGATGTCAAACTGCGCCTGCGCCCACGTGTCGTCGCCGTCCGACGAGAGCAGCTCTTCGATCGTGCCGATGACGTCGCCCTTGGTGGTGGCGGCCAGCACGGTGAAATTGGCATCGTCGACAAAGAAATCGGCCGAGTCCGCCAGTTCCTGATGCACCAGGCGATAGTAGGCCAGCTGCACCTGGGTGGCATTGGCCGGAATCTTCACGTCTTGATAGATGTACATGATCGGCTCTTTGTCCGTGCCGCCCAGCCACGCGCTGCGCGATCCGGTGTGCGGCAGTTCCGTCTCGATCAGGTTGTCCTCGCCCTTGCCCACGATCGAGATCCAACCGCCGTCGCCTTCGAACGCGCCGTTCACAATCAAATTGGTGCAGCCCGCCGGAACTTTTTCGCTGGGCACCGGCTGCTTCTTGCCTGGCGAGGTAGGCGTGCTGGTGGGCGGCGGTGTCTGCGAGGAACCCTCGGCGCTGAGACCCACTTTGGGCAGGGCGAGGTTGATGGCGTTGCCTTCGGTGTTGCCGTATAGATCCTTCGCGGCGCGGATCGTGGCGCGGGCCGCATCGGCAAAATCCGAGTTGGGCGTGAGATACTGGGTCAGCGTGCGATAGTAAATCTGCTCCATCTTCTCCGGCCCGAGCTCGCGCGCAATCAAGTAAGCCACCAGGTTGGGGATGCCGCTGTTGACGTGCACGCCGCCATTGTCGCCTTTGCGCGTGTAGGGCAGATCAGCATAGTCGTTCATGTGCGCGGGCTGGCCCACACTGTTCAACGGATCGGCTGCGTCGTAGTTACCGCCGCCGGTGGGATCCTGCAGGCTGCGCAGGAACTTGAGCGGATACGGCGGCGACTTGATCACGGTTTCCCCGATCGTCCAGTTACCCCGATCGATCAACGCGCCGAACACGTCCGCATAGGATTCATTCAGCGCGCCCGACTGGCCTTCGTAGATCAAGCCCGACGTATTGTCGATGATGCCGTGCGTGAATTCGTGACCGACGACGTCCAGCCCGTACGACAGCGGCTTGAAGATTTTGCCGCCGTCGCCGTAGATCATCTGCTGCGCTTCGCCGATCCACGCGGCATTCTCGGCATCTTCTGGATCGCTGCCGTAGTGCACCGTGGAGACCAGCGGGCTGCCCTGATCGTCGAGGCCGTCACGTTTGAAGGTGTTGAAGTAGTAGTCGTACACTTTGCCGGCGCCGTCGTGCGCGGCCTGCGCGATAGCGTCCTTGGAGCGCTCGCCTTCATCGATCAACAGGCGGCCGGGGATGTCGGTGGAGTTGTCGGCGCTGTACGTCATGCGCCGCTTGCCGTGCGCGATGCTGTCGAATTGGTGCACCACCTGCGCGCGGCGCGCATTGACGAAGTAGCGCCACTGTCCCAGCGGCGCGTCGGTCATGATCGTGACGTACCACGTCAGGCGCGGCTGATCGTCCCGATCGACGTGGATCATCAATTGCGTCTTGTCGCGCAGGATGGTTGCTGTGACGCGCGATCGCTGATCGGGTTCTAGCTGTGCGTTGAGCAGATCGTCCAACGCCAATTGTTCCGCGTCCGCTTGACTCACTTTGGGCGTCGTGTCCAGATCGATCTCCGGGCGGAAGTGGCCGTTGACGGTCACGACTTGATTTTGCGAATCGAGGTGGACCACAAGTTGATAGCCAAAGACGGGAAGCCCCTGGTAAACCTGCGCCAGCCGCACGTGCGACCAGCCCAGCTGCTTGTCGCTCTCGTTGCGGAGGAATTGCAGTTCTTCGGCCACGCTGCGGAGTTTGAAGAGCGCGCGGTTCTCGTCGAGAAAGCCGCGCGCAATCGCGATCGGGTTGCCGCGTTCCGCCGCCGTGGGTTGATAGGGCAGCCGCGCGGCCGCCTCAACACCCGTCAGGAAGTTCGGCACTTCCGATCGAGCATCCCAGTTCACCGTCAGGGCGCTGTTGGTCCGCGCCTGCAGGCGATTGAACGCTGCTTGCGTGCCCGCCTGCTCAGGCCGGGCAGACGCGCCCAGCGACAGCGGCGCCACGGCCAGCAGCAAGGCTACGATCAACAGCAAACGCATCACCATGTGTCTGCGCATACCGCCTCCTCATCGAGCGTGACTCAGATCAAACAGGGAAAGCAACCGGGTTTTCAGGAACAGTGGCTGCCGCAATCTTACCTCAATTTTGTGCAAAGTGCATTACTGTTTCATGACGAAATCGTTGGAGATTGCCAGTTGACGCTGCGCGGCGGCGCGGGTACACTTGCGGCCATGGTTGCACTATTGTACGGCATGATGACCACCACCATGACCACGACGCCCCTCCGGGCAGCCGTCGCTTCGTCGTGAGTGGAACACAGTACCATCAGCAGCACCTGACGCGGAGCCAAACGGCTTCGCGTTTTTTTGTTCGCACGTCATGCCCGAGCGCTTGTGTCGGGCATCCAGATTGACGATAGGCAGATCGTGCTGATTGTCTACTGGATTCCCGCCGGAGACACGCGGGAATGACACACCAAGAAAACCGGAGGAATCCATGAGCACACTCATCATGAAGTTCGGCGGCACATCGGTGGGCAGCGCCGAAGCGATTCGCTCCACGGCCGACATCGTGCGCGCGGCGCAAGCCGACTGGCCGCGCGTGGTCGTGGTCTCTTCGGCGATGAGCGGCGTAACCGATGCCTTGCTCAAAGGAGCACACACCGCCGCCGACGGCGACGCCAACACCTTTCGATCGATCGCGCAGGACTTGCGCGCCAAACATATCGCGGCGCTCAATGATCTGGTCACGCAACCGCAGCATTCGTCGGTGGCGCGCGCGACGGTGGAGGTGTATCTGAGCGAGTTCGAGTCGCTGTGTCACGCGGTCAACGTGCTGGGCGAAGCCTCGCCGCGCGCGCTGGATGCGATCGGTTCGCTGGGCGAGCGCATGAGCATTCAATTGATCGCGGCTTACTTGAAATCGATCGGGATCGCGGCGGAACCGATCGAGGCGTCTGAGATCGTCGTGACCGATGCGCATTTTCAGGCGGCCAACCCGATCGGTGATCTCACCCGATCGAAAACACAAGCCCGGTTGAATCCGCTGCTCGACAAGGGCGTGACGCCGATCGTGACAGGCTTTATCGGCGCGACGCAGGACGGCGCGATCACGACGCTGGGGCGCGGCGGCAGCGATTTCAGCGCAGCGATCCTGGGCGTGGCGCTGGACGCCGCCGAGGTGTGGATCTGGACTGATGTCGACGGTGTGATGACCACCGATCCGCGCATCGATCCGGCGGCACGGACTTTGCCCGAACTCACGTATCGCGAAATCTCCGAACTGGCCTACTACGGCGCGAAGGTGCTGCACCCCAAGACCATTCGTCCCGTCGTCGAGCGCGGCATCGCGTTGTGGATCAAGAACACGTTTAATCCGCAGCAGCCCGGCACGCAGATTGTCAAAGACAATGGTCATATCTATGGCGGCGTCAAAGCGGTGACGGTGATTCGCGGCCAGACGATGATCACGGTGGAAGGGCGCGGCATGCTGGGCGTACCGGGCGTAGCCGCCCGCACCTTTGGCGCAGTGGCGCGCACGCACACCAGCGTCTCGTTGATCACGCAGGCCTCGTCCGAGCAGAGCATCTGCTTCACCGTGCCGGAGAATCTGACGGCCAGCGTGTGCGCGGCCCTGCACGACGAGTTCCGGCGTGAACTGGCCGACCGCGACATCGACGACATCGCGGTGATGGAGAATGTGGTGATCGTGACGGTGGTGGGCGCGGGGATGCGGCACACGCCGGGCATTGCCGGACGCGTGTTCGGCGCGCTGGGCGCGGAGCGGCTCAACATCATCGCCATTGCGCAGGGTTCCAGTGAGTGCAGCATCAGTTTGATTGTTGATAAGGGGGACGCGGATGCGGCGGTGCGGGCGATTCATCGGCTCATTGTCAATTCGTAAGGTTAAGGCTGTTTACAGTGTTGTCACGTGTTGCGAGGTGCGTGAAACGTGAAACGTAAAACGTAACGAGCTGATTACGTTTTACGCATTACGTTTTACTTCATTCCTTGTGGAGGACTCATGTCAAAGATCAAAGTTGCCGTTCTCGGCGCAACCGGAGCCGTGGGTCAGCGCTTTGTGCAGTTGTTGGAAAATCATCCGTGGTTTGAAGTGACGGCGTTGACGGGATCAGATCGATCGGTGGGGCAGTTGTACGGCGAGGCGTGCCGCTGGGTGCTCGATCGACCGATGCCGGACTATGCGCGATCGATGAAGGTCGTGCCGACCGAGCCGGGTCTCGACGCGGCCATCGCGTTTTCGGCACTGCCGTCGGATCAAGCCAAGGCGATCGAGCCGGCGTTCGCGCAGGCGGGGCACGGTGTGTGCTCCAACGCCTCGGCGTATCGCATGGACGACGACGTGCCGCTGCTTATCCCGGAGGTCAACCCCGATCACACCGCGTTGATCACAGTGCAGCGCGCACAGCGCGGCTGGAGCGGTTTTATCGCGACGAATCCCAACTGCACGTCCACCGGTTTCACGATTGCTTTTCGGCCGTTGCTGGATACCTTTGGGATCAAGAAAGCCTTCGTGGTGTCGCTGCAGGCGCTGTCGGGCGCGGGCTATCCGGGCGTGGCCTCGCTGGATGCGATCGATAACGTCGTGCCTTACATCGGCGGCGAGGAGCCGAAGGTGGAGACGGAACCGCTCAAGATGCTGGGGAGGCTGAATGTTCTGGCAAGTGAGCACCCGTCATTGCGAGGAGTCCGCAGGACGACGAAGCAATCTCCTGCGGAAAGGCAATTTGCGCCGCTTGATGTTGAGATTGCTTCGCAAACAGCGCTCGCAATGACGACATCTCCCTACGTGATCGACGCGCCGATCACGATTTCGGCGCACACCAATCGCGTGGCGGTGATCGACGGGCACACCGTCTGCGTGTCGCTGGAGTTCGATCAGCCGATCGGGCCGCAGGCAGCCGCGCAGGCGCTGATCGATTACGAGTGGGCCGAGATCGTCCGATCGCTGCCGTCGTCGCCCGAGCGCGTGATCGAAGTGCGCTCGGAACCCGATCGACCGCAGCCGCGCCGCGATCGAGATGCGGGCAAGGGCATGACCACCGTGGTCGGCCGCGTGCGTGAAGATCCGCTGTTCCATGTGAAGTTCGTCGTGCTGTCGCACAACACCATTCGCGGCGCGGCAGGGGGATCACTGCTGAATGCGGAACTGCTGGTGGCGCAGGGCTTGGTGAAGTAGGCGCGCGAGACCTCGGAGGTTTTAGCAGACGATCGCGCATGGCCCGACAATCGTTCGGAATGATTGTCGGGCCAGGACAGCGATCGATCAAAACCTCCGAGGTCTTTGCCGATCGTCACCGCTGCCGCTTCATGGAGCGCTCGATGATCTTGACCATGGAGTCCATGGGGATGGCGTATTGGCGCATCATGATCTCTGCCGCCTGATTGGTGGCGAGCCGGGGCGCGTTCACGGGGCTGACGCCCTGGCCCATGAGATCAAGCGCTTGCTGCTGCATCAGGTTGTAGAATTCGTCTTCGAGATCGGGGCTGCTGGTTTTTCTTGCCGGAGAGGTTGCCAAGCGGACTCATGTCGTTGCTCCTTTTACCAGGCTGGTACCATGCTGGAGGAGCTTATCGCCGGACAGTATAGACTGAACACATCGCCGAGGCAAACAGCGGGCAAGTGTGTTATCATCTCTTGTAGAGGCGCATGATGGACGAACTCACCTCCGCCCGCTACCGGGCCGAAGAACTATGGCGCAAGGCGTATGCCTACCAGCTCAACGGCGATCTGGCCGAAGCGATCGAGATGTATCGCGCCAGCATCGCGGCGTATCCCACCGCCGAAGCGCACACCTATCTGGGATGGACCCTATCGTTCCTGCAGCGTTACGACGAAGCGATTCAAGAATGCTACAGCGCCATCGAGATCGATCCCGACTTCGGCAATCCGTACAACGATGTGGGCGTGTACTTGATGGAGCAGGGGCACTATGCCGACGCCATCGCGTGGCTGCTCAAAGCGACCACTGCACCGCGTTACGAGTCGCCGCACTTTCCATGGATGAACCTGGGGCGCGTGTACGAGAAGATCGGCCCGTGGAATGAAGCGCTGCGCTGCTATCGCCGCGCGATTGAGATCGAGCCGAAGTATCAGGTGGCGCAGCAAGCGCTGCGGGGGTTGATTGCGCGAATGAATTGATGCGTGATGCGTAATGAAAGACGTCCGGGGTCTTCATGAACTCGGAAGTCTTTTCATTTCTGATCAAGCGTCATGCCCGAGTGTAGTCGCCTTGCCCGCCGCTTTGCGGCGGGGGCGCGCTGGGCGTGTCGGGCATCCAGAGCACTGATAAGCGCACTATGACGGTCATTCTACTGGATTCCCGCTGACCACTGCGGGAATGACGAGCACTCCCTTGCTACGGCATGACCCATCCCATACCCCCCGCGCCCGTGCTGATCACATCCTCGGCGATCAACTGCGGCTCGCCGTTGGGAATGGCGACGTAGTACAGCATGCCGTCCGAGACGTAGAACACGCCGCTGGCATCGGGCGCCCAGATAGCGAACGTCACCGCGTCCTGCGTGATGGCGCGGCGCAATTCACCATCCGTCGTATAGAGCCGCAGGCCGGGCGGGCCAGAGTAGTTCCCGTCGCCCGCAGCCAGCAGCCACGCGCCGTCGGGTGAATCGATCGGCAGCGCCTCGGCAGCGGGATACTCCAGCGTACTGCCATCCAACGCCACGCTGATCACGCCGCTCTCGCCTTTGGCAAAGAACAACTGCGCCTGCGGCAGCCAGCGCACATCGTACCAGTTGCCGGGGGCGATCAGTTTAGGTGGCTGTCCAGGCGCATCCCCATACAGCCCGCCCTGCACGTCGTTCTCGCGCGCCGTGTAATCGTCCACGATGTACAACTGCGTCTGCGAACTCGCCTCCACGGCGTAAGCCTGAACTGGGAAGTCCGGGCCGATGCGCTGCGCCTCTTCCTTCGCTAGATTAAACACGCGGATGTTTTGCAATCCGACTGGCGTCCACGAATACACGATGAACGCATCCGGCGTGATCCAGTCCACGAAGACTTCGTCGCCGCTCCATTCGGTATCGTACAACTGGCGATTGCCGCTGCCGTCGGGCGCGGCGGCCCACACCGCTTTCACGTTCCAGCCCGCGCCCGTGCCGAATGATTCGACTTCTTCGTGAATGATCCATTGACTATCGGGCGACCAGAACAGCCGCGCCGCTTGATTCGGCCCGTCGGTCAACCGATTGATCTGTCCCGTATCCCGATCGTAACTGTACACATCCGACGATGGCCCGTCGACGGCGGCGATGAAGGCCAGATAGCGGCCATCCGGCGACCAGGCCAGCGTGTGATCGTTCTCAATCACGGCGATGCCGGCTTCGACGGCAGCGTCACGCTCGCCGGTGGCGTTCGCCTCCTGCAAGGCTTGTGTCATTTCGGCGGAGAATAACGGTGTGAGCGGCTTGGAATGGCCCGAGGGAACGTGCAGCAAGCTCAAAGTCAAGGGATAATCATTTTCTTGATCAGGCGTCATGGGATTGTCGCCGTTATAGAGGGCCACCATCATTTCACGCGGCCGAATACCGGCGTTCAAGTTCCTGCTGAGGGACGCAATGAGCGGAGTATGAATCGCCGCGGTGTAGGGGCGACCATCCGCGAACGCCACGCGCAGACCACGCTCGCTCTGGTAAATGAGCAGCGGCATTCTGCCGGGCAGCGGGGTAGGACGAAGGGTAGCCGTAGCGGCTGGTTCGATCGTCGGCGGCAGCGGCGTGGGCGATGACGGCGGTTGAGGCTGCGCTGTTGACGCCGAGGTGGCCGCTGGCTGCACCTGAGCGCTGGCAACGACGGGTGTGGGCGCGTTCGTCGGCGCAACCGGCGGCGTCGCGGGCGCGCTGCCGCAGGCCGCCAGTAAAGTCAGGAGCAGAACGCTGCCAGTGATGGATCTGACGTTCATGAATGCTTGTCTCCATGAAACAACTTCCCGAAGGCGGCAAGCCTCCGGGAGGTTAGTCCTACTTCGCGCCCAGGATGATCGGCACTTCGGCGATAAGCGCCGGGGCGTTGGCGTAATGCAGCGTGGCGCGCACCAGGCGCGACTTGGCCGAGTGCTGCCCGACAAAGGAGGGATCGGCGTCTTCCGGGATGGGCAGATCGATCGGGAACGGCTCACCACCGCTCAACTTGGCCGGATCGATCTCGGCGCGCACGCGCACCTTGTCGAAGTGATCGACGAATTCGTGCGCTTCTGCTTTTTCGCGCGAGACGATCTCGACCATGACGGCCGTCAACTGGTGAGCGGCCAGGTCGGTGATGTGCAGCGTGCCGCGCACCGTGTCGCCCGGATAATAGCCGCTGGCCGTCAACGCCAATTCTACGCGCACCCCCTGCGGCGACTGCGCCGTCGTGCGCGCCGGTTTTTCGGCGTCGAGCAGCGGCGCGGGCAGCACCCGAAATTGATGCTCGTGGTGAATGTCAGTGTGCAGCGGCCGATCGATTCTGCCCGAGATCACATACAGGATGCGCGTGAACTCGCCGTTGAAGGTCGGCGGCAGCACGGCGGGCAGGGTGAACTCGAAGGGAAAGTCATACTCGCCCGGGGGCAGTTTATCGTCGTGCGCGGTAGGCGACCAGACGTTGAACGAGAGATCGAACGGATTTGATCGCTCCGTCATTAGGGTGTTGGGACCCAGCGTGGTGACTTCTTCACCAAAAGCGTGGATGTGCACCCCGCGCGGGCGCAGCTCGCTGCGGGCCGCAACGTGCAGCGTGCCGCGCACCGTTTCCCCGGGGCGGTAAGCGGGCTGATCGAGTTGCAATGAGATTTGAGCGGGCATAGGTCACCTCGGATTACCCTGTGGTTTTATCGGCGACTTTATCGCCTTCGTCGTCGAGGCGGAAGCGCGCGCCGTCGAAGACCACGCTGCGGATGATGCGCTGATCGGACACCGGGTAGTCGGCGGCCGCCACGGCGCGAATGGTGACGTGATCTTTCAATGGCGTGACGATCAGTTTGCGGGTGAAGATTTGCTCCAGCTGGAAGATGCCGGCCGAGTTGCTGAGCGCCACCACAATCTCGATCGGCCGATCGCGGCCCGCCTGGATCGTCACCGATTCGATCGCCAGGGCCGAGACCGAGTGGATGTCGATCTTGCCCAGATCGAAGGCGATGCGGCCGCGCCCCTTGGTCATGTCGGTGGCATCGGCCACGGCCACCACCGCGCCTTCCATCGTCAACGGCGCGGGATCGCAATCGTGGCAGGCGATGGCGCCGAGCGTGAAGCCCAGCACAGCTTGCAGCTTGATCGGATTGTCGCCGTAGATCGGGGCGAAATGCCGCTCCAGAACGGGCTGCGCCAGCGCCACGCTGAACGCTTCGTGCCCGGCCCGATGAATCTGGTTGCCGATGTCGTGGAGCATGATCCCGGCCAGCACCACGGCGTGCGCGTCGTCCAGATCACCCGCGCCGGATTCGACCACGTCGAACTCCACGCCGGCGTGATGCAGCAGCTGCATCATCTCCATGGCGGCGGCCGTCACGATCTGCGCGTGAATCGGCCCATGATCATTGTAACCCAACTTGACCACGGCGATGTAGTTGGCCAGGTCCCACTGCGCTGCGAGACGCGCATCGCTGAGCAGGCTCTCGAAAAGGCGCGCGGTCTTGGGGTACTGGGCGACAATGTCGCGCGTGGTGCGATTGGCGATCTGCGCCAGCGCGGTGTAATCACGTTGAGTTTCCACTTGAAGTTCGTTCTTGCGAAACATGATGATCCTAATGAGTAATGAGTAATTATCTTGGCAAGGATAGATTAGGGCGTCATTGCGAGGAGCGCAGTTTGCGACGAAGCAATCTCCCCTTGACCGGCTGTGAGATTGCTTCGCGAAAAGCGCTCGCAATGACGGTATTCCGGCGAATTTAGCATTGTCAAGTTACCCCCCACCGTTCTTGCCTCACAATCTCGTCCAGCGGTCGGCGGCGGCGCTTGGGCGCGGCAGGAATGGTCTGCTCCACGGGCAGGGGATAGCCGAACGAGATGATGTGCTGCAAGCGATACTCTTGCGGCACGCCCAGCACGCCCTTGCAGTCGTCTTCACGGTGCATCGACGCAATACACGACCCGATGCCGTCGTTCCATGCGGCCAGCATCATATTCTGCGCCGTGCGTCCCGAATCGAACTCGCCCCGATAGAACTGGGGATCGAACACGATCGCAATGGCGAAGGCCGCGCCCGCCACGTGCTGCGCGTAATTGCCCGTTTTGGATAGTGCTTGCAGCGTCTCGCGATCTCGGATCAGGATGAACCACCACGGCTGCGAGTCCTTGCTGCTGCCGCTCATGCGCCCGGCCTGTAAAATCCGGTGAAGCGCCGCCTCGTCGATCGGGCGGCTGAGATCGAACTGGCGAACAGATCGCATCGAAAGAATGGCTTGATAAGTGTCCATATGTCCTCACTGCGCCAGAATTTTGGGCTGCAGCAGCCAGACGAGTTCGCCCTGCAAGTTGCGGTTCACATCCACGCGGGCCAGCGCACCTTTCTTCATCTGCACGCGTCCGCCGCCGATGAGCTCCGCGATGGTCAGGCTGAACGTCGGCTCGTGGCCTACCAACAGCAGCGCCTGTTCTGCGCCATAGGCGGCGACGATCTCTTTTAATTTCGCCAGGTTGAAACCGGGAGCCAGGCGCGGCTCGGTCTTCACCTCCAACCCCAGCTTCGCCGCGACGATGTCGGCGGTCTGATACGCGCGAGTGTAAGGGCTGGACAGCACGGCGTCGAACGTCACGCCCAGCTCAGCCAGCGTCCTGGCCTGCTGCTTCATCTTCTTTACACCATCCCTGGTCAACGGTCGTTCAAGATCGCGCGCCGGATCCCAGTCGGGCCAATCGGCGATGCCGTGGCGCAGAAAGTAGAGTTTCATCGAAACCTCCGTACTCCGTACTGCGTGATGCATAAGGGCAACAGTTACGCCTTAGAGCGATTCCCGTTTTAGTTTACGCTCCGGACTCGAGGCTTCAGCCGGAAACCGCCTAAAGGCTCGACTCCAGTTCGGCGTAAACGATTTTGGTAACCATTCTAGATTTCACGTTTTACGATCGAGATCGATAGACCGTCCAAATTATCGCGGATAAGCGGCAGGATGATGGACTCCAGTTCAGGCCGCGCGGCCATACTTTCATTATACGCCTTTGCGCCGCGCGCTGCTGCGGCGTCTGGCCGATCGTCGATCACGCGCCCGTTGCGAATCACGTTGTCGGCCAGGATTACCGTGCCCGCGTGTGACAGCCGCAGCGACAGATCGAGATATTCCACGTAACTGGGCTTGTCCGCGTCGATGAAGATCAGATCGAACGGGGCTTCGCGCTGCTCGATCATGCGGCGCAGCGTATCGGCCGCGCGGCCCACGCGCACCTCCACTCGATCGATCACGCCGGCCCGCTCAAGATTCTGCCGCGCCACGGCGGCGTGTCTCTCAGCCAACTCCAACGTGATCACGTGTCCGTCGCTCGGCAAAGCTCGCGCGAGCCACGTAGTGCTGTAACCGCCCAGCGTCCCGATTTCCAGCACCCGCCTGGCCTTCGCCATCTTCGCGATGAGATACAACAGCTTGCCCTCGTTGGGCGAGACGTTGATCGTCGGCAGCTCGGCGTCACGGGCGTTTTGCAGATTCTGCGCCAGCGCCTCATCGTGTGGATTGAAGAGCTGCTCGATATACTGATCGATTTTTACGGCGAGTTCTTGGTTGAATGGTTCCAAAGCCTCACCCCCTGGCCCCCTCTCCTGAAAACGGAAAGCAGTTTTCAGGAGAGGGGGGAATCGCCGAATGCGAATTATCTCTCCCCCTTCTTCTGCATTGTGCTTTTCGATGCAGGCGAAGGGGGTCGGGGGGATGAGGCCTCTTCCACAATCCGCCTCAACACCCCGTCCAAATCATTCTCGACTTCCTCGTTCTTTACGCGCAATACGCAAATGCCCTGCGCATTCAACCACAGCGTTCGTTCTTCGTCACGTGCGACTTGATCAGGGGTGGCATGCACACCGCCGTCCACTTCGACGACCAGGCGTCGCTCGACACAGTAGAAATCCAGAATGAAACGGCTCAGCGGATGCTGCCGCCGGAACTTCAGGCCATGCAACCGGCGACCACGCAGCGCATTCCATAACACCTCTTCGGCAGGCGTCATGGCGCGCCGTAGATCGCGGGCAGCCTGGACGATCGTGTGAGATGTTTGGCCGCGTGTAGGTCGTGGCATGCCTCACCCCCTGGCCCCCTCTCCTGAAAACGGAAAGGTGTTTTCAGGAGAGGGGGAAGTCACCGCCTGCGAATTGTCACACTCCCCTTCTCCTGCATCGCGCTTTTTGATGCAGGAGAAGGGGCCGGGGGATGAGGCTTACCCCAGCGTTCCCCACACTTCCAACTTCCGCGTCACGCGATTGATCACTTCATCCGTGAAATCGCTGGTGCTGGCGCTGCCGCCGAGGTCCGATGTGGCCACGCCGTCGTAGATCGCTTCAAAGGCGGCCTCGTAGATCGCACGTGAGGCGCGATCGGCGTCCTGTGATCCCACGTAGGTCAACAGCGCCGCGCCCGCCAGGATCATCGCCAGCGGATTGGCGATGTTCTTCTTGTACAGGCCCGGCGCGGTGCCGTGCGGCGCTTCGGCGATGACGGTCTGCACGTTGAAGTCCTGATCAAAACTAAGGATCAGCGACTCACTCCCCGCGATCGAGCCAAACATCTGCAAGACCAGATCGCTCAGGCAATCGCCGTCGCGGTTGAGCGCCGGGATCACCAGTGCTTCGCCGGCCTTCACCAGCAGCAAGGCATATGTCGCATCGATCAACTGCGGCTCGTAGCGCACGCGTGGGTGTCGCTTCGCCGCCGCATCAAGTTCTTCCTTGAACATCCCTTCGTACACCGGGCTGACCGTAAACTTCGGCCCGCCGAACACCTTGGCGCCGGTCTTCTTGGCATAGCGAAAAGCGAACTCGGCGACCGCGTGACACGTGGCGCGCGAAATCTTCTCGGTACGATATGCGATCTCATCGCCGTCTGATCCGGCGCGCCATTCCTGCGCGCCGTAGGCATCGTCCACCGCCATACGGACCACAGCGACCGGCGCATACACCCCGCCCACCGGTCGAATGCCGGGCAAGCGGCGGCCCACGCGCAGAATCACCTTGCCGTCGATCTCTTCGCGCAGGATCGCGTTGGGGCTGCCCGCATCGCCCGCTTTCTCCGGCGTGATCGTCGCGGCCTTGAGTCCCAGCCCATGTTCACGCAGCGCCGCTGCCGCCTCGCGCACGATCTGATTATCCGTTTCCCGCCGCTTCTCCAGTGATAGATCGAAGCGCACAAAATTCAGCGGCACGCGCAGCACGTGCGGATCGAGCACGCGCAGCGCTTCTTCCAGCAATTCCTGTCCGGTCTGATCGCCTTCCAGTACCACAATCGTTCGTTCAGTCATGAGTCCTCTTTCTGGTAAGAATTCATCTTGCTCTCGTCCACGCGACGCGGACTTTGAGCAAATTTTGCCTGAGAAAGATGAAGCGACGATCATCTCGATCGCCGCTTCTATTGTACTCGAATTACATCGGGCGTTGATTCTACGGTTCGGCAAGTAGCGATGGCGCAGTCGATCGCGCACGGCGCACGTGCAGATAGCGCGCGAAATCGATCACCTCGCGGCTTTCCGGCTCACGCAAACGTGAAACCAATTGCGCCGCTTGCTCATCTGGCGTAACCCAGGCGTGATTGGCATTGCGCCAAACGACGATGAACTGCGCCGGGGACAATGCGCACAACGCCAGCGTTTGTCCGGCGTCGTCGCTGAACTCGACTTCAAAGGCGTCGTCGTTGTACGCCTGCACAATTGCGCCCTGCGCCCCAGCGCGAAGTTGTTGTGCGGGCAAGTCGATAAGTAATTCGACGGTATCAAATAGTTCCGGCCTAATCATTTTGCGACTCCTTGACGAACACCGTCACCAACGCGGCCACATCGCTATCTGGGGCAATCACCCAGCCTGTGCGTACAATGGCAACCTGCCCCTGTGTACCCTTAACGGCCAGGTCAACCCGCACGTGCTGCCCGAACTGATCCACGCGCATGACTTCTGCTTCGCCATCCAACGCCTGCGCCTGGATATGTTCAGCTAGGTCCACGTAATTTTGCTGGTTATATCCCAGCACACGTGCAAAGACTCTGGCTTTGTGCTGGCCGCGTTCATTGTTTAGATTGAGCGCATATTCAGTCAGTTTGCGCGCGTCAATGACCACGTGCCCCGCAAAATCACGTAGCTTCATAGCGAAATCATACCACGAATCTAGCCCAACAGCTTGATCAACCGATCGAGCACCCGTTCCGCCACCTGCGCCTTGCTCATCAAGGCCAGCGGTTCCACGCCGCCGCCCGCGCCGATGAACGTCACTCGATTGGTGTCGACGGCGAACCCGGCATCTTTGGCGGCCACGTCGTTCGCCACGATCAGATCGAGTCCTTTGGCGTTGAGCTTCGCCAACGCATTGTCGATAAGATTCTGCGTCTCGGCGGCAAACCCGATCGTGATCTGCGGCTTCCCGATCGCTTCCTTCTGCTCTTTGACGGCCTGCAAGATGTCCGGCGTGCGTGTCAGATGCACGTCGAACTCCACCGTATCCTTGGTCTTTTTGATCTTGTGCTCGGCCAGTTGCGCGGCCTGGAAATCGGCCACCGCCGCCGCCATGATCAGCGCATCGGCGTCGCGGCAGGCGGTCAACACGGCCTCGCACATCTCCTGCGCCGACTCGACATCGATGCGTTTCGCGCCAATGGGCGTGGGCAGAGCCGCTGCGCCGACGATCAACGTCACGTCCGCGCCCCGATCGATCGCCGCCTGCGCGAGGGCGAAGCCCTGCTTGCCGCTGGAGCGATTGCCGATGAAGCGCACCGGATCGATCGCTTCGTGCGTGCCGCCCGCGCTCACGACAATCTTTCGTCCGGCGAGTTGTCCTTTCGCGCTCAGGATCACGCGCGCGAAGCCCACAATCTCGCCGGGTTCCACCATGCGCCCTTCGCCGATCAAGCCCGAAGCCATGCGGCCCTGTGCTGGCCCCAGAATGTGAAAGCCGCGTTCGCGCAGCATAGCTACATTCGCTTGCGTGGCCGCGTTCGACCACATGCCGCCATCCATCGCAGGTACGATGATGATCGGGCTGCGCGTTGCGAGTACCGTTACCGTGAGCAGATTATCGGCTTGCCCGTGCGCGAGTTTGGCGATGGTGTTCGCCGTCGTCGGAGCGATGATCAACAGATCGGCTTTCTCGCCCAGCTGCACGTGCGGCACATGCTGATCGTGCCGCCACAAATCGGCCTCCGTCAGCGCGGCGCGGCCCGTCACGGCGGCGAACGTCACCGGCCCCACGAACTTCGTCGCCGACTCGGTCAGGATCACATCGACCAACGCCCCGGCCTGCGTCAACTTGCTGGCGAGGTCGGCCACCTTGTACGCGGCAATCCCGCCGCACACGCCCAGCACGATATTCTTGTTTTGAAAAAGAGGTATGGCGTCCATCTGCGAGATTGTTCTCTCCTTCTCCCCGTCCCTCTATCGCTCCATCTTCCTGCCTTTGGCAAACAACGCCAGCCCGCCGATCTTCGCCTCGATGACAATCTCACTCAACCCGGCGGCTTCAAACATCTCTGTAATCTGTTCCGCGCTGAAGCGCTGTGCCTGTTCAGCGATGTTGCCCCAATTGATGAACGAGACGCGATTGAGATCAGTCAGGCCGTGTTGATCGGCGTGCGCCGTCGCGGTGGCGACATTCATCTGAGGCGAAGGGTTCAGCATTGCCACCGTTCCGCCCGGTTGGCACACGCGCGCCATCTCCACGATCGCGGCCTGCGGGTGGCGCTGCAAAAAGATCACGTTGGTCGCCGTGACCAGATCGAATCGATCGGGCGGGTAGGGCAGATCGGGCAGGACACCCAAACGGAACTCCACGTTGCGCAAGCCTGCTTCATCCGCCAACTGCTGCGCCTGATCGATCATCCCTCGATCGGCATCACAGCCATAAGCAAACGCCACTTCACGCGCCAATCTTCGCACCAACGATCCCGGCCCACAGCCTACATCGAGCACGTGCGCGGTTCGATCGGGTGCCACAAACCGCGCGAACGAGGCCAGCACGCGATCCCAACCGTCAGTGGCTTGCACCTGCGTGAAGTAGTTGACGAATTGGGAACCGATCGTCATGAAGGGAAAATGCCCTGCGTAAAGCGTGAAACGTAAAACGTGAAACGTAATAGCACCCCTTACGCTTTACGCATTACGTTTTACGAGTTCAAGTCGTAGATCAGTTTCAGCCCTTTGAGCGTCAACTGCAAATCCACCACTTCGATCACATCCGTCACCGGAGCGATGACTTCGGCCAGGCCGCCGGTCGCGATCACCTTCGCCGGGCCGAGCTCGGCTGTGAGGCGTTTGACCAGCCCTTCGACCAATCCCGCAAAGCCCAGCACGATGCCGGACTGCATCGTCGTGACGGTGCTCTTGCCGATCGCTTTGGGTGGACGCACGAGTTCCACTTGAAAGAGCTGCGCGGCCGATCGGGTGAGCGATTCCAGCGAGGTCACCATGCCGGGCGCGATCGCGCCGCCCAGATAATCACCCTGCGCCGAGATGCAGTCGAACACGGTCGCCGTGCCGAAGGCGATCGCAATCGCCGGGCCGCCGTACAGTCGATAGGTCGCCAGCGAATTCACCACGCGATCTGCACCCACTTCGCGCGGATTATCGACGGCAAGTTTGACGCCGGTCTTGATGCCCGGCCCCACGATCACCGGCGTGCGATGCAGATACTTCCGCGCGAGTTCCTCAAACACCGCGCGCAGCGGCGGCACCACGCACGACATCGACACGCCGTTGATCTCACTGGCCGGAATGCCGGACGCTTGCAGCAAATTGAGCAGCAACATGCCGTAATCGTCGGTGAGTTTGTGCCGCTCCGTCGCGATGCGCCAATGGGCGAGCAAGTCGTCGCCGCGAAAGACGCCGGCTTTGATGGAGGTGTTGCTGATGTCGAGGGCTAATAACATGTCAGATTTCAGATTTCAGCTGGCAGATATTAAGCGGCGTTGACGACTTCACCCGTCAGCCACTTTCCGTTCTCGTACAAGAAGTTATCGATCAACCTCGGCTTGCCCACCCGCACCGCCATCGAGAATAATACTCCCTCCCCTGTCGCGTCTTTTTGCGACGGGGGAGGGTTGGGGTGGGGGCCCAACTCCTGCAGCGTGGTCGCATCCGCCGCCGACACGTAGTCAAGTTTGGCCAATGGTTCAGATTCGATCACATCGCGCATGATCGATCGCAAGCGATCGCCATCCCGCTCGCCGCGATCGAAGGCGTCTTTGGCGGCGCACAACGCCCGATAAAGCACCGGCGCGGCGCGGCGATGTTCCGCGTCAAGATACGTATTCCGACTGGACATGGCCAGCCCATCGGCTTCGCGCTGCGTCGGGCAGACGATGATGTCGATGGGCATGTTCAGGTCCTGCACCATGCGCTTGATCACGATTGTCTGCTGCGCGTCCTTCTGCCCGAAGTAGGCGCGCTCCGCCCCGACGATGTTGAACAGCTTCGCCACCACCGTCGCCACTCCGCGAAAGTGCGTCGGGCGTGACGCACCCTCAAGATACTTTGTCACGTCTTCAACCGTCACGTAGGTCTGATAGTTCGGCGGATACATCACTTCGGGCGAGGGATTGAACACCAGATCGACGCCCAGCGGTTCCAGCAAACTCAAATCCCGATCGAGATCGCGCGGATAAGCGGCCAGATCCTCATTTGGCCCGAACTGCGTGGGATTCACGAAGATGCTCACGGCGACATGATCATTCTCGGCCCGCGCGCGCTTTACCAGCGACAGATGTCCCGCGTGCAGATAACCCATCGTCGGCACGAGGCCCCATGAGCCGGGCAGGGCGGATTTGGCGGCGCGGAATTCTTCGATGGTGGTGAGGACTTGCATGATGGACCTCGTAAAACGTAAGGCGTAAAACGTAAAACGCAGGTCTTCTATTATATTTAGCGTTTTGCTTGAATGGCACTTCTACGACTTTTGCCGTAATCGCGTCCAGTACCTTCAGCGAATCAACGGCAGGCGACGCACGCGCAAGCGCTTGGGTTGCACCGTCACGGCTGCGCCGGCCGCTAAATCATCGGCGCATTGCGCCAGAACGGACTCCAGTAGTGCAGCGAGTGCCTCAGCGCGAAGCCCTTCAATACGCAGGCGAATGACTGATGGTCGTGTTGCACCGGTCACAGCTAATAGCAGGTGGAAGTCAGCGTCCAAGGTGACAATCGTTCGCTCATCCGTGCGGCCTTGTTCCAGAATGGCAGCATCGGTTGCTGCGGATAGACCCATCTCGGCCACATGCAGCGCATCGATTCCACGCGCTCGCAGCAACGCTGCCGCTGAGCGCGGCAGACCTTGATCGAGCAGCACTTTCATGCCGACACCAACTCCAGCGTGCGATCGTCCAGACTGGCGGCAGCGAACTCCAGGGCCTGCCGAATATCTTCGTCATCCAGTTCAGGGTACTCGCGTTGGAATTCAGCGCGATCGGGATAAGTCGCCAGTGCTTCCAGCACGCGCCGCACGGTGAGGCGCAAGTCGCGAATGCAGGGCTGCCCATTCATCTTCGCTGGATCGATCGTGATGCGATCTAATGTGCCCATGACTGCCTCCTATTTGAAGGGGACTTCTATCACTTTCGATTGTATCTCATCGAGCATGGCTTTGATTTCTGTCTTCACGCGCGTGATCAGATTGGCCTCGGCCACAATCTCAGCCTTCGGCTGATCGCGGCGCTTCAACTCGACGCCACCCTTCGCCAGCGATTTGGCCGCTACCGTCACACGCAGCGGAATGCCGATCAGATCGGCGTCGTTGAACTTGACGCCGGGGCTTTCTTCGCGATCGTCGTACAGCACTTCGATGCCCGCTTTGAGCAGCGTCTCGTAAATGCGATCGGCGGCTTCGGCTTGTCCGAGCGAGACGAGATGCACCTGATACGGCGCCACCGTGATCGGCCAGATCAAGCCTTTGTCGTCGTGATGCTCTTCGGCGATGCAGGCCAGCAAGCGTCCCGAACCGATGCCGTACGATCCCATCACGATGGGCTTCTGCGCCCCGTCGGCGTCGAAGTACGTCGCGTTGATCGCCGCCGAATAGCGCGTGCCGAGTTTGAAGATATTGCCCACTTCTACGCCACGTGACGTGTACAGCGGCTGCCCGCAGTTGATACACGCATCGCCATCGCCCGCCGCTGCGATGTCGGCGACGATCGTCGCTGTGTAGTCGCGGCCGAGGTTGGTGTTGAGCAGGTGATAACCGGCATCGTTCGCACCCGCGACGAGATTGGGTGACGATGGCACGGCATCATCCACAATCACGGTGACGTTCTTCAACCCAATCGGACTCGCGTAACCCGGCGTCGCGCCCACAGCGCGGATTTCGTCCTCGGTCGCGGGGCGCAGCCAATCGGCTTTGGCGACGTTCGCCAGTTTCGTCTCGTTCACTTCCATATCGCCGCGCACGATGGCAAACAAGAACTCTTCGCGCGTGCCGCCTTCTTCTTCGTGACCGGCGATCATGAACACGGCCTTGGCCGTCTTGCTCTTCGGAATGCCGAGCAGATTCGCCAGCGCCTCGATCGATTTACAATCAGGCGTCGCCACCTTCTCGATCGGTTTTAATTCTTCTGCCGCTGGGATCGACTTCGCAAAACCCGCAATTTGCCGGTTCGCGGCGTAGCCACAATTGCGGCACAACACCAGCGTATCTTCACCGACTGGCGTGAGATACATGTATTCGTGCGCCAGCGATCCGCCCATCATGCCCACGTCCGACCCCACGGCAATCGTCGGCAGATCGCAACGATGGAAAATATTGAAGTACGCCTGATAGTGCGCGCGATACTGCTTGTCCAGTCCCGCTTCGTCGGCGTCGAGGCTGTACGAATCCTTCATCGTAAACTCGCGCACACGGATGAGGCCCGCGCGCGGACGTGGATCGTCGCGGAACTTGGTCTGGATGTGATACACCAACTGCGGCAGTTGCCGGTACGATCGAATCTCGGTCTTGCACAGATCGGCCACGACCTCTTCGTGCGTCATCGCCAGCACCATGTCGCGCTCTTTGCGATCCTTGAAGCGCGCCATCTCCGGCCCGATCGAATACCAGCGCCCGGTGGCCTGCCAGGTCTCGGCGGGATGCACCACCGGCATCGTCATCTCCTGTCCGCCGATGGCATTCATCTCCTCGCGCAGGATGTTCTCGATCTTCGTCAACGATCGTTTGGCTAACGGCAAGTAAGAGAACAGCCCTTGCCCCAACTGCCGAATGAATCCGGCGCGCACCAGCAGCTGATGGCTGATCGCTTCGACGTTGGCCGGTGGTTCGCGTAAGGTCGATCCGAAGTGGTGTGAAAGTCGCAAGGTAATCTCCTGATGAGTGAAAAGTGATGCGCCATGTGGCCCGCTCTGCTGGACTGCGCAGAGATATGGGCAGTGATGAGTGAAACCTGATGCGTGACGTGCGCTACGCGAGGAATTGATCAGGCGAGACAATCTCAAGTCCCGACACACGCGCAAAGTGCCGGGTGTTTAGTGTCAGCAGTGGCAAAGCATACTCCAGGCAAGTCGCGGCAATGAGCGTATCTTTCACGCCGATGTCTTCGTTGCGGCGCAGTAACTCGGCGTGCAGTTGGGCGGCGCGACGGGCGGCGCGCTCATCAAATGCCGCAACTAACATGGTGTTGAGTAACGCGGATTCGCCGCCGATCTGCTTACGGGCGCGTGCCATTCCAAATAGCAACTCATACACCGTTATCGCCGTCACATAGCAGACTGAATTTCTGACCGCCTGCTCTACAGCAGTGGCAGCGGGGTCTTGTCCGCGCAGATAGGCAATCAACATGTTGGTATCTAGGCAGATTCGGCTTTCGTCCATGCTTGCCAACCCTGTTCATTGGACTGCAGCGCCTCATCGAAACCTTCGTCGTTCGCCAGTGCGCCGCGCAGGCTCAGAAACGCATCCAGGTGAGCCAACCGCAGCGTCTCGCCGTCTACAATAGCTTTCACCTCGTCGCCTTCGCGCAGCTTCAAAGCGGCCATCAAGCGCGCCGGGATGGCAATCGCATCATCACTTGAACTTCTGACAATGACAGTCATATCGACCTCCTGACGCCATCTATTCTATCACCTTTTGACAAGCAACTATCACCGTCTTGCGCGCAACTGCCGCTGCAACTCCTTCTCCGCGATCTCCGCGCTCTGCTCATGTCCGCCGTCAGGCGGTGAGCCGCTTGGCGCAGCGGTGTAATTCTGCTGAATCGCGCGCATCAAGGAAGTCAGCAACGCATTGACGGGCGTCGGAATGCCCAACGCCTGTCCCTGCTCGACGATTTTACCATTGATAGCGTCGATCTCTGTAGGTCGCTGGCCCAGCACGTCCTGCAGCATCGACGAATGATTGGTGGCCGTCATCGTCGCTACCTGTTTCACGCGCTCGACCGGATCGGGAAACGGCAGCGCGATGCCTTTAGCCTGTGCGACGGCAGCGGCTTCCAGAGCAGCGGCCTGCATCAGCCCGATCGTTTCTTCGCTCTCGACGAGCGCGCCGTTGGGCACGCGTAAAATCGCCGTCAATGGATTGATCGCCGCGTTGATGATCACCTTGCCCCACACCAACCCATCGATGTCGGCGGTGACGTGCGACTTCAACCCGGCGGAGTTGAACAAGGCGCTGATTTCATACGCGCGATGTCCTACGGAAAAATCGCGGGGGGCGGCCAACTCGATCGGCACGTAGCCCAGATGCGTCGCGCCGCGCCCGCTGGTGCGGATGCGTCCGGGTCCGAGCAGCGTGGCGCCCTGCATCGTCACACCTTGCATGGCGCGATCACGTCCCACGTGCTCCGCCAGAATTTCGATGTTCCCCAATCCGTTCTGCAACGTCAACGCCAACCCATCGGGCGTGATGGTCTTCGCCGCAACCTCCGAGGCTTTGATCGTCTTGTAGGCTTTCGTGAGGATCAGCGCCAGATCGGCGGCGGGCGCATCGTCGGGATGATAGGCCGTGTGGACTTGATGACAGCAGCTCTCGCCGTCGATGACGATGCCCTGCTGCTTGATCGTCTCAAGCGCCTCAGCCCACGAGCCGATCATCGAAACGTCGGCCACGTCCGCCAACCGCGCCGCGAACAACGTCGCCATCGCACCCGTGCCGATGATGGAGATTTGCATGTCGCCCTCCGGCGTGAAACGTAAAACGTAAAACGTAATGCGTGGTGCGTATCACATGTCTTGCATCCTGCACCTGCATCGCACTATCCCACTACCTAACTACCTCACTTCCTGCACAAACGCCTCGAACTCCGCATCGTCGATGGTGAAAGAGTTGTCAGCAGTCGGAAATGCGCGCGTGTGAACTTCAGCGACGTACTGCTTCACCGCATCGACGATGATCGGTCGGATGTTGGCGTAACGCTTGTTGTGCTTCGGCGAGAAGCGATCGAAGTAGCCGAGCAGATCGTGAAAGACCAGCACCTGCCCGTCGCAGCCCGCCCCGCCGCCGATGCCAATCGTCGGGATCGAAAGCTGCTTCGACACGAACTCGCTCACGCGATCGGGTGTGGTCTCCAACACGATGGCATATGCACCCGCCTCTTGCAACGCGAGGGCGTCTTCCAGCAGCTGCTGTGCCGCGCTCGCCGTTTTGCCCTGCACCCGATAGCCCCCCAGCTTCGACGCGGATTGCGGTGTCAATCCGATGTGGCCCATCACGGCGATGCCCGCGTCGACGATGGCTTTCACGATGGGGGCCATCGCCGCGCCGCCTTCCAGCTTCACCGAATCCGCGCCGCCTTCCTTGAGGAAACGTCCCGCGTTGTGGATGGCTTCGCGCGCATCGGCCTGATACGACAGGAACGGCATATCGCCGACGATGTGCGCATACTTGGCGCCGCGTTTAACCGCGGCGGTGTGGATGATCATCTCGTCCATCGTGACAGGCACGGTAGACTCATAGCCGAGCACCACCATGCCCAGCGAATCGCCGACGAGGATCAGATCGACGCCGGCTTCGTCGACCGCCAGTGCGCCGGGATAGTCATAGGCCGTGATCATCGTGATGGGTTCGCCGCGCTGTTTCTTGGCGTGCAAGGCGGGGATGCTAATTTTCTTGCGATCCATGGTGACTCTCCTTTTGAAGTCCGTCATTGCGAGGAGCGCTTTCCAGCGACGAAGCAATCCCATGCGGCTACAGTGAGATTGCTTCGCCCCTGTGGGGCTCGCAATGACGGGCTACCCAAAAATAAAACGCCCGATCGGGCCGGGATCGCCGATCGGGCGTGAGAGCACACAAGGCTTCGTGTTGTCTCCGTCTCGGTCGGTTGGTCGATCCAAGCGGCGCGGCTGAACCTGCTTCAGCAGGTTTAATCTATCAGGCATCGAATTCATTCGATGCGGTGCTCGCTGCTCACGAATGAGTCAACGGCACTCAGATTATACAGATTATACCTCACCCTCCACCCCGCTGCGCTCCCCTCCTCCCTCTCCTGCGCGCAGGAGAGGGAGGAGAGGTTGGGGAGGTAGGTGAGGTTTACCCAAACCTGCCCGTAATGTAATCTTCCGTCTGTTTCTGCTGCGGCTTCACAAAGATGCGCTTGGTCTCGCCGTGCTCAACTAATTCGCCCAGCCAGAAGAAGCCGGTGAAATCGCTGGCGCGCGCGGCCTGCTGCATGTTGTGCGTCACGATGACGATGGTGTACTTCTGCTTCAATTCCTGCATCAAGTCTTCGATCTTCAGCGTGGCGATCGGATCGAGCGCGCTGCACGGCTCGTCCATCAGAATCACTTCCGGCTTCACGGCGATAACGCGCGCGATGCACAGCCGCTGCTGCTGCCCCAGCGAGAGATCCAGCGCGGGGCCTTTCAGCTTGTCCTTCACCTCGTCCCACAGCGCGGCATCGCGCAGCGACTGCTCGATCAGGTAGTCGAGGCTGTCCACTTTCATCTTCAGCGCGCGCGGGCCAAAGGCCACGTTGTCGAAAATCGACTGCGGAAACGGATTGGGCTTCTGGAAGACCATGCCCACCCGCTGGCGCAGATCGACCACGTTGAACGCCGGCTCGAGCACGTTCTCGCCGTCGAGCAGGATCGAACCTTCGGCGCGCGTGCCCGCAATGGTGTCGTTCATGCGGTTGAGGCAGCGCAGGAACGTCGATTTGCCGCAGCCGCTGGGGCCGATCAGGGCCGTGATCTGCCGCTCGGGCACGTTGAGCGATACGTCGATCAAGGCTTGAAACTTGCCGTAGTAGAAATTCAGATGCTCGGCTTCGATCTTGTTGGTCATTCACCCTGTCCTTTGTTCCCAGGCGTAGGCGACGGCTTGTTCCATCGTCATCGTGCGGCCTGCCGTGGCGGCGAACGCGATGGCTTCGTCTGACAGTTGCGCGCGGATGGCGGCATAATCTCGATCAACCTCGGCCTGCTCGACAAACGGGCGTGGATCACCGATCGCGGCGCGAACCCCATCGGCCCACGCATACAGGCGCACGGCGCGCTCCCAGTCATGCTGCTGCACCGCCAGGCTGGCTAATCCTTCCAGCGCATACACCACACCGATTTTGCTCCCCATCTCGCGGAAACGCTGCTGCACTTCGGCGAACGTATCCTGCGCGCATTCCTCTTCACCCTCGCGCAGATAGACGTAGCCCAGGCGCACCGTGGACCACAACGCAATCACCGTAATGCCCGACTCCTGGCACACTGCCAGTCCGCGTTCAAAGTAGGCGCGGGCCTGCTCGTAAGCGCCCTGTCGCAGCGCCAGCTCGCCGAGGTGCATCAGGATCATCGGGTCGGGTCCGCCGATCGGGTCTTGCAGTTGCAGGCTTTCCTCGAAGCAGCGCTGGGCCTGCGCGAACTCGCCTTGCCACAGTGCCACCATGCCCAGATCGTTCAGGGCATAGGCCGTGCCGATCAGATCGCCGCGGGCGCGAAAGATGGCCAGGCTCTCTTCCAGATAGGCTCGCGTGCGCGTGCTGTCCCGTCGATCGGCGATACCGCCCAGATCGAGCAGAGCCGTCGCGATCCCCAATTGATCGTTCAACTGCCGATAGAGGCGCAGGCTTTCCAGCACCTGCGGACGCCCGGTTTCATAATCATCCATCAGGCAGCTGATGGTGCCCAGCGTGTCGAGGCCGTGCGCCTCACCGGCGACATCGCCCGATTCTCGATAGATCGCTAAACTCTCCTCGGCCAGCGCGCGCGACCGGGCCAGATCGCCCCCCCACGAAATCAGATTGGCCGCGGTCTCCAACGCTTTGGCACGCACGACGGTGCGTGGCTGCGCCTCCGGCCTGTCTAACAACTGCACCAGCCGATCGGCCAGCACACTGATCGATCCGTAGCGCGCGGCGAATTCGTACAAGGCGCTGGCCAACCGCAAGCCCGCTGCGACATAGCCCTCCAGCGACCAGTCGAGTGCGGCGTGCAGATTGTCCGTTTCTTCTTTCAACCGGTTCAACCATTGCACTTGCTGCTGCCCGCGCAGTTCCGGTTCAGCGCGTTCGGCCAGCTGCACAAAATATTCCAGATGCCGATCCCACACGCAGTCGGTGTCGCAGTAGTCCGACATCTTCTCACGCGCATACTGCCGAATCGTTTCCAGCAGCCGATAGCGGACATGTTCACCGTCTGTTCGCTCTGCGATCACCAGCGATTTGTTCACCAGCTGCGTCAGCACGTCCAGCACATCGTCGGGCTGGATCAAGCCCGTCGGATCTTCATCCGCCCCGATCGCTTCCGCGGCCTCCAACGTCCACCCTCCCGCAAAGACGGAGAGTCGCCGCAGCAGGGCGCGCTCGGGTTCGGAGAGCAGGTTGTAACTCCAGTCCATCAACGCGCGCAGAGTCTGCTGGCGCGGCAGGGCGGTGCGACTGCCGCCGGTCAACAACCGGAAGGCATTGGTCAAGCGCGCGGCGATCTGCTCGACGCCGAGCACGCTCACACGGGCGGCGGCCAACTCGATCGCGAGCGGAATCCCGTCGAGCCGCTGGCAGATCTGCGCGATGGCGTTGGCGTTTTCCGGTGTGATCGCAAAGCCCGGCAGAGCCAGCTGCGCCCGATCGATAAACAGCTGCACGGCTTCGTAGTGTGACAGCGTTTCGACTTTCAGCGCGTGGCGCGGATCGGGCAAGGACAGCGACGGCACGCGATACGCCGTCTCGCCGGACACGCCCAACTGTTCGCGGCTGCTGGCGAGAATGGTGAGATCGGGGCAGGCATGCAACAGCAGATCGACCAACTGCGCGCTGGCTGCGATGACGTGTTCGCAGTTGTCCAGCAGCAGCAGTGTTTTGCGCCCGCGCAGATAATCGCTGAGGGTGGCTGTGATCGGTCGGCCTGACTCTTCGCGCAGGCCCAGCGTCGTCGCGACGGTCTGCGGCACCAACGCCGGATCGGCCACTGGCGCCAGCTCGATCAGCCACACGCCCTGCGGATAGTCGGCCAGCACGGCTTGCGCCACTTGCAGCGACAGACGTGTTTTGCCGCTGCCGCCTGATCCCGTCAATGTCACCAGCCGTGAAGTGGTGGTGCGCAGCAGCTCCTGCACTTCGGCCACTTCACGCTCGCGCCCGACAAAGGAAGTCAATTGACGTGGTAAGTTGTTATTGGTTGCAGGCTTACTTTCAAGCGGCAGTTGGCTCAGCAATGTCACGGCGCTGTCGCTGTGGGACAACTCCTCGTACAGGGCGCGTGTCGTTTCCGATGGCTCGACGGCCAGTTCACGCTGCAAAGCTTCGACGCCGCGGTGATACGCCGCGGCCATGCTCGATCGATCGCCGAGGGCGTGGTGCGCCAGCATCAACGCGCGATAGGCCGGTTCCGGCACGCTGCCCAACGCGATCCACCGCTCAGCCCACTGGATCGTTTCAGGCCAACGCTGTTCGGCCACCAGATTGTCCAGCAGCCACGTCAGCTTGCTTTCATAGATCGCTTGCAGCCGTTCGCGTTCGGCAGCCACCCAGTCGTCGTAGAAGCCGGGCAGCAGTTCGCCGTGATAAACCTCGACGGAGCGCAAGAGCTCATCGGTTGGAGTATCAGCCGTAACCTCGCGCTCCAGCAGGGCGACATCGAGTGTGTAATCAGCCTCAGCATCAAAGGCGATGGTGAGATCGTCGGCAATGAAGTAATCGCGTTGGGCGGGTTCCAACGCTTTGCGGATGCGCCACAGGGCCTGCCGCAGATAACTGCGCGCGTTGGTCTCGGTGGCGTCGGGCCAGAACAGGCCGGCCAGCCTCTCGCGGCGCTGCGGCGTGCCGGCGCGCAGCACCAGATAGGCGAACAGCGCCTGGGCCGGTCGGGAGGGAATCTCGATCGGGCGGTCAGCCAATCGGACGTGGAATTGCCCCAGCAGTTTGATATCGAGCATAACAGATCAAGTTCGGAGTGGAATCGCCCCCAGAGTATAGCAGAAAATACGCTCGACATACGCCCCCACATACGATCGAGAGACGGGCGTCTGCTAAAGTAATGGCGTCGAACGAGAACGTGCGGAATCTGGAACTTGAGAAGGAGGACATGATGAACGGTCATTTCGATGGCGGACACGGGTTGTATGGAGGGGTGCTGGTGGGCGCTATGGCTGAACTGAGCAGCCTGTTGAACAAAGATGGTCGACGCCCGGCCGGCCGGTCGTGGAAGCGCGTGGTGTTGATGCTGGTGGTGATCGCCGCGCCGGTGGCGCTGCTGCTGGCGAACGGCAATGGACTTTAGCGCAGCGCACGGGATGTGCGGGCGTGATCAATGATGAGTTTGCTGGAGGTTGCAACATGTTTGGGATAGGACATCTCATTGTATCGGCGGAGCGCGAGTTGCGGGAGAAGAATGGATATGCGCGTGATGAGCGAGGCTCAAGGTTGCGGGCGTGGCTGGAGGATCATCAGTTGCTCTGGTTAACGGCTCTTGGCGTGTCGCTGGCGCTGCTCGTGATCGGCGGGAGTGCGGCGGCGTGAGGCAGCCGGCGGCGTAGGACACCCGCTGCACCACGGACCGCGGAGCGAAATTCAAGTGGCAGCCTGATCTGGCGAGGGTGGTACAATCCTCGCCAGTCTATTTTGCGAAAGGAAGCCGGGCAGATGAAACGTATTCTGGGACGTTCGGGAATTGAAGTCAGCGCGTTGGGGTTGGGCTGTTGGGCGATTGGCGGGCCGTGGACGTTCAACGGCGGGCAGGCGGGTTGGGGTGTGTTGGACGATGCCGAATCGCTGCGCGCCATTCAGCGGGCCATCGAGTTGGGCGTCACCTTCTTCGACACGGCCGCGAACTATGGCTGCGGCCACAGCGAGCGTCTGCTGGGGCAAGCGATCAAAGGCTGCCGCGATCAGGTGGTCATCGCGACCAAGTTCGGCTACCATGTTGACGAGGTCGCCAAGGTGGTGACGCCCTATGGCGAGAAAGAAGAGGACAGCGACGTGGCGGCTCACTTGCCAGCCGATGTGGAAGCCAGCCTCAACCGGTTGGGCACCGACTACATTGACGTGTATCAGCTGCACGTCTGGGGGCTGTCGCTCGATCGGGCGTTGGAGGCGCGCGAGGTGCTGGAAGGCTTGATCAGGGCGGGCAAGATCCGCACGTATGGCTGGAGCACCGATCGGACTGATGCGGTTCGGGCGTTCTCGACTTCGCCGAATTGCAGTGTGGTGCAGCAGCAGTTGAGCGTGCTCGACGGCAATCTGGAATTGTTGAAGGTGTGCGAAGAACTGAATCTGGCCAGCATCAATCGCGGCCCGCTGGGCATGGGGTTGTTGACGGGTAAGTTCGCGCCCGATTCCACCTTCAGCGCGGACGATGTGCGCCACCAAGTGACGTGGCATCCCGGCTTCAAGGACGGCAAGCCTACGGCGGCGTGGCTCAACGCGCTGGCCTCCATCCGCGAAGTGCTGACCAGCGCTGGGCGCTCGTTGGCGCAGGGCGCGCTGGCGTGGATCTGGGCGCGCAGCGAGAAGACGATACCGATTCCGGGCTTCAAAACGGTTCAGCAGGCCGTAGAGAATGCGCGCGCGCTGGAGTTTGGCCCGTTGACACCGGAACAGCTCAAAGAGATCGATAGCTTGCTAGGGCGCTGATCATCCTCCCGGGGGTTACGAACCTCCGGGAGGATTCTTTTTGTTGCACCGCTTTTTGTAGAAGTCATACCCGCGTGATATAATCACGCGCGATGCGTAACCTCGGCCTTCTCCTCCTCTTGAGTGCGTTGATGTTGACAGCCTGCGGCAGTCCGGCCAGCGCACAATCTTCGGCATCCGGTTCGCAGCACACGATCGAAGACATCGGCTCAGACACAATCGTCAACTTAGCGTTGGCCTGGGCCGAAGCCTATCAGCAGGTTAATCCCGCGGTGAGCATCTCGGTTTCGGGCGGCGGCTCGGGCACCGGCATTGCGGCGTTGATCAACGGCACCACGGACATCGCCAATGCCAGCCGCAAGATCAAAGACGAAGAACGCGAGACCGCTCAGAAGAACGGCGTCGAGCCGTACGAGATCGAGATCGCGCGCGATGCAATCGGGGTGATTGTGCATCCCGAAAATCCCGTGCAGCAGTTGACGCTGCAGCAGGTCTCCGACATCTACAGCGGCAAGATCACGAATTGGAAAGAGCTCGGCGGGGAAGATCGTCCGATCGTGTTGTTGTCGCGCGAATCGAACTCGGGCACGCACGTCTATTTCCTGGAAGAAGTGGTGCGACTGGGCCAGAAGGATAACAAGACGCTTTTTTCGCAAGACACGCTGTTGCTGCCGTCCAGCGAGGGCATCATCGCCGAGGTGCGGCAGAATCCCAACGCCATCGGTTACGACGGGCTGGGCTACATCACGCCGGACGCGAAGACGCTGGCCATTGCACCGAAAGACGGCGGCGAATACGTCAGGCCCAGCATTGAGACCGTCAACAACGGCAAATATCCCATTGCGCGCCCGTTGTTCATGTACACACCCGGCGAGCCGCAGGGCGACGTGAAGACCTACCTCGACTGGATTCTCGGCCCGGCCGGTCAGCACATTGTGGGCGAGCTGGGCTTTGTGCCGCTTCAATGAGATGAACGCATCCATCACCGAACGCAAACGCACCTCATTTTCCGAATTCGCCGCTGAGCGCTTGATCAGGGCCAGCGGCGCAATGGCGATCCTCTTCGTGTTCTTGATCTTCGCGTTTCTGCTGCGCGAAGGCTTGCCGGCTTTCACCGAAGTGCCGCTGGACAATCTGCTTTCCACGCGCTGGTATCCGACGGAAAACTATTTCGGCATTCTGCCGCTGCTTTTCGGCTCGCTGGTGGTCACGATCGGGGCGGCCCTCATCGCCATGCCGATCGGCCTGTTGACAGCCATCTTCATCGCCGAGATCGCGCCGCGCTGGCTGCGGGAAATCCTGAAGCCGATGATTGAGATCGTGGCGGGCATTCCGTCGGTGGTGTTGGGGTTCTTTGGGATTGTGATCTTGTCGTCGGTGGTGCGCGAGACGCTCAATCTGCCGACCGGCCTGACGGCTTTCACCGGTTCGATCATCCTGGCGTACATGGCGCTGCCCACCATCATCAGCGTGGCGGAAGATGCACTGGACGCCGTGCCGCGCAGTTATCGCGATGCGGCGCTGGCGCTGGGCGCGACCAAGTGGCAGACCATCTGGATGGTCACGGTGAAGGCGGGCAAGTCCGGCATCCTGACGGCGATGATGCTGGGGGTGGGCCGCGCCATCGGCGAGACGATGGCCGTGTTGATGGTGACGGGCAACGCGGCGCGCATTGCGCTGGACATCAATTCGCTGTTTATGCCGGTGCGCACCATGACGGCCACCATCGCCGCCGAAATGGGCGAGGTGGCGCAGGGCAGCACCCACTTCCACGTGTTATTCGCCATCGGCATTGTGCTGTTTATCATCACCTTCCTGGTCAACCTGATCGCGTCGTT
>CAYNML010000017.1:8916-13975 GCA_964398185.1 uncultured Anaerolineae bacterium | reverse complement strand
GGCGCGGCGATGGAGGTCCACCGTATTTTGGGGCCGGGCTTTCTGGAAGCGGTTGATGAGGAAGCGCTGCTTCTCAACTACCTGAAAGTGACCAAACTGCGTGTGGGGTTGACGATTAACTTCGGTGAGTTGTCCCTGACTTACATACGGCGTGTGCTGTAAGGTCTGAAGAATCCGTGGTAATCCGCGAAATCTGTGGTTGATCCAGTATGTCCAGGTTTGCGATTCAACGTCTAGGAATAGGTCTGCTCGTCCTGGTGACGATCATGGTCATCATTCCGATTATTTTGGTGATCGGCGTGATCGTCGTGCAGGGCCTGCCGGCCATCGGCCCCGGGTTCTTGTTCGGCGTGCCGAGCAGCGGCATGCGCGAGGGCGGCATCTGGCCGGCGATTGTGGGGACGTTCTGGCTCACAGTGGGTACGGCCATCTTCTCCGTGCCGCTGGGCGTGGCGATTGCGATCTATCTGAGCGAATACGCGCGTGACAACAAATTCACGCGCACCATCCGGCTGGCGATCATCAATTTGGCCGGCGTGCCGTCGATTGTGTACGGGCTGTTCGGGCTGGGACTGTTCGTGCTGGCGCTGGGCTTCGGCTCGTCGATCCTGGCCGGATCGCTGACGCTGTCGATCATGACGCTGCCGGTGATCATCAGCACGGCCGAGGAAGCGCTGCGATCGGTGCCGCAGAGTTTTCGCACGGTCAGCATCAGCCTGGGGGGCACCAAATGGCAGACCATCCGCAAGATGGTGCTGCCCAACGCGCTGCCCGGCATCATCACCGGCGTCATTCTGGGGCTGGAGCGCGCGGCGGGCGAGACTGCGCCGATCTTGTTCACCGTGGCGGCCTTCTATCTGCCCACGCTGCCGGACAGCATCTTCGACAAGACCATGGCGCTGCCCTATCACCTGTTTGTGATCAGCACGCAGGTGCCGGGCATGCCGCTGCATCTGCAATTTGGCACGGCGCTGGTGCTGTTGGTCTTTGTGCTGTCGATGACGCTGGTGGCCACCATCATTCGCAGTTACTATCGCCGCAAGCGCGTGTGGTAGAGCCTATTTCGGCTCATCATCCGCGTCCACGACCGCTGCGCGTGGTCGACCGCGCGGACGCGGTCGACGAGCACTAGGGTTGAGTATGGAACGTACACCAAAGATCGTCATTGAACATCTCAACTTCACGTACGACGACGGCACGGAAAGCCTGCTCGACGTGAATTTCACGATCTATGCCAACGAGATCACGGTGATCTTCGGCCCGGCGGGCGGCGGCAAATCGACGCTGCTGCGCGTCATCAATCGCTTGAATGACCTGGCCGACGGCAAGTCGATGACGGGACGCGTGTTGCTGGACGGGCAGGACATTTATGCCCAAGAAGTGAACGTCACCGCGCTGCGCCGCAAGGTGGGTATCGTCTTTGCGCAGCCACAGCCGCTGCCCCTGACCGTGCGCGGCAACATCGAGTATGGCCCGCGCCTGGCGGGGCTGCGCGACAAGCAAAAACTCGATCAGCTAGTGGAGCAGAGCCTGACGCAAGCAGCGCTGTGGGACGAGGTTAAAGATCGGCTGAACGATTCAGGCTTTGCATTGTCGGGCGGGCAGCAGCAGCGCCTGTGCCTGGCGCGCGTGCTGGCGCTGGAGCCGGAAGTGATTTTGATGGACGAGCCGATGTCGGGGCTCGATCCGCTCTCGACGGCGAAGATCGAAGATTCGATGCAGCAGTTGAAGCAGTTGTACAGCATCGTCATTGCGCCGCACAACATTCAGCAGGCGGCGCGCGTGGCGGATAACGCGGCCTTCTTCCTGCAGGGGCGGTTGGTCGAAGAAGGGGTCGGCAAGGTGTTGTTCACCAAGCCGAAAGACAAGCGCACGGAAGACTACGTCAGAGGGCGATTTGGATGAGACAAAACCTCCCGGAGGCTGCAAGCCTCCGGGAGGTTTCTTTTTCACTCAAACTTCAACGTGTCGATGATGTCCCGCAGGATGGGTCGCCACTCTTCCCACAGCGGCTGGGGCGCTTCGATCAGAATGCCGAAGTTCATGCCGTTGTGCACCAGCCCGATGAGCTCACCCTGCACCCCGCAGCCGTCCTCATAGCCAATGACCTTTCCGTTCTCGCCGCCGATCTCGATCGGGCCGCCCGTGGTCAGTGTCATCGGGCACACTTTCATGGCGAGTGATGCGACGGCATAGGCCTGCTCCCACGCATTGTCATTCGAAATCGGCCCGGCATTGGGCCATTTGTAAAACACCAGAACCGCCGGTTGCGGAGCCGTGCCCGGCGCACTGAAAGCGGCGTAGTTCATCTGCCGTTCGGTCGTAACGCCTACCACCTGCCGCTGTCCTGCCTGCGCGGTGAAGTTGCCCGGAATCTCCAGCGTGAAGACGCCATCGGTTGTCGTGAAGATCGTCGAGGCCGCCGGTGTGGCTGCCGGGCCGACGGTGCGCGTGGGGCGCGGTGTCAGCGACGGGGTGGGCGTCACCGGCTTGCCGGGCGTCAGCGTCCACGTGGGCGGAAAGACCACGGCGCGTTGTGTCGCTGTCGGAACCACGCGCGGGGCGGGCGCGGCACAGGCGCTCAACACGACGATGATGAACAGGCTGCTGAGCCATTGCTTGCAGACGGCTCTCCAACCGCGTCCGCGCGGTTGGAACCGCCCGCGAGGACGCGGGCTAGGAGCATTACTAAGCCATTTGCTCATCGAAGTCATTCTGCGGGGGCGCCGGCAACCGATCGGCCCGCCAGTCCCGATAGGCCAGCGTCCACACGCTGGTGCCCAGGATCGTGGCCAGCATCCCCACCAGCAGGTTGATCGACAGAGTGAGCAGCATGATCGGGTTGGTCAGCAGGTTCCCGCTCAGCATGGCCGAGCGATCGGCGGTGCTGAACATCAAGCCCAGCAGCGGCTGGCCCACGCAGGAGAACAGAATCCCGATGACGATGCTCAGCCCCACGAAGATCAAGCCGATCAGGATGAAGTCACCGATCTGTGTGGCGAACAGCTGCCCGCTCAACCCCAGCGCTTTGCCCAGCGACAGTTTTTCGATCACCAGCGCGCGCTCGGCGCCCACCAGCAAGGCTGAGGTGATCAGGTTGACCAGAAACACGATGGCGAAGAGCCCACACATGCCGCCGAACAGCCCGGACAAAGGATTGCCGCGCGACAGGAGATTGATGCTCGACAACTGACCCCACAGCAGGGCGAAAGCGAGCAGCAATACCAGCAGGTTGGGCAGAAACAAAATCACGCGCACGACGATCAGTTGGAAGATTTTCTCGCCGCCGTCCAGCCCCATGCCCAGGGTGATGCGCTCACGCATTTCCAATTTGTTGATCAAATGAATCAGGGCGGCGTCGCCAAAGATCGCAAACACCGCGCCGATCAAGCCGAGTACGACCGCAGCGCCGAACAGTGGCGCAAGCGAACTGAGCATGGCCTGTGGCGTGGTGGCCTGACCGGCGCTGCGCAGCAGCGGGTTGTTGATCAGGAAGACCAGCGCCGGCGCAAGACCGCTGAACACGATGATCAGGCTGTAGACCCACAGCACTGGATGCAGCATTTTGCCGAAGGAGTTGGAGAAGTAGCGCCACTGGCTCACGCGTTTCCTCCGCTCGGTGGCTCGATCGGGGCGATGGGTTCGATCGGTTGGGCGACGGGCTGCAAGGCGGTATCAGCGGGCGGCACGGGCCTGGTCCACTCGCGATAGGCCAGCGTCCACACGCTGGAGGTGAAGACATTCGCCAGGGTGCCGAAGAGCAGGCCCAACAGCACGGCCACGAGGATCGTCGGACCGGTGAACACCATCAGGCGCGTGAAGACGTTGGCGTCGTCGGCGCCAAACGCGCCGACCGCGCTCATGCCCAGCGTACCGCACAGAATGGGCGTCAGGATGCAGGCGAAGACTATCCCGGCCAGGATGCCCAACCCGATCATCAGCAGCACGATGGTGAAGTAGTCGCCGAACTTGCCCCACAGGAATTTCCAGCCTTTGACGATCGACGGCCAGATCGGTTGTTCGTCGAGCACCACGGCGCGCTCGGCCGAGACGCCGATGGCCATCATCAACAAGCCCACCACGAAGGCCAGCGCGCCGAGACTGGAGACGGCGGCGAACGTGCGATTGAAGAACTGTCCCGGCCCCAGGTCGTTGCCGGGAGTGAAGACCACCTGGCTCAACGCGATGGCGCTGATGATACCCAGGATCAACGTGGGCAGCGCCAGCACCAAGCGCACGGCCAACAAGTGCAGGAAGCGTCTGGCCCCGGCGCGGAAGCCAAAGCCCACGCTCACCTTCTGCCCGCCGCCGATGGCGTTGACCATGCCCAGCAGTGCGCCGTCGGCGTAGGTCGTCAGCAGGAAGGCGACGATCATCCAGATGATGCCGACGGCGACGATGACGCCGAAGGTCTGGCTGCTGAAGATCTGATTGAGCAGCGCGCGGAACTCGAACGGCAGCTCGGGCATCCGCTGGCCATAAGCGCCGAAGCGTTCCAGCCATTCCGGATCGAAGTTGGGGCTGGTGTTGAAGTTGAAATTGAAGTTGTAGCGGAGATTGGCGCCGCCGCCCAAGGCCGCCAGCAACCCGAAGACCCACAACGCCGGATTGCGCCAGAAGATACGCCACGATTCTTTGAAGAGATTCCAGTGGTTCATTGTCGCTCCTTTGTTGTACACAAATCACTCGAAGGTCACGAATAAAGCCGATCTCGTGTTGATCCGTGGATCGTTAACTTTGCTCAATCGCAACAGGCAGCTCGCTGCGGTCTTGCGCTTGCCCTGCGAAACGACCGCACCGCGATCCATGTCGATGTCCTCCAGTATGTACAAAGGGATCGCACAGCTGGTCACTTAACCCTCTGCCGCGATCCCCGCATGAGTGGTCGAGAAGCCTCAATAGCCGACTAGGCCGCTTTGCTTGCCTTCCGTGCCGTGGCAACCGCCAAGCGTTCCTGTAGCCACAGATTGACGAGGCTTTCCGTGCTTAAGCCGCGCGCGTGGGCGACCCGGCGCACACCGACCAGAATATCGGGATCGACCGCAACGTAGTGGCGGCG
>CAYNML010000017.1:1998-8816 GCA_964398185.1 uncultured Anaerolineae bacterium | reverse complement strand
GTCTGCAAGCGATCCCACGTGATGTCGCCGATGATGCGCACCGCGAGGCCGGGGCCGGGGAACGGCTGCCGCCACACGATTGACTCCGGCAGCCCCAACGCGGTGCCGATGGCGCGCGCTTCGTCTTTGAAGAGAAAGCGCAGCGGCTCGATCAACTCGAACTGCATGTCCTTGGGCAGGCCGCCCACGTTGTGATGCGTCTTGATCTTCGCGGCTTGCTGGCGTTCCGGCCCGCGCGATTCGATCACGTCGGGATAGAGCGTGCCCTGCGCGAGGAAGCGCGGTGCTTTGCCGTCGATCTGAATGGCGTTCGCTTCGCGCTCGAACAGGCGGATGAACTTCTCGCCGATGATCTGGCGCTTCTGTTCGGGATCGCTGACGCCGTCGAGCGCGCTCAGAAATTCTTCGATGGCGTTGACCGCGATCAGGCGAATGCCCAACGTGCGCTGGAACGTCTCGACGACTTGCTCCGGTTCGCCCTGCCGCAGCATACCGGTATCGATGAAGATGCACGTCAGTTGATCGCCGATGGCCTGGTGCAGCAGCGCCGCCGTCACCGATGAATCCACGCCGCCCGATAGACCGCACACCACCTGATCGGTCCCGACGCGGGCGCGAATCTGTGCGATCGATTCCTCGATGAACGAGGCGGGCGTCCAGGTGGGCTGGCACTGGGCGATGTCGTAGACGAAGTTGTGAATGAGCTGCGTGCCCTGCGGCGTGTGGCGCACTTCGGGATGGAATTGAATGGCGTAGATTTTGCGCTCGTCGTTGGCCATCGCCGCGACGGGCGAGTTGGCCGATCGGGCGATGATGCGAAACCCCGGCGGCAGTTCATCGGTGCGATCGCCGTGGGACATCCAAACATTAGTTGTTAGTTGTTGGTCGTTGGTTGTTAGTTGAAGACGGGCAAACAAGGGTGATTGACGATCAACGATTTCAAGTTCGGCGTGGCCGTATTCACGATGAGTGGAGGGTGAGACTTTGCCGCCGAGGGCTTGCGTCAACAGATGCTGCCCGTAACAAATGCCGAGGATGGGCACGTGCGCGTCAATGACGTATGCAGGCAGGGTTGGTGCGCCGTCGTCGTAGACGCTGTTGGGGCCGCCGGAGAGAATGAAGGCCTTCGGGTGGAGCGCCGCCACCCGATCGGGCGGGGCATCCCACGGGAAGATCTCGCAATAGACGTTGGCTTCGCGCACGCGCCGCGCGATGAGCTGCGTGTACTGTGATCCGTAGTCGAGAATGGCGATAGCGTCTTGGGGCATGATGCGTAAGGCGTAAAACGAAAGGCGTAAAACGTAAATGGTGCTTACGTTTTACGTTTCACGTTTCACGTTTCACTCCTTTGGTTTCTTGCTGATTTCCCACACGCAAGTCGGGGCGCCCTGCGCGCGGCACTGCACTTCTTCGATCTCCAACTCTTTGCCGGTCTGCCAGCTCAGCAGTCCCTGGATCACGCCGCCGAACGTCCAGCAGATATGCGCGTTGGCTTCTTTGCCCGCGCACAGCGAGCACGTCTCGGTGATGTAGGCGATCTTGTCGCCGCGATCTTCAAGGCTGAGACGCACGTTGGGCATCAGGCGGCGGTAGCCGTTCTGCATCGAGGTCAGGCCCTTGTTGATCTGCGTAGGCAGCGGCAGAATCTTGGAGGCGATGAGCACGGCGATGCCGAAGAGCTCGCTCTGCCGTTCGATGCCATGCCGCGCCGAGAGGCGGCCCACGCGCATGGTCATGCTCTTGCCCGCGCGCCCGAAGAATTCCAGCAGGCCGCAGTTGAGATTGGCGTAGTCGGCATAGTGATAGTGGCCGCTGACTTGCAGCAATTCCGGCGGGTAGTTGTCGATCACGTGAGCCAGGTTGATCTGGCGTAGAATGGCTGTCAGTCCCGGCTTGCCCACCACTTCCTCAGCGGCCAACAAAGCCCAGCGCATGTACGCGTCGACGATGGGCAGATCGGCGACGGGGTCATGAACGGCGCGGTTGCGGATCTCCAGGGCGGCCATGATGTCCTCCTGATCGGGCTGGTGAAAGGCGTTAGCGCGATTGCGACGCGACCGGATCACAAAAGCCGGACAGCCGGACGTTATTCAAGTGGTTGTTTGCTGACCTCCCACACGCAGGCCGCATCGCCCAGCGCGCGGCAGGCCGTTTCTTTGACTTCAAACAGCTTGCCGGTCTGCCAGTGGGCGGCTTCTTCCAGCACGCCGCTGAAGAGCCAGCACATGGCCTGGTTAGCCTGCTGACCGGCGCACATGGGGCACGTCTCGGTGATGTAGGCCCAGGCGGCGCCGTGATCTTCCAGGCGATAGCGCATGTGCGGCATCAAGGCTTGATACCCAGTTTGCAGCACTTCCAGCCCGGCGCGCAGGTTCAACTCCAACGGCAGTTCTCGCGCGCTTTCGAGTTTAGTCAGGTCGAATAGTTCCCGCTGCTTTAAGACGGCCAACTTGGCTGACAGTCGACCGATGCGCAGCATCATGCTTTTGCCGGAATAACCGTACACGTCGATCAGCCCGGCGCACAGCGTGCCGTAATCGTCAAACGTGAATTGGCCGCTGGCGACAGGTAAATCAGGCGGATAGTTGTTGATCAACTTTTCCAGCCCGCTGCGGCGCAAGATGGTGACGACGCCTTGCGCGCCGATGACCTGTTCGGCGGCCTGCAAGGCCCACAGCAGATACGCATCAACCATGGGCAGGTCGGCAACCGGGTCATGATCGGGTTTGTGGCTGACTTGGACGCGCTCCATGTTGTGCTCCTCGTTGCTGGTTCAGCATTGTCGGTCAGTCGGCAAACACAATGCGATCATCCGTCATGGACGTGATGCGCGCCAGCGATTCCACTTTCATCCCGGCGGCTTCCAGCAATTCACGACCGCCTTCAAACGATTTCTCGATCAACGTGCCTACACCGATCACGTGCGCGCCGGCGGCCTGTGCCAGGCGAATCAAGCCCAGGATGGTCTGGCCGCTGGCGAGGAAGTCGTCGATGATTACCACGCGTTCGGTGGCGCCGAGGTATTCGGGCGAGACCATCAGATCGACGTAGTTGCCTTTGGTGTGCGACGGGGCTGTGGTCAGGAACACGGTGTCCGGCATGGTGATGGGTTTGTGCTTGCGCGCATACACCACCGGCACCTGCAAGGCCAGCGCGGTGAGCAGGGCGGGCGCGATGCCGCTGATCTCGGCCGTGAGGACTTTGGTGGGCCGATCGGCCTGGAAGCGCCGCGCGAGCTCTTGCGCGCAATCGTGCATCAGCATGGGATCGACTTGATGGTTGACGAAGGAATCGACTTTGAGGATGCCGCGTCCGAGGTTGCGGCCGTCGGTCAGGATGCGCTGCTGGAGTGCTTTCACGGTGACGCTCCATGTCTGGGATGACGTATTTTACAACAAGCCGGACGATCATGCCACGATGGCGCGTTGTTGGCATGACAAGCTGGCTTGATTCTGCTTGATCGAATGGGTATAATGAACACGTGTTCGATTCGCACAAACCTGTCAGGTCTTTCGTACGAATGGCGTAAGCTGACTGACAGGTGTGATGTGCACCAGTGAATCCGCGTGATCGTTGGCAGAAGACCTGACAGGTTTTGATCGATGACCCTTGAACTGAGCAAAGTCACCGCGCAAGTCGCGCAGCTGGGCGAGCAGGCCGCGCAGCGCAAGCACGAGCTGGATGCGATCACGCCGCAGGTACAGCAGCTGTTGCGCGATCATGCCGACGACGGTGACCTGCGCCAACTGGCGCAGCGCGCGATGGAGACCCAACGTTGGCGCGGCGCCGTCCCGATCGGCGAACCGCTCGACAGCGCGATCGATCCCCCGCCGCATCCCGCACGCCTCAGCATCGTCGCCGGTGATGGTTCGCAGATTTATCCTGATACGCACGGCGTCGCGCTGTATTATCTCATCAACATCGGCACGATCGTTTTCCGGCACGGTTCCGGCCAGGCCCCGCTTGTGGCGACGCATCCCAGCGTGTTTGGCGATGCCGAGAGTCTGTACGAGGATGATCAACTCGTGTCCGGTCCATTGATCAATGCACGCCGCAACTTGTCCGAGCTCGTTCATGTGGCTGAGTTGGCACTCAAAGAAACAGGGACGGCGCTGGCCCTGCTGGATGGGACGTTGGCGCTCTGGGCGCACGCCGAAGGGATCACGAAGGATCAGCAAGATCAATTGGAGCGGGAGTACATCCGCCAACTCGATCGGCTGCGCGAGGCCCGTATTCCGATCGGGGCGTTTGTTTCACGCCCGCGCAGCACCATGGTGGCCCAGTTGGCCAGGCTGGCGACGTTCGACGATCCCGAAAAGGCTATCGCCAGTGTGATGGCGGAGCGGACGAGCGTCTTCAACGGTCTGCGCGACACGGCGATTTTTGCGGCGTGGCTGCAACCGGCGCAGCGCAGCGCCGTGTTTGAAGTAGCCCCCGGCTGGAACACGACGTATCGCCAGCAGGGACAAAGCATTCACTTTTTCTACGTCAATGTCGGCACGTCGGCCCAGCCCGGCATCGCGCGCGTGGAGGTTCCCGTGTGGGTGGCACAAGATCAAGCGGCGGTGGGGCTGCTGCATGCCGCGTTGGTCGAGCAGTGCAAGGTCTCGCCTGGCTATCCTTACGTTCTGGCGCGATCACATGAAATCGCCGTGGTGACAAATATGGAGCGCGCCGAGTTCGAGAAGATGATCGCCACCCAGTTGACGCGGCAGGGTCTTGAGGCGCAGTCGTCGGAGAAGGCCCGGCAGAAGACGTTGTTGGCCAATCGCAGATAGTGAGGCAAGGATCGCATGACTGATCATTCTTTACCCGTGGGCCGTGTGCTGCGTTCCAGCACGGCGAGTCTCACCCTCGGCACCAAAACTCTGGCGGTGGATGTGCCGCGCTTTGGCGGCTTTGTCAAAGTCGCAGCGCCGGACGGCGGTGAGATCATCGGCTTGATCTATGACGTCGTGATCGAGGATGATCTGTTCGCGCGCCAGTTGATCGGGGCCGAGGTGAGCGCCGAATACATCGCCGATCAACGAACGAATCGCCAGGTGCCGATCGAGATCAGCGTGCTCGTCGTGGGCCATGCGCGCGACGGCAAGATGTATCAGTATCTGCCCGCGCAGCCGCCCAGCGCGCTGGATGAAATCGTGACCTGCGCAGATGAGGAAGTGATTCGCTTTACAAACGACTTCACGTATTTCCGCACGGTGTTGAATGCGAAAGACGCGCCTGCCGATGAACTGCTGGCCGCTTCGCTGCGCCTCGCTGCGGAGGCGCGTGGGACGCAGGGCCGCGAATATCTGGTGCGCGCCGGACGCGAACTCTCGCGCCTGCTGGCGTTTGATGCAGTACGACTCGAAGGACTGTTGCGACGAATCAAGCCATAGTCCAGAAAACGTCATTGCGAGCATCCTGAGCGGAAGCCCGCTTCTGTTCGCGGGCTGAAGTCGGAGGATGCGAAGCAATCTCTTTGTCCGAACATGAGATTGCTTCGTCGCACACTACGCTCCTCGCAATGACGCTGTTTAGGAAATAACCATGACCGACTCCGCATTCAACACACATTCCGAATTGGACGATTTCTTCGGCCCGCGCAAATGGAACCTGGCCGACGAGCCGGACGTGAAGCCGTTGGGCGTCGTCGTCGGCGGATCGCTGAGCAAGGGGTTGGAAGTCAAACTCGATCGCGATACCAGCACCGAAGCGACTGCCGTCGGGCGGTATGTCGTCGTACAGGGGCAGTCGCGCCGCTTCTTCTCGATGATCACCGACGTGATGCTGGACGCCACCGATCCACGCTGGGCCAAGGTTGCGCCGGACATGCGCGATGACTTCATGGCCGAGGTGATGATCGGCACCAACACCTTCGGGCTGCTGCACGTCGCGCCGATGTTGATGCTGGAAGAAGGGTCGGACGAAGCGAAGCCGGTGAAGACGGTGCCCGGTCACTTCGCGCGCGTGGTCGAAGCCACTGCCGAGGATGTGAATAAAATCTTCGGCGAAGAGCAGCCCGGCTACTTCTACGTCGGCGAGCCGCTGGACATGGATGGCATCCGCATCTATCTCAACCTCAAACGGCTGGTGGAACGATCGAGTGGGGTGTTTGGCAAGAGCGGCACGGGTAAGACCTTCCTCACGCGGATGCTGCTGGCGGGCATCGTCAAAGAGAACGTGGCCGTCAACCTGATCTTCGATATGCACAACGAATATGGCTGGAAGAGCCAGGACGAAGCGAAGACCGAAGTGAAGGGCCTACGCCAGTTGTTCCCGTCGGGCAAGGTGGCCGTGGTCACGCTCGATCCGGAGAGCAGCCGCCGCCGCGGCAGCAAGGTCGATTACGATGTGACCATCGGCTACGAGCATCTGGAACCCGAAGATGTGGCGATGCTGCAATCGCTGATGGGCTTGAGCGACGTGCAGGTGGGCGCGTTGTACGCAATTCATCGGCGGTTGGGCCGCAACTGGATTGGACGTTTACTCAACGACGAGCGCCCTGAAGAGATGCAGGACATGATCGATTCCGGGCTGATCCACGAAGGCACCCTCGGCGCGATTCAACGCAAGTTGAGCATGTTCCAGCGCTTTGGTTTTCTGCGTCCGAATGTGCAGGACAACGTCGTGGAAAAACTACTGGGCTTCATCAATCAAGGCGTCAACGTCGTGCTGGAGTTCGGGCGTTACGGCGGATCGCTGGAGGCGTACATCCTCGTGGCGAACTACCTCACGCGCCGCATTCATCAAGCCTACGTCGAGCGTAAGGAAGCAGCGCAGGGCGGCGCGCTAGTAAGCGGGCGCGATGAGCCCAAGCCGCTCGTCATCACCAT
>CAYNML010000017.1:0-1898 GCA_964398185.1 uncultured Anaerolineae bacterium | reverse complement strand
ATCCTCGGCCACGCCGTGCCGATGCCGGTGGTCATTCGGACGCGGGACACGACTTCAGCGGAATACTACAACGCAATTGGTCCAAAAGAAGGTGATGACTTGCAGAAGGAATTAAAGAAAAATGTAAAAGCGTTGCGAGGAGATGATAGCGGTTTGTGATGCCAGGGTCGATTGACTTGACCGCCTGGGGCTAACCGTATAGACTTTAAGCAGGAGGGTGAGATGGGCGAAACAACGCTAAATGATGTTGAACGCCTGGCCGGTCAATTGCCACTCGAGGAGCAAATTAACTTGCTGGAGTACTTGGCGCGGCAAGTCCGCTTGGGCCTCGCCTCTCGTTCGCCACAAGACCTGCGTGGCATATGGCGCGGGCGTTTCCCTGACGATTTCGATGTGGACGCCTCACTGAAAGAGATCCGCCATGAATGGGAAGGTGAATGGTCGACGGGTGATTTTCAGTCATGAACCACTACGTCGCCGATACCCATGCCTTGTTTTGGTATCTGACCAATTCTCCGCGACTGGGTGTGCAAGCTTCGGCGGCCTTCGATGAGGGGGCGCGTGGTCAGGCCGTGATCTACGTGCCAGCCATCGTGTTGGCCGAGCTGTATTACCTTAACGAGAAACAGCAACGACCGCTTGATTTCAGAGCCGAATTCGCGCGTCTGCAAACTGGTGGTCAGTTTGTTTTCGTCCCCTTTGCTCCTGAAGATATCCTCGATTTTGATGCCACAGGCAGTGTCCCCGAAATGCACGACGGCATTATTGTCGGCGCAGCGCGGCGGCTGGGCGCGGCTTGTCTCTCCGTTGACCTCGCGATTGCCGCCAGCCAACTGGTGCCTGTGGTGTGGTGAGTGCGTGACACTGACTGCCCGTCGTCGTCCGCACGCGCGCTACCACCTCGGCGGCGTATTACGAGGCGTTGGGCTGCGTCGAAGGCGATCAGTTGCAGAAGAAATTGGAGAAGAATCGCAAGACGTTGGGGCGGGATGATAGCGGGTTGTGAGTGCGTCATGCCCGAGTGCCGTCGCCTTACTCGCCGCTATGCGGCGGAGGCGCGCGGGGCGCATCAGGCATCCGGCGCTGTTGCCCCGGAGTTGCCCCGGAGAGTTGCCCCGGAGTTGAAACTCCGGGCTGGTAATGGAAGTCGGCTTAAGCCGACTTGGGGTAGCAGCCATCGATTTCACTCGCAGAACTTGCGGACGGTTGCCCCTTTGCCGTGATGGCTGTATCATCGCGCACATGACTTCATCCTTCATCCCTCATCCTTCCGCCTTCCTCTTCGATCTCGACGGTGTCTTCTACAACGACACGCAGCCCATCCCCGGCGGCGCGGAGGTGATCGCGCAGCTGCGGGCTCACGGTGTACCGTTTCGCTTTGTCACCAACACGACGAGCAAGGGCCGTGTTTCACTGGCGAAGAAGTTGCAGAACTATGGCGTTACCGCTGAGCCGCGTGAGATCTTTTGTCCGGCGGTGGCGGCCGCGACGTTTTTGCGCGGGAGAAACGCGAGCGGAGTGTTCTTCACCACGGTCGATACACGCGCTGAGTTCGACAGCATACGCGAAGATCAACGTCAACCCGATTACGTGGTGTTGGGCGATCTGGGCGACGACTGGACGTATGCGAAGTTGAATCAGGTGCTGCGCTACTTGCTCGACGGGGCGCAGTTGATCGCGTTGGGGATGTCGCGTTACTGGCATGCGAACGATGGCCCCCGGCTGGACGTCGGCCCGATCGCGGCGGCGTTCACTTACGCGACGGGGCAGCAGCCGATCGTGCTGGGCAAACCCTCGGCGGATTTCTTCCGCTTGGCCGTACATGATATGGGCCTCGAGCCGGAATACTGTGTCATGGTGGGCGATGACATCGTCACTGACATCGGCGGAGCGCAGGC
>CAYNML010000016.1:34392-84274 GCA_964398185.1 uncultured Anaerolineae bacterium | reverse complement strand
GGAATTGTTGGAAGCGTCAAACGGGGAAAAGTAATGCGTAAAGCGTAATGCGTAAAGCGTAATGCGTAATGCGTAATGCGTAAAGACCTCTTCACGCATGTGTTTTGGCGAGAAGGTATTCGGCGCTGAGGGTGCCATCGCTGAAGAGGTTGAGGGAGCGGCACTCGCAATTATCAAAGTTCCAGAGGGTCACTTCCATGCCGTCGAAATCAAAGACGGGGTTGCCGCGATAATCGCCGCGCATGGCATAGGGGCGACTGTGGCGGTCGCCCAGGAGCGGCGCCAGACCACTCCCTGCGTCCCACGCGCGCGTGTCGCCATACAGGCGACGCAGCACGAGCCGTTTGATGCCAATGCTGTGGCAGCGTTCCAAAAACTGCGGCAATTCTGCACGGTTGTGCTCGTCGATGACGCACGAGATTTTGACGGGAATCTGCGCCCGCTCGAGGATGGCCGCCAGATCGGGCACGCCGCGCACGCCCATCATCTTGCAATAGGTCACGGGATCGAACGTGGGGAAGGAGAGGCACACCCGATCGTACTGATTCAGCACGTTAATCTTGTTCAAGGCCAGCCGCCCGTTGGTGTGCAGTGCAATCTGCGTGTCAGCCGGCAGCCGTTGGCGCAAATGATCGAGCAACCGTGCTTCATGCCGGTACAACTGCGGATCGGTGGTGGTGCCGGTGAGGACCACCTGTTTGATCGCGTGTGTGATGATCAACTCGACGAAGCGATCGAGATTGCGCGGCGGATACTCGGCGAGATTGTTCACGCTCAGACGCGGATCGATCTGCCGCCCGATGCAGAAGGCGCAGCGGGCGTTGCACGGCCCGGCGAAGAGGAGGTTGGCAAAATCGTACATGGTATTCACGGCTTTACTCGTTACTCGTTACTCGTGGTCCAAAGCGTAACGAGTAATGAGTAATGAGTAACTCACGCCAGCGCCAACTCGCCCTGCTGTGCTCTCTCTCCGTCTCTCATTCTCTCTGTCCCGCTATCCTCCTGCGCGAGTTTGAGCAAGTGTTCCTTCACCGCCGGCGCATAGAACAGCGCGATCACACCGTTGACGTTGCGCGCGCCGTCGGAGGTGAGGCGCAGCGTGGAGTCAGAATATTCCATCAGGCCGTGCTGCACGACAAAGGCAACTTCTTCAGGAAAAGCTTGCTCCAACGTGACGCCGAATTTGCGTTGAAAGGCGGCCAGGTTAATCTCGCCGAAGTAGAACGAGACGGAGATCATCTTGCCCAGCGCGGCTTCACGCGAGAGGTGATACACGTCCTGCAAGGGCAGGCGGCCACCCTCGATCTTCTGCTGATACGGTTTGAGTTCTTTGCCCGCCGCGCCCGCGTTGTAACTCAATGTGACGTGCGACAACGACTGTGCGCCGAGACCCAGGCCTAGATACGGCGTGCCATCGATCACGCGGGTGGTCAGATAATCGCTGGCGCCGGGATCGCCCGCGCAGCGGCTGTACGTGTTCTTGCCGGGATTGGCGAGATACCCGGCGGCGTGCAGCCGCTCTTTCGCCAACTGCGCCAGCGCTTCAACTTGTGCCAGCGTCACTTGCTGCGCCTGCGCCGCGATCGGCGTGCCTTTGTAGCGCATCCGGTAGAGCGTGATGTACTCCGGGTTGAGATCGATCGCGTGCTGCAGCGTCTCATCCCAACTCCGCAGCGATTGCCGCGCGAAGCCGTACATCAGATCGACGTTGAACTTCTGAAACCCGGCAGCGCGGATCGCATCACGCGCCCTGAAGTTGATGTCGGCAGCGGAAGCGATGCGCCCCAGCGCCTTGAGCAGACTCGGCTGGATGGTCTGCACGCCCATGCTGATGCGTTCGATGCCGAGCGCCTGCAAGTCTTTCATTTTCTGCGGGTCATTGGCAGCAATACGCGGTGTCGTCTCGATGCTGATCTGCATGCCGTCCTTGAGGCGGAAGTGCCGTCGGGCTGCTTCGATCAATCGGGCGGTGTTGGCCGCCTTGGGCAGGGCGGGTGTGCCGCCGCCAATGTCAAATCCGATCAAGGTTTTCTGCGACGAAGCGATCGCGCGGCCCCACAGCTCAAATTCGCGCAGGAGCAGATCGAAGTAGGTGTCTTCCGCCGACTGATTCAAATGCGGATCGACCACGGTGTATTCGCAGAACGAGCAGCGTTTCTCGCAGAAGGGGATGTGCACGTACAGGCACATCTGATCGATGCCGTCCCACGCGGCGGCGGCCACCCGATCGTCTTCGCCCTCCCGGCGGCTCACGCGATAAGGCCGCATGGTGGTGACGTGGCCAATGGGATAGGCGGTGTTGGCGATGTGGTGCTGCGTCAACCCGGCGGCGAAAATTTCAGCGGGCGCAAAGTGCTGCCGGTCGGCCGGGGCAGTGCTGTTCCAGTCCATTGGAGCCTCCTGTACGTGTATTATTTACACTAAGTGACGGTAAAAAGAAAGGCGCAGTGCCGCGCCAGGCATATAGTGTAATTCATACACTAATATACACCCGACCACGCGCTGTGTCAATCCCCTGTTGGAAATCCAGCACCGGACTGATCGATTCTACAGTGCGGAGCCGTGTTGGGACGAGTATGCTTAACGTGAGAGGAGAACCATGTCAGCAGTTGCCGAACTTCAATCTGATCTTGATTTGCTCGATGCCTACTCGCAAGCGGTGATCACGGCTGCCGAGCAGGTAAGCCCGGCGGTGGTAAATATCGAGGTGAACACAGGAGCGAACGGGCAAGGGCCGACTCGATCGCGGTTTCCGGGTGAACGGCGGGGCGCGGGATCGGGTTTCATCTTCACGCCCGATGGTTTCATCCTGACCAACAGCCACGTGGTGCATCGCTCGACGCAGTTGGACGTGACGCTGGCCGATGGCCGCGAATTCAAGGCGCAACTGATCGGCGATGATCCGGCCACCGATCTGGCGGTGATCCCCCTCTCTTGGAATCGTCCTTCGACTGCGCGAGGCTCCGCTCAGGAAGAGATTCCAGGAGAGGGGGTGTGCCTGTCGGAAAGCTGGCATCGCGCCTGATCGATTGCACGGTGTCAGCGGCGGCGTTTTGGCATACACTATCAGCACTGAGCGCGCAATCAGCAATCTGAGTCAACAAAGGAGAGGGACATGGCAACACAACGCTTTGAATACAAGGTCGTGTATGTGGATTTTCGCGGGCGAGTTTCGGTGGAAGGCGACGAGACGACGATTCAGGACGGCGAGCGGATGACGGCCTTTGGCCGCCGCGTGTTGAACAGCCTGGGCGGGCAGGGTTGGGAGTTGGCGGGCATTCAGCATCAGCCGATGGGCGCGGCGTTCCACATCTTCAAGCGCCCACTGGCCGAGGGGCAAGAGCCGGAACCGGCCAAGCCCATCAAGACGGAAACGACGCCGTTGTAAAACGGACAGCACGCAAGCAATAGAAGGCAGGGAGCGAAGGCTTCTTGCCTTTTGCGCTTGTCTGGTATCATCATTGTAGATCGTATCACGCAGAAGCGGCATCCCCATGCCGTTTCCGGCAGCAACGCATAGGGATGCGTTGCCTACGGGCTACGCAAGTGAAGCATCAAATTCCATTTGTCTGGAGGAGACGACATGAAGATCGGCGTATTGGGAACCGGCATGGTGGGCGAAGCGATCGGCACTAAACTGGTGCAGCTGGGCCATGATGTGAAGATGGGATCGCGCACGGCCCACAACGAGAAGGCCGCGGCGTGGGTCAAGCAAAACGGCGGCAGAGCCTCGCAGGGCACGTTTGCCGAAGCCGCCGCGTTTGGCGAGATGCTCTTCAACTGCACGTCGGGCAAAGCTTCGCTGGAAGCGTTGGGCATGGCGGGTGCAGAGAACCTGAAGGGCAAAATCCTGATCGACATTGCCAATCCGCTCGATTTCTCGCGCGGCCTGCCGCCGTCGCTGCTGGTGTGCAACACCGATTCGCTGGGCGAGCAGATTCAGCGCGCTTTCCCGGAAGTGAAGGTTGTGAAGTCGTTGAACACGATGACCGCTGCTCTCATGGTCAACCCCGGCTTGTTGAAAGAGGAGCACCTTGTCTTTGTCAGCGGCAACGACGCTGAGGCCAAGGCCTCGGTCACGCAGATCCTGAAAGAGTGGTTCGGCTGGCAGAGCGTGATCGATCTGGGCGACATCACCACCGCGCGCGGCACGGAGATGGTGCTGCCGTTGTGGGTGAGTCTAATGGGCAAGCTGCAGACGCCGATGTTCAACTTCAAGATTGTGAGATGATGAAGCAGAAACCGGGTTTCTCCGTTTTGGTTTGTGATTCCATGTTGAATGGAGAAACCCGGTTTCTAAAAAGGAAACATGGACGACATCACGCACGAAGCCGTCGACGAAGTCTTGCAGCGCGCGCTCGATCGCATCAAGCACGCGGGGCAGCTGCTTGCTGATCGACCTGACGCCGCCCGTGAATTGGCGGTGGCCCAGCGGCTGATCGAGGCGGCGATCTTCGCGTCGCGCGCGGACAATGCAATCGGCGCAGGCGAAGTCGATGCGCCGCATCGCTCCGCCCCCCACGCCGATCTGCTGCCGATGCCGCCGCTGACGCTGCGCGAAGAAGAAGTGCTGAAGTTGATGGCAGAAGGTCTGCGCAATAAAGAGATCGCCGCCCGGCTCGGCATTACCGAACGGACGGCGACGTTTCACGTGGGCAACGTGCTGGCCAAGCTCGGCGCGGATGGCCGCGTGGAGGCCATTCACTTTGCCCGCAAGCGCGGCTTGATCTGATCCACGAAGTTGCACGACTCTCCGCGAAACAAAAACGGCGAGCTCGCGCCCGCCGTTCAACTATCACACCAGCGCACTACCCAACTATCGCACTAATCGTGTACCCACACCCACGTCCCTTCGGTGTTGTTGGCTCGATCGGGCACCATGACGAACGCCTTGTCGGTGGTATCGGGCGTGGTCCACTTCCACAGCCACTGCGCATCGGCGGGTGGCAGATTCACGCAGCCGTGCGAGTGCTTGAAGCCGAACTTGTCATGCCAGTACGCGCCGTGCAGCGCCATGTCACGATTGAAGTACATGGCGTACTGCACGTCTTCCAGGAAATAGTAATCGGGCTTGCCCTCGCGGCCGCTCATCTTGGCCTGGCGCACTTTCATGAAGACGCGGAACAGACCGGAGTCGGTGTCCCACTGCGGCAGACCGGATGAAACCAGCGTCGCATACACCAGCCGATCGCCTTCGTAGGCGGCCAGCGTCTGCTCGAACTTGTGGATGTCGATCCACTTATCGGTCGGGCCGACACCTTCCGGTCGGGCCGTGGGGAAGACCAGCGCCACTTTCTTTTGATCGACCCACTGGTTGTCGCCGATGCGATACCAGATCAGATCGCCGATCGTGGTTTCTTCATACACCGTAATCGGCGCGTACCGATTGATGATCTTGGCGTCGGCGGCCGCTGCTTCACCGGCCCGGGCCGATGGCTTCACCCCGTACACCATCCAGCCGAAGGGCTTGTCGGGCGTGGCCGGAAACGTCAGGCCCTGAAAGGCCGACGGCCGCACGATGACGATGTCGGTGGCTTTGACGTACTCGCCCTTGTTGATCTGATACCACTTCTGATCACCCACGACGATGGGCTTGGCATCGGGCAGGCTGACGTACAGGAAGCCCGCGCCCAGATCGCGCACGGGCGTCGCATCGCCAGGCTTGGCGTACACCTGCACGTTGTTGGTCACCACCCAGGCATACGTCAACGTCGAGCTGGGCCTAGGGACCGACCCGCTTTGCGGCGCGGGGGCGGCGTTGGAGTGGGCCACCGCCACCTGGCTGGCGGCGGCCAGCAGCATGAACACCCCGATGAGCATTGCAGCTGAAAACTTGACCACTTTCACGGCTATCCTCCACAACGGTGATGATCGATCTACCCTCTCAAACGGCCAGTCAGGGTGAATGGTTCCGCAATTATAACCCATCGTCTCCGGTACGGATGCGATCGTTGCACAACAGCCCTGCAAACGTAGGGCAAACGTCAAATTGGAAATCTGTTTGACACCACTGGGGGCTGTGATAAACTACCGCCCAATGTGCAACAACCGGAAGCCTGTGGCGGGGCAGATTTCCGAGTTTTCTTGGCGCTGCTCACACCCCGCGTCCTCGCGGGCGGCCCAACCGCGGAGACGCGGTTGGGGGAGCACGACGAAGTCAGTGTCTGCTTGATGGAAACGGGCTATGGCTCAATTGCGCACTCCCTTCTTTAATCGTCATCGCATTACCGACCCGGCGTACTTCTTTGGCCGCCAGCGCGAACTGGAACGGCTGTACAGCGCCATTGCCACACGGCAATGTGTCTCCATCGTCGGCGAGCGCAAGCTGGGCAAGAGTTCGCTGCTCACCCGCTTGAGCCACGCGCCCACGCTGCACTCGTTCGGACTGGAACCCGCGCAGTATCTCTTCGTGTATTTCGATCTGGAAAGCATGGCTTCGGCGCGGCGCGACGATTTTTGGATGGAACTCCTGGACACGATCGCGTCACAACTCCCGCCGGGCGATATGGCGCAAACGCTGCGCAAGCAGATCGACAGCGGCGACGTGCGCTTCATGACGGCGCGCCGCGCGCTGCGCCGCCTGCGCGACACCGGCCTGGAAGTGGTGCTGATGCTGGACGAGTTTGAATCGCTGGCGCGCAACGCGCAGTTCGATCCCGATTTCTACGGCGAACTGCGCAGCCTGGCCGGCGAACTGGGCCTGGTGATCCTTACGGCCAGCAAGCGCAGCCTGTACGATCTGACTTACGAAAATTCCAGCACGCTGTCTTCGCCGTTCTTCAATATCTTCTCAGAAATGCCGATCGGCCTGATGACGCTCGACGAGGCGCGGGAAGTCCTGCGGGAGTTGTCGGGCCGCGCGGGCGCGGCGTTCTGCGCGGAGGAAGTGGACTGGGCGCTCGATCTGTCCGGGCCGCATCCCTTTTTCACGCAGGTGATCGGCGCGCATCTCTTCGAAGCGCCGGGCAGCGGCCAACTCCGTTCGGCCGAGGTGTACGAGACGATTCGCAAGCGCTTCACGGCGGAAGCAGAAGACCACTACCGTTACATCTGGGCCTCGCTCGATTCGGCGGAACAAGCGGGTCTGCTGGCTTTGCCGCGCACCGCTGAGCCGATCTTGAAAACATTGCGCGCCAAGAGCCTGGTACGCGAAGTGGATGATCACCCCATGCCGTTTGGCGATGCCTTTGCCGCTTTTCTCGAACGCGAGCGGCGCAAGGTGCGATCGATCTCCGGCGGCGAGCAGTCGACCACGCTGCGCGATCTGACCGGCAAGACGCTGGGCTCGTATCGCGTGCTGGAACCGATCGGGCGGGGGGGCATGGCCGAGGTGTACAAGGGCTATCATCCCATGCTCGATCGCTACGTGGCGATCAAAGTGCTGCTCTCGCACCTGGTCAACGATTCGGCCTTTGCGGAACGCTTTCAGCGCGAAGCGGCCGCGGTGGCGCGCTTGCGGCATCATCACATTGTGCAGGTGCATGACTTTGGCATTCACGATGGCGTGACGTACATGGTGATGGAATTCATTCAGGGGCAGACCCTGAAGGAACGCTTGACGGCCCTGCGCCTCAAAGGCGAACGGCTAAGCGTGCCGGAAGTATTGGCGTTGACGACGGAACTGGCTTCGGCGCTGGATCACGCGCATGCCAACGGGTTGGTGCACCGCGATGTGAAGCCTGCGAATATCCTGCTGCGCGAAGGCGCGGCCGACAATTCCGAAGCGATCCTCACCGACTTCGGCATTGCCAAGATTCTGGAAGGCGTGCAGTTCACCGAGACCGGCTTGAGCATGGGCACGCCCGATTACATGTCACCCGAGCAGGCTGCGGGCGACGTGATCACGCCGCAGACCGATGTGTATGCGCTGGGCATCGTCACGTTCGAGATGCTGACGAATCAACTGCCGTTCCGCGCCGATACGCCCGCCGCCGTCTTATTGAAGCACATCAACACCGATCCGCCGTCACCCCGCACGATCGATCCCAGCGTCCCGGCGGCGCTGGATGCCGTGCTGTTCCGCGCGCTGGCCAAGCGCGGGCGCGACCGCTGGAACAGCGCCGGAGAATTTGCGCGCGCGCTGGGGCAGGTGCTGACGCCGGGCGCCGCCGACGAAGCGACGTTGGAGTTTGAACGGTGACCCGCAAAGCCATCGTCTCCGGCATGATCTCCGGGCTGTTGTTGAGCCTGGGGCTGTTGTATCCGGTCTTTGTCCGGTTTGTCTTCAACATCGGGCCCCGCTGGTTTGACGCCGATACTCGGCCAACCGTCATTATGCCGGGGATGCTGATCTCCGGCCTGGTGGTGCTGCTGGCGTTTCTGGGTATGGGCATTCTGCCCGTCGTGCGCGCCGGTCTTACTTCCTGGTCGCAGGGCGCCAAGGCTGGCGCGCTGAGCGGGTTGGTCGCGGCGATGACCGTCTTTCTGGTCGTCGTGGCGCCGACACGCGCCTGGCAGGCCACCATTCTCACCTTCAATTACCCGGCTGCGAACTATGCGCAGCCGCCGCAGATTGTGCTGGATGAATTTACGCAGGCTGTCATGGTCAACATCTACACGCGCGATCTGCCGGTGGTGCTGCTGATTGGCGTGCTGGGCGGCTGGCTGATCGGCGGCCTGACCGGACTGCTGCGGCGCGATCAGCGGGAGGAGCCGTTGACGCTGCTGGAAGCGATCGGGCTGCGCCGGGGCCGCCGCGCCTGGTTCGCCGATCGCGACGACACGACGCGCGCGGCCATCATCGCCGGCCTGGTCTGCGGCGGTCTGATCGCGTTCACGTCGCTATCAGAAGCGCCGGAGATGCAATTCGGTGTCGACGGGAGCGCTTCCGGCGCGGGCGTTTCGATTCTGGCCGAAACACCGACGGCCTCACTGCCCGGGATGTCGGCCGAAACATCACGCCCGATCATCAATTTCCTGACCAACCTGGCCAACGCGCTAACCCCGGCCGCCATCATTGCCTTTTTTGTTTTTGGCGCGCTGGCCATCATCTTCTTGAAAGATCCGCCGCGCTGGTTCGTGTCGCGCTGGTCGGCGGCGACGTTTGCGGGCGCGGTGGTGGGGGCGTTGATCTACCTGCCGCTACTGCGCCACTTGTACGTGGGCATCGGCCTCTGGCCGTATGAAGCGCAGGCCAGCCTGTCACCTGAGGTTGCGGGCAATCCCATGCTGGCCTCGCCGCAAGCGCAGGTGCTGGCGTTCTACCTGGTGCCGCTGTTCACGGGGCTGGGCATCGTGCTGGGCCTGATGCTGACGGGGGCGGTGCAGGGCGTGATCTATGGCCTGCTGCTGCCGTTGATCTTCCGCCGGCCGATCGATCGGGCGCTCACCATCCGATCGCGCTTGCGTGAGAACCCCGCGCAACTTCTGCCGCAGCTGTACAACACTTACAATCGCCACTCGGACGCCATCGCCATCCTGCCGCATCTGGCTTTTGCCGTCAACCAGCCGCAGAAGCCGCAGGCGCGCGCGCAGGCGCGCGTGATCGCCGCGCATCACTTGTTGAGCGCCAATCCTGAACGCGCGCCGGAAGCGGTGGCCGTCATCGGCGACACACTGGACGAGCAGCTGGACTGGCGCTGGTGCCGCGAGGTGGATGCGCTGTATCACGTGCTGCGGCAGGGCTGGCCGGCGCGCACCATTACGCAGCTGTCGGCCATCGAGCCGATCCCCGAAGCGCAGACGTCGTCGCTGCCGGTGATGCTGTCGCGCATCGGCACGCTGTTGACGCAGGTGCTGACTGAACTGCGCAAAGTGGAGCGCGTGGACGATCTGAACAGCAAGACGATCTTTCTGAACAACACGCTGGAAGCGATTCGCACGGCGCGGCGGCACGCGCAGTCGATGGGGCAGGGCTGGATCTCGCTGCACCCGTCCGGCGATGCCGGCGAGCCGTTCCGCCAGATCTGGGAAGGCGACCCCAAGATTCTGGAAGTGAAGCAGCGCTTTGAAAGCATCAAAGAGCCGGAGGATTTCAAGAACGCCATGCGCGCGGTGGCGCAGGTGCAGTGGGGGCGCAACTTCCGCGAGACGTTCCGCCTGGCCGACGAACTGCGCCGCGATGTGAAAGATCGCCACACCTGGGTGCATACCGCGTACCCCGAAGCGCGCGCGATCGATCGGATGCTGGATCAGTGGGAAGGCGTGGTGCTCAACGCCATCAAGGATTTGCAGGGCCGCGCCGCGCTGATCTCCGAATTGAAGACCAAGCAGCTCAACTACATGGCGGCGCTGCCGGTGACGCTGACCATCCGCAATGACGGCTTGAACATCGCCGAGAATGTGCGCGTGATTGTGACGGACGGCGAGGGCTATCGCGTGACGGCGGGCGCGGAGCAGACCATCGACATCCTGACGGCGAAGACGGCGCGCGATCTGGAGGTGACCATTGCGCCGCAGACGCGCGATCGGGTGCGCTTGAACTGGCGCATGCAGTATTACGACGCGGTCGACAAGGATCGCACGGTGGAATTCGCGGACGTGATCGAATTCATCGGCGCGGAGCAAGAGCGGCCGTTCACGCGCATTTTCCCCATTCCGTACGTGACCGGCATGCCGCTGAAGACCGATCATTTGTTTGTAGGCCGCCAGGATGTGTTCGACTACATTCAGGAGCATCTCTTCGGCGCGTACCAGAACAACGTCATCGTGCTGCACGGCCAGCGCCGCACCGGCAAGACGTCGATCTTGTATCGCTTGAAGAAAGTGATGAGCGACACGCACATCGCGGTGCTGGTGGACATGCAGGGCAAGGCCGCGCGCGGCACGGTGGATTTCTTCTACTCGCTGGCTGACGACATCGTGTACACGCTGGAGGATCAAGGCCTTGAGGTGGAGCTGCCGCCCCGATCGGATTTTGCTGACTCGCCGGAATTCTTCTTCCGTTCGCGTTTCTTGCGCAGTGTATACGAGGTGCTGCCGCCGGTTACGCTCGCAGCCCGCGCTCTCGAAGATGCCGGGCGCTCTCCCCGGCCTGCGGACGATTCCAACCGCGGGGACGCGGTTGGGGAGCAATCTGCCGCGAAGAAACACTTGCTGTTGATGTTCGACGAGTTCGAGGAATTGCAGAAGCGCGTGGAGGATGGCAAGCTCGACGCGGAGGTGTTCCCGTTCCTGCGCAACCTGATGCAGCATGAAGAGCCGCTCGACTTTGTGTTTGCCGGGACGCACAAGCTGGAAGAACTCGGCGCGGAATACTGGTCGATCCTGTTCAACATCGCGTCGTACAAGAAGATCACGTTCCTCTCGCACGACGATGCCCAGCGGTTGATCACCGATCCGGTGAAGCCGCACCTCGAATACGATCCGCTGGCCATCGAGCGCATCATCGGCGTGACGGGCGGGCATCCCTATTTCACGCAGGTGGTCTGCCACGAGCTCGTCTCGTATCACAACGAGACGCAGCGCAGTTACCTCACCGCCAATGACGTAACCGAAGTGCTGGATCGCATCGTGGAGCGCGGCGAGGCGCACTTCAAGTTCATCTGGGCGGAATCGGCGGCGAATGAGCGCGCCGTGCTGCTGGCGCTGTCGGAGGTGCTGGAAACCGCCGAGACCGCCTCGGCCGACGACGTGCGCGCCAGGTTGGACAAATGCGCCGATTGCCCCACCGACATCCCGGTGCCGCAGGTGCTCGATCGGCTGGAGATGGGCGACATCCTGACGCGCTCCGGCCCGCGCAGCAACCTCTATCGCTTCAAGATCGATCTGATCCGCCGGTGGATTTATGCGACGCGGCCGGTGTGAGGCAGGGATCGGGGATCAGTAATCAGGGATCAGGTAGCCCTGCAAGTGTAAAGCACTCGCAGGGTTTTTGATTCCCCAATTGACCCGCGCGGGGCTTCGGTCTATACTGTCGAAGTTGAACAAAGAGACAAGCCGAGAGTATGCGACCGTCAGGGGAGTGAAACGCCCATGCAACGGAGTACAACCGTGTCCTTTCCTAATCCCAACGTCGCCGCTCAATTCATCGTCGAAGTGCAGCACGTCAAGGAAGTGACACTGGCCGTTGAAGCTGATCTGGCCTGCTGGCAAGCGCGGCTGCAGAACACTGCGTTGTTTCCGTTCGACAACGGTGGCAAAGCCGCGCTCATGATCAGCGCGACGGAGCTGCACTCGATGGGGCGGCGCTCAAACGAGGTTACCATCGGCCTGGTGGTGTGCGAACGCCCCACTGCCGATTCGCCCGACGCGCTCTACCTCGTGCAGGCGTTCAATTCGCTGCGGTCGTTCGCGTGGATCGAGCGGACGTTCTTCGCCACGCCATATCAGCTTGGCCGAATTCAAGTCGATGAGCATATACCAGTCAAAGTCCGGCTCGAAGATCGCGCGGGTGTGATGCTCAACTTGCAGATGAAGACCAGCACCGCACCGACAACCGCCCGTGATGAGATGTGGCAGGGCAAAATCTATCTGCCACGCGTCACCGGCAAATACTTCGTCGCCAAACTCGGCGGGCGCACGGAGGGCTATCCGTTCCTGCCGGATGCCGACACCCTGCAGATCTTTGCCCGCAACCATTATCCCGTTTTTCAGTGGCTGCTTGAATCCAACCTTGTGGGCCGAGAGTGGCGCATTCGAAGCGATGCCGTTCACGCGCGGTCAAAGACACTGTCGACTTGAGACGCACACAAGAGGTCAACGATGAGTAACACCTCCCCCACGCTTGATTGCCTGGTCTGCCGCAAGCAGCGCGGCGATCTCGCCGTGCCCGGCGGGTTCATCTACGAAGACGATCTGATCTCCATCTCGCACGCGCAGCTGTTCGGCGAGGAGAAAGATCACTACCTGGGGCACGTCTTTGTGGAGCCCAAACGGCACGTCTCCGAGTTGGCCCATCTGACCGAAGAGGAAGCGCAGGCCGTCGGGCTGTGGATCAGCCGCGTGGCGCGAGCGCTGTTGCAGACCGAAGGGATGGAGCACGTCTATTCGTTCTTCATCGGCGACGGGGTGCCGCATGTGCATGTCCATGTCATCGGCCGGCGGCCCGGCGCGCCGCGCGAGTACTGGGGGCCGCGGGTCGATGACTGGCCAGATGCTCCACGCGGCGGCGAGGTTGAAATCGCGCAGGTGGCCGATCGGCTGCGGGACTATTTGAAGGAACATTACGGAGCACCGGAGGTTTCACCATGACGCTCGATCGATCATTCGTCGAACTGAATCGCGCCTCTACGCAGCGCATCCGCGACCTGGCGGCGCGCCTGAGCGACGAGGAGCTGCAGCATCCAGTCGGCCAGCACTGGACGGTTGCGATCGTGTTCGCGCATCTGGCGTTCTGGGATCGGCGCGTGATGTACGTGCTGGACATGACCGAGCACGACGGCAAATTGTTCATCCCGGAGATCGACATCTTCGTCAACGATCTCTCGCTGCCGTTGTGGGCGGCCATCCCGCCGCGTGAGGCCGCGCGGATCGCCATCGAAACGGCGGAGACGCTGGATAAACGGCTGGAGGAGTATTCGCCCGCGCTGCTCGAAGAGATCTTTGCCTACAACAAACGCTGGATCATCCGTGCGCTGCATCGCGGCGAGCATCTGGATGAGGCCGAGGCGGCGTTGAAGAGTTGAGTGCCGCTCACGGTGAGACGCTCTTTCTCGGCCACAGCAACGTGACGATGGGTGGCACACAGAGCACCGTCACGCCGATGAGATGCCCCAACAGCGGATTACGCAGCAGTTCGGGAATCCACACGCGGATCGTTTCGAAGTAGGGAATGACGACCAGCGCCGTGATGGAGAAGACGATGGCGGCGTCGAGGTAGCGGCGCTGCGGCAGGAGCAGCACGGCCAGCGGGAAGCACCACAACAAATACCACGCGTGAAAGATCGGCATCACCAGCAGCAATAGCCAGAACAACGCTAAAAACGAAGAAGCCAGGGTCTGCTGAATGATTGCTTCGTCGCGATCCGCTTTGGATTGCCAGATGATCTTGAACAAGCGCCACACTGCGTAAACGTAGATCATCATGTACAGCCCCAGCAAGACTGTGCGCGCTGCGTCGAACGCATTTGCCATGTTGAACACGGCGCGCAGCGCCAGCACCAGCAGCGCCAGGATCGATCGCCCCGCCGAATCCGCCCCTTGCACCACCGCCCACTGATCCCAGCCCGGCCACAGCGGTAATGTGCCGATGACCACCAGCCCGCCGATCAGCAAACCAAAGCCGATCAGCCGCGCGATCCGATCGGGCCAGCGTTGGCCGCGACTCATGAGCGCCAGCAGGAAGAAGGGCACGATCACGATCGTGATGAATTTCGTCAGTACCGAGAGCGCCAGAAACAGGCAGACCAGGCCATTGTAGCGCAAGTTGCTCACTTGCGGGGCAAGATACCATCTTGCCCTACGGTCACGCGACTGCACCAGCGCCCACACCGCCGCCAGCATGAAAAAGATCATGACGATGTCGTTGTGCGCGTTCTGCGCCACCTCGATCAACACCAGCGGATTCCACGCAAAGGCGAGTGTGCCGGCGAGCGCCCAGTCCGATCGGGTTTGCTGCAAGATGCGATAGATCAAGATCGCGCTGCCGAGATACGCGATGATCGCCAGAACTTTCAGCGCATAAACTTGCAGCAGGAAATCTCCGCCACCGGCATAGTATGCACCCAGCGACAGCGCCTGCCACACCGGCCCATACGGCGACGGCGCAGCGATCCATTCGGCGGCCAGGCTCAACCACGGATCGCCCGCCGGGTATTGCGCGGGTGGGACGGCCAGCGGATTCAGACCGTGCAGCGCCCAGCCGCGCGTGTAGATGGCGTACACGAACACATCGATCGCGCCGAGGGGATAAGAGAGCCATAACACGGCGGCCAACAGCGCCCCGGTGAGCAGGATGAAGCGCAGACTGATGGCAACGCGTGAGGCATCGCGGCTGGCGCGCATGATCAGCCGCAGCGCCCACAGATACAGCCCAAAGGCCAGCGCCAGACCGACAAGGTACGAGACGAAGCCCAGCGCCGAATAGCCGCTGAGCTTGGCGTAATCGACCGGCGGGATTGTGTTGTAGTGCTGGCTCAGTGGATAGGGTAGGCTGAAGATCAGCAGATAGATCAGCGCGCTGAGACCGGCGATGATGACGAACGTGCGGCGCGAGGGCATGAGAGATCCGTTACGAGAATGCTGGATAAGCGAAGCATACCATGAATTGATCGCGCGGGCGAGGTGGTTCTACAGCTGCTGTGTCATGCTGAACGAGCGGAGCGAGTGAAGCATCTCTGCCCTCCTGCGCTTGACGCTGATCGGATAGAGATGCTTCGCTACGCTCAGCATGACGCCGGTTGGTTACTTGATGATCAACGGCAGATACACGCGCCACGTCGGCTTGACGGTGAAGTGGTACACACCCATCGCTGAGCCGGTCTGATTGCTGGCCGTGACGGTGATGGCATATGTTCCCGCCATGGGCCAACTGATCACGTGCGGCTGGCTGAGGTCGTTGACGTTAGGATACACCACGCCGTCAACGTGCGTGCCCAGATCATACTCCCATGTGAAGGTCAGCGGCAGCGTCGTCGAGATGGGACTGACGGCGGCGGTGAAGACGGTGGCGTGATCAATCTCACCGCTGAACGGGCCGGTGATGCTGACCATACTTGGCGCAACGGGCTGAGTCAGCGCGGCGATGGTGATGATGTGCGTGTCAGTGACGATGCCGCCAGTGTTTGTCGCGGTGACGGTAATGGTCTTCACGCCGCTGCTCAACCACACAAAGTTGACGCCATCATTGCGCGTGTTGAGGCCGGTATGCGTGACTGGCGTTTGATCCGTCGCCTGCCACGTGTACGTGAGGGGGAGCGTCACGCTGATCGGGTCAACGCTGGCCGTGAAGGCAACCTGCGTGTTGGTTGTGCTGCTGAGCGGGCCGCTCAGCTCGATCGCGCCGGGCGCAACCGGCGCAGGCGGCAGCGCGGTGAGGGTGATGGTGTGCGTGTCGGTCACGGCGCCGATCGCGTTGGTCGCCGTGACGGTGATGGTCTTGACGCCGGACGTGAACCAGGTGAACGAGGCCGCATCGCTGCGCGTGTTGATCAGGTGGATCACCGGGGCTTGATCGCTGGCCTGCCACACGACGGTGATGGGCAAGGTCACGCTGACGGGTGCGATGGACGCACTGAAGGGCTGCGTCAAGCCGATCGAGCCGGTGAGCGGGCCGCTGATCTCGATCGCGCCGGGCGCAACGGGCGTGGGCGGATTGAGCGGCCCGGTCACCAGGATGACGCCCCAGCGGCTGGTGATGTTCCCGATTGTGATGCTGCCATCGACCACGGTATACGCGCCGCCGTTGAGGGCATCGGTCAGCACCGCGCCGTTGGAGAGATCGGGCGCAATCGGAATGACGATGTTCGTCTGGGCACTCTCGCCGTTGTTCAACGCCACCACGATCGATTCAGTTTCATCCCAGCGCAGGTAACTGTAAATGCGCTTCGCATCATCGACGAGCAGCGTCTTGAAATCGCCGCCGCGCAAAGCCGAATGCGCGTTGCGCAGGCCGATCACTTGCTTGAAGTGGGCATACATGCTGGTGTCGGGGCTGCCGCCCGTATCGGCCCACGGATAGGTGCGGCGATTGTCGGGATCGCCGCCGCCGGGCAGGGCCACTTCATCGCCGTAGTAGACGGAGGGCGCGCCGGGCAGCGTCATCTGCAGCAGCGCGATCAACTTCAAGCGCGCCGTGTCGCCATTCATCAAGTTCAAGGCGCGCGGCGAATCGTGGCTGCTGATCAGATTCATCATGGCGTGCCAGGCGTTGTTGGGGAAGCGCGCGCGGAAGGCCGTGAACGAACTGTTAAAATTGCTCGGCGCGCTGCCGTTGGCAAAGCCCACGGCCCAGTCGCGGAAGCAGTAATTCATCGCCGCGTCAAGATAGCCCTCTTTCACGTAGTTTTGATACAGCCCCCAATCGCAGCCGCCGGTCACTTCGCCCAGCATCAGCGTTTCGGTGCTGGCGTAACCTTGCTTGATGTATTGGTTCATCTCGTGGAAGAACGGCAGCGTAATGTCCTGCGCCACGTCGTAGCGCCACCCGGCGATGCCTTTGCGAATCCAGTATTCGGCCACCGAGATGCGCTGCGTGCCGGACAGCGGGCTTTGCGGGCTGCCGCCGCGATAGAAGAAGTCTTTCACCTCTTCCGTTTCCTGGAATTCAGGGATCGTCTCGTAGCCGTACCAGCCCTTCCACTTCCAGTTGTCCGCGCAGCCGTATTCGCTGCCGCTGCCGCCGGTGGTGAACCACGATCGGTAGGGCGACGCTCCCTCGCACGCGCCGATATCACTCGGCCAGCGATTGCGCCCGTACCCGTCGATGTACTTGCTGTCTGATCCGGCGTGATTGAAGACCGCGTCCAGGACGATGCGCAGTCCATGATCGTTGGCCGCCGCGATCAGCTCGTCGAACTTGGCGTTGCTGCCGAAGTACGATCGGACGTTGTAGTAGTCGTTGGTATCGTAACCGTGATTGGACGACGCGCTGAAGATTGGATTGAGATAGAGCACGTTCACGCCCAGATCGGTGAAGTAGCCTGCATTGATCTTGTCGATGATGCCCTGCAAATCGCCGCCGTAGAAATCGAGGCCGTAGCTGGGAATCAACAGCGGATCGGTCCAGCTGCGCCCGTCGACCACGCAGGCCGGGCCGCTGCCGCGCCCGTGCGGATAGCCGTTGCATGTGTTCGGGCCGTAGATCTGCACGTTGGCCGTGTAGGCCGGCGGATCGTTACTGGGATCGCCGTTGCGGAACCGATCGGGGAAGATCTGATAGATCACAGCATCCTTCATCCACGACGGCACCGCGAAGTCCGTTGGGGGCGGCGTCACCGTGCCCAACTTCCATGAAGGATCGATGCGCGTGGGACTCCACACGCCGGGGCCGGTGTTGCCTGCGATCGGATGATAGTAGCCCGTCAACGATCCATCGTTGAGCCGGAATTGATACCACTGATCGATCACCACGTCGGGCGCGGGGACGGACATCGCCCAGTAGGCATATTGCGTATCCGTCTGTACGAGGGTGGCGGAGTAAAGGTATGATGGATTCGCGCCTGCGCCGGTCTTCCACACCAACGCTTGCACGCTCTGCACATCGTTGACGCAGGTGCGTAATTTCAACGTGGCCGTTTGTCCCATCTGCAGATCGCCCAATGGGCTGCGATAGTTGCCATCGGTGTCGAGGTGATACACGGCGGTGGTGACGATGGCATTATCGCCGACGACAGTGCTGGCGCAATTCTGCGGCGGCGTGCCGGTGGGCGTGGGCGACGGGGTCGGCGTGGGATCGATCGGGCTGGTGCTGCCGATCGAGGCTAAGCGGCGCTGCGTGGTGGCATCGTCCCAGTTGATCGACTGATCGTCGGACGGGATCGTATCGAACGCGCCCTTGCTGCCGCTGGTCTGCGTGCCGAAGAATTGCAGATGCATGATCTGCCCCGCGCTGATGCCCAACTGCGCGTACGACAGGCGCATCTCCACGCCGTGCTGATTGGCGTAGGCGATGTTGCTGCCCACTTGTCCCCCGGCCGAGATGCCGCCCCAGTTGTTGCCTGCGCCCGTCCAGGCGCTGCCGTTCCACTGGCGCAGTTCCGTCCAGCCGTTGTTGCTGTTGGGCGGATCGGACATGCCGGGCAGGTTGCCGCGCACGATCAGGTCGGGCAGGATCGTCGTCGCGGTGATTGTGGGCGTGAGGCCCACGTTGTTGTGCGTCGACGTGTAAGCGAAGGTGATGGCATTGCCCCACGGATCACTTGCACTGCCGCCGCTGCCCGTGTCGATGGCCAGGCCGATCGATCCCGACGAGCCGTTCTGCGCATAGTGCGGCAGATCGACGTAGACATAGAGGTAGGTGCCATCGTCGGCGGCGTACAGCTGCGTGAAATCCGACCATGCCGTGCCGCTCCACGCACCGGGGCCGGGATTAGCCAGATCGCTGATCGGGTCGGTGGCCAGCAGCGTGTAACCCGCATCGCGCACGCCGTCGACGACGATGGGCGTGTGCGGTTTGAGCGCCGCCGACGGCGGCAGCGGCCGGCCCGTGGTGGGCAGGGTGATGAGGACAATGCCGATCAAACTGATGACAATGACAGCGAGCGGTTTCCAATTGTGACGAGCCATGCGTAGCGTGCCAGTCCTTTCGGGAAGTGTGATGCCGGGCAATCCCCCGCTTCGGTCTGCCCGATCTTAAACGCGGAAATGATCAATCTAGCGTGTCAGCGCAATCAGCAGCACGATCGCCACTACGATCACGGCCGCAATCGCCACGCCGACAATGAGATAGCGTTCCTGCTGTCTCTGCCGCACTTTCTGCGTCTGCAAGAATTCCTGCCGCTCGCGTTCCAACGCCCACAGGCCCTGGCTGCGCGCCTGATCGTGAGCCTGTTGTTCGGACTTGGCCTCGCTGGCCGCCACTGCCTGCCGCGTGAAGCGATCTTCGAAGCGCACTTCGTGCCGGGCGATGATGTGCCCCAGCGTGTCAAATTGCTGGCCACAGGCAAAGCATTTCTCGGCGGTGATGGCGTTGACGGTGTTGCAGCGCGGACAGACGACGATCAGCGACTGTCCGCAGTTCACGCAGGTTTTGTTCAGCGCGTCGTTTTCGGTTTCGCAGACGGGGCAGAGCAGGGTGTCTTCGCTCATGTTACCTTCCATGATTGCTGTAAAGACGACGGCCAGAGTCGCCCGACACATGCGCCTGAATCACAGTTCCGATTGGCGCATCGGGATCGATCAACAAGCGCTGCACGTTGCCGCGCACTGCGCCGGAAAAGATGCGCGCTTCGATCGTCGGATAACGCCGCACCACGTCGAGCATCTGGTACACCTTGCCGATCATGCCGCCGGTCACATCAGTGCCGTGCGAGCCGCCTAATGCCGAGGCATAGTGCGCCACGTTGTCCGGCGTGATGATCGGAACGATCGCGCCCGACATATCAGAATTTTCAAACACGCCCGCCACTTCACCGGCCAGCAAAATATGTGTCGGCTGAAATTCGCGCGCGAGATAGATGAAGACATCCTCGGTCGAAACGATTGTCGCGCCGCGCACGGTGTCCAGCGCCACATCGCCCTGCACCAGCGGCGCCAGACCGTGCTCCAGCGTTGCGCGCAGCACAAACGTATCGAGGTACGACAAACGCCCATCATCGCAGCGCGCCGAGGCCGACGGCGGCAGACTGACGACGGGCACGCCTTCAGCCACAAACACATCGACGACGATCTGATTCAAGCGCGCAGCGGCGGCGGCAACTACGGCGTATCCCTGCCAACCCGATCGATCCTGCACGCCCTGGCGGGTGCCATGTTTCTTCGCGGCCACGTGTCCGAATGATCCGCTGCCGTGACCGAGCACGATGTGCAGATCGGGTCGCGCTTCACGCGCCGCTTTGATCTCGCGGGCCAGGCGGCGAATCACCGCTTTGTGCGCGTGCTCGACCCTGGTCTTATCGGTGATCAACGATCCGCCGAGCTTGAGGAAGATGGTGGTTGGCGGTTGGTTATTAGTCGTTGGTTGCTTCATCAAATTTCAGTGACAATGACACTGACCGCGCCCGCGTCTTTCAGGGCGGCGGTGACGGCCGCGGCGTTGTGATCATCGACCAGCGCGATCATGTTGCCGCCGCGTCCGCCGCCCACCAGTTTAGCACCACTCGCGCCGGCCTGCTGCGCGGCAAAGATCAACCGTTCGAGTTCGACGCTGGACACGTCGAGATCGCGCAGCAGTACCTGGTTTTGATCCATCAATGATCCTAAGCGCTCGATCGCGCCGGATTCGATAGCCGCTCGGGCCTGCTGCACGATCGCGCCGATGCGATCGAACCACGCTTCGTACCGCGCCCGATCGATCTCCCAGCCTGTGCGGACATCGCCCACCGTGATCTTCGTGGGGCTGGCAATCCCGGTGTTGCCGATGACGACTTTGAAAGGCCGCGCCGCCGTGAAGGTCTGAATCGCTTGTCCGCGCACAAAGTACACCGGCTGCTGATAAACGATGACGGTGTTGTCGATGCCGCTGGGCGTGCCGTGGTGCAGCTTCTCCACTTCATAGACCAGCGCGTTCACTTCGGCGTTGTCCAGTCGCGCGCCGAACCACTGCGCCAGCGCGCGCACGATGGCGGTCGAAACGGCCGCGCCGCTGCCCAATCCGCTGGCGATGGGAATGGTCGAATGAACGGTGATCGCGAGATCGGATGAGGGGCAGTTCAGATGCTCCAGCGTCAGGTTGACGATCGAGGCGAGGGGATCGATCGGGTTATTGAGATCAACCGCCACGGTTCGATCAAGATCTGCCGCATTGATGCTCAGGCCGTGCTCGCTCGGTTCAATCGTTGCCGTGGCCTGCACCTGCGTCACCGGCACGGCGATGGCCGGTCGTCCGTAGACCACGGCGTGCTCGCCGAATAGAATAATCTTGCCGCACGCTGCGGCGCTAATCTGTTTGCTCATGGGTTATCCAGAAACCGGGTTTCTCCATCGGTGCTGTCGATTCCAATCGAGTTGTAGAAACCCGGTTTCTCCGGTCATTGTAAATTGTTCATTGCGCATTGTTCATTGTTCAGGTACAATCGCTGCCCGATGAAGGGGAGACTGTCTGCTGTTGTCGTCATCCTGCTCGCGCTGTTCGGCCCGGTGTTACCCGCGGCCGCTCAGGGCGAGCATTTGGTGTTAGGCTTCTACTACAACTGGTACGACGAGAAATCGTTCGGGCCTAAGAAGACCAGCGATCAACCGCTGACGCCGTACAAGTCGGCGGACCGCGCCACCATCGAGCGGCAGGTCGATCAGGCCAAACAGGCCGGGCTGGATGGCTTCGTCGTGTCGTGGTACGGGCCGCGCGAGGCGGCCGACAATCAGACCGAAACCAACCTGCGCACGCTGCTGGATGTAGCGCAGCAAAAGGGTTTCAAGGTCGCGGTTGATTTTGAAACCAACGGGCCATTTTTCAAGAGCAAGACTGACGTGCAAAACGCGCTGGCATCGTTGCTGTCCACGCACGCGAATCATCCGGCGTATCTCAAGGTCAACGGCAAACCCGTCGTCTTCTTCTGGCAGAACAGCCGCTTCAGCGTCAACGACTGGACGACGCTGCGGCAGGCCGTCGATCCGCTGCGCCGCTCGATCTGGATCAGCGAAGGCACCAACCTCGATTATCTGCGCGTGTTCGACGGGCATCACCTGTACAACATCGCCTGGTCGGCTGATCCGCGCGCCGAGGTGATCAAATGGGGCCAGCGGGTGCGCGAAAAAGCGATCGAGTTGGGCGCGTTCAAGTATTTCGTCGGCACGGCCATGCCCGGCTTCGACAACCGGCTGATCAGTTCCAGCGCCACCTATCGCCCGCGCGACAACGGCGAATACTTCCGCCAGTCGTTCACCGGCGTCACGCAGTCCAACGCCGATTGGGCCATCGTCACGTCATTCAATGAATGGGCCGAAGGATCGCAGATCGAACCGAGCGTGACGTACGGCGATCAATATCTGAATCTATCGGCGGAACTCGCCAATATCTATCGCACGACGGCGGGCAATTACGTGACCGCGCCCACCGAGACGCCGGTGCCCACCGATACGCCCACGCCGACGAACACGCCCACCCAGACGCCGACGCCCACGCCGACCAACACGCCGACGTTCACGCCGACGCCGACGGACACACCCACGCCGACGTTCACGCCGACACCGACCGATACTCCCATCCCGACGGACACACCGGTGCCCACTAACACGCCGCCTGCACCCACGGACACGCCCGTCGTCATTGCCCGATCGCTGCCAGCCGCGGCCAAAGTGGCGGGCGGGACGACTCAACCCACCGGTGTGCCGGCTCAACCTGCGCCTGCGCCGGTGGTTCAAAAATCTGCTGGCGGTGATGTTTCGCTGGCCTCAGTCGTCGGCGCGGTGGGCTTGTTTGTCGGCTCGCTGGGGCTGGGCTGGCTGCTCGGTAAGCGGCTCAGACCAATTAACAATGATCAATGATCAATGATCAATGATCAATTAGCAATGAACAATGAACAATGAACAATGCCATGCCCGGCGCGTTTGCCATTGAACATTGATCATTGATCATTGATCATTGATCATTGAAAATTGCTCATTTCCACAATGACCTTCAGCGTCCCCTTGTGCGCCGCGCGCTCGAAGGCCGCCACGCCGTCATCCAGCGAGAAGCGCGCCTGGATCATGGACTCCACATCGATCTGCCTGTTCGCCAACAACTGAATTGCGGGTGGGAACGGCCCGCAGCGCGACCCGATCAGCGTGATCTCGTCGACGACGATCAGCGTCAAGTTGACGGGCAGCGCTTCGCCCTGGTAGGTGGACTTCAACACGATCGTGCCGCGCGGGCGCACCAGCTGGCGGGCTGTCGCAAAGCCGCTTGGCGTGCCGGTAGCTTCCACGACGATGTCCAGCGAGGCCGGGGCAATGGTGCCGGGATCAGTTGTCGTGTTGATGCCGCGCCGCTGCAGAATCTGCAACTTGTCCGCATGTCGCCCCACGGCGATCAACTGACAGCCAGTCAAAGCGATCACCTGCGCGCACAATAACCCCAGCTTGCCGTCGCCGATCACAGCCACGCGATTCGTCGGCTGAATCTTCACCTGCTCCAGAATCTCGCACGCCGCCGCCAGCGGTTCGACGAACACGGCTTGATCGTCGGAGACGGAATCGGGCAGGGGATGCAGATTCTCGCAGGGCAGCAGCACGTAATCGGCAAACGTGCCGTCGCGCCGATCGATGCCGAGCGTGGTGCGCTGGGGACAGTGCGTGGGTCGATTGGCGCGGCACGTCTCGCACACGCCGCAGGCCGCGTTGATCTCTCCGGCCACGCGCCGCCCGATCAATTCTTCACGCCCGGCGGCCTGCTCCACCACGCCAACGAACTCGTGGCCGGGCACGCCGGTGAAGTTCATGTACCCTTTGACGAGCTCCAGATCGGTGTTGCACACGCCCGCTTGCAAGACCCGAATCAACGCTTCACCTTGCGGTGGTGTGGGGGTGGGGTAGTTCTTGTCAAAACGCAGTCCGTTGTTGATGACTAAGGCACGCATTATCTGTTCCTGAACCGTGTTGCGTAGTGCGTGGTGCGTGAGCGGCTAATGACGCCGTACGCCTCACTTCACATCTCCACTTCCGGTTGTTCCTCGCGCAATAGATGCACTTCTGTCGGCGCGCTGCCGCAATACATTCCGACGAGCGTCGCCAGATCGTTGCAGATCAGTTCCACACCGGCGCGCGTCACCGGCGGCAGGCCGTCGATGTTGATTACTACGGCGGTGGTGGTGCGCTGCAACTTGCTGAACTCGCCCTGCCGCCACGTCCAGCGGCGGCACAACACAGTCGAAGTGTTGTACGTGAAGATGACTTCGCCGGGGTCGGGATGTTCAATCGAGGTGCTGCCGAACGGTGTGAAGTCTTCATCGCCACGCGCCAAGCCCAGGCGCAATTCGCCGTCAGGCGACATGACATCAATCGCGTGACCGCCGATCGGCACCAGATAGCGCAGTGAGGCGCTGTTGCCGATCGCGGCCAGGGTGTTGATATAGGGAACATCGTCGCCGCGCCGCACGCGTTTCACCAACGCCTCGATCGAGCTGGGAAATTCCGTCGGTTTGGCGCCGAACGCGCGATACGCCTCGCGCCACGCGGCGAGGTGGGGGTGCGCTGAGGGCGTTTCCAGATCAGCCCGTTGGCGGATCGTTTTCTGCGCGCTGAGCAGCATGCGCTGCACTTCGTCGATGGGACTGTCGATGTTGATTGCGCGGCGCACGATGACGAGGCCGCGCACGTAACCGGGATACCTGGCGAAGAGCTGGGGATCGGTGCGATAGATCATGGTGAGTAGTAGGTCAATGTTTAACTGCGATGAACGTCATGCCCGAAGGTTTTTGTCGGGCATCCAGAGTCATGATCGGTCACTCACGCTGGCTGGACAACTGGATTCCCGCCACAGGCGCGCGGGAATGACGTGACGCCTGAATTCTACTCGCTTTGCTGGAAAACAAAAAGGGCTGATGTTCAATCGGCCCCTTTTGTTCATGGTTCATTGAGCGCTGCTCATTGTTACGCGGCCGCCTGCGCCGACTTGGGCTTGCGGCGGAACCATGTGCGCCACTCGCGATTCTCCCACACCACCAGAATCTGCGAAGCAATGAAGATGGAGGAGTAGGTGCCGCTGAGCAGGCCGACGAGCAAGATTACGGCGAAGTTCTGAATGCTCACACCGCCGAACAGCGCCAGCGCCAGCATGGTGAAGAACATGGTGAGCTGCGTCACCAGCGAGCGCGAGACGGTCTGCAGCAGGCTGGTGTTGACGATGTGCTCGTACGATTCGCCCCGGCGGCGCACCAGATTCTCGCGGATGCGGTCGAACACGACGATCTTGTCCTGCACCGAGAAGCCGATCATGGTGAGCACGGCCGTCAGGAACAGCGAATCGACCTGCCAGCCAAACAGATATCCGAAGATCGCCGCAAAGCCCGTCATCACCAAGACGTCGTGCAGCATGCCCAGGATGGCCGCCACGCCATAGCGGATGGAGTGCGGCACCTGCCGGAAGGCGAACCACAGGAACAACATGATGCCCAGCGTGGCCAGCGCGATCGTTTGCAGCGCGCGCTGCACGACCTCGGCGCCGATGGTGGCCGTCACGGTGCTGAACTCCAGCTCAGTGAACGGCCCCAGGCGCTCACGAATGGCCGCCTCGATTTGATTCTTGGTGGCGTCCTCCATGGTCTTGGAGCGGATCTGGATGCCGTTGTTGGACAGGGTCTGCACCTGGCTGTCCGAAAAACCGAATTCAGCGTAGATCGTTTTGACGTCGCCCGGCTGCGGCGGTGTGCCTTCGAACTGCAGCTTAGCCAGCGAACCGCCGGTGAAGTCAATGGCCAGCGGCAGGCCGAACAGAATCAACGCAATCAGGCCGGGCACGATGAGCACCAGCGAGAAGGCGAAAAACCAGTAACGTTTACCGACAATATTCCACATGCGTTTCTCTCTCCTCTACTACGCGCCAAACAGCTTGGAGCGGCCTTCGAAGTTGAAGTGATCCGTAAACAGGTGCAGGAAGGTGCGGGTGACGAAGACCGACGAGAACAGGCTGATGATCACGCCGATGCCCAGTGTGACGGCAAAGCCCTTGACGATGCTGGCGCCGAATTGATTGCCGAACCAGAACAGGATGCCGCAGGTGATCAGCGTGGCAAAGTTCGAGTCGCGGATGGAGGTCCAGGCCCGTTCGAAGGCCACCTCGACGGCGGTGTTCAGGCGGCGGCCGTGGCGCAGCTCTTCCTTTAGACGCTCAATGATCAACGTGTTGCCGTCCACCGCCACGCCGACCGAGAGGATGAAGCCCGCAATGCCGGGCAGCGTCAGCGTCACACCCAACAACCGGAACACGGCGAAGGTGATGAAGCCGTACAGCACGAGCGTCAGCACGGCCACCAGGCCGGCCACGCGATAGTACAGCAGCATGAACAGGGCTACGGCCCCCAGGCCGATGAGGCCGGCGATGATGCTGGCGCGGATGGAGTCCTCGCCCAGCGTCGGGCCGATGGTGTTGCTCTGCACCACGCGCAGCGAGACGGGCAGCGCGCCGTAGCGCAGAATGTTCACCAGCTTGTTCGCTTCATCAATGCCGCCTTGCCCGACGGTAATGGTGCCTTGCCCGTTCGGAATGGCGCTATTGATGACGGGGCAGGATTGCACGACGTTATCGAGTGTGATGCACAGGTAACGCCCCACGCTGCTGGCCGTGTGCTGCGCAAAGCGCTGCGTAGCCTCGCCTTCCAGTTGAAAAACTACCTGCGGCTCATTGGTCACGTTGTCCAGCGACACGCCCAACTGGTCGGGCGTTAATTCCGCGCCGCTGACGATGACCTGATACACGGTGTCGGGAATCTGACCCTGGCTGGGCAGCGTGCCGGTGGCCGTGGTCGTAGCGGTCAGTGTCTGTGCAGCGGTCGGATTGGGGTTACCCGAGGTGCGGATGATAGCGCCTTCCGCGTAAAAATCGCTGCCGGTGTCCACCCATTCCAGGCGCCCGGTTTGCTGGATCTGCGCAATGGCGTCCGCCGGGTTATCCACTGCGGGCAGTTCCACCAGGATGCGGCAGTCGCCCGCCATTTGAATCAGCGGCTCGGTGACGCCCAACCCGTTGATGCGGTTCTCGATGATCTGGCGGGTGTTATTCAGTCGTTCGGCGATATTGGGGGTGTCGCAGTTTTCGGCTTCGAGCAGCACCTGCGAACCGCCGCTCAAGTCCAGGCCCTGACGCAGGCTGAAGTCGCGAGTGATCCCGATCGGCTCAAACACTTTCCCCATGGGCATAAAGGCGATCATCGTGGCCGCGAAAGCGACGACGACGATGATGGTCAACCACAACCGTGTCCGTCGTGACATGCGTACTCCCTGTCTCTACACAAAAAAGTCGCCGGCAGCAGCGGCCGGCGCGATCGGCAAGCGGGCGGGATTATAGTCTTAACGGGGAGAGTTGTCAAAGAAAATTGTGCACCCGATTGATCTGGTTCAACCCCACCGCTCGACCAAGCGCCCGGTGGCTCGTTCGAGGCTGACAGAGCCGCAAGCTGGCTTGCTGTGCGCAGCGAGGCGACATCGTACTCAGGCGTGGCTGTCTTCGGCAGTATAGCGCAGCTGCCACCACGACCTCGTGCAACGTCACTTAGCCAGTGTCGAACAGGCGTGCGATGGGGCCTGTGCTTGCCTCGTACCGGGCGGGCTTCTCGGCGACATAACGGCCCATACGGGGGATGCTTGCACGCTCAGTATAGGCATGGTAGACTCAATTTCGTAGCGCCTCGCGTGGGGTGACTCAAACGGACTTAAACCTGCGGGTTTGATCACAGATTAGGAGGAAATCTACTATGACCGAAGAAATCAAGGCCTATTGCATGAAGTGCAAGGCCGAGCGCACTATCCAGAACGTCCAGATTGTGACCACCAAGAACGGCCGCCCGGCGGCCAACGGCGCGTGCCCCGTATGCGGCACCAAGATGTTCAAGTTCCTGCCGTCCTCGTACAAGGCGCAGGCCACCCCATTCGTCGAAGCGGCCCCGGCGGCTGAAGTGCCTGCCGAGGCCCCAGCTGCCGAGCCTGTTGCGGAGCCCTCTCCCGAGCCGCCCGCGGCGTAGTTCAAGGCACTCAAACGCAAAGCCTCTCAAGTTCGTGGACTTGGGAGGCTTTTGCGTTGGTTCCTCAAGGCAGAGGCTCCGGCGTTACTTCACTGCCAAGCCAAACTGCTCCCGTTCCGCCGCCGTCAATTCACGGAAGACGCAGCAGTCTTTGGCGTACTGGATCAATTCGTCAGTGGATTGCCAGACGCGTGTGATCAAGGGGCGCGCCGATGCCCCAGCCGAGATCAAATACTTGCCGTCCGGTGACCAGTCCAGACTAAAAACGGTGTTGGGGGCTTGATAGTTCATTACCTCGGTGCCAGTGGCGGCATCCCACACTTCGATGACGCCATTAGCATCCGCCGAAGCAACACGCGTGCCATCTGGTGACCAGGTGACGTGCCAGATCCAGACGCCATTCGCCGCCGCCATTTTCACCAATTCCTGGCCCGTGGCTGCATCCCAAATCTTGGCGGTACCGTCTTCATAACCCACAGCAATGCGTTTGCCATCAGGCGACCATTCTCCGCGCACGGATTCGCCGTTGCTACTCGGCAAGTCTCTGATCCGATTGCCGTTTGCGTCCCAAATCGTAGCAGGGGTATTGTCCTTGGTGTCGGCTGAAAAAACACAGCCCGTCACAAATTTGTTTTTGACTGGCGACCAATTCGGATAGTGCATAAAACACTTGCCATCGCCAACAGTCGTAATGATTTGGGTGGTCTGTGGATTCCAGATAACGGTCACATAGTCTGGATAGCTGGCGCTGGCAATCCGCGAGCCGTCAAATGACCAGCCGCTCGAGTGTATAAAATTGCCCTCGGATCTCAGCATCGGGTCCGTAATGATCTGCCCGGTGCTTACATCCCAAATTCCAGCCTTACCATTGAGGAAGGTGGCGACGATCTGTTTCCCGTCGGGTGACCAATCAAAATACCCAGCTAGATCGGCGGATTCTATCTTCTGCAATTCCTGCTTGGTAGCGGCATCGGAGACACGTAGGATCCCATCGCCTCCTTCGCTGGCAATGCGGGCCCCGTCAGGTGACCATTGAGCATCGACAATCCCCCAGTCGTGTTTACTCAATTGCCCGAACGCTTCAGGCACACGCCAAATACGAGCGTAAGCGGCAATACCAGCACCTGCTCCTACTGTAAGCTGATCACCCGCTGGGGACCAGGAAACGTCGGCTGTGTGCTGGGTGTGGATACGATTAATTTCTGTGCCTGTATCGGGAGTTCACAGGCGCAACGTGCCATCCTGGCTGACCGTTGCGATGCGAGCGGCATTGGGTGACCAAGCAATGTCATTAAGCCAATAGGCATGACCGGACAACGTAAAAATCAGGGAGTTTGTACGCGCGTCGAAGATACGCCCCAGGCCATCTTTGCTGGCAGTGGCGATCTGAAATCCATCAGGCGACCAGCTAACGCCTGTCACACTGCCCGAATGGTTGCCCAGGGCAGTAATCACTTGGCCTGAAGTAATGTCCCACACTCTAACTGTTCCATCGGCAGAGGCCGTAGCCACTCGATCGCTTTGTGGCGAGAAAGCGACGTCGTTGATCATGTCGCTATGACCGGTCAGTGTAGCGTGCAATGCGCCGCTCTTGCTATCCCATATTTTTACAATGCCCGTGATGTCACCAATTGCAATCCATCGTCCGTCTGCCGACCAGCTTGAGGCATTGGCATCATCGGCATAAGTCTCAAACGAACGGATAACTGCACCAGTGGTGACATCCCAGACAGTTGGCGGTTGCAAGTGCGGGCAGGTTGCGCCCGTAGGCCCTGGCATTGTTGCCAATATTTGATCCCCACGAGGTGACCACGACAGGCTAACAGGCAGACAGTCAGCCCCTGTAATTGAAGGCTTAATTACTGGGTACGCGGGTCTCTCCGTAATCGTATCCCACACGACTATTGCATTCTCAGATTGGCCCATCGAGGATGCGGCAAATCGTTGTCCATCGGGAGACCACACGCCATGCCTGAAAGTTGACACCGGCACGTGCGAGTCTAGATCGAAATACGGCATACTTTTCTCGGCGACTTTCGCCAGCGCACTTTCCGCTTGCCCGGTATACGGATAATTCTCCAGCGCTTCCAGCGCCAGCAACACAGCGCGTTCGGGGGTCGTACCGTCCAACTCGGCGACAGCCTGCGCCGCCAGGCCGATACTCGCCTGCTGCAGTGCTTCTTCTTTCTGCTCCATCGCGATCGCTTCAGCCGTGGCGCGGGCCTGTGCTTCGTTCACGGCTGCGGCCTCTGCTGTAGCGCGAACCTGCGCCTCGCTGACGGCGCGAGCCTCGGCGATCTGAGCGTTCTGCAAATTGCTCTCAGCTTGTCGAGCGTTGCTGTTGGATTGCACACCAAACAGTCCTGCCAGTCCCGCCAATAGCAACGCCATCATTCCTGCGCCGATGATCACGCGATTGCGCCGTCGTAAGCGCGTGGCTGATTGTTGTTGCGTCTCGGCCAGAGTAAGCGCCGCCTGTAATTCGCGCTGCCGCTGCGCCTCGCGGTCCGCCGCTTCACGCTGCTCTTGTTCGTTCGATGCGGCGAGAAAGGCGCGCTGCGCTGCACTCAAAGAATTCTCATTCGTTGCCGCCCACTCGTTGGCCTGCGACAAACGCGCCCCGCGATACAACGCGCCGGGATCGCATTCCAACAATTCCCAATCATTCGCCGCTTCGCTGAGATGCCGGTGCAGCCGCAGCCCTTCACGATCTTCGTTGAGCCAGTCGCGCAAACGCGGCCATTCGCGGATCAACGCTTCGTGCGCCACCTCGACGGTTTCTTCGCCCGTCGTGATCAAGCGCGCGTCGGCCAGCGTGGTCAGCAGCGGACGCACCTGTTCAGACTGCGCGATCAACTCCTCGATCTTCACGCGTCGCCGGGTGTCCTCTGTGCCCTCGCCGAGTTCGGTCAATTCGAGGAAGATGTGACGCGCCAGGTCTTGCTGCTCGATCGAAAGTTGTTGGTACACATTCTCCGCCGTGGTGGCGATTGCGCCGCGCACGCCGCCGGCATCGGCATAACCTTTCAGTGTCATGAGGTGCCCGCTGCGCCGCTGCCACGTTTCGAGCAGGGCATGCGAGAGCAGCGGCAGCGCGCCGGGTTCGTCGCCCACATCGCGCAGCATCAGATCGACGAGGCCGGGTTCGAATTCCCACCCGCCGCGTTTGGCCGGTTCCTCGATGGCGCGGCGCAGTTCATCGGCCGTCATCGGCCCGATGTATTCCTGCTGGTTGGCGACGGCTTCGCGCAGTTCGGGATACTGTGCCAGGTGAGCGTAGAAGTCGGCGCGGAGGGTGAGGATGAGGGTCATGCTCCCCTCTCCCAAGTTGGGAGAGGGGGTGGGGGTGAGGGCTGTGAGCAGATTATCAATGAAGGCTTCACGCTCGAATTCATCATGACACAACGTGAAGCGTTCTTCGAACTGATCGATCACCAGCAGCAGGCGCGGCGCATGATGGGCATTTAATAGTCGCTTGCTGAACAGCGCCAGACTGCGCGGCTCATGCGATAGATCGTCGAGCAGGGTGGCGGCGGCCGTGATGGATTCGCTGTCGCGTGTCAGCGTGACGGCCAACGCTTCCAGCGGATGCGCCGTCGACGTGATGATGTGTACCAGCCACTGCGGTTGATCACGTTTGAGAGCGGGGATTAAACCCGCGCGAACAATTGACGATTTGCCGTTGCCGGATGCGCCGACAATCACAGCCAGGAAGTGTGACTCATGCAAGTGCTCGATCAACTTGGCGGTCAGCAGTTCGCGGCCAAAGAACAGATCGGCGTCGGCCTCGTCGAAGTACTGCAGGCCTTTGAACGGTGGCTCGCCGGGAGCGGGAGGCTCGTCCTGCCGCAAGGAATGAGGGATGAGGGCGGAAGGATGAACATTCGTTGCAGACAGGCGCAGCAACGCCAGTATTTCATCCCTCATCCCTCCGCCCTCATCCTTTCGCAGATAGTCATACAAGTTCTGCGTCTCCGGTGAAGGTTCAACACCCAGTTCATGTTCGAGTGCAGCGCGGCAGCGTTCAAAGGTTGCCACGGCTTTGGCGCGATCGCCCAGCGCGGCATACGCCGCCATCAACGCGCGATAGGCTGGTTCGGGTGTCTGCCCCAACGCGATCCAGCGCTCACTCCATTCCAGCACCGTGGCCCAACGTTGTTCCGCGCACAGCCGCTCCAGCAGGCGTTTCATATCGCGCTCGAACAGCGCCTGCAAGCGCTCACGTTCCAGCACGATCCAATCGTCGTAGAAGCCGGGCAGCAACTCGCCTTGATAAAGCACCAACTGGCCGATGAGATCGTCGAGCGACCCATCGGTGGAAGTGCACCGTTGGAGTTGATTCACATCCAGCCAGCACTGGGCTTCGGGATTGAAGGTGATGGTGAGGTCTTCGGTCAGCAGGTAGTCGTGGTCGGCGTCATCGCGGCTGCCGAGGGCTTTGCGGATGCGCCACAGTTCGGTGCAGAGGTTGTGGCGCGCGTTCTCGTCGGAGGTATCGGGCCACAGGAGGCCGGCCAGTCGTTCGCGGCGCTGTGGCGTCCCGGCATTGAGGAGCAGATAGGCCAGCAGGGATTGCCCCGCCCGGGAAGGAAGGTCAAGGCGCTTCCCGGCCGCACGAACATTGAACTGACCCAGCAAGTGAATCTGCAACATCGCGCCCTCCCAACCAGAGAAGTCGGTTGACTCGCTCTTCGACCGCGTCCTCGCGGTCGAAGCAAACCGCAGGGACGCGGTTTGGGAGCGCTACGCCAAGGGCTCGTGCCTTCAGTATAACCCCGCTTTGTCGTCCAACACAATACCCAGTTAGCGTCAATTCAGCGTCAAAACCGCCCTTGTCGCTTAAGCGACGCCCCTTTGGTTGAATGAAAGCAGATTCCGAGACGAACCGGGGCCACCATGAAACGGCTAATTTTCTTAATCACGGCGATGGCAATCACACTGCTCAGCGGCCTCGATGCGCTACCTGTGAGGGCTTCGGCACGCTCCGCGCCGATCGGTCAGGCGGCCGCCGTCGTCCCGGCGGTGAACATCAGGATTCTGCATAGCTGGAAGGTCGTGCAGGGCGGGGCACTGCGCGAGTTTCGCGACGAGAGCCTGGGCGCCATCATCGCCCCCGATCTCATCCTAACGCACAATCACTTCTCGCGTCCGCAGCCCGTCTGGCAGGAAGAGATGTACACGTTTGAAGATGCGTGGGGCCGATCGGTCGTGTGGCAGCCGCGCAGCTTGAAATTCACGATGCCGGACGCCGAGACAATGTTGATCCGCTTGCCGGCTGCGGCGTTTCCCGATCGAGCCACGGTGGCTGATCGGACCACAGTGAACCGCCTGGCAGTGGGCGCATGGTTGACGATCACTTACTGGGACAATGCCACTCGCCAGATGGTGCAGCATGATTTTCAGATCGTCCAGATCAAGAACGGCCTGGTAACACTCGCCGATCCCGACAAGTACATCAATCGCGGCGATTCGGGCGGCGGGGCCTTCTGGCAGGGGCAGTTGGTGGGCAACACCAAGTCGATCTTCGTCGACGGGAGCGGCACATCGATCGGTCAGTTTAATGTAGCCTTGCTACCAGCCCGCGTTACACCTTGACACCTCTTTTGAACGGGATATAATTGTTGCACACACCATAATTCAACACAGGCAGGAAGCGCTGAAGGCCAACCGGTTTTCAAGCGCTTCTTTTGGCTTGCCTGTGGGTGTTTTGTTGTTCGGCGCCGGAATATGCGTCGCGCCCGTTGGCGTTATCGATCGGGCGGGCAGAGGCCGCAGAAGTTAGCAATCAAGCTCATTGTGAGCGGGGTGAAGCATCTTGCAGGTGTGGGATTCTTTGCTGCGTTCGGAATGATTAGCATCATCAGGAGGCATTGAGTGGAAGCAAAGGACTTTCGTGCGCTACGGGTGAGTTTGGCGTCGCCGGATCAAATTCGATCGTGGTCGTATGGCGAGGTGACAAAGCCGGAGACGATCAACTATCGCCGCTTGCGGCCGGAGAAGGACGGCCTGTTTTGCGAGGCGATCTTCGGGCCGACCAAGGACTGGCAGTGCTACTGCGGCAAGTACAAGAACGTGCGCTATCGCGGCATCACCTGCGACAAATGCGGGGTGGAAGTAACGCGCGCGGCCGTGCGCCGCGAACGCATGGGGCACATCGAATTGGCCGCGCCGGTGGCGCACGTGTGGTACACCCGCCGCGTGCCGTCTTATCTCGGCGTGCTGCTGGACATCTCGCGCCGCAACCTCGATCGCGTGTTGTACTTTGCGCAGTACGTGGTGACGCACGTCGACGAAGAAGCGCGCATGAAAGCGTTGAAGCGCCAGGACGAAGAGGCCGAGCGCGAGCGCAAGAAGATTGAGACGGGTTCCAAGGAAGGCATCCGCGCGATCAAAGAGAAGGTCGAGTCGGAACTGGACAAACGCAAGGCGCTGCGCGACGAGAAGTCCGCCAAGCTCGACGAGAAGCTCAACTCGGCGACCGAAGCCGTGATGAAGGAAGCGCAGAAGCTGCAAGAACGCGTCGATGAGCGCATGGGCAAGGACATCCGCGCGTCGATCGTGTTTGAGGCCGCCAAGGTGACCATCGCTGAAGCCGGTGAGACGATCGGGCGCGAGCATCAGACGCGCTTGAACAAGGCCGTCAAGGCCAAGCTGGCCGAGCTCGAAGCGAAGAATGCCGAAGAGCGCCAGAAGTCCCTCGCCAAACTGGAAGCCGAGATCGAATACTGGAAGGGCGCGTCGAAGGACGAGATTGCCCAGATCGAAGCGAAGCTGGTCGAGGACATCGAACTGCACAAGCAGAAGATCGACGCCGACCGCGAAGAGTTGAAGGGTCTATCGACGCTGACCTTCCTGACCGAACCGCGCTATCGCGATCTCAAAAGCCGCTGGGGCCAGGTCTTCAAGGCCGACATGGGCGCGGAAGCGTTCCTGGAAATTTTGAAGCGCCTCGATCTGAACCAGATGGCGAAGGAACTGTGGCGCGAAGTCAAGACCAGCAAGAGCAAGCAGAAGCGCAAGAAGGCCATCAAGCGCCTGCGCGTGGTCGAGAGCTTGAAGAAGAGCAACAACCGGCCCGAATGGATGATTCTGACCGTGCTGCCGGTGATCCCGCCCGATCTGCGCCCGATGGTGCAGCTCGACGGCGGCCGTTTCGCCACGTCGGATTTGAACGATCTCTATCGGCGCGTGATCAACCGCAACAACCGCCTCAAGCGCCTGATCGAACTCGGCGCGCCCGATGTGATCGTGCGCAACGAAAAGCGCATGTTGCAAGAGGCGGTCGATTCGCTGATCGACAACAGTCAGCGCGGCAAGGCGTTGAGCCGCCGGGGCCGCCGCGAATTGAAGAGCTTGAGCGACATGCTGAAGGGCAAGAAGGGCCGCTTCCGCCGCAACCTGCTGGGCAAGCGCGTGGACTACTCAGGCCGCTCGGTAATCGTGGTAGGACCGAAGTTGAAGCTGCACCAGTGCGGCCTGCCCAAGACGATGGCGCTGGAACTGTATCGCCCGTTCGTCATCAGCAAGCTGGTGCAGTACAACTTTGCGAGCAACGTGAAGGGCGCCAAGCGCATCATCGAGCGCGAACGTCCCGAGGTGTGGGAAGTGCTGGAAGAGGTCATCAAGCAGCGGCCGGTGCTGTTGAACCGCGCGCCCACGCTGCACCGCCTGGGCATTCAGGCCTTTGAGCCGGTGCTGGTGGAAGGCAAGGCGATTCAGATTCATCCGCTGGTCTGCTCGGCCTTCAATGCGGACTTCGACGGCGACCAGATGGCCGTGCACGTGCCGCTGTCCGATCAGGCCGTGAAGGAAGCGCGCGAGTTGATGATCTCGACGAAGAACCTGCTCAAGCCCGCGTCCGGCGAGCCGATGGTGGGCCCGTCCAAGGACATGGTGCTGGGCGTGTACTACCTGACGATGGCCGAAGACGGCATGAAGGGCGAGGGCCGCATCTACTCCGGGCTGGAAGAAGTTGATCTGGCCTACTCGCTGGGGCAGGTGGATCTGCACGCCAAGGTCAAGATCCTGACCGACACGATCTACAAGGCGCGCAACGAGCGCTTTGCGGATCTGAAGCCGCGCCGCCAGCTGATCGAGACGACGGCCGGTCGCGCAATTTTCAACATGATCCTGCCGGCGGAAATCCGCTTTGTGAACGAAGTGCTCGACAAGGGCAAGTTGAACGATCTGGTTGCGCACTGCTATCAGTGGCTGGGCAACGAGCAGACCACCGAGTTGGTGGACAAGATCAAGGATATCGGTTTCAAGTACGCCACCCGGTCGGGCGCGTCGATTGCTGTGTCCGACATCACGGTGCCGGATGCGAAGTACAAGATCGTGGCCGACACCGAGGCGAAGATCAGCGAAGTCGAGCGCCAGTATCGCCGCGGCCTGCTGACGGAAGAAGAGCAGTACAACCGCATGATTGAGTTGTGGCAGCAGGCGACGAGCGATGTGGCCAATGCAGTGCGCAAGACGTTGGCGCCGGAAGCGAATCTGAGCGTCATGGCGATGTCGGGCGCGACGAAGGGCGGTTTCAGCCCCATCGCGCAGCTGGCCGGCATGCGCGGCTTGATGGCCGATCCGTCGGGCCGCATCATCCCGCTGCCCATCCGCTCGAACTTCCGCGAAGGCCTGACGGCGCTGGAATACTTCATCTCGACGCACGGTGCGCGCAAGGGTCTGGCTGACACCGCGCTCCGCACGGCGGACGCCGGTTACCTGACCCGCCGCCTGGTGGACGTGGCGCAGGACATGATGATTAACGACTATGACTGCGGTACGGACAGTGGTCTGTGGGTACGCCGCAAAGACGATGTCGCGGGCCAGGCCTTCTGGGTGCGCGTGATCGGTCGGGCTTTGGCGGCCCCCGTTTACGATCCCAGAACCGGCGAGTTGATCGGCGAGCGCAATGACCTCATTGACGAGGATCGCGCCGAAGCGATCGACAAGAGCGGCGTTGAGGAAGTCTTTGTGCGCTCGCCCATGACGTGCGAAATGCGCTACGGCATGTGCCAGATGTGCTATGGCCGCGATCTGGGCCGCGGGCATCTCGTGGACCTGGGTTCGGCGGTCGGCGTGGTTGCCGCACAGTCGATCGGTGAGCCGGGCACGCAGCTGACACTGCGCACGTTCCACACTGGTGGTGTGGCGGCGGGCGGCGACATCACGCACGGTCTGCCGCGCGTGGAGGAACTGTTCGAGGCGCGCAAGAAGCCGCGCGGCGAAGCGGTGATGAGTGACATCGACGGCACGGTACACATCACCCGCACTGACAGCGGTGTGCGCCTGCTGAAGGTCACCTCGACGCAGATGGTGAAGGACGAATACGACGTGCCGGGCAACTGGGCGTTGAAGGTTGAGGCCGGGCAGGAAGTGGCCGAAGGCCAGGTCATCGCCAGCCGCGGCGACCAGGAAATGATCGCCAGGCACGGCGGCAAGGTGCAGATGCGCAAGAACAAGCCGCTGGCTGTGGTGTACGAAGTGGTCGACGAGCGCGAGTACGAAGCGCCGGTGGGTGTGCGCCTGCTGGTGGAAGACGGCCAGGAGATTACGGCGGGCCTGCAGTTGAGCGAAGGCGCGCTGAATCCGCACCGCATCCTGCGCATTCTGGGCCGCGAGGCGGCGCAGCTGTACCTGATGTCGGAAGTGCAGCGCGTGTACCGCTCGCAAGGTGTGAACATCAACGACAAGCATTTCGAGGTCATCATCCGCAAGATGATGAACCGCGTGCAGATTGTGTCGAGCGGCGACACCGATTTGCTGCCGGGCGAGCTGGTCGATCGCCTGGTGCTGCAAGACATCAACGACGCGCTGGTGGCGCAGGGCAAGCGCGGCGCGACGGCGGTGCCGGTGCTGCTGGGCGTGACCAAGGCCGCGTTGAGCACCGATTCGTTCCTGAGCGCGTCGTCGTTCCAGCACACCATCAAGGTGCTGGCCGGCGCGGCGATCGAAGGCAAGCAGGACGATCTGCGCGGTTTGAAGGAGAACGTCATCATCGGCAAGCTGATTCCGGCGGGCACCGGCTTCAAGGGTCCGCAGGCTGAGGCGGAAGCCGCCGTTGTCCCCGGCGAGCCGCTGAGCGCGCTGGGCGGCGGCGAAACGATCGAGGAGTTGCCGGTGGCGGAATAGCGGTCACAAGGTAAAATGAACGGCAGTGGTCGGCGACGATCGCTGCCGTTTCTTTTTGGGACACAGATACCACGGATTTCACGGATTTACACGGATTGGTTTTTAGATACACTGCCATGCCGATGACGTCTCAGCCCGATTCGAATCAACTTGAAGGTGAAGTGCTGGCTCTGCGCGAGCAGTTGGCGCGGCTGGAGCAGGAACACGCCGATCTGCGCGGTGAGCTGCGTGACTTCGAGTTGATGTACAATGCGCGCGTGGGGCCGATTGAGGCGCAGCTGGCCGAGGCGCAGCTGCACATCGACGAGTACCGGCTGCGGATCGAACTGGTGCAGTGGCGCGGCAAGTCGCTCAGCCCGATCCAGCTGGAGGCCGAAGTCGAGCATCGCCTGCGCGAGCAGCGCGAGCGCGCTGAAGCGATCCACGCGAATGCGGACAGCGCCCGATCGTTTGTGCCGCCCCCGCCGATCGATCCCGCCGCCGAGCTCGATCTCAAGCAGGTCTATCGCGAGTTGGCGAAGCGCACCCATCCCGATCTGGCGACGGATGAAGCTGATCGCGCGATCCGCAGCCAACGCATGGTGGACGTCAATGCGCTGTATGAGAAGCAAGACGTGGAGGGATTGCGCCGAGTTCTGCGACAAACGGAAACGGGACGGCTCGCACAAGATGAGACGCCCGAGCAGCGACTGGCGCGGTTGAAGGATGAGCGTTTGCGCCTCGACGCGGCGATTCGGCACGTTAAGGTGGAGATCGCCGACTTGAACCGCGATCCGCTGCTGGTGCTGAAACTCGAAGCGGCGTTGGGGCGATCGCGCGGGCATGACGTGCTGGCGGAAACAGCGCAGCAAATGCAGGCAAAGTTGACCGAGGCCAAGAGTGAGTTGCAGGAATTGATCGCGAAGTTCCGAGAAGTGGTGGAAGCGGCGGGGTTGGCGGAGTGAGGCAACGGATATACAACAGATAAACGGATGAATAATCGTGCGGATTCATTGTTGCGATGTGAGAGAAGCGTGATCGAAACGGAGCCTCTACGCTCATGTTGACGTTAAGCGTTGCCGCCTTGATAGTCATTGTTGCTGTAGCTGTGATTGCGGCCTTTGCCACTCGCCACCGAGCTATGAAGTGGTTGGCGATCGTGGCAGGTATCTTCATTTTGCTCGCCTTGATCCTCACATGCGGCTCATTGTGGTTCGGGGCTGTTGTACTCAATCGAGAGCCCGAGCCATTACCGTTTAGCGTTGAGGGCTGGAATTCAGCGCGCTATGATGCGAATGGTAATTTCTCGTATACGCGGTATCGAATGGTTGATGACCTCCTGCGACGCTACGATTTTCACGGCTGGTCGATGGCTGAAGTTGAGAAACTACTCAATGTTCCAGACAAGGAAGAAGGCAAGGAGTCACGACACCTGATGTACTACGATCTTGGCAATGGATTGGATTACTTGATTGTGGAAATAGATGCGGAGAGACGAGTCATCGCTTACCGTGTCTACAAGCATTGAGCAACAACGTTTCAGTTGACGTTTTTGGATCGCCACAACGTATGACTACTGAATATCCCTTAACCACCTGGCGCCTCCTCAACACTCATCATCTCGACGGCGCGACCAACATGGCCATCGACGAAGCGATCAGCCGCGCGGTGCAGGCCAACCTCGTACCGCCGACGCTGCGCTTCTTCGGCTGGCAGCCCGCCTGTCTGTCGTTGGGGCAAGCCCAGCCTGGCAGTGACGTCGATCGTGAGGCATGTCTAGCGGCTGGTGTCGACGTTGTGCGGCGGCCCACCGGTGGGCGGGCGATCCTGCACACCGACGAGTTGACCTACAGCGTCATCGCGCCGGAACGCGAGCCGCGTGTCGCCGGCACGATTGTCGAATCGTACCAGCGTTTGAGCGACGGCTTGCTCAACGGCCTGCTGCTGCTGGGCGTGCCCACGCGCCAGGTCGAGCAACCCGACAATCACGATCGCGATCAGGGGCCGGTGTGCTTTGAAGTGCCGTCGAACTACGAGATCGTCTTCGACGGCAAGAAACTCGTCGGCAGCGCGCAGATGCGCAAGGCGGGTGTGGTGCTGCAGCACGGTACGATTCCGCTGCACGGCGACATCGCGCGCATCAGCCTGTACCTCGCCAAACATCCCGATCAAGATCGCGTGCGCCAGCGCGCGACGACGGTGGAAGCCGCCATCGGGCGCGTGATCGATTACGACACGGCGGCGCAGATCATGGCGCAGGGCTTTGCTGAGGCGCTCAACCTGCAACTCGAAGCGGGCGATCTCACTTCGGAAGAGCGGGGGTGGGTCGCAGAACTGCGGCGGGTGAAGTATGCCGCCGATGAGTGGACGTACCGAATCTAAACCGTGAAACGTAAAGCGTAAAGGCTGCCATTACGTTTTACGCCTCACGTTTTACGTGCTAACATACCCCCATGATCGTCGGCACTTGTCTCATTGAATTGCACCTGGAAGGCAATGAATCTCTGAAAGGCAAGCGCGCGGTGTTGAAGCCGCTGCTGGCGCGTTTGCACAAGGAGTTCAACGTCTCCGCCGCCGAGGTCGATCACCACGACAGCTGGCAGGCGGCGTCGATCGCGCTGGCCTGTGTGGCGAACGAGGCGGCGCACGTGGAGCAGGTGCTCAACAACGCCGTGCATTGGATCGAGCACAATCGGCCCGATCTGCAAGTGGTGGATTGGCAAGTTGAGATATTGTGACAAACAACGTCATTGCGAGCGCTTCACAGCGAAGCAATCTTCTTGCTCGACAGCGCGATTGCTTCGTCGCACCAAACGCTCACCTGCCCCGCTCTTTTCGCGGGGTCGCACTGGCGCTCCTTTAAGGAGTTCGGCATGTAGCGTGGCCCGATCTTGTTTCCGTTGGTGCTCATCGGTCTGGGAGTCTTGCTCTTAGCCAGCAATCTGGGCTACATCCAGTTCGATTTCTGGCAGTTTATCAAGACGTGGCGGCGCGCGTGCACAGCAGCATGGCGATCGGGTCGAACGACATCAATCGGCAGCGCTTCCCGCTCAGCGGCGGCGACTACGTCTCGCCCGCTTACGCCACGGCGGTCAACAAGGTCGATATTCAATTCGAGGGCGGCGTGGGATCGCTGGCGGTGGTGTAGGCCGCGCGACACTGCCTTAATCCGTTTTAACGGATTTGCTCTATCAGAAGGCGCCAGGTTTGCATGATTGACAGAGATGCGCCGCTTTCCTCGCGCGTGAAACGCAAAGAGCAGCTGCTCTGGCTCGCCTCGCTGCTGTTGGCGCTGCTCGTCGTGTGCAGCGGCTGCGGCTTCTTCTTCACGGTCGGGCTGATGTCGCGCGGCGAGTTGACGGCCAACGTGCTGGGGACTGATTTGCGCCTGTGGCGCATCGTCGAGAAGAACGAAGTCGGGCTGGGGTTCGATCGGGCGTTTGCGATCCGCACTGAGGATCGATCGTGCACACAGCACTACACCATCCTCTTGTTGTGGAAGCCTGCGCTTGCGATCGACAACCTGGCCTACGCCGATTGCAGTTAGATCGGCTTGCGGTTATAATCAGTGCGACGCGCAGGTGACCTATGCTGACTGAACTGACCGCTGTTGCCATCATCATTCTCGCTTTTGAAGCGATGTTGTGCCTGCTCATCCCGCTGGCGATCGTCGGCGGCCTGGCCTATCTGCTTTTCCGCACGAACCAACTCCTGCCGCCCAAATTCCGCCTGGCCCGTTTGCAAGCGCAGCGCGTGAACGCTGCCGTGAACCGATCGGGCGCGCGCGTGACCGAGTCGCTCGGCTCGGCTGAAGCGAAGGTTGTTGAAACCGAAACGCTGGTGCGCTCCCTGTTCGGGCTGACGAAGAAAGATTAATCATGACGCAAGAGACACCTACGCCTCAATCAAATCCCTGGCTGCAACGCCTCAACAACTGGAAGATGCCGATCATCGTGGGCGGCGGTTTTCTCGGCGCCGCGGTCGGTGCGGTGGCCGCTCGCTTGTTCATCCGTTCCGACGAGATTGCGCTGGAACGCGATCGGCAGCGCGGCCCCAAAGGCATCGGCTTTTCCCCGTCGCTCTTAATCCCGCTGGCGATCACGCTCATCGGGTTGATTCGTGAAGTCGGCGGCCTAGCCGGCGAGAAACCGGAGAAATGACGATGGGTTACCTGAACGACGGCAGTCGCACACCCGATTGGAAAATGCGCACGACCTTGATCGGTTCGGCCCTGGGCGCGCTGGCGGGGATTGCAGCGGCCATGATGTTCATTCGTCGCAGCGAGGAAGCCGGCGCGCCGCCCAGCCTGCGCAAGACTGATCCGGGCTTGGTGCTGGCCGCCGGGGTGACCTTGCTCGGCTTGCTGCGGCAGATCGCCGATCTGGGCGATCGCAGGTAACACTCCCCCCGATTGTTTCATCTCCCTCCCACGGCGTCATGCTATGATCGCGCCGTGGGAGTTTTATTTATGCGCCGCCCAACCAGGTTCGATCATGCCCTGCGCGTGGCCTTGCTGCTCATCTTTGTTTTTGCGGTTGAGCAAGCCGGCGCGCCGTTGACCACGCTCGGGCCGCAGCAGACCGTCGTCACCAACAATTCCAAGGCCGGGGTGCATACGCGCCTCACCGACGAGGGCGCGCCGTGGAAAATCCAGCGCAATCTGCAACTGGTGCGCGAGCTGGGCGCGCCGTGGATTGTCGAGTTTTTTCCGTGGGCGTACATCGAGTACGGCAAGAACACCTTTGATTGGTGGCACACCGATCAGGTGATCGATCACGCCCGCGCGCAGGGGCTGACCGTCATCGCGCGGCTGGGACTGGTGCCCGCGTGGGCGCGGCCCGATCCGCGCGAGCAGGCGACGACGTTCAACTATCTCGATCCAGATCACTACGACGACTTTGGCGATTTCGTATATGCTTTTGTCGATCGCTATAAGGATCGCATCGATCACATCATTATCTGGAACGAGCCCAACCTGAGCTTTGAGTGGGGCCTGCGCCCGGTCGATGCGGCGGCCTACGTCGATCTGCTCAAGGTCGCCTATCGCCGCGCCAAAGAAGCCGATCCGAACATCGTCGTGTTGGCGGGCGCGCTGGCTCCCACACTAGAGCCGGAGGGCAGCCCTGCCGGTTTGAACGATCTGATCTATTTGCAGCAGATGTACGATGCAGGCGCGCAGGATTACTTCGATGCGCTGTCCGCGCACGCTTACGGTATTCTGGCCCCGATCGACGAAGCACCCGATCCGAGCCGCGTCAATTTCCGGCGGATCGAGTTGCTGCGCGCCATCATGCAGCGCAGCGGCGACGGCGACAAGCCGGTGTACATCACCGAGGCGGGCTGGAATGACAGTCCACGCTGGAATCAAGCCGTCACGCCTGCGCAGCGCATTGAGAATACATTGAAGGCGCTCGACTGGGTGAAGGACAAAGACTGGATCGAGGTGCTGGCCTTGTGGGTATTCAGTTATCCGCAGGCCACGCGGACATTTTCAGACAACTGGACGTTCATCACCGCTGATCTGCGCCCCAGGCCAATCTATTCTGAAGTTCAACAACAACTGACCACGACCAATCGCCAATGAACAACGATCGCCGTTTACGCATTACGCAATATGCATTACTGGGTGTCATGGCGCTGAGTGTTTTGTTGCTGCCTGATCTCATCGGTCTGTTCAATCGACCCGTCGATGAGGCGTGGGGACGCGTGGAACGATCGGGTGTGATCAGGTTCGCCATCAATCCCACGTACATGCCGTTCGACGGGCTGGGCAGCCACGGCGATTTCTTCGGCATCGATGTTGATATTGCCACTGAGATTGCGCGGCGGTTGGGCAAGCATGCCGAGTTTGTCATCGCCGGTTACGACAGTTTGTATGATGTGCTGCGCGTGGGGCAGGCCGATGCGACGATCTCGGCCCTGCCGATCGATCCGGGTAAGTTCGGCTTGTGGGCGTATTCCGAGCCGTACTTTGAAGCGGGGCAGGTGTTGGTAGTAAAACCTGCCAGGTCTGGGCAAGATTCTCTTTCACAGGGTGTGCCGAACCAGACCTGGCAGGTTTCTTCCCTCGCCGTTGAATACGGCTCCGACGCAGATGCCGCCGCGCGGTATCTGGCGCGTCGTCGTGCGGGCGTCGAGATCAAGTACACGCCATCGGCAGGAGATGCACTCAAGGCCGTAGATAATCGCTGGGTCGAGGCGGCCATCGTTGATGGGGTCAGCGCCCAACAGTTATTGCCCAAGTATCCGGAACTACAAATTGCGGAACAGGTGACCAGCGATCCTTACGGCATCGCCGTGTGGGGGGCGAGTACACAACTGCGTGAGGCGATCAATGCGAAGTTAGCCGAGATGAAACAAGACGGGACGCTGCACAGAATTGTGGAGGAATGGATGAAGAAATAGGGGAGACCTGGCAGGTTTTCTCCTGCCCACGAGCGAAACTCGATCGTCGTTCATTACGACCATCTGGTTACGCCGACCAGTCAGTGAAAACCTGCCAGGTCTTTTATCTTCTCGGCAGTAGATTCCGCATCCGATCGCGCAGCACTTTCCCCCGCCCGAGATAACGCCGCTTCTCGTCCTCCATCACCACGATGCTGCCCGCCGGGTAGGGCACGTCGCTGCCACGTAGATCGCCGCCGTTCCACCATACCTTCACCTGCTCTGGTGACAGCGTGAAGCGTTGTTGCGTGAACTGCGCGCTAAAGCGGGCGGCGAGTTCATGCGAGGGCGCGAAGCGATCCTCCACCCACTCGCCCACCAACATGCCGATGGCGATGCACGGAAAATCGGCGAAGTGCGTTAACAGCTGATCGGGCACGGCGTAGACTGATTCGCCCCTCTGGAGTAATTCGAGATGTTGTCGCTCCAGCACGGCGGCAAGATCGAAGCCGTAGGTGTCGAGCAGGGCGGTAATCAACGCGCGATGCTGGTGCTCTTTGAGCGCCGCAAATCCGGCGCGCGTCAGCGAGCGCTCTGGCGGTGGGGTCTGCTCACGAGCGATGGTTGCCCGCTTGCGAATCAACGCCGCAAAGAAGCCGGATGTGTCGTACAACTGCGGCCACAAGCGGACGGCTTTGCTCACGTCGGGATGAAAAGCTTGATCGCCAGCGCGGGTGAGGCCGGGCGCGGGAACGGGCAGGAGGCGATCAACCGATTCGAGCGCGATCTGGTGCGGGTAGCGATCGAGCAGCGCGTCGAGCACGGCTTCATCCTCTTCGGGCGCGAGCGTGCAGGTGGAATAGACCACTTGTCCGCCGGGTTTCACGGCTTGCAGTGCGCTCTCCAATAACTTGATCTGCCGCCGCTGCAATTGTAAGCGCTCGGTCTGCGAGACAAAGCGCGTCTTGCGTCGTTCGGCGGTGCGCAGGCTCTCGCCGCTGCACGGCGCGTCGAGCAGCACCTGATCGAAGGTGTCGGGGAACCATTCGCCGTAACGTTCGCCGGGATAGCTGGTCAGCGCGGTTGAGAACGATCCCCATGTCTGCAAATTCGATCGCAGCGCGGCGATGCGGCCCGAGCTGCTGTCGTTGGCAAAGATCACACCGCAATCGTCGATCTTGGCCGCGAGGTGCGTCGTCTTCCCGCCGGGCGAAGCCGCCATATCGAGGATCAGCGGAAACTCGACGGCGTAGTCAAACATCTCGGCAGGCAGCATCGACGCGGCGTCTTGCAGATAGTAGAAGCCGGTGCGATGTTCGATGGTGCGGCTGAGGCTTTCCGCGTTGCCGCTGACTTGCCAGCCTGTCTCGCAAAACGGAACAGGCTGCACTTGCCAGCCATACTCGATCGGCCACGTGGCAAGCGCAGATTCGAGATCGATCTTCAGGGTGTTGACGCGCAATGCATTGGACAGGGGGCGGGCGCATGCCTGTTGAAGTTGATCGAGTTGATCGCTGCTTAGTAGGTGGTGGTAATTCTTAAAGCGATCCGTGGTCATGAGTCCAAGCAATTCAGGCGTCGCTTGTGCGTCCACGGCACAAACATCGATACGCGCCGCCGGTAGTCTTCGTAGTCGCTCCCGAAATCTTTCAGGAGGCGGGGCTCTTCGGTTAGTTTAACGAAGAGCAACATGAAGATCACGAAGAGCGTTACGAGCGCGGCTGCGATCACAGAGTTGAGATAGGCGGCGACTCCGTAGTAAAAGACACACGCGCCGAACAACATCGGGTTTCTGGAATATCTGTACGGTCCAGTCACGACCAGGTCCTGTGTTTTCGGGCTGACTTCCAGATCGGCAACTTCCAGCGGGCCGCCTTTGCCGACTTTATTCCGAACAACAATCGACCACACACCAAACAACAAGCCAAAAATGGAGAGGGTACTCGCTATCGTCAACCGCAAGTCGGTAGCGGGAATCAACTGTCTGCCAATCCGGTGATCAAAGGCCCGTGCTGCGCGCCAAAGTCCCAGCGGTATCAGGATGAGGACCAACACACCGCCGCCGACATAGCCCAAGAGATATTGCACATCGCGCTTGATCGACATACGCAACTCCTTGCCTGGCCTAAGTATAGCCTGTTCCAATCTTCTTCATGACAGCTCATCATTTTGGAGCGAATTCCAGTTTGGGTTACGGCAGCGTCATTCCCGCGCGCTTATGGCGGGAATCCATCGGTCTACCGACACAGTACGCTGCAAAAGAGCGGCAGGTTTACTCGGTCGCTAGCCTGATTGGCCCAATGCTTTGAAAACCGTCTGCTTGTACTCTGCCACAAACTGAAAACTGCGCAAAATCGTCAAGTGTTCTGGAATTGCACTACTCGCCAAATGCTTGTTTTTGAGATCGAGAAATATGTCTTCCAGCAAATCATCTATCAGAACCACTTTCCCGCCACCAAGGTTATCGTGATTAGTTTTACTGGCAAAGACCAACACGGCTATCTGCTCTATATTGCTCGGCAAGGGCAAGTGAGTGAACAACTTTGGTATGTACTTTCGACCTGCCTCAAACTTCTTCTTATATCGTGTTTCGCGCACAGCCCAACTATTGGCATCCATTGATGGTTCGACATGGACGAGATGTTGCCTGGAAGGGTTGAATGCAACAATATCAAGTTCGCTTTCGTGCCCACCCTCTGCTCGCTTGCCAACTAGAACGTTGCGACGCACAAAATAATCGTTGTATTCGTACCATTCCGCAATGAGTTGTTCAAGAAAATTTGTTGCCATATGAAGTACTCGCTTAGCTACGCCAGCTGCGCGCGCTTCTCCACTTCCACCAGCACCTGATCGACGCGCAGCATGGTCTGCGCCTGGATGTTCTTCCATTCTTCCACGTAGCGCTGCGCCTGCGCTTTGTCTTCCAGTGTGGCGGCGTTGATGCGCACGTTCATCCCGGCAGCATCGATCGCCGCGCGGGCCATGAAGGCCGCCGAGGCCGCATCGCTCATGGCGTTGAGGTTGCCGTTCGCCGCCACGAAGTGAATCAAGCCCAGCGCCTCCAGGCACAGCCGCGCCGTGTGCAGCGGCACAATGGTCGCGTGCTGCGTGGCGGTTTGGATTTGCTCGTTGCGCGCCGCAATCTCGACGGGCGTTTCCTTCGGTAGCTTGAAAGCGCTCATCACCTCGGTGAAGGCCGCCGAATCCTCGTCGATGGAGGCCGTCAGCTTGTCGCGCAAGGCGTCGGCGCGCGCGGCGATGTCCTTCATCTGCGCTTCGACGCTGGCGTACTTCTTCTTCCCGATCGATAAACGCGCGACCATACCGGCCAGCGCCGCGGATAAGGCGCCCGCCAACGCGGCCACCGCGCCGCCGCCGGGCGTGGCCGATCCGGCCGCCGTCGCTTCGAGGAAGGCGTTGGGAATGATCGACTTGGGTTGGCCGGACAACGCCTCGCGCAGTTTGTTTTCCAGAATCTGATGGCTCTCGAACATGTCGAGCTGCAAGTACCACTGCGCCGCATCGATCAACGCGTCCTGCGGCGTCAGACCGACGAGTTCGCTCTTGGTGATGGCGCAGCCATAGCGCGCGGCTTCACGGCGGATGGTTTCGACCACGCGCGCGAGGGGCGTCTTGCGATAGTTGGTGAGGTTCATCGAGACCTGCGCCTGTCCCTCGACGAGGAAGCCCGCCGCTTTCACGTAACGCAGCCCGCCGCTGGAATGGCGCACGGCTTTGGCGATTTTCTTCGCCACTTCGACATCGTTCGTGTTGAGATAGACGTTGAAAGCGATGAGGAACGATCGGGCGCCGATGACCGTCGCACCGGCGGGGCCGAGTTTCGCCGGGCCGTAATCGGGTGCCCGATCGGGATTCAATTCGATCTCGGCTTTGAGTCCTTCATATTGCCCGCGCCGGATGTTCTCCAGGTTCTCGCGGTCAGGTCGCGCTGCCGCTGCTTCGTAGAGATAGACGGGGATGTTCAATTCTTTGCCCACGCGCTCACCCACGCGCTTGGCCATGGCGACGCATTCCTCCAACGTCACGCCGCTGATCGGCACAAACGGCGCCACATCCGTCGCGCCGATGCGCGGGTGCTCGCCGGTGTGATGATTTAGATCGATCAACTGCGCGGCGGTTTTAATCGCGTCGAAGGCGGCCTGCTCGACGGCTTCCGGCTCGCCGACGAAGGTCAGCACCGTGCGGTTGTGATCGACGTCCGAGTGCTGATCGAGAAAGGTGACGCCCTCGATCGCCGCGATAGCCGATCGGATTTGGGCGACGACCTCAGGCCGCCGGGCTTCGCTGAAGTTGGGAACGCATTCGACAATCTTCGCCATGATCACAATCCTTGGATGGGATAGGGGTCAATCCCGGCAATTGTACAACAAAAAACCTCCCGAAGGTCTTGAGTCTTCGGGAGGTTGGCAACGGTTCGCCTACTGCACGCCGAGGTAGGTGTCCTGCACCTGCTTGTTGTTCATCAACTCGTCGGCGCTGCCCTCCATGACGATGTGCCCCGTTTCCAGCACGTACCCGCGGCGGGCGACCGACAGCGCCATCATGGCGTTTTGCTCGACGAGCAGGATCGTCGTGCCCTGCGCGTTGATCTCCGTGATGATGTCGAAGATCTGCTCGACGAGGATCGGCGCCAGGCCCATCGACGGTTCGTCCAGCATTAGCACTTTGGGGCGGGCCATCATGGCGCGGCCAATGGCCAGCATTTGCTGCTCGCCGCCGGACAGCGTGCCGCCCGCCTGCTTGATGCGCTCCCTCAGGCGCGGGAACAATTCGAACACGCGCTCCAGGTCCTTCTGGATGCCGTCCTTGTCCTTGCGCTGATACGCGCCCATCTGCAAATTCTCCAGCACGCTCATGCGCGGAAAAATCTGGCGGCCTTCCGGCGCTTGCGACACGCCTTGCTCCACGATCTTGTCGGTGGGCAGTTTTTCCAGCGCGATGCCGTTGAGCAGCACCGTGCCGTGGCGCGGCCGCAGCAGGCCTTGAATGGTGCGCATGGTGGTGCTCTTGCCCGCGCCGTTCGCGCCGATCAGCGTGACAATCTCGCCGTCTTCCACCGTGAAGGAAATGCCCTTCAACGCGTGAATGTTGCCGTAGTAACTGTGCACGTCTTTGAGCTCAAGCATGGTGGTGTCCCCACTTCTCGCTGACCAATCGGCAATTGTTCATTGTCCATTGATCATTGTTCATTGTTCATTGTTCATTGATCTTAGTGACCCTTGCCGCTGCCGAGA
>CAYNML010000016.1:0-34292 GCA_964398185.1 uncultured Anaerolineae bacterium | reverse complement strand
TCATTGTTCATTGTTCATTGTTCATTGATCTTAGTGACCCTTGCCGCTGCCGAGATAAGCCTCGATGACCTGCTGGTTGTTCTGGATTTCCACCGGCGTGCCCTCGGCGATTTTCTCGCCGTGATCGAGCACGGACACCCGATCGGAAATGCCCATCACCACGCGCATGTGGTGTTCGATCAGCAGCACGGTGAGGTTCAGATCTTTGCGGATGAAGCGCACGAACTCCGTCAGATCGGCGGTCTCGCTTTGATTCATGCCGGCCGTCGGCTCGTCGAGCAGCAGCAGCTTGGGCTGGCTGGCCAGCGCGCGCGCGATTTCGAGGCGGCGCTGATCGCCGTACGGCAAGCTGCGCGACACCATCTCCGCCCGATCGCGCCCCAGCCCCACATAGTCCAGCATATCCAGCGCTTTGCCCACCGCATGATCTTCTTCCTGGCTCATGCGGGTGGTGCGTATGACGATGGGCAGCCAGCCCGCGTTCATGCGCGTGTGCATGCCGACCATGACATTTTCCAGCACCGTCATGGCCGGGAAGAGGCGGATGTTTTGGAACGTGCGCGCGATGCCCAGCTTGGTAATTTCGTGCGGCTCCATCGTGCCGATGGGGGTGCCGTTGAAACTGAGGGCGCCGCTGGTGACGGGATAGACGCCGGTGATCATGTTGAAGAACGTGGTCTTGCCCGCGCCGTTGGGGCCGATCAACCCGGCGATCATGCCCGGCTCAATCACGAAGTCGACTTTATTGACGGCAATCAGACCGCCGAACATTTTGGTGACGCCTGTGGCTTCCAGTAGAGCAGTCATGGCCATTCTCCTTAAGCCGCCGCCGGTGTTTCAGTCGGTTCTTCTTCCGGCTCGGCCTCGTGGAACTGCAATCGCTGCTCGCGGGTGGGCAGCAAGCCCTCCGGCCGGAAGGCCATCACCAGCACCAGCACCAGGCCCAACAGCAGGAAGCGGTACTTCACCGGATCGAAGTTGGCGATGATGAAACCGCGCACGGTCTGATCGGCGATGGCCGGCATCAGCACGTGATTCGACAGGCCGTTCAGCACGTTCTGTAACTGCTTCAGGAACAGCAAGTCGGCCAGGAAGATGATCAGCGCGCCCAGGATGTTGCCGGGGATGCTGCCCAGACCGCCCAACACGATGGCGGCCAGGATGATGATCGACGTGCCGAAGCCGAAGCCGTCCGGGAACACGGCGGCGACATACGCCGAGAAGAACGCCCCCGCCAGACCGGCAATGGCCGCGCCCACCGCGAAGGCCGTGAGCTTGGTGTGCACCAGGTTCACGCCCATCTGATTGGCCGCCAGTTCGTCTTCACGAATCGCCGTCCAGGCGCGGCCCAACCGCGACCCCTTCAGGCGCAGCTTGATGAAGATCACGAAGGCGATCATCGCGAGCAGCAGGAAGTACCACGGCAGCAAGTTGTCCGAAGCAAACGCGCCCGGCTGGATGGTGTTCAGTAGCGGCTTGACGACGGGAATCTCATTCAACCCGGCAGGCGCCGGCACGAAGAGGATCAGGATCAGCGTGATGAGGCCGGCGTACATCAGACCCTTCCCCACGGTCAGCTGACCCTTGACCTGCGTGCGGCGGAAAAAGAAAGCGGTCAGCACGATTAGCGCCAGCATCACGGTGATCTTGAGGATCAAGCCCAGGCCATCGTCGGTGGGGCTGATGATGGGCAGCACCGGGCGATCGACCGGGTTGATGCCCTTAACGCCATTGGTCAGGTTGAATTCGCTCAGCAGTGTGAGGCACTGCACCGTGGGCGTGCCGCCGCCGATCGATTGGATGGCCGGCAGGATCAGGCACGTGATCGGCTCTTGAATCGTAATCTTGATCAGCTGTTGGAAAGCGACGGGCACGATCTCGCCGAAGCCCAGCGTGATGATGGCGATGTAGTCGCCGCGGAGGCCCAGCGTGGGCGCGCCCAGCAGGATGCCCGTTAGCGCCGCAAAGCCAGCCGCGATCCAGATCAGGAGCCAGAAGTTCACGTGCAGGCCCAACTGCGGCGAAGACAGCAGAGCCGTGATGTACGCGCCAAAACCGAAAAAGGCGGCGTAGCCCAGGTTGAGCAGGCCGGCGTAACCGACCACTACGTCCAGCCCCAGCGCCAGCAGCACGTAAATGCCGGCAAAGACCAGCGAGGCCGCCCAGCCCAGCTCCGTCAGTTGATCGATGAAGGGGAAGAGCAGCAACAACCCGATCAGAAATAGCCAGGTCAGGCGGCGCGATCGCTTCTTGTCGGGCAAATATTGAATGTAAGCCATGAGCATGGCTGCGCCGGTGCCCAGCAGCACGGTGAAAATGGCTGCGGGAAGGGCCACCTCGGGCGGGTGCGAGGTCACGATCGCCGCGTTGGATATGACAAAGTCAAACAGCAGCCCGGCGGCCGCCGTGATACCGGTGAAGATTAACGCCCCGCGGCCGATTGTTTTGAGCGACGGGGGCGTCACGCCTTTGGCGACTTTTTCCGTGCTGAAGATGAATCCGATCAGGATGCTGCCCAGCACCCCCACGACCGTCGAAGCCCAGCCGCCAAACAGCAGCGCGATGAAGCCACCGGCGAGACCGAACAGAATGCCGCGTTTAGTATATTTGTTCATGTCAGCACCTCTAGGCTTTCTGGCTCACGTTGGAACCGAGCAGGCCGTTCGGACGGAAGATCAGCACCAGCACCAGCACGGCAAAGACCCAGGCCCGTGTCCAGGCCGGGTCGAGCAAGCCGTCGCTCAATGACGTCAGGATGCCGATGATGAACCCGCCCAACATCGCGCCGGTAATGTTGCCGATGCCGCCCAGCACCGCCGCCGTGAACGAGCGCAGACCGGCTTGAAAACCCATCAGCCACCACGCGGTGTTGACGTACAACCCGTTGAGCAGGGCGGCCACGCCGGCCAGCGCGCCGCCGATGAAGAAGGTGATGGCGATGATGCGATCGATGTTGATGCCCATGATCTTGGCCGCGTCGCGATTTTCAGCCGTGGCGCGCATGGCCTTGCCCAGCCGGGTGCGCTGCACGAACAGGCGCAGCGCCACCATCAGGGCGATGGCGGCCACTACGACAAATACTTCCTTGGTGAAAATCTTTAAGGGAATGGGCTGCATGCCCAGCGCCCTGGTGACCCACTCGATGAGATCCACGCTGCCCATCAGGTCGGGGAAGGCTTTCTGCGCGGCGCCGCCACTGGTGCCGAAGTAGGGCTTGAGGAATTCAATGTACCCCTGACCGGCCCAGACCTGGCCCAGGTTCTGCAAAATGAGCGACACACCGATGGCCGAAATCAACGGGGCCAGGCGCGGCGCATTGCGCAGCCGCCGGTACGCCACCCGCTCGATCGCGGCGTTGAGCGTGCCGCCAAAGAGTACCGTGACGACGATGGTGATCAGCAGGGTAATTACAATCGTTCCCGGATCGCTCTTGTTGGTGGCGCCCAGCGCGGCGATCACGGTAAGGGCCATGAAGGTACTCATCATGTACACGTCGCCGTGCGCAAAGTTGATCAATTGAATAATGCCGTACACCATCGTGTAGCCCAGCGCCACAATGGCGAAGATGCCGCCATTGGCAATGCCAATCCATAAATAGCGCAACACGAGCTCCGGCTGGGTGGTGATGGTGTTGACGATGCGCGGGATGTCGAGGCCGGCCACGGGGCTGATCAGCAGGAACAGATAAATCAGGCCGACCGCTTGCAGCAAGCGCCAGCCGGTTTTCTTCCAGTCTCTCTTCTTCATCGACGGCTTCCCTTCGTTCACAAGGTTGAACAGCGTCGCGAGGCAGGGATGCTACCTTGGGCCAACCGCTCAGCGCGGCGGTGTATTGCCAAACGGATGATGGGGCAGCCCAGCTGCCCCATCATCCGTTGAAACTGAAATCTTACTGTGCCTTGAACGTGCCGGCTGGCGTGTACGCGCCGCCCTTCACGACGTAGCCCGTCATGTCAGTCAGCGAGGTGTCGCCGTTGGCGTCGAACGACCAGGTGCCCAGCGCGCCGCTGTAGTCCTTCAGGCTCATCACGGCGTCGCGCACCGCTGCGCGATTGGTGGGATCGCCTCCGGCCGCGCAGACCTTCTCGATACCGGCAATCACGGCGCCGATCGCATCGTAACCGTACACCGCATACGGCTCGTTGGTCTTGCCGTATTCCTTTTCATAGTCCTTCAGGTACTGCTGACCGGCCGCTGGCAGTTGATCGTTGGGGATGCCGCCGACTGTCGCGAACGCGCCCTCGGCCACATCCGCGCCTGCGCCGTCGATGAAGGCTTGCGTCTGGATGCCGTCCGGCCCCATGAACTTGACGGTGGTGTTGTCGCCCATCACGCCGACTTTGTCCTTCAGCAGCTGCGCGGCGTTGTTATCGACGACCATTCCCACATAGATCATGTCCGGCGCGCCGCCGTTGTTGCTGGTGGAGATCTTGGTCATCAGCGCCTTGTAGTCGGCCGCCTTCGGATCGATGCTTTCCTGGCCGAGCACGGTCATGCCCAGCTGCTTGGCGGTGGCGTTAAACACATCGGCCACGCCCTTGCCGTACAGCTCGCCGTCGTCCAGAATGTAGACCGACTTCACGCCCAAGCTGTTGGCCCAGTTTGCCGCAACCGCGCCCTGAATGTCGTCGGCGGCCACAACGCGCGCGTAGTTGCGCTTGCCGCTGGGATAGTACACATCCGGCTCGCCCCCCTCACCCTTGCCGGGCTTGGTCAAACCGGCATAAGTATTGGCCGGCGAAACCATCACGACATCAGCTTTGTTCAGGATCGGAATCGACAGCTTGGCTGCGCCCGAATTGAACGTGCCGATGTAGGCGATGACGGACTTGTCCGCCGCGGCCTTGTTGGCGTTCTCAGTCTCAACCGCCGGGTCCCACTTGCCCAGCGCGGCCGAGGCGTCGTCCTTCGACTCGTACACGATGTTGTACTTGCCGCCGCAGACCTTGTTGCCGATTTGCTTGAGCTTCAGCTGGATCGACTTCACGATGGTGTCCGTCTGGGTCAACGAAGCGCCAGTCAAGGGCAGGCTCGACACGATCTTCAATGTCTGTCCGCCGCCGCTCTGGCCGCAGGCCGCCAACAACACACCGGCAATCACCAACACGCTAACCAACGTCTTCTTCATGATGCTTCTCCTCCTAAAGAGAATTGAATAGACTTTCCTCATAGCCGGGGAACAAGCTAGAGGTCAGTGACAAGGCGTCACCTGCCACGGGGGGTCAACCCTTTTCCTCGCCACGCTGCCAAACGCATTGTGCCAAGAACCGCGACCACCTCCCTTGGATAAAAATACACCTCGCCGGGGGTGCGAGGTTGGGGCTGTTGGGATGCCAAATTCTATCCTGCCAACGGCGCTTTGTCAAGAATGGTCTGAACAATCAAAAAACCGGAGGCGTAACAGCCCTCCGGTTTTTTTTAGTAAATGTGCCGCTACATTTGCCGGTATTCGCCTTCCACCACATCCGGACCTTCCGGCTGCCGCTGATCCGATCGGGGACCGGCGCTGCCGCCGCTGTAGTTCTGATACACACTCTGCCCGATTGACAGCGTCGTCTGCTGCACTTCACCGATCAGCGCTCGAATCTGCTGGATGTCTTCACCGCTCATCGCCGCTTTCAATGCGGCGATCTTCGTTTCTACCTGTGCCCGATCGGCTGGGGCCACTTTATCGGATAGATCGCGCAGACTCTTCTCCGCTTGATAGATGATCGTGTCCGCTTCGTTGCGGGCCTGAATCACTTCGCGGCGGCGGTTATCCTGCGAGGCGTTGCGCTGCGCGTCCTGCACCATCCGATCGATATCCTGCTTGCTCAAGTTGGTCGAAGCCGTGATGGTGATCTGCTGCTCTTTGCCCGTCGCCTTGTCCTTCGCCGCCACATGCAGGATGCCGTTTGCGTCAATGTCGAAGGTCACTTCAATTTGCGGCAGGCCGCGCGGCGCGGGTGGAATGCCTTCCAGCCGGAAGCGGCCCAGCGTCATATTGTCGGCCGCCATCGGACGTTCGCCTTGCAGCACGTGAATGTCCACCGCTGTTTGATTGTCGTCCGCGGTGCTGAACACTTCGCTCTTCTTGTACGGAATCGTCGTGTTGCGCGGAATCAAAGTCGTCATCACGCTGCCCAGCGTTTCCAACCCCAGCGACAGCGGCGTCACGTCCAGCAGCAGCACGTCCTTCACTTCGCCGCCCATCACGCCCGCCTGAATCGCCGCGCCAATGGCGACGACCTCGTCGGGATTCACGCTCTTGTTTGGTTCCTTGCCGCCCGTCAGGTCGCGCACCAGCTGCTGCACCATGGGCATGCGGGTCGCGCCGCCCACCAGCACCACTTCGTCGATGTCGCGCGGCGACAACTTCGAGTCGCGCAGGGCCTGCTCGAATGGCCCGCGCAAACGCTGCACCAGCGCCGTGCTCAACTGTTCGAACTTAGCACGCGTGATCTTGACCTGCAAGTGCTTGGGACCGTTGGCGTCCGCCGTGATGAAGGGCAGGCTGACTTCGGTCTCCAGCATGCTCGATAGTTCGATCTTGGCTTTCTCGGCCGCCTCCTTCAAGCGCTGCAAGGCCTGCCGATCGGCGCGCAGATCGATGCCGTGCTCTTTCTTGAACTCGTCGGCAATAAAGTCGACCAGCACCGCATCCCAGTCGTCGCCGCCGAGATGGGTATCGCCGCTGGTCGCCTTAACCTCCACGACGCCGTCGCCCACTTCCAGCAGCGAGATGTCGAACGTGCCGCCGCCCAGGTCGAAAACCAGGATCGTCTCGTCGGTCTTCTTGTCCAGCCCGTAGGCCAGCGCTGAAGCCGTCGGTTCGTTGATGATGCGCAGCACTTCCAGCCCCGCAATCTTGCCGGCGTCTTTCGTGGCCTGGCGCTGCGCGTCGTTGAAGTAGGCCGGCACAGTGATCACAGCCTGCGTCACGGGCTCGCCCAGATACGCTTCCGCATCTTTCTTCAACTTCTGCAAGATCATGGCCGAGATTTCCTGCGGCGTGTAAGTCTGTCCCGTCTGCGCGATCTTGACGCGCGCATCGCCATTCGCGCCGGCCACAACTTGATACGGAACTTTTTCGTTCCGCACGTCGGCGTACGAGCGGCCCATGAAGCGCTTGATCGAGAAGACCGTGTTCTCCGGATTAACTGCGGCCTGCCGCTTGGCGGTCTGCCCCACCAGCCGCTCGCCGTTCTTGGCAAACGCCACCACCGACGGGACTAAGCGTCCCCCCTCGGCTGTCGTGATCACCACCGGCTCGCCCGCTTCCAGCACGGCCACTACTGAATTCGTCGTTCCTAAATCGATACCCACTACCTTGCCCATTATTGTTCCTCCTCTAAACCCATTGTGATTCAATATGAAGTAAGCGCACTCTCGTTCGTGATGAGAGTGCGCTTACAGTATAAGCAGAGCGCGTTAGATGCCTGTTAGAGTCGTGTTGGAAATCTATTGGAGTCAGGTCGAGTGCTTGTAGTCCACAAAGCGATAGCCGACGCCGCGTTCGGTGAGGATGTAGCGCGGCCTGGCCGGTTCTGGTTCGATCTTCTGCCGCAGGTAGGTCACGTACAGGCGCAGGTAATGATCTTCGTCGCGGTATTCGTAGCCCCAGACTTTGGACAGCAGCTGCTCGTGAGTCATGATGCGTCCAGCATTGTTCACCAAATGATAGAGCAGCCGATATTCGGTCGGGCGAAGTTTGACTTCCTGACCCCCGGCAATCACCAGGCGGTGATCAAAATCGATCTGTAGATAGTCGTCGATCGTGAGGGCGTGTTTCTCAACGGGGGCTGGCATCTCGGTGCGGCGCAGCACGGCCTTCACGCGGCTCGATAGTTCCTTGGGGCTGAAGGGCTTGGTCACGTAATCGTCGGCGCCCAGCTCCAGTCCGCGCACTTTGTCTTCTTCATCGCTTTTGACCGTTAGCATGATCACCGGGACGGCCGAGACTTCGCGCAGCAGCCGCAGGGTTTCAAACCCGTCCATGTTGGGCATCATCACGTCGAGGATGATCAGATCGGGCAAGGCGTCGCGCGCCTGGTTCAGGGCCTCAAACCCGTTGTTGGCCTGGATGACATCATAGCCTTCCAGCTCCAGATTCATCTGGATGAACCGGATCATGCGCGGCTCGTCATCGACGACCAAAATCCGGTGGTGGGGGGCGCGGGACTCTTGAGCGGGCATAGGCGTGAAAAACCCTGCGCGGTGCTGGCTGCCTCCGCCCAAGGTTGTTTGACTAGTCGCGAGCGAACCCGACGATTTCCTCTTCTTCTTCGGCGCCCAGCACTTCGATGAAATTGATGCGCGTCCACGGGAAGATGAAGTGCGTCGTCCCCGGATCGACGTTGCTCAAATCTTTGCCGTCGCGCTGGCGCAGGTTGGTTACTGTGATCGTGGCATCGCCCGGGCTGGGCAGTTGTTCAGCTTCGGCCAGAATCGTCGGCTCGCCGACGATGTGCATCAGTAGCGTGTAGGGCATAACGGCACCTTGGTGGCAGCATGTCTGGCGGCAAACTAGCGCACCGACACCTGAATACGTACGCGGCCCAGTTGCAGCTCGTCGTTGTCATGCAGCGGATGCGGCAGGTAGGGCGTCAAGCGCTGGCCGTTCAGGAACGTGCCGTTGGCGCTGCCCAGATCTTCAATGAAATACTGGGTCTTTTGCTTGTGAATGCGCGCGTGCCGGCGCGATACACCGCCTTCCAGTCCGCCTTCCGGAGTCAGGTCGATGTTGGGGAAGACGCCGCGCGTGGCATCTAGCCGACCGATCACCGCCTCGCCTTCTGCGGGCAGCGTCAACTGCCGTCCGCTGGGGGGAACAATGATCAGCATCGTTTCGCGCTGCGCCTCGCCAGCCCCCGCCTTGTCCCCGCTCTCCCACGGATCGGCGCGCGTGGTGGGCAGATCGGATTCTGGCAGCGGCTCGGTGCGCAACGGGCCACCGGTCAGCAAATAGACGCCGCATTCACTGCAGAACAAGGTACCGGGTCGATGCAGGTGTCCGCAAGAAGGGCATTCGATCATACTCATTCGTCCTTAGTTAGCTTTATCGTTCTTTAGGCGACGCCAGAATCAAGCTGCGCGTGCCGTACTTGATCGCTTTTCGGCCGGCCGGTGACAGGTTTCCGCTGCGCGCCAGACGGCCTGCTTCCAGCAGGGCGGCGCGCGCCAGTTGATGCTCGCCCATATCGAGCAGGCGTGTCGCCATGGTTTCCAGGCGGTGGGTGGCCCCGACGACGTCGCCCTTTTCCAGCGCGTTCAGCGCGCCTTCCTGCATCTGGAAAATCGTCACTTTGGCCAGTGCGCTCAGAATGTGCGAGGGTGCGGGCGTGTTGGGATTGGCATTCGGATCAAACGTGAACGTGATATCCTGGCGCAGCCGCGCGTCATCCATTTGGCGGGACGGGATATTGCCCCGCAGTTCCATCTGCGCCAGCCGGTGCGCACCGGCGTCGTGCGCGTCCACCACCAGTTCAATAATGCCGCTCACCGTCGTATCCGATTGCAGCGCGCCCAGCGACAGGGTTTCGTTTTCGAGCGGGATGCGCTCAATGTACGGCGTCAACTTGAAGGCGCTCTTCAAGCGCGTACCATCAATCGGCTTGAGTAACAACCGCACGTCATCAGCATAGACGGTGCTCAACCCCTGCAACCGTTCGCGCAAGAAGTGCTGAATCTCGCCCGTGGAGGCAATGTATTGCGACACGCCTCCGCAGCGGCTGGCGATGGCGTCCAGCAGCGTGTCGTTCCAATCCTCGCCGATGCCCATGGCGCTGATGCCAATGCGGCGCTTGGCAGCCTCTTCGGCGGTGTTGAGACAGCGGTCTTCATCGCCATACGTCTGGCCGTCGGTCAGCAGGATCAGATGATTGACGGCATACTGCGTGCGGCGCTTATCGATTTCGACCAGCCCGGCCAGCAGTCCCTGCAGTATCTCTGTGCCGCCTGAAGCCTGGATGGCGCTGACCTTGGCTTTGGTCTTGATGGGATCCGTCAACAACTGGCTGGGCCAGACCACTTCTGCTTTGTCGCTGAAAGTAACGATACTCAAGGCATCATCAGGCGCCAGGGAATCGATCATGCGCTGCGCCGCCGCCTTGGTCTGCTCCAGGCGCGAGCCTTGCATCGATGTGCTGCGATCCAATACCAGGCACAGATTCAGCGCCTGGCGGCCACGCGCCTGGTCCGATTGGCCGGCCGCGATGTCAAAGAGCAAATAGACCACCTGCTCATCTACCCCCACCGACAGCGCTGTGCGGCTGGGTTGCATTTTCCACTGGAAGATCGATTTGGGGGATAACCCGGCTTCCATCCGCAGCCGATCATACGACGCGCGCTGGTTCGGATCGCTCAGCACTTCATAGGCTTCCTGAACCTGACGGAACAGCATGGCCGTTCCCTGCGCATCTTGCATGTCCGGATGCACTTGTCGCGCCAGCTGGCGATAGGCGTGCCGAATCTCGTCAACGGTGGCGTCAAACGGAACATTCAGCACTGCATAGAGATCGTTGTCAGGGTTGATGGTCGTCACCGACTTTATCCACCTGCACCTTCCACGACAATGGCCGTGATGTTGTCCCGGCCGCCTGCCTCATTGGCTGCGGCGATTAATTCCTGGCACGCGTCTTGCGGTGACTGCGCCGAAGCGAGCACCGCCTGGATGATGTCGTCTGAAAGCATGCCCCACAGGCCGTCCGAACAGAGCAGCAATCGTCCCGCCCGCGGTAGGTCCAACAGGTGGATGTCAATCTCTAATTGGTCGCCCTGACCCACTGCTCGATAGAGCACGTTGCGCTGCGGGTGAATGGCGGCAGCTTCCGGGGAGATTTGACCCAGTTCCACCAACTTGTCAACGTACGAATGATCGCGCGTGATCTGCTTCAGTTCCTGATTATAGTACAGATAGGCGCGGCTGTCACCGACGTGCGCCAGGTAGGCGCGCGAGTTGATGAGCAGCGCGCAGGTCAGCGTCGTGCCGCTGCCGGGCACCTGCTCGTGCACGGCCTGGTTGGCCGCTTCAACGGCTTGTTGCAACGCTTCGGTCAGCGAAGGTTGATCGGCTTGATGCGCGGTCTGGCGCAGATACGGAATGTAGACATCCTGCATCACATAGCTGGCGACAATCCGCGCGGCCAGGACGCTGGCCACCTCGCCGGCTTGATGTCCGCCCATGCCGTCTGCCACTACAAACAGGCCGACGGTTTCCACCACCTGGTCGCCCTCGATAACCGATTCCATCATCAGCGACGCATCTTCGTTATGAGATCGCACCAGGCCGACATCACTGGCGCGGCCCACCACTAAATGGAAGCCGCGCGGCTGGCTGGCAGATCGAGCGCTTTCGGCTGCAGGCATAGGGACGCCTTCCTTTGAATGACCAAGTATCCGACGCAGCAAACTCATTGATTAATCACAGCTCTAAACCGGCAGGGCATAGACCAACCGATCGTTGGAGCCGACGTAGACGGCGTCATCTTCGACGATGGGCGACGAGATGACGGCGCCATTGGTGTGCGCCCGCCAGCGCAAGGTGCCGACTTTGGCGTCGAGGCTGTACAACATCCCGTCGACCGAGCCGACATACAGACAGTCGTTGGCCACGGCCGGCGATGAATTGACCTGGCCGTCAGTGGCGTACTTCCAGATCTGGCGCCCCGTCTTGGCTTCCAGCGCATAGACGTTGGTGTCGGCTGAACCGATGTACACCACGCCATCCTGGACGCAGGGCGACGAGATCACGGCTTTTCCCGTGCGGAAGCGCCACACCACCCAGCCGCTCTGCGCATCGAGGCCATACACCGTGCCGTCTTGTGACCCGACGACAACGATCTGCAGCTCTTTGTAGAAAGCCGGCGACGAGGTCACCGCCCGCTTGGTCGAGTAGCGCCACTTGATCGTGCCGCGAATGTCCACGCAGTAGATCGAGCCGGCTTCGTCGCCGAAATAGAGCAGGTCGTCGCCAATGGCCACGGACGAGCGCACCGGTCCATCCATCTCCACTTTCCACGAAACGCGTCCGCTCTGCAAGTTCACCGCATACAGCCGCCGGTCGTCCGATCCAAAGAAAACATGGCCGTACTGTGCGCGCGGCGATGACCGCACCCGGCCCTGCGTGGGACAAGTCCAGGCGATGCGCCCCGTCTGGGCATTGATGCAGTAGGCCGTGCGATCATCAGAGCCGATGATCACCCGGTCGTCGATGAAGCACGGTGAGCCGGCGATACCGCCGTCGGTGGCGTACTTCCACAGAAACTTTCCCGTCGCCGCATTGAGGGCGTACAAGTTGTGATCGTACGAGCACACGTACAACACGCCGCTGCCCAGCGCGGGCGCCGAGCGGATTTCATCTTCGCAGGCAAAGGTCCACAGCGGCTGGATGTCACCGCTATCGATGTGGGCCGTGGCCCGCGCGCCATAATGCGCCACAGCCGACGGCCGCAGGAGACCCAGGGCGCGCTTCATCTCTTCGGCTGAAGGCCAGCGCCGATCGGGCTCATACTCCAGCGCCCGCATGATGATCTGGGCAAAGTCGCTGGTCACGGCGGGATTGGCGGTTTGAATGGGCCGCTCGTGGAATGAGAACGGCGGCTCGACGCGCGGATCCTGCCGTGTCAGAATGTGGTGCAGCGTGGCGCCCAGCGCGTAAATGTCGGTGCGTTGATCGGCAATGCCGCGATACTGCTCAGGCGGGCTGTAGCCTTCCGTGCCAATCATCGTGCCCTTCTGGCCGGGCTGGAAATTCTTGGCGATGCCAAAGTCAATCAAGCGCAGGCGACCATGTTTGTCCAGCATGACATTGGATGGTTTCATGTCGCGGAAGATGATGGCCGGGTTGTGGTCATGCAGGAACTGCAACACGTCGCATAACTGGATGGACCACTCCAGCACCTGCTCCTGCGGCAGGAAGCCTGTCATCTCACTGAGCACGGCTTCCAGATCGCGTCCTTCTATGAATTCCATCACCAGGTACGAGCGGGCTTCCTCGCTGAAGTAGTCGTACACTTTGGGGATGGCGGGATGGCTCAGCGTCGCCAGGATGTTCGCCTCGCGCTCGAAGTTCTGCACGGCGACCTGGCGCATCTGCTTGTCCAGCGAGTGGCTCTTCATCTCCTTCACGGCGCACAGCTTCATAACGCCGGGAAAGCGCCGATCGCGCGCCTGATAGACTGCGCTCATGCCGCCCAACCCCAGGATGCCCATAATCTCATAGCGATCCTGCAGCAAGCGCCCGGGCGCCAACGCGCCATCCACTCCTCCAGCGGGAGCCGGCTTGGCAGATTGAATCTGGCGGGTGTCGAGGCTCATGGCAGTAGTCAGGTGGAAACTGAAGATCGTGTGAGAGCTTGATATAAATCTTCTAGGGATTATAGCGTAGATTACACTCAGGCGCAAAGGTTCTTTAGAACGAGGTCAATTGTTGCGGCTAGGTCAATCTCTGGAAGTAGGGCAGTGATATAATCGCTGGCGGCGGCTTGGGCATGGTCAGGCATGTGACCGAGCCTTCATATACGAGGCTATTGTGCCAAACTCCAGCGAAAATACCGAGGAACTAACCTACCCTCATTTGCGGCGTAACTTTGCATTGGGCATCATCAATGGCGGAGGCTTTATTCTCGCTGAAGCCTTGATGTCGATCGATACCGTGCTGACGTGGTTCGTGCAGCAGCTGGGCGGGTCGAACTTTCTGATCGGACTGGTAGGCCCGCTGCGTGACGCCGGCTGGTTCCTGCCGCAGTTGTTCATCTCGCACCGCCTGCAGCGTGAACCGCTGAAGCAGCCGTTGTACCGGCGGGCGGCCGCGGTCCGCATGGTGGCCTGGTTGGTCTGGACGCTGGCGGTGTTTGCGCTGGCCGGGAATCCAGCGCTGTTGCTGCTGGTATTTTTCATGGCTTATGCCGTCAACTCGCTGGCCTCAGGCTTTGCAGGACTGCCGTTCATGGAGATCGTGGCGAAGACCATCCCGCCCGATCGGCGCGGCTCCTATTTTGGCGCGCGCATGTTTGCCGGCAGTCTGTTGAGCCTGCTGGCGGGCGTGCTGGTGGGGATCATGCTGGCTGAAAGTAATCCGACGCCTTTCCCGCAGAATGTGGGCGTGCTGTTTGTTGTGTCGTTCGTATCGGCGGTGGTGGGCTTGACGGCCTTTGGGCTGGTGAAAGAGCCGCGCAGCGAAGTGCGTGATGACGGCGTCACCTTTGCCGCCCATCTGCAGCGCGCGTTCCGGCTGCCGCGCCATAACCTCAACTTGCGTTACATGCTGCTGGCGCGCGTGGCCATTCTGTTGTCGTATGTGGCAGCGCCCTTCTTTTCGATCTATTCGATCAACGTGTTGGGCGCGCCCCCCTCGATCATCGGCCTGTACATGGGCGTGCGGACGGTGACGGCGCTGGTGATCAATCCCGTCTGGTCGCGCTTGAGCGATCGGCGCGGCAACAAGCTGGTGATGCAGTTGGCTACGGCGTGCGGCGTGCTGATGCTCGTGTGGGTGGTGCTGGCTCCGCCGGTGGCTCAAGCCGCTGACGTGCCGGCCACCGTGCGCCTGTATTTGTTCGTGCCGGTTTTCGCCCTGATGGGCATTTACGAGACCGGTGTGGGCATTGGTGCGATAAACCTGACGCTGGAAGTAGCGCCGGCCAACGATCGCGCCATCTACATCGGGCTGACCAATACCGTGCTGGGTATCGCCTACATCAGCACCGCCGTCAGCGGTCTGATTGTCGACGCGGTCGGATACGAGGGCGTGTTTATACTGGGCCTGGTTTTGTTGCTGCTGGCAGCATGGGCGTTGTCACGCCTGCGCGATCCGCGCCAAGTGGCGGGAAAGGACAAGACCCATGTCGGCTGAACGTCCGTTGGTGCTGCTGCGCGGCGGGGGCGATCTGGGTACGGGCGTGGCGCTGCGTCTGCACCGCGCCGGGTGGCGGGTGCTTGTCACGGAACTGCCGCAGCCGCTGGTGATTCGCCGCACGGTGGCGTTTGCGGCGGCGATCTACGAGGGTTCGATCGAAGTGGAAGGCGCGATCGGCGAACGGATCGCAGGGGCGGCGGAAGCCGATCGGGTGTGGGCAGCCGATCGGATCCCGGTGCTGATCGATCCGGCTGGCGCAGCGGCGGTCTCGCTCCGCCCGATCGCCGTGATCGACGCGATCATGGCGAAGCGCAACACGGGCACCCGCCTGGCCGATGCGCCGATCGTGATTGCGTTGGGACCAGGTTTTACGGCGGGCATCGATTGTCATGCGGTAATCGAGACACAGCGCGGGCACCACTTGGGACGGGTGTACTACCGCGGCGCGGCGCAGCCCGATTCGGGCACGCCGGGTGACGTGGGCGGACAGGCGGCGCGGCGCGTGCTGCGCGCGCCGGTTGACGGCACTTTTCGCGCCCTGCGTCAGATCGGCGATCGCGTGGCTGCCGGTGAAGCGATCGGGCAAGTGCTGACTACCGCCGCGGCGTGGGCTGTGACGGCGCAGATCGACGGCGTGCTGCGCGGCATCCTGCACGATGGTCTGCCGGTTTCTGCCGGCCTCAAAGTGGCCGATGTCGATCCGCGTGGCGTGGTTGAAAATTGCTTTACCATTTCAGACAAAGCGTGGGCCATGGGCGGCGCCGTGTTGGAAGCGGTGATGTATTTGAGTCGCAAACGATAGGGGCGCGACTACCGCGCCCCTATCGTTTGCGATACCGCGCGATGCGAATGGCCTCGCTGACCAGGATCTCTTTGTCGGTCACAGGTAGTTTCAGCAACTCTTCAATGCGTCCGGCGGTCAGCTCGTCGATGATGGCGTCCTTCCATTCCTCAGCCAGATAGGCGCGCAAATCGCTCAGCGAATCGGCGTGCCACACAAACTCGAACGTGCCCACCCGTTCCAGTGCAAAGCGTTGATCATCGACCATGCGTTGCAGCGCTTCATCCGCCCACTCGTATTCCACGTAATCGTCGCTCTCAGTGAGCCAACCCGCCGGAATGAGCTGTTCGCGCAGGCGCACGGCGATAGCTGCCGGTTCATTCGTCGGATGGATGTCGAGCAACAGGCCGTCGTCTTTCAAGAGGCTGTAGATTTTCTCAAGGGCATGGACCATGCCCGCGCGCGCCATTCATCACAGCGACCAGGAGAGCAGGGCGAGGTCAAACTTTTCGGCGGGGATGTCCAGGTCTTCGAGGCGCAGCGCGTGAAATACGATCTTGTGCCGCAGATTGGCGGGGCAGTCTTTCAGGGCAGTGGCAATATCGTCGGCATCGGGATCGATCGCGACGACGGACGCGACGCGATTGGCATAGCGCCACGTCAAACGCCCGTCGCCGCAGCCGATCTCCAGCACGCGCTGGCCGCTGAAATCGGCGTAATCGTGCAGCGCTTGTGTTTCGGTATCTTCGGGGTCAGGCAATACTGGCATTTGTCATCGTGCGGAGTCATTCCCGCGTGCTGTTGGCGGGAATCCAGAATGTTTACCCGCGAAGAGTCTGGATGCCCGACAAAAGCATTCGGGCACGACGGCTAAACACATGTGATTTGCTCATTTGTCATTATTCATTTTCATCGATTGCCCTGTGCCGCCGTTGCGAATCATCACGATCTCGGCCATGATGCTGACGGCGATCTCCTCCGGCGTCTCGGCGTTCAACTCCAACCCGATCGGCGCGTGGACGCGCGCCAGTTTCTCTTCGGCCACGCCCTTCTCGCGCAGTTCCTTCAGCGCCTGCGTCCAGCGCCGCTGCGATCCAATCACACCGATGTAGGCTACATCGTAATCGAGCAGCGTCGGCAGAAGGCCCACGTCGATATTGTAGCCGCGCGTCACGGCCACGATGTAACTCTGCGCGTTGAGATTGGCCTGCGGCAGCAGATCGAGTACCGGGCCGGGCAGATAACTGTCGGCTTCAGGAATCCATTCGGGCGTGACGAACTCCACCCGGTCGTCCATCACCACTACGCGGAAGCCCAACCACTTGGCGAGGTGCGCCGTCGCTTTGCCCACGTGCCCCGCGCCGATGATGATCACGGAGGGTGGCGGATTGATCGGCTCAATGAAGATTTCCACGGTTCCTCCGCACACGCCGGGATCGCCCTGCCTGGGATCGACGAGATTATATTCCACAATCTTCGACTGGCCCGATCGGGCTACGGCTTGCGCTTCTTCGATCGTGCGTTGCTCCATGGCGCCGCCGCCCACCGTGCCGACGAACTTACCATCGGCGAAGACCAGCATCTTCGAGGTGGAATGCCGCGGCACCGATCCGCTGGATTTGATCACGGTGCACAGCGCGGCGGATTGGCCGCTGGCTTGGGCTTGTAAGATGGCGGAGTAAATGTTATCCATGGGTTGTTGGTTGTTAGTTGCTGGTTGTTGGCCTCAGTACCGCATACGTATAGTCGGAATGCGACCAGGCAAGAAGCAGCTCATCAACTGAGACGGCAACAGGCGCGATCTCATGATCTGGATCGACCAGCTGCGCACCTTCTGCTTCCAGTCCAGCCAGCACTACCGCATGTGGTGTGTCAACCTGCCAATAGGGCAATTCACTAGTGCGAACAAAGAGGATACACGGGGTCTGTTGTGCCAGCCAACTTTCAAGATCGACGACGGAGCCAGTGCGGTAGATCACTTCAAAGCCGTGCTCTGCCAAACGCTGGATCCGGCTAGAGGGCGTGCCAATCCATGTGGTGCCCAGCCAGCGCGCAATGTCATCTTGCGATAGCGGACGTTGCCAATAAGCCGCCACGCCTGCGATACAGGCGGGCAAACACCACCCGGGTTTAACCTGCCGTAGATGTGGAACGTTGAGCCAGGGCATTGCCGCGCTCCGCAATTTCGTCCAAAATCTGCTGCGTGAATAAAATCTCACCAGTTTTGGCATCGACATCCAGTGTGCCGACTTGTCCCAATGGCCCGGTCGTTGTGAGAGCCAGCCACACTGGAACGCGCCACAACAGACGCCGGCCTACCACTAGGCTGGCCTGTTCGCCATACAGCTGATTGCCGACCTGATCGAGCAGCAGTTTGGTTACCTTGCGTTGCGCCGTGTAATCGGTGACGTTAACCTGTGATGTCAGACTAAGTTCCACTTTCACTTCAGTCTGAGGGGGCAGCGCGATCTCGCTCATTTCGACATTCATCTGGCGCCTCCTGTGACATACCGTCCGCTGCGGTAATTGTAGCGCATTTTATTCGTTCCATGATTAAAGCCATTTCCAAGTTGATTGACGATCTCGCAACACGCCGTCATTCCCGCGTGTTTTTGGCGGGAATCCAGCGGCCTTTCAGCACCGATCGCCAATGGTCAGGCTGGATGCCCGACGACGACACTCGGGCATGACGTGGTCGTAAACCAAGCTGGAATTCGCTCTAATTCGCCGTTGTCTTTTGCAATGCCTGCCACACTCTCTCTGGCGTCGCCGGAATTTCAGACAGCCACGCGCCCGTTGCATCATGGATCGCATTGACCACCGCCGGCGCGACGCCGTCCATCGGGATTTCGGCCACGGCCTTCACGCCGAACGGATGCGATGGTTCCTTCGTCTCGACGAAGATCACGTCGAGGGCCGGCATCTCATCGGCGCGGAAAATCTTGTAGGCGTAGAGATCGTTCGCCAGCGAGCGGCCGCGCTCGTCGTACTTCATCTCTTCACATACCGCGTAGCCCAGCGCCTGCGTCATCCCGCCTTCGATCTGTCCCGACGCTGTCACCGGATTGACGATCACGCCGGAGTCCACGGCCATGACCAGTTTATCGACGGTGACTTGCCCGGTCTCGGTATCCACCGTCACCTCGGCGAACTGCGCGGCAAACGGCGGCGGCGATTCGGGCGACATGTACGAGCCAACGGCCATGATCTGATGTTGATTTTCATGGTGCAGCGAATTCAACGCGACTTGCGCCAGTGTCACCGATCGATCATCGGCGCTCCACGCTTTCCGATCGGACAAACGCACTTCATCGGCCGAGACTTGCAGCATGTTGGCCGCCACCGCTTTGATCTGCTCCGCCACTTTCTCCGCCGCCTTCACCACCGCCGCGCCAGAGATGTACGTCGTCGATGAGGCATACGCGCCCTTATCGAACGGCGTGAAGTCGGTGTCGCTCGAATACATGATGATGTCGTCGAGCGGCACGCCCAATACCTCGGCGGCCATCTGACCCAACACTGTATCTGATCCCGTTCCCAGATCGGTCGCGCCGACGAGACAGTTGAACGAGCCATCGTCATTCATCTTGATCGACGCCGCGCCCATGTCGAGATACGGAATGGCCGTGCCCTGCATCACGCACGCCACGCCGATGCCTTTGCGCAGATGCGGCTGGCCGGGCACGGTATGCCAATCGGGATTGTTGAATTTCCGCGCCCAATCGATCGCCGCTGCGCCTTGCTCCACGCACTGCGGCAGCGCGCACGTCTTGATGATCTCCGGGCGCGGCTCGCGGCCTTCGCTCCACGCGCGGCTGAACGGATGCTCATCGCCGGCGCGCACTGTGTTCTTCAAACGGAACTCGATCGGATCGATCCCCATCTCACGCGCGATGCGTTCCATGTGTACGTCCACCGCGAACGCACCCTGCGGCACACCGTAACCCCGATAGGCTCCGGCGGGCGGCGTGTTGGTGTAGACGATGTCGGCGTAGAAACGGATATTCGGGATCGGTGGATTGCCTTCGGTGGGTTGACCGGTGTAGAGCGCCATCGATTTGTGGCCGGTGTTGCCTGTCACAGTGAGTGCGTGACAACCATACGCGCCGGTATCGCTGAGGGCATACATCGCGTTCGCCGTGAGCTTGCCGTCTTTCGTCACGCCGGTCTTCATGTGAATGCGCATTGGATGCCGCGAACGTGCCGCGAAAAATTCTTCACCGCGTGTGTATTCGAAGCGCACCGGCCGCCCGGTCGCAATCGTGAGATGCGCCGCCACGTCTTCGATCAGCACTTCCTGTTTGCCGCCGAACCCGCCGCCGATGCGCGGCTTGATCACGCGGATGCGCTTGGCCGAGAGCCCCAGCACCGGCGCGAGAATCCTGCGGACGTGGAACGGCACTTGCGTCGAAGTACGAATGACCAGGCGATCATCTTCATCCCAATACGTCACGACCACATGCGGCTCGATGTGGGCCTGCTGCACTTTCGGCACCACGTAGTCGCCCTCAAAAATCCGATCGGCTTTCTCGAACCCGGCGTTCACGTCGCCGATGTCGATGCGAATGTGCGCGGCCAGGTTCTTGCTCGGATCAGACTCCGCAAAGTTAATATACTCCGGCTCGTCGTGGATGCGGATCGCGCCGGGTTTCATGGCATCACGCAAATCGAGGATCGCGGGCAGTTCTTCGTATTCGACTTCGATCAATTCCAACGCGCGTTCTGCGATCTCTTCGGTCTCGGCGGCGACGAAGGCTACACGATCGCCGACAAAGCGCACCTTGTGATCGAGTGAGAACGTGTCCTGCGGCCCCGGCATGGGATCGGATTGTCCGGCGGTGGAATAGACGACGCGCGGCAGATCTTCATGTGTCAACACGGCGGCAACGCCCGGCAGTTCGCGCGCTTTGCTCGCGTCGATGCGCCTGATACGCGCATGCGCTATGGGCGAATGCAGTATCTTCGCAATCAACGTACCGCGCAGTTCGATGTCGTCGGCAAAGGCCGGCTTGCCCTGCACCAACTTGTACGCATCGACTTTGATCTCCGGCTTGCCCACGACCTTCCAGTGATTCGTTTCCGGCGCAAGGACTAACGTCGGGAGTGGCGTGGTTTTGACGAGCGTTGACCCCCTCTCTAGCTCTCCCCCGTTGAACAGGGGCGAGGATCCGCTCCCTCCCCTGTCGCCGCTTTCCGCGACGGGGGAGGGTTGGGGTGGGGGCACTTCCTCGCCGCGCATCTGCGCCGCTGCGCGCAGCACGGCCTGCACCGGTTTGATGTAACCCGTGCAGCGGCACAACACGCCGCTCAACACCTCGCGTACTTCGGCTTCGCTGGGACTCGGATTCTGATCGAGCAGTGATTTGGCCGCCAGGATCATCGCAGGGGTGCAGTAACCGCATTGAATCGCGCCCGTTTCGACAAAGGCGCGCTGCAGCGGGTGCAGCGGCACGTTGCCCGTCCAGCCATGCGTCGGCCCTTCGTCGGGCTGATCGAACACGACGCCGAGTCCTTCAATCGTCATGATCGTTTTGCCCTGTACTTGCGCGGCCAGCAGCGTACACGAGTTGATCGGCTTGCCGTCGATCAACACCGCGCACGCGCCGCACGAGCCGTCATCGCAGCCGTGCTTCACGCCGAAGTAACCGTTGCGGCGCAGCACATCGAGCAAGCGATCTTTCGGTGAGACTTCAAAAATTTTGACTTCCGAGTTGATGGTGAGTTGAAGGTTCATGGGTGTCTTCCGTGGGTGGGGTGTTGAATGGACTTGCTAGACTTGATGACGCATCAGGCGCAGGAACCCCGCTTGTTCAAAATGCCGATCCGACGTAAAGGCCCGGGCCACGCTGCGCTCTTGCATCACGACAAAACTGATGCAATCGGTGAGACTCCAATCTTTGTCTGTCCGGTTGCAGAACAGGCGCCAGCCGCGTTGCCAGAGCTCAATATCAACGTGAACAACTTCGGCCAGCTCAAGTGCGACTGAAGCACGCACTGACTCAATTAACTGTTGTGCGATCGGATGCCAGGCGGCTCGGCTGAAAGTATTGGCGACTTCCGTCAGTACCGCATCGGTGGTGAGTACAAATGCGCGTGTCGCGGCTAAGGCTTGGTTGACCGCGACTGCTTCGGCATGCAGGTCATCATCGCGATTACCCAGCGCGACGAAAGCAGCAGTGTCCCAGAAGACTGTGTCAGACATCGTGTTTATCTTGTCCGTAAAGATAATGATCGTGCTGCTGGGCTAAATCCTTGACACCGGTCGCAGCCGCCTTTTCGTGAATTTGGTAGATCGGTGCGGTTGGCTGTTCAGCTAGCTGCGTCACGTACTCCCAAACTTGCGCCAGCTGGTCGGGCCGCAAATGCTCAATCACTTCGAGGAGTTGATCTTTGGTAGGCACAGATAGATCGGTCATGGCGCGCCTCCTTGCTATCGGTAATTATAGTGCGTTTTCGATGGGCTGTTACTTCCAGGGCGCAGATAACTTAATGCCGCCGCGATGTTTTCTGCCAGCGGCTGCACTGCATCGAGGATCAAGCGCGCTCTACTTCCGACCACTCCAGTTCGTGCCAGCCGGGGATATTGCGCGGCCGCCCGTTCAAGCGATCATGCTGCGCGGCCTCAGCGGAACAGATGCACTCGATCACGCGCCACCGCTTCGGCGATACTGCTCTTGCCAGTACCGGGCAGGCCGGTAAAGACGATCAGGCGCGGCGCTGATTGCTCACGAATGAGTCGGCGTCTCAAGCGGAAAGCGGCGTCAAAGTGTGCAAAGCGCGCTTGACCAGCACGCCGATCATTTCGCGGCGGTAATCCGCTGAGGCGAAGTAATCGTCAGCGGGCGAGACCGTCGCCACGGCCAGCTGCGCCAGGTCTTCGATCGCGCCGCTGGGCTGCGTAATCACGATCGGTTTGTCGGCGACCCCGCCGAACGCCAGGCGCACATCGCGCAGCTGATCTTGATTGACGGTCGCACGCGCGGCCACGCACACGATCGGCAGATCCGCAGGTGTGCGTGCCACTTTTTCATAAGCCGCGTGCGTAGATTCCATCACTGCGGGCAGTGTGATGCTGAGGATCAACGAACGTGGCTGCGGTGTCCAGTAAGCAAGCGCCACTTCCTCCTCGCGGGTGCCGCGCGCCCCGCGCACGATCAGGCGCGCATCCAGCGCGAGCAGCGCCGTGAACAACGGCGAATTGCCTGACGCAGCCACAATCGATCCGGCGAGCGAAGCGGCCTCGCGCATGTTGCGCGACGCCGAATCAAGGATGGCCCTGACGAGCACACCAGCGGCATAAGCGCGCACCACTTCGTCATCGGCGACCGCTTGCAACTTGGTCGTTGCGCCAATCTCCAGACCGCGCAGGTTTCCGGAACCCTCTGAGGTTTTTATAAACGACAAATCAAGCGCGCTCAGATCGACCACGGCCTGCACAGCGTGCGCGGCTGCGGCCGCCTGGCCCGTGCCGCCGGCCAGGGGCACCGTCTTGATGCGAGTGCGGCGCAGAAGCTTCAATGCTTCGTCGAGCGTGGCGGGTTTATGATACTCGGTGAGTTCGCGCAGGGTGGGCATGGTTTATTCTCCGGCGGTGAATAGGGTGCGTTGATACAGTTTGTGGCTCACGCGAAAACGGGCGCGGACGATGAGATCGTCAAGCACCGGTTTCACGCTCGTGATCAGGTGACGCTGTTTGGCTTCCTGTAGGACATCCAACAGGCCGACGACGCCGAGTTCGAGATAGGCCGCCAGGTGACGCGCTTTGCGTTCGTCGATGAGCAGCACATCGGCTTTGAGGTGGACGGCCAGCCCGATCGCTTCTGCTTCGCCCCGATCGACCTCGCGCAGCAGCAGCTTCAAAATCACGTCGGGCGCGATCGGCTGTGTGACGATCCAGTCGGCCTGCAGCACTTCCCGCGCGCCGGGCTGCTCGGTCGAGATGAGCTCGGATCGCACCGCATCCGGGATCGTGATCGTGCCATAGAGCTCGCGCAGCAGTGCCAGCCGCTCGATCAACGCCAGGCTCAAAATCGGCGACGTGTCGCTGACGACGATCATGTATCCGGATAGACTTTCCAGTAGGGCAGCTCGGCGGCCCATTGATCGCGCATCTCATCCGGTGGGCGGGCCAGCAGCCCCTCGCACGAAGCGGTCACCGTGCCGTCGGCGAGTTGAATCTCCCCCGTCACTTTGGCGCGCGACTCGTTCTGTGAGACCACGCGGCCGATGACTTTCAAGGGCGTATTAGTGGGAGTGGGCCGCCGGTATTTCACTTCCAATTTCAGCGTCACCATCAGATTTTGATCGTTGCCGTCCATGATGGTGGCGCGTCCCGAGATTTCATCCAGCATGGTGGCCACGATGCCGCCATGCACCACGCCGGGATAGCTCTGGTATTGATCGGAGATGATGACATTGGAGTAGATGCAGTTGTTGTCGAGATCGTTGTAGATCGCCAGGTGCAGACCAACGGGATTCTGCAAGCCGCAGACGAAGCACATGCGCGAGTTGGGTTGTTTGGAAGTCAAGCGGATCACACTCCAGTTGGATTCACTGCCGGTATTATACTGTGAAAAATATCTTCAGGCCTGCTCTAAACGTCAGAGTTTGTCCGCGTCGCTAGCGCGGGCGGAATTGACGCGACGGCCCGGGGCTTACGCCAGCCCGCGCTGCACCGTGCCTGAAAACCTGCGAAGGCAAAGGCCGCCTGCTTTTTGGTTGTTTGGTCGAGCAAACTGCATGTCTTTAGGTATTGAGCGAGTGAGTTTTCTTAAATAAACATGACATATGTCATATAATAACGATGACAAAGATCATTTTCATGCGATTGAAGTCTTGATATACTGATTTTAGTTTGGCTACCGGATAAACAAATAAATTTTCATAATCTCAGATTAAGGAAATTGCCATGACGTCTCAATATCAACCGAAGCCTGAGCACAAATTCACTTTTGGTTTGTGGACTGTGGGCAGCACTGGCAGCGATCCTTTTGGCAGGGCGGTTCGTGCCGCACTATCACCGGTCGAGTTGGTGCATCTGCTGGCCGAAGTCGGGGCGTGGGGCGTGAACTTCCATGACAACGATCTGGTGCCGATCGATGCGACGCCCGCCGAGCGCGATCGGATCGTGGCCGACTTCAAAAAAGCGCTGAATGACACCGGCCTGGTGGTGCCGATGGCGACCACCAACCTCTTCAGCGATCCGGCTTTCCGCGATGGCGCGTTCACCAGCAATGATCCGGCGGTGCGAGCTTACGCGCTGCACAAGACCATGCGGGCGATTGATCTGGGCGTGGAATTGGGCGCCAAGACCTACGTGTTCTGGGGCGGGCGCGAAGGCGCCGAGACCGATGCCGGCAAGAGCGCACTGGAGTCGGGCAAGCGCTTCCGCGAGGCGCTGAACTTTTTGTGCGAGTATGTGCTGGAGAATAAGTACGATCTGAAGTTCGCGTTGGAAGCCAAGCCCAACGAGCCGCGCGGCGACATTTATCTGCCGACGACCGGGGCGATGCTGGGGTTCATCGCCACGCTCGATCACCCGGAGCTGGTGGGCGTCAATCCAGAGATGGCGCACGAGCACATGGCCGGGCTGAACTTCATGCATGCGGTGGCGCAGGCTTGGGATGCGGGCAAGTTGTTCCACATCGATTTGAATGATCAGAATTACGCGCGCTACGATCAGGACTACCGCTTCGGTTCACAGAACGTCAAACAGGCTTTCTTCCTCGTGAAATTCCTCGAAGACGTGGGCTATGCCGGCTCGCGCCACTTCGACGCTCACGCGTATCGCACGGATAACCTCGATGGCGTGAAGGACTTCGCGCACGGCTGTATGCGGACGTACTTGATCCTCAAGGAAAAGGCGGCGCAGTTTAACGCCGATCCTGAGATTCAGGCGCTGCTGGCGCAAATCAACGCCAACGATGGGGCGCACGACGAATTCTTTGGCGCGTACTCGAGCGGCAAAGCGGCAGCTTTGAAAGCACGTGAATTCGATCGGATGGCGTTGGGCCAGCGCGGCCAGCCGTACGAAAAATTGGATCAACTCACGATCGATCTGTTGTTGGGTGTGCGTTAGTTTCACTCTCCTCCAGGGTTAGGAGCCAAGGCGCCGGCCGAAGTGAGCGATCGGCCGGCGCCGTAACTCCGCAAACAACAGGAGCCGTCCATGGCTTACTTCCTCGGTATCGACGTTTCGACGACGGGCGCCAAGGCGCTGGTAATTGACGAGCACGGCGGCGTCATCGCCTCGCACACCACCGAGTATCCGCTATCCACGCCGAAGCCGCTGTGGTCCGAGCAGGATCCGGCCGATTGGTGGCACGGGGCGGCCGCGAGCATTCAAGCCGCGTTGAGCAAAGCGCATCGATCGGGTGACGAGATCAGCGCGGTGGGGTTGACGGGGCAGATGCACGGCCTGGTCATGCTCGATAAAGCCGATCGCGTGCTGCGCCCTGCCATCCTGTGGAACGATCAACGCACGGGCGCGCAATGCGCGGAGATCACCGCCAAAGTCGGCGGGCTCGATCGGTTGTTGCAGCTGACCGGTAATCAAGTGCTGCCGGGGTTCACCGCACCGAAGATCGTGTGGGTGCGCCAGAACGAGCCGCACCTTTTTGATCAGACGACGCACATTCTCCTACCCAAGGACTATGTGCGTTTTTGTTTGACGGGCGAGTATGCCACCGAAGTGTCTGACGCCTCGGGTATGTCGCTGCTGGATGTGGCGCAGCGCCGCTGGTCGGATGAGATGCTGAGCGCGCTGGAGATTCCGCGCGCGTGGCTGCCGGTCTGCACGGAGTCTGATGTGGTGTCAGGCCGCATCAGCGCGAGCGCGGCCAGGGCGACGGGCCTGAAGGAGGGCACGCCCGTGGTGGGCGGCGGCGGCGATCAGGCGGCGCAGGCGGTGGGCAGCGGTATCGTCACGACCGGGGTGATCTCGGTCACGTCGGGTACGTCGGGTGTGGTGTTCGCGCACAGCGATCATTACGCGGCGGAAGCGCAAGGCCGCCTGCATGCGTTTTGTCACGCGGTGCCCGGCAAGTGGCACTACATGGGCGTGATGTTGAGCGCGGGCGGATCGTTCCGTTGGCTGCGGGATGCGATCGGGGATACCGAGAAAGCCGCCGCGCAGTTGATCGGAATTGATCCCTATGAACTGCTTACGCAAGAAGCGGCGCTCGCGCCGGCCGGCAGCGAGGGTTTGTTGTTCCTGCCGTATCTTACCGGCGAACGCACCCCGTATCCTGATCCGCAGGCGCGCGGCGCGTTTGTGGGCTTGACGCTGCGACACGGCAAGGCGCATCTGGTGCGGTCGGTGTTGGAAGGCGTGTCGTTCGGCCTGCGTGACAGCCTCGAGCTGATCAAGGGCCTGGGCGTACCGATCGAGCAGGTGCGGGCGTCAGGGGGAGGTGCGCGGAGCGCGGTGTGGCGGCAGATTCAGGCCGATGTGTTTGGCGCAGAGCTGGTGTTGGTCAACGTGACGGAGGGCGCGGCATTTGGCGCGGCGCTGTTGGCGGGTGTCGGATCAGGCGCATATGCCAGCGTCGCCGAAGCGGTGGCCGCGACGATCAAGATCACCGATCGGACTGCGCCATTGCCGGAGAGGGTCGCTGCCTACGAGCGCCTGTATCCAGCTTATCGGGCTTTGTATCCGGCGTTGAAAGACACGTTCCATGCGCTGCCCGGTTAACCGGGCAGTCGCCGCCGATTTCTCAATGACGCCGCGTTATCGAACCGCCGATCAAACCTGGGTGCGTGAACGCAACCTCTCGATTGTATTGCGTTACATCTGGGAAGCAGACGGCCCGATCGCTCGTGCCCGGCTGACCGAAATGAGCGGTCTGAACAAGAGTACGGTTGGCGCGCTGCTGGCGCAGCTGCAGAGCTGGGGTTTTGTGCGTGAAAGCGGCACGCAGAACGTGGGGCCAGGACGACCGGGTGTCTTGATCGATACCAACCCGGATGTCGGCCGCATCATCGGCGTGGAAATTGGCGTCGACTTCATTTCCGTGGTCTTGACCGATCTGCGTGCCAACGTGGTGTGGCGGCAGCAGGTTGATACGAACGGCGCGGCTAAAGCGGGACACACTCAGGTGCTGGCGCAGGCCGAGCGGCTGGTGTGCGAGGCGATTGAGCAGGCGCGCGCGAACGGGGTGCGCGTGTTGGGCATCGGGGTGGGCGTGCCTGGCCTGATGGATCACGCGACGGGTACACTGTTATTTGCGCCAAACCTGGGGTGGCGTGATGTACCGCTGCGCGATCTGTGGCAGACGGCGTTTCAGGTGCCGGTGATCGTCGAGAATGAGGCCAATGCCGCCGCCCTGGGCGAGCGGATGTTGGGCGCGGCGCGCGGCTATGACAATTTTCTGTATTTGAGTGCGGGAGTGGGGCTGGGCGGCGGGTTCGTCATCGATGGGAAACTGTATGGCGGCGCCGGCGGCTATGCGGGTGAGATTGGGCACATGACGCTGGCGCCGGACGGCCCGCAGTGCAATTGCGGAAATCGCGGCTGTTGGGAAACGCTCATCGGGCCGCGGGCCATTATCGATCGGGTGCGGCAAGCGGCTGCGCTGGGCCACGCGCCGGTGCTGATGGGCTTGCCGGAAGTCAAGGGCGAGGTGAGCGCGATCCGCATGGATCATGTGCTCCACGCGGCCGCGCTGAACGAGCCGGCCGTCCTTAACGCGTTTGATGAGGTCGGGCGATATCTGGGTATCGGCGTGGCCAGCCTGGTGAATGCGTTTAATCCGAGCCTGGTGGTGCTGGGCGGGGTGCTGAGCCTGGCGGGGCCGTATATTTTGCAGCGCGCCCAGCAGGAAGTGAGTGTCCGCGCTTTAGCGGCCGCGCGCGAGTCAGTCACGATTTGTCTGTCGGCATTCAAGTTCGACGCGTGCGTCATGGGCGGGGTCAGCCTGATCGTGCGTGATATACTCAGTAATCCTGCGGAATGGCAGGTTTAGAACGCGGCCGCCAGAGCTGACCTGGTTTCAGATTTGAGTGCCGAACTAATACGTCATTCAGTCTGGCGCTTGAGAAGTAATGCTCATTGGCTGGCAGCAACGCAGGCGAAAGGAGGCAACCGGCATTCAAAGTGCGCACTGTGAGGTTGACGTGATTCGTACGCTATTCGATCTATAACCAACTCAATCAGGAGGAACGTCTCATGAAGCGCAGTACAAATCGCTCGCTGGTGATCGTGACGATCATCGCTGTACTTTCCATCATGTTGTCGGCATGCGGCGCCCCGGCCGCGCAACCGACTCAGCCGGCGCAGCCCGCGCAGCCGGAAGCGACGACGGCCCCGGCGCAGCCGTCGCAACCGGCGGCGGCCGACTGTACGCCGGTGGGCAGCGGCGCGACGGTGGGTATTTCGATGTCGGACTTTGCGACGGAGCGCTGGCAGCCGGAAGCGGAGCTGATGAAGCAGCTGCTGGAAGCGAAGGGCTACAAGGTGTTGGTGCAGGAAGCCAACCACGACGTGAAGTTGCAGAACGACCAGATCGACAACATGGTGTCGCAAGGCGCCAAGGGTCTGATCATTGTGGCGGAAGACGGCGCGGCGGCGGCGACGGCGGTGGATAAGGCCGCGGCGGCGGGCGTGAAGGCCATCGCCTATGACCGCTTGATCAAGTCCCCGAACATCGCGGCGTACATCTCGTTCAACAATGAAGAAGTGGGCCGCCAGCAGGCGTTGGGTGTGCTGAAGGCCGTGGACATTGACGGCGGCAAGTGGACGAAGGATAATCCGCTGAAGCTGGTCATGCTGGGCGGCAGCCCGACGGACAACAACGCGATTCTGTTCCGCAAGGGGCAGATGGACATCGTGCAGCCGTACGTGGACAGCGGCGTGGTGAAGATCGTGGCGGACCAGTGGGTGGACAACTGGGATGCGGCGAACGCGCTGAAGATCATGGAGAACATCCTGACGGCGCAGAAGAATGAGATCGATGCGGTAATCGCCTCGAACGACGGCACGGGCCTGGGCGCGCTGCAGGCGATGAAGGCGCAGGGTCTGGCTGGCAAGGTGCCGATCAGCGGGCAGGACGCCACGGCTGACGGCAGCAACAGCATCGTCAAGGGTGAGTTGACGGTCTCGATCCTGAAGGACATTCGCAACCTCGGCCCGCTCGGCGTCGACCTGATCGACGGCCTGCTGCAGTGCAAGCCCAACGCCGAGCTGAAGCAGTACACGATGGCCGAACTGACCAACGATCCCAGCCTGGCAGGCAATGTGACCGCGCAGTTCCTGCCGGTGGAACAGGTCAATAAGGACAACGTGTACGAGTTGGTGGTGAAGAGCGGCTTCCAGCCGTACGATGATGTGTATCGCGACATCCCTGATGCGCAGAAGCCGCCCAAGCCTGGTGAGAGCAGCAGCACTACCCCTGCGGCGGCCGACTGCACGCCGGTGGGCAGCGGTGCAACGGTGGGCATTTCGATGTCGGACTTTGCGACGGAGCGCTGGCAGCCGGAAGCGAATTTGATGAAGCAGCTGCTGGAGGCGAAGGGCTACAAGGTGTTGGTGCAGGAAGCCAACCACGACGTGAAGTTGCAGAACGACCAGATCGACAACATGGTGTCGCAAGGCGCCAAGGGTCTGATCATTGTGGCGGAAGACGGCGCGGCGGCGGCGACGGCGGTGGATAAGGCCGCGGCGGCGGGCGTGAAGGCCATCGCCTATGACCGCTTGATCAAGTCCCCGAACATCGCGGCGTACATCTCGTTCAACAATGAAGAAGTGGGCCGCCAGCAGGCGTTGGGTGTGCTGAAGGCCGTGGACATTGACGGCGGCAAGTGGACGAAGGATAATCCGCTGAAGCTGGTCATGCTGGGCGGCAGCCCGACGGACAACAACGCGATTCTGTTCCGCAAGGGGCAGATGGACATCGTGCAGCCGTACGTGGACAGCGGCGTGGTGAAGATCGTGGCGGACCAGTGGGTGGACAACTGGGATGCGGCGAACGCGCTGAAGATCATGGAGAACATCCTGACGGCGCAGAAGAATGAGATCGATGCGGTAATCGCCTCGAACGACGGCACGGGCCTGGGCGCGCTGCAGGCGATGAAGGCGCAGGGTCTGGCTGGCAAGGTGCCGATCAGCGGGCAGGACGCCACGGCTGACGGCAGCAACAGCATCGTCAAGGGTGAGTTGACGGTCTCGATCCTGAAGGACATTCGCAACCTCGGCCCGCTCGGCGTCGACCTGATCGACGGCCTGCTGCAGTGCAAGCCCAACGCCGAGCTGAAGCAGTACACGATGGCCGAACTGACCAACGATCCCAGCCTGGCAGGCAATGTGACCGCGCAGTTCCTGCCGGTGGAACAGGTCAATAAGGACAACGTGTACGAGTTGGTGGTGAAGAGCGGCTTCCAGCCGTATGATGCCGTCTATCGCGATATCCCCGATGCGGACAAGCCGCCCAAGCCGTAAAGCAGATTTGGGTGTAAGATTGGCGGCGCGCGCAGGCGCATAACTGATGAGTTTGCCGCGCCCGGGAGTTGAACACCGGGCGCGGCAAACACCTTACCCGACGGGTGGAGCAGCGATGAGCGAAGAGATCATCCTTGATTTTCAAAATGTCACGAAGACGTTTCCCGGCGTCACCGCCCTGAGCGACGTCAGTTTTCAGATTCGCCGCGGCGAGATTCACGGTCTCTGCGGTGAAAATGGCGCGGGCAAATCGACCTTGATGAAAATTCTGTCCGGGGTTTATCCGCACGGCACGTATGAAGGCAAGGTTATCTACAACGGCGCAGAACTTAAGCTGGAAGCCAGTTCCATCCATCAAGCCGCGGAAAAAGGCATTGCGATCGTGTACCAGGAACTTACCCTGGTGCCGAATATGACCGTGGGCGAGAATATCTTCCTGGGCCGGGAGCCGGTCACGCGTGGATCCATCCACTGGGATCAATTGTATTCCAATACGCAGGAAATTCTAACGAAATATCGCCTGGACGTGCAGCCCCACGATGTTGTCAAAGACCTGGGCGTCGGCAAGATGCAGATGACGGAGATCGCCAAGGCGTTGTCGGAAGATGCCAAAGTCCTCATTTTGGACGAACCGACGAGCGCGCTGGCGGAAGCCGAGATTGACAAGTTGATGGAGATTCTGCGCACGCTCAAAGAACAGGGTGTGACGTGCATCTACATCACCCACAAAATGGACGAGTTCTTTCGCATCGCCGACAACGTTACCGTGCTGCGCGATGGAAAGTTTGTTACGACCCAGTCCACCCGCGATCTGACGCCCGAGAAGTTGGTCAGCTATATGGTGGGGCGTGAGATGAAAGAACGCTTCCCCAAGGGCAATCGCCATCCCGGCGATGTGATGCTTGAAGTGCAGGATTTGCGCGCCACGCGCGCCGATCGGGAAGTGCTGAAGGGCGTGTCGTTCGATTTGCGCCAGGGCGAGATTTTGGGAATTGCCGGGCTGATGGGCTCGGGTCGCACCGAGCTGGTGATGACCATCTTTGGCGAGTATGCGAAAATTACGCACGGCATGATCAAGCTGGCAGGACGCGAGGTTAAGATCGCCAACAGCCACCACGCCATGGAACAAGGCATCAGCCTGGTGCCGGAAGACCGCAAGCGCCATGGTCTGGTGCTCATGCAGTCGATCTTGAAGAACATCTCGCTGCCCAATCTCGATCGGTTTGCCGGCTGGATGCGCATCAATCAGAATGCCGAAGTCGCGGCCAGTTTGCGCATTGCCAAGGAACTGGCGATCAAAACGCCAAGCCTGTATGTGCCGGCCGAAACCTTGTCCGGCGGCAACCAGCAAAAGGTCGTCATCGCCAAGTGGCTGTTGTCCGGTCCCAAAGTATTAATCATGGATGATCCCACGCGCGGGGTCGATGTGGGCGCCAAGTACGAGATTTACAAGCTCATGAATGATCTGGCCGAGCAGGGCATTGCCATCATCATGATTTCCAGCGAGTTGGAAGAGGTGCTGGGTATGAGCGATCGGGTCATGGTGATGTGGCAGGGCCGCTCTAACGGGATGCTCAATATTCACGAAGCAACGCAAGAGAAGATCATGGCCATGGCCACCGGCCTGGTTTGACCGCGCCAGCTCGTTAAACTTTGCCTACGAGGTATATCAATGTCCAACTCTAGTGTCGCGCAACCGACTCGCCCGGAGAGCACCGTCATGTCCAGCCTTGTGCAGGGCTTTCGCCGCAACATTCAGACCTACACCATCGTGATCGCCCTGGTTCTGATCTGGGTGGTTTTTGCGGTGGCTACCAATGGCGGCTATCTCTCGCCGCAAAACATCTCCAATCTGTTTCGGCAAATGTCGGTCACGTCCATCATGGCGGCGGGGATGGTGCTGGTCATTGTCACCGGCGGTATCGACCTGTCGGTCGGGCGCCTGGCGGGCTTTGTGTCCGTCGTCGTGGCGTTCTTCCAGGCCAACCGCTGGAACGCCTTCCTGTCTTCGACGTTCCCCGGCATGCCGCCGGAAACGGTGAATGCCGTGGCCGCGCTCTTGTCGGTGCTGTTGGGGCTGGGGGTCGGGACGCTGTGGGGGGTGGCGCAGGGTTACATCATCGCCTACCTGCGGGTGACGGCCTTCATTGTGACTCTGGGCAGTTACTTCATTTTGCAGGGGCTGACGCTGCTGCAAACGGAAGGCAAAACGATTCCGGCCAACCAGCCGGTCTTCTCGGAAATCGGACAAGGCTATTTGCCGACGACCCTGAGCTGGCTGCTGGCAGGGACGATCATCATCGCCTTATTCTTTATGATGTTTCGCAGCCGCCGCAACAAACAGCGATACGGCTTTCCGTTATCGCCGCTAGTCTTGGACGTTGCGAAGAACATGCTCTATGCGGGTTTGGTGTTGGTCTACGTCTACTCGGTGAATTCGTACAAAGTCGCGCCGGGCATCCCGTATCCTGTTTTGTTGCTGGGCATTGTGGCCGTCGCCATGACCTATCTTTCCACCAACACGCGCTTTGGCCGTTACGCCTATGCCATCGGCGGCAATCGTGAAGCCGCCCGCCTGTCGGGCATCAACATCCGCAAGAGTATCTTTCTCATCTTTGTGTTGATGGGCTTCCTGTCCGGTCTGGCCGGCATTGTGCTCGCGTCGTACGTAGGCTATGGCACCATCGCGGCCGGCGCCGGCTACGAACTGGACGTCATCGCCAGCGCCATCCTGGGCGGCACTTCCACGCTGGGCGGCGTGGGCACCATCCCCGGCGCGATGATCGGCGGGTTGATCATGGCCAGTCTGACCACTGGTCTGCAGATGTTGAACGCGCCGGCCGCCGCCACTTACGTGGTCAAAGGCATCGTGTTGATCCTGGCCGTCCTGCTGGATGTGTCGCTGAAACGGGATCGCAGCTAGCTGGCGGCGGCATTACCCTAGACGGGCGATAGGGAGTTTTCAAGTACAACTACACGGATTAAAACAGGGCGCGCAAGCGCCCTGTTTCTTTTTGGAAAATCGGGTCTTCCGACTTTGGCGGGAAACCGTCGGTGCATCGTCATTGCGAGCGCTTCCTGCGAAGCAATCGCCTTTCGACCGGCACTGAGATTGCTTCGTCGCGAACAGCGCTCCTCGTAATGACGCACCTTGGTGACAATAATCCCGCTGAACCCGGAAGAGCCGGAAAATCGAGTGATGCCTGTAATAAGCGTCGTAGCAGTTATTTTATGTTGATAAT
>CAYNML010000015.1:24534-86516 GCA_964398185.1 uncultured Anaerolineae bacterium | reverse complement strand
GCGCTGGCGACGAGCAGAATCCCGCCGATGACGACGATCGCAGGCAGGCGGAAGACTTCCACGCCGCTGAGGGTGGGATTGATCGCCGTGAGCAGCAGCGTGAACGTAATCAGCCCGAAGCCCACGGCCCACAACACGCGGTTGAGATCGAACAGCCGCGCGCCCGAGGTGAAGCGCGACGGCAGCAGTGTGAAGAAGGCATATTCCAGCGCGACGATGTAGCTGGTGAGGATCAATGATTCCACGAGGCCGGCGGTATCGGCGCCGATCTGCGCGGCGGCATTACCTGTTTGTGCCAATAGGTTGCCCAGCAGCAAATCGACCGGGATCGCCAGCAGATACGTGGCGATGATGACGATCACGAGCAGCAGGAAGCTGCGCACCGCCGCGCTCCGCTCGGCTTTACGCGTATCTTCGGTCGCATTGAAGATAGCATAGGTCAAGAACAGCGCTACGAGAAAACCGGGCAGGAAGTTAATCGCCCGCGAGACGAGCACGGCCACGAACGTGAGCAAGATCGTCAAAGGTCGCACGCGCAGCGCTGCATTGAACCTGGCCTGCCGCACCGCGCCGACTTCACTCCACGCGGCCAGCCACGCTACCAGGCCGATGGCCGCAAATAGCGTCAGGAAGATGGCGATGCCGCGCCCCGTCGCCGGGCTGAATTCCGGATCGATGAAGGCGTTGAGCACAGCGATCAAGCCGACAAACGACACGATCAACGCCGTTGCCAACAGCCACCGAATCAACGGCGTGCCAATGGTCCAGCTGCCCGGCGCAAAGACCGAGCGATAGCCGTGGCGCACTTTCTGCGATCCGGCGGTGAGCGCATTCTTCACCCGATCGTTGATCTTCACGGTGGGAGCCTGGGCGCGCGCCACACTGGCAGTGAACAAGGCCGTCGTCATGCCGGCCACGGCCACGATGAGCAGCGACACCACGGCGTTGGTGATCAACACACCGAGATCGAACGAAACGCATTTGGTGACATCGCGTTGGCACGTCAATGTGTGGATCGATCCGGGGATGGACAGCATGACGGTGTTGCTGTTGACCTGTGTGACCTGTCCGATCACGCGGAAGATTTCCTGCGTAGGATCGACGCTGTTCGAACTCAGCGTAATGGTTTGCCCACCGGTGGCTTGCGCCAAATCCTGCGCCAGCTTTTCCAACTTCGATCGATCGTCGGGCTGCGTGGATCGATCGGCTGCGCCGAGCACGGGGAGCACGGCCACCCGATTGGCCTGCGCGGCCCTGATCGCATTCTTGATCGCATCGCGATCGGCTCCCGGATCGTCGACCGGATCGCCCAGCGCCGGGCCGCGATTGGACAACGTCACGATCAGGCGTTGCGTGTTCGAGCGCCACGGCTGTTTGGCCGCCACATCGTTGATCGCTGCGCCCCAATCGTTATCGCTGGCTACGGTCGAACCAGTAATCGCTCGGACGGTATCTTTGGCGCAGGCGTAGGGCTTGGTGATGCCGAGAATGGTCACTTGCAGATCGAAGCCGCGCTGCTGCAAGGCCGCCACGTTCTTGGGAAATGATTCGCAGAATTTGTCGAAGCCGTCGAGCAGGGGGCCGGACGTGTCGAGGATGATCACGACATCGACGCCGCGCTGCTCTTGCGCGAAGACGGGCAGGGCGCTGAAGAGCAGAACGAAAATCGTGATGAGCACGAAAAATCGGCGGGGCATATGGCCTCCGAAGGGAGAAGTCGCGTGTATTGTAGCATGAATAATGGGACGCGGATTTACGCGGATGATTTCTGGAGTGCGTTCGCGAAGGAGGTGTTGACAGGGGTCGGCCTTGCAGTTCCTCTCAACCCATCCAGCGCGGCTTTATGTCGCAATAACGCCCGGCTGGCGGTCGGAAAGCCGTCCAAATCCCCTGTTTTTCCCCAGTTTTTGCGGATTTTCCCGGCAAAACCCCTTGATTCGATGGGGGGGATATGCTATTATCGTCGCCATTAGCGGTTTGCACTTTATTGGGACGGAGATCCGACATGTACCCCGAAAGCGAAATCCTTTTTCCCAGCCGGGTGATCCCCTTGCTGGAGGACCTGCGTGGCGACGAGTGGCGCCAGCTGGTGGGCAAGGTCAAGAAGCTGCCCGAGACGCACGTAGACGCGCTGGCCTTCTCGATGATGATGATCACCATCGGCGGCTGCCTGACGTGCGACCTCGATTCTTACCGGGCGTCGCTGGGCTGCGCCACCTGCGCCAAGCGCACCATCGGCAGTTTCAAAGGCACCGATAAGGTGCTGAAGAAGCAGTTCGAGGACGCGCGCAAGGAAGTCAGCGCCTTCATCAAGTCGAATGATATTCAACTCCTGAAGCCTGAGAAAAATGGCAACGGTCACGGTAACGGCAACGGCAAAGAGAAGTAGGAAATAAGTAGGCAAGGAAACAAGGAAGCCCGACAGTGGTTCGGGCTTTTTGTTTTATAATGCAGCTGACGAGTCCCACGGGAGGCTTCGCGCTGAAGAGTGACGAGTGAAATCACCATTTGCTTTTCACCCTTCACTTTTCACTTTTCATGTCGATCATCATGCGTCAAAAAACTATCTTCCTCACCCTTAGTGTTGTGCTCATCATCGCTGCCGGCCTGTTCCTCGCGCGCGATGCGATCCAGTCGGCGTTGTTCAACGTCACCGGCGAGGAGAACTTGCTGGCACAGGCGCGCGGTCTGATCGATGTCGCGACGAATCTCATCCGCCCGATGCCGAATACCGCCGATAACGTGCCGGTCGAGGGGGCCGGTATCAACCCCTTCGGGGTGAATACGTTCTTGCAGCAGGAAGTGGAACCCGCCAAGCGCGATCAGCAATTGCAGATGATGTCCGACGCCGGGTTCAAGTGGATTCGCCAGCAGTTCCCGTGGGCCGACATCGAGATCAGCGGCAAGGGCAATTTTCAGGATTGCCGCAATGGACCGTGTATCGACGCGTGGGCCAAGTACGACAACATCGTGAATCTGGCAGAACAGCACGGCATTCAGATCATCGCGCGGCTGGATGCGACGCCACAATGGGCGCGCTCGGCTGACGGCGATTTTGCGCCGCCCGCCAACTTCGACGACTACGGCGATTACGTGGCCGCCGTGGCCGCTCGGTACAAGGGGCGCATCACGCATTATCAAATCTGGAACGAGCCGAACAACTATCCCGAATGGGGTGAGCTGCCCGTCAATCCCGAAGACTTTACGAAGTTGTTGTGTACGGCCTATCGACGCATCAAGGAAGTCGATCCGACTGCCAAGGTGCTCGCCCCCGCGTTGACGCCGACGATCTCGCTCGAACCGGGGCCGGGGCCGGGCACGGGCTTGAACGATTTCATCTTCTTGCAGCGCATGTACGAGGCGGGCGCGGGACAGTGCTTCGACATCATGTCGGCGCAGGCTTACGGCTTGTTCTCCGGCCCGACCGATCGTCGGATGCGACCGCGTAACGTCAACTTTGCGCGGCCCATGTACATCCGCGACCTCATGGTGCAAAACGGCGACGCGCACAAGCCGATCTGGATCAGCGAGATGAACTGGAATACCGTGCCGGACAGCATCGCCGATAAGCGCTTCGGGCAAGTCTCGCTGGAGACGCAGGCGCGCTTTCTGCCGTTGGCGTATGAACGGATTCGAACCGAATGGCCGTGGGTGGGTGTCGCCGCGACGTGGTTCTTCAAGCCTGCCTCGGATGCAGAGAAAGACCAGGTTCAGTATTACTTTCGCATGGTGGAACCCGACTTCACGCCGCTGCCCGTGTACGATGCGCTGAAAGAGTACGCCACTCAATGATCCACGAATAACACGAATCTTCACTAATTCATGCGTGGAGATTCGTGTCAATTCGTGGATTGCATTGCCTGGTCGATGATGACGCCAATCCGCAATCGGCACTCAACTATCAGAAATTTAATTTCTCTTCTTCTTATTCTCGCGCTGGCCGTCTTCCTGCGTTTCTACCTGCTCGACGGCCAATCCTTCTGGAACGACGAGGGCAACAGCGCGCGGATTGCGGAACGCTCGCTGCAGCTCATCACCGCAGGAGCCGCGGGCGATATTCATCCGCCGTTGTACTACTATTTACTGCATGTCTGGCGCGGTCTCTTCGGATCGAGCGAGTTCGCGCTGCGCTCGCTCTCGGCAGTGCTGGGCGTGCTGCTCGTCGGGTTGACGTACCTCAGCGGGCGCAAGGCGTTCAGTGTGGGCGTCGGACTGCTGGCCGCTTTCATCGCGGCGATCAATCCGTTCCAGATTTACTACTCGCAAGAAGCACGGATGTATATGCTGCTGGCCGTCATCGGCGCGGCGGCGACGTGGCTGCTGCTGGGCTTGCTGGCAGATTGGTCGCTGGCCTGCCGAGTGAACTCGGCGTCTGACAGGAGAAAACGTGTTAAAACACGTTTTAACGTGTTTGGTTTGTCAGCCCGCAAATTCATTTGCGGAGGCGCGTACAGCCTGCTGCTTGCCGCCGGCTTGTACACCCACTACGCTTTCCCCTTCGTCCTCGTTACTCATTTCCTTATCGTCCTGATGTGGACGTTGGTCACGCGCGCGAAGTGGCAGTATTTCTTCGTCTGGATCGGCCTTGTCGCGGCAGCGGGTGTGTTGTTCCTGCCGTGGCTGCCCACCGCGCTTCGGCAAATCACGACGTGGCCTTCGGCGCGCGTCACGGTTGATGGCGCGCAGATGCTGCTCGATACGCTGCGACTGTACGTGGCTGGACCCACGTTGCCCACCGCCGAGGCGACCGTAGCGATTCTCGTCTGCGGCCTCTTCATCCTCAGCGGGTTGTGGAATCCGATCGGGTTTGACGAGCGCCGCGCGGAAGCGCATGAGGCGCTGCCGTACTCCATTCGCCTGGGATCGATCGTGTTGTGGTGGCTCGTGCCGATCGCGTTGATCTTTGCCTTCGGGTTATTCAAAGAATCGTACTTGAAGTTCTTCATCGTCGGATCGGCGGCGTTCTGTATTTTGCTGGCGAAGGGCATCGCCACGGCGTGGGGCATCGGGCGCGGGGCGCTGGCGCTGCCGCGCGAGTTGGCCGGGCAGCCGATGGCGAGTTGGGCCTGGTCGATCGTCGTGCTGGCGTTGTGCGCCGTGATCGCCGCGCCGACGTTAGACGCCTTGCGCCATTACTATTTCGATCCAGCTTACGCGCGCGATAATTATCGCGGCATCGCGCAGCGGATTTTGAACAACCAGCGTCCCGGCGATGCGGTGATTTTGGACGCTGCGAATCAATGGGAGGTCTTCACGTATTACTATCCCGACGGCCCGCACGTTTATCCGTTGCCCCGCCAACGCCCGCTGGATCAAGCCGCCGTCGAAGCGGAGTTGGCCGCCATCGCCGCGCAGCATCCGCGTCTGTTCGTGTTGTACTGGGGCGATGGCGAGGCCGATCCGCAGCGCGTGATCGAGTCGTGGCTCGACGCGCACACCTATAAAGCCACTGAGCAGTGGATTAGCTCGATCCGCTTTGTAACGTATGCCGTGCCTGCTGAATTGTCCACTGTGCCTGAAACGCCAGGTGGTGTGCGCTTTGGCGATCACATTACGCTGGACGGCTACACGCTCTCGACGCCCGAGGTGCAGCCGGGCGACATCCTGCAACTTGATTTGTTTTGGCGCACCGCCGCGCCCTTGAGCGAACGCTACAAGGTCTTCGTGCACGCGCTTGATGCGAATGGCAAGATCGTCGCGCAGACCGATCGCGAGCCGGGCGGGGGGCAAAAGCCTACAACGAGTTGGGGAACGAACGAACAGGTGATCGATCGCTATGGGGTGTTGATTCCGAAAGGGACGCCGCCGGGATTGTATGCAATTGAGATTGGCCTGTACGACTTCAACGGGGATCGCTTGCCGGTTGATGCAGGCGGCGATGCGCTGCGGGTGACGAGCGTTGAGGTGCGATGAAATGGAGCAAGTCATGAAACGACTCTTGTCTTTGCTGGCTGTGGTTATTCTCGTCGCTTGCGACGCGTCCAAACCTGCCCCGCCGGCTTCCGTTCCCACCAGCGCTCCGTCCCTCGTTCCCTCTGTCGCTCCATCTCTCATTCCCGCTGTCACTCCCTCACCGCTTCCGCCGGCCGCCGCGCCAACCAGCCAGCCTGCGCCCGTGCCTGTGTTGCTGCCCGCGCTGGATCGAACCATCGATCTCGACCCGTTCGAATTTGGCACGCCGCTGAGCGCGCGTCCCGCGGCCTTGGACGAGCAGGCGGATCGCATCTACTTCAGCGTTGCGCCGTCACGCACCATCGTGCTGGATGCGAACACGCTCTCCTCGGTCGGCGAGATTCCGTTCGGCGGCGAGTTGAGGGTTGATGCCGGCCGGCAGCGCTTGTACATCGGCGTGCCGGGCGACTACGCTTACAGTCCTGACGGCACAATGGCGATTACACCAGCCGAACTCAAGTTGATCGACACGTCGAATCTGGCCGTGCTGCGCAGCGCGATCTACAGCGACACCTCAACCCTGGCGCCACAGGTCGCTGTGGACACCGGACGCAACACCGTTTACGTGACGCAGCACGGCGTCATCCTCGTCGATGCGGAGACACTGGAGGTGCAAGGTGCGCTGAGCGGAACATTCCCCGCGCTGCCCGAGTCGAGCCAGGTCGCGGTGGATGCGGCGATTCTGGCTGAGCCGCGGCGCTTGTTCGTCAGCCTGAACAACGGCATCCCCGGCTCGAATAACGGCAACACGCTGGCGGTGTATGATCTCGCCACGGGCCAGGTGATCGCACAGGATCCCGAACGCAGCCTCGACGGTTTCGCGATCGATGAAGCGCATGACGCGGTTTACGCGCCGCGCAGCAACTCGTCCACCGTCGCCACCGTGAAGTACGACGCGCAGGGCCGGGCGCTGGCGCGGGTGGACGGCACCGGCGGCGCGGTGCTGGTTGATCCGGTCCAGAATCGAGTCTATCTCTTCCAGTGGCGTGATCGAAGTTCGCTCAAAGTGTTCGATGGTGATCTGAATTTTCTGGGCGCGGTGAGCTTCCCGGTGATCACCACCCCGCAGGCGCTGCTGCTGGATCCGGAACGCGATCGCATCCTGGTGCTGCAGAACGGCGGACGCCTGGCGGTGATTGCGGGGCAGGGCCAACCGCTCGACGCCATCGAGACAACCACGACGCCCGATCGGTATGGCGTGCAAGCAATCCTGCCTCAGTCCGATCAAGCCTTGCTGGCGATCTTCGCCTCGAATGAGTTTGTCACGCAGCAGGGTTCGGTGTTTCGCAGCGACGATGGCGGCGCCACCTGGGAATTCGGCGCGGGCCTGCCGGATAATGTGGTGACTGATCTCAAGGTCACGGATTCGACCATTTTTGCGGCAGCCGGCGGCAATGGCACGACGGATGGCTATGGTATTTGGCGCAGCGACGACGGCGGTACAACGTGGCGGCCGGTATCGCATGGCCTCAGCGATCTGGGCGTAACGCGCCTCGCCGTCTCGCCGGACTTCGCGCGCGATGGCACGCTGTACGCCATGAGCAAACGCGGGGTGTTGCGCTCCACCGATCGGGGTGAGACGTGGACCTCGTTGGCTGATCGGTATGCGCCGCTGCTCAAAGAACTGACCGTGAACTTCAACTCGATCGCGCTCTCGCCCGGCTTCGCCCAGGACAATACCCTGTTGATCGGTCACACCGGCGGCCTGTGGCGATCGACCGATCGGGGCGAGACGTGGACGAAAATAGCAGGCGGCCCGGCGGCCAACCGCTTGGCCTATGCGCCCGACGGCTCGATCGTGTTGGCGATCAACTATGACGGTGTGCACCGATCGGATGACGGCGGGCTCAGCTGGCGCTCATTCAACGACGGACTCGATCCGAGCAACACCACGATCGGCGATGTGCAGATCACCGATCGGGAGGCCGTGGTTCTGGTCACGCGCTTCGATCAACCCGGCGTGCTGTATCGCCTGCCCCTGAACGAAGCCGCCTGGCAGCCGGTTTCGCTCGAAGCCGACGTCAGCGCTTTCGCCGTGCGGCCGGCTGGTGCGCTGTTGTTTGGCACGTCTGACGGCCTGGTACAGCGTGTGAAGTAAGTTTGCGGCGCGTTGGTTGGACGTGGTACAATGTGGCGAAACTATTACGCACTTATCTGACGGGGGACTGAGGTTCGTATGCCTGAGAAGATACTAATCATCGAGGACGATGATTCGCTGGCCACGTTGACACGGCTGCAACTGGAGAGCAAAAGCTACCTGGTGCAGATCGCGCACAACGGTTCCGAGGGCCTGCGCCAGGCCTACGCGTGGCAGCCCGATCTGGTCCTGCTGGACATCATGATGCCGGACATGGACGGTTGGACGGTGTGCCAGCGCCTGCGCGAAATGAACGATGTGCCGATTATCTTCGTGACCGCCGTGGGTCAGGAGCGCAACATCGTGCGCGGCCTGCAGTTGGGCGCAGACGATTACATCATCAAGCCGTTCAGCACCAAGGAACTGCAGGCGCGTATCGAAGCGGTGCTGCGGCGGCACCGGCAGACGGATACGGCTGATCAACCCCTGCACTACAATAACGGCTGGCTGTCTGTCGACAGCGAACAGCGCCAGGTGATGGTCAACACCAAGCCGGTCGATCTGAGCCCGATTGAATACCGTCTGCTCATGACGTTGGTGCGCAATGAGGGCAAAGTCCTGACGCACGAGTATTTGCTGGAGCAGGTGTGGGGTCCGGCCTACAAAGAAGAACGCCACTACCTGAAGTTGTATGTGTGGTATCTGCGCCAGAAGATCGAGCCGGATGTGAATCATCCGCAGTACATCCTGACGGAGCGCGGCGTGGGCTATCGCTTTGCGGCGCGGAGCAGCGATTAGTTGTTGGCTGGTGGTCGTTGGCCGTTAGTCAAACGGGCGATCGAGTTTCTCGATCGCCCGTTTTGGTTCTACCCGCTACCAACAACTCACTACCAACAACCAGCTATTCCCAGTAACTCAGATCAAACAGCAGCTGCAACAGCGCCCGCCGTTCCTCGATGGTCATCTTACGCGGCAGCGCGGCTTCATCGCGCATGGTCGTCAGTAATTCCACGCCCAGCAATTTGTTGTCATACACCAGGTAGCGATCGATAAAGTTCTGGCGCAGGTTGCGGGCCTGCATTTGATCGAAGAACAGATTGCCCACGCCAAAGTGCATGAAGCCGTTGCCCTTGAGGCCGAAGCCCTGCACACTGTGCCCCTGGCTGCCGCTGACCACATCGGCCCCGGCCTCGATCAGGCGCGCGAAGTCTTTGGCCTGCCAGGTCGCTGTTTCGTAACTGTACTCGCCCAGCGGCTGCTCGTTGTATTGCAGGGTGCTGAAGACCACAGCGCCTTCCGCCTTGGCCTTCTTGATCTCTTCCTGCAGCTCAGGGTAGGGCGAAGCGCACGGCGCGGAGCCGGGGCGGCCATCGCCCATCCCGTCCACCCAACCGATGGATGGCCCCACCGGGTTGCAGCCGGCAAAGGCCAGCACGTTGCCGTTGTGCGTCAGCGTGAGGTAGCGCGTGGCTTCGGTGATGGTGCGTCCGCCGCCATAGTAGGGGACGCCGGCGCGTTCGTACAGATCGAGCGTGTAGCTGATCGGCTCCACCCCGTAATCGTTCAGGTGATTGCCGTCCAGCTCAATCACGTCGACGCCGATGTGCTTCAGCAGTTCCCAGTAACTCGGATCGCTGCAAAACGCGCCGCGATTGGCCGTGGGCTGCTTGGGACAATCGGGCCAGAACGAATTCTCGTTGCTGATGTGTACGATGTCGGACGTGTCGAACCAGTCCTTGATCTCTTTGGCTGGATAGAGCACGCCGTTGACGTCCATGCTGGCGGCGAAATCGCGGGCCATGGCCGTGACGCCCGTCAAGGCCACCAGCGTCATCTTGCTCTCATCGCGATTGGTCAGCGGCTGGCCGAGCGCGGCCTGCAGCTCTTCCGCTTTCTCGATCGGCCCGGCGATGCCGATCTTGACCGTGAGCGGATAAGCGTTGAGATCGAGATTGCGCAGGAAGGGCGTGCGCCCGTCGATCGACAGCACCTTGAGGCGCGGATTCAACTCGTCGAACGGCACGATGCCCCACGCGGGCTGCGTCTCCCACAGGCGGGGCGTGATCTGATCAGATGGGATGACTTCCACTGCTCCGGCGGCGGGTTCGCCCAACACGGTCTTCAATGCGTTCAACGTCGCTTCACTCATCCGCAGCGGGCCGGTGAAGTCGCACGCATCGCACTGCACGGGCTGGCCCTGCCACGCAGCCTGCACGGCAGCGAACGGCACATCATCTACGATCGTCGGAAATGGCGCGACGAGGGCGTAGACCCACTGGCCCAGAATGGGCACGTCGATGTGAGGCGCATAAGCGATTTGCAGCACGGCCAGATTCGGATCGCCGCTGGGGACGAACGTACCTGCTTGCTGCGCCAACTTCTCGTTGATCTGCCGGTGGAACGCCTCGGGCAGCGATCCCGAAGTGAACACGCCGATCGGCGCCGGTGTGGCCGTGGGCGTCGCCGTCGGCCGCGGTGTGCTCGTCGGGGTAGGCGGCGGCACGGTGGCCGTGGGCGCGGGCGTCGGCGTCTGGGTCGATCCGCACGCGGCGAGCAGCGCGGCCAGCGCCACGCCGAGCGTCAAAAACAGAATCTTCTTCACAACGGCTCCTTGTTTTCCTCGAATCAAAATCGTGCAATCATATCATTGACGGCATGATGCGGCAAACGAAGCGTGATACGTGAAACGTGATGCGTCAACTATAGCAGATGCGGCTCAATATACGTGATGGCCGCGTTCACGTCGGGCAGCACGATCTCGCTCAGCGGTGAAAGCGCGTCGGCTTTGGGGCCGCCTGCCGCAATGCCAATGGCGTGCGCCTGCACGTCGAGGCCGCTGCGCCTCAGCAGATCGATCGCGCCGTGGGTGGCTTGCATGCCCAGGATGCCATCTTCGACGATCCAGACATGAATGCCAGACCTGACAGGTGGGCCAGTACGCTCCTGGCTGTTCGACGATGTGTTGGCCCACCTGTCAGGTCTCAAGGCAGCCAACGGCCCGATCAATTCACCGCGCGACATGAGCGCGTGCGCGGCCAGCAGCGAGTTCGCTTCCTCGTGCGTGATCGCTGCGCCGATGGCGGCCAGCGCCTGAATGGGCGCGGGCTTGGTCACGCTTTCGAAAGGCACATTCACCTTCGCCGCCAGCCACTGCACGCGCCCGGTGGCGATCAAGGGATAGTGCATGTCGAGCAGCTGCATCCCCAATTCGGCTTCGGGCGAATAGCCAACGTGCGCGCTGTGATCAGGATCATCGGCGGGCGGCAGGCTGGGCCGCGCAGTGTACACGCACACCTGCGCCCGATCGGCCCGTGCCCATTCCGCGAGTTTCTGCGTAGACTCGACACTGATCAACGAGCGATCTTCGGTGATTAACACGGAGGGTTCAGTGAAGCGCGGCGGCAGGTGATACGACTCGGCGTACAGCTGCGACCCGATGACGAATTCCTGGAAGATTTGCGTCACCGGGGCGCGATCGACGTCGTGCGTTTGGGAGAACATCTCGCGCAGCAGACTCTCGGTAGCCGTGCGTGTGTCCTCGCGCAGTGAGAGTTTAGCGAGCGCGTTCAGCAGCACATCACGCGCGCGCTCCACGGGCTTGCCCTGCGCCCGATCGATCTGTTCGAGATAGGGTTGCGCCACCTCGGCCAACTGTGGAACCGATGCGCCGCGCAGCTGCCGCAGAAAATCCTCGAACGGCGCGGGCGCGAGCAAGCGATCGGGTTGGCGGGCCAGCGTTTCGAGCAGCAGGATGCCGGCGCACAACGGGCACAAGTCCCATTCGTTGACGTAGCCGCGCGACTGGAAGTGATCGCGATCGGACGCCCCAAACACGATCGGGCCGGCGCCGAGCAGCCGGTTGAAGTAGTCGAGCGTTTTGATCAGCGCCGCGTAGTAGCCGCCGTCTTCGATCAGCACGCCGTCGACATCAAAGAGGAGAATGTTCACAGGGTTTCCTTGACAGAGTTTGGAGAATATGGGAAGATTGCCGTCGCCCAAACGGGGCTAATTATCCCTGTGAATCGGATCAGCGCAAGTACAAAGGAGTAAATTAAGATGGCGAAGACCGGTGAGAAGTCCAAAGAGCATGCCAAGGCTATGGCCCAGCCCACCAAGCACATGTGTGAAAAGTGCGGGCAGGTCATTACCGTCGGCGAGATGTTCCCCGTCAAGGACGGCCTGCGGCGCAAGATGATGTACTATCACAAAAAGTGCTTCGGCTAGCATTACGCCTGACGCCACAAAACCCCGCTCTCTGCAGCGGGGTTTTTGTTTGATGGCGTAACGAGTGATGAATAACGAGTAAAATCATGCGTCGCGGGCGCGTTTTCTTTGCAAGCGCGCCAGACGATGGTTCGCGTCTGCGCGCTTTTCTTCGCGCGTGAAGCGATCGGGTAAGGCGGCGGCCAGCTCACGGGCGCGAACGGTCCAGGCGACGGCCAGTTCCAGGTTGATGTCATGCCACTCGTAGTATTTTGCCAGTTCGATGCAGGCTTCGATGGAGGACAGCGCATCCGATTGCGACGCTTGCGCGACGGCCTCCCACAACCCGAGCGCGTCGGCGCGGCGATCGAGTTGTTTGTAGAGCAGGCTCAGCCGCAATGCAGCTTGCTGAACGATCAGCGCATCGGATAGGTCCTCCAGCGCCTGCCGCAGGTAACGCTCCGCGCGATCGTGCTCGGCGTGATCGGCGTGCCACTTGCCGAGGGCATAGAGATCGGCGGCGGTAAGCGCGGCCGCGCGGTCTTCGTCGAAGATCTGGATCAGGCGTGTGGCGAGCGTGACCATCGATACGATGTCGTAGGCGTTGTGATAGAGGATGCGTGGCATCTCGCTGGCATCGCCGCTGCGCACGTAATCGATGTACAACTGCGGAATCAGCGAGCCATCGATGTCGATCTGATCGCGGCGAACATCCAGCACGTGATATTCCAGCGATTTCAGCGAGCACGATTCCAGTCTTCCGCGCCACACGCGCCGGGCGGGCGTGAGCAGATCGAGATGCGGGGCGCGGAGGATTCGCGGGCGCAGGCGGTTCAACGTGAAACGTGTCTGCAAGATGGGCAGATCGAAGCCGCGCCCGTTGAACGAGACCATCGCCTCGAACTGATCGAGCCATTCAGACAGATACAACAGCAGCGCGGGTTCTTCGGCGGGTGAGCGCATGAAGAACTGCCGCACCACGAATGAGCCATCGCCCTCGAATGTGCCAACCCCGATGAGAAACGGCAGCGTGCCGGTGCCGCCGGCCAACCCCGTGGTCTCGGTGTCGATGAAGACCGTCCTGCCCAGATTGATCGCGCCGTCGGTATCGGCCAGGCGGCCCGCCACCCACTTCGATTGCTGCAACAATTCGCCCACGGCATAAGCGCCGTGCACGTAATCAGGCGCGTAACGTTCGAGGTGCACAAAGCACGGGCCGTAATCGGTCTCGATGATCTCGCCGTCGATCAGGGTTTCGATCGCGGTGGAGCGGCGCGGCCTGGGGCGGGGCGTGAGGTGACGCGCGCCTTTCTGGACGCCGAGTTTTTTGAGGCGGTGGCGGAGGTCGTCGGGTGTCAACGAATTGGCTCGAATCAACGAATGATGCAGCAGCGAATCAACAAATCGCCGCATGGAAAGCGCTGAAATGATACCACACGATGTCGGTGTATAATTTGCTTCCATATGACCATGCCTAACTTGCTTCACTCCATTCATCACGACGGCTCGCCCCGCTGCGTCGCGCCGCAAGCGATCCGGTTGGGCGGAACCGTCACGATCCGGCTGCGCGCGCATCCCCAGGCCCCGATCGAGCGCGTGCTGCTCCGCACGTGTCCCGACGGCGAACAGTCCTTTGCCGAGATGCAGCCGCGCGACGTGAACGCCGTGTGCCGCTGGTGGGAGGCCACGCTCACAGTGACGATGCCGCTGACGGGCTATCGCTTCCTGTTGTTCACCAGCGACGGGGTGTGGTGGTACAACGGATCAGGTTTGCTGCGCCACGCGCCGACCGATCTGGAAGATTTCAAACTGCTGGCCGATTACGCCGCGCCGACCTGGGTGCGCGACACGGTCTTCTATCAAATCTTCCCCGATCGCTTCGCCGACGGCGATCCGGCGAACAACGTGCGCGACAACGAGTGGAACTACAGCGGGCATCCGGCGCGCGCGCGGCAGTGGGGCGAGCCGCCGTCGAATATCCCGCACGCCGACATGGTGGAATTCTTCGGCGGCGATCTGCCCGGCGTCGAGCAGCACCTCGACGATCTGATCGATCTCGGCGTCAACGCGCTGTACTTCACGCCGATCTTTACGTCCTACAGCAATCATCGTTACGATGTCGCAGATTACGAGAATGTCGATCCGCATCTGGGCGGCGACGAAGCGTTGATTTCACTGCGCCGCGCCACGCGCGAACGCGGCCTGCGGATCATGCTCGACATTGTGCCCAATCACTGCGGCGTCCGGCATCCCTGGTTTCAGGCGGCGCAGCAAAATCCATTCGCGCCCACCGCCGATTTCTTCACGTTCCATCGTCATCCCGATCAGTACGAGAGTTGGCTCGGCGTCCGCTCGCTGCCCAAGTTGAACTATCGCAGCGCGGCGCTGCGCCAGGCGATGTATGAAGGCCGGCAGGCGATCTTCCGCAAGTGGCTGCGCGAGCCCTACGCCATCGATGCGTGGCGCATCGATGTGGCGAACATGCTGGCCCGGCAGGGCGCCGATCAACTGGGGCACGAGATCGGGCGGGGCATTCGCCGCGCGGTGAAGGAGGAAAATCCGCAGGCGTATCTGCTGGGCGAAAACTTCTTTGACGGATCGGCGCAGTTGCAGGGCGACATCTGGGATGCGGTGATGAACTATGCGGGCTTCGCGCATCCCGTGTGGTACTGGCTGGGCGGTTTCTTTGTGCGCCAGCACAGCGAGCCGTACTTCGCCGCGTCCGATGTGCCGTGGAGCACGCGGGCGCTGATCGATACGTGGCAGGCTTATCGCGCCGCGGTGCCGTGGGTCATCGCGCAGCAGCAGTTCAATCTGTTGGGCACACACGACACCGCGCGCATCTGTCATGTGGTGGAATGCCAGAGCGGCCTGAGCCGGTTGGCCGTGGCGCTGCTGCTGACGTATCCCGGCGTGCCGTGCGTGTACTACGGCGACGAGATCGGCCTGGATGGCGACACGCGCGCCTGCATGAACTGGGATCGCGCGACATGGGATCACGATCTGCGCGCGTTTTATCAGAAGATGATTCAGCTGCGCAAGACGTCGTCCGCGTTGATCGACGGCGGTTTCCAGGTGCTGCTGATCGAGGAAAACACGTTCGCGTATCTGCGTGATTCCGATCGAGAGACCCTCATCGTCGTGGCTCAGCGGGGGTCCACCAGCCGATCGGCTGGGCCGCTGCCCGTCGCGCACGGCGCGATCCCTGACGGAACCGAATTCGTGGAAGTGCTCAGCGGCGCGCACGCCACCGTCGAAAATGGACACCTGCCTTTGCCGGAAATGCCGGCGGGGGTGCTGATGTGGAGGAGTGCATCGTGAAAATTCTATGCGTTGATGTGGGGACTGGCACGCAAGACATTCTATTGTACGACAGCCGTAAAGAGATCGAGAACTGCCTGAAGCTGGTGATGCCCTCGCCGACGCTGCGCGTGGCGCAGCGCGTGAAAGCAGCGACCCGTACCGGCGAGGCGATCATTTTGTCCGGCGTGATGATGGGCGGCGGGCCGTGCCACTGGGCCGTCATGGATCATGTGCGCGCGGGCCACAAAGCCTACGCCACACCCGAAGCCGCGCGCACGTTTGACGATGAACTCGACAAGGTCGAGCGGATGGGCATCCGCGTGGTGAGCGAGGAAGAGGCGCGCCAACTCGACGAAGAGGACGAGCGCACCATTCTGCTGCGCGACTTCGATTACGCTGCGATCCAGTTGGCCTTTGCCGCCTTTGGCGTCGATCTCGATCCCGACGGGTTGGCGCTGGCCGTGTTCGATCATGGCGATGCGCCCGCCGGCTATTCCGATCGGCAGTTCCGCTTCGATTACCTGGAGCAGCGCATCCGCGCGGAAAATCGCCTGTCGGCGTTTGCGCATCCGCGCGGCGCCGTGCCCGATCACTTGACGCGCTTGAAGGCCGTGGAAGCCAGCGCGGCCAACTTCGACGGCGAAGTGATGCTGATGGATACCGCGCCCGCGGCGGTGCTGGGCGCGCTGCTCGATCCGGCGGTGAGCGCGCATCAACAAGCGATTGTGTGCAACGTAGGCAACTTCCACACGCTGGCGTTCCGGCTGGGGGCGGACGGCATCGCGGGTGTGTTTGAACATCACACCGGCGAGATCAATCGCGCACAACTCGATGGCTTCATCGCGAAGATGATAACGGGATCGTTAGAACATCGCGAGGTCTTCGATTCGATGGGCCACGGGGCGTTGATGTTCGATCGGGCGGAGATGACCGAGCGGTTTGTGGCCGTCGTCGGCCCGCGCCGATCGCTCATGCGCGACTCAAGCCATCAGCCCTACTTCGCCGTGCCGCTGGGCGATATGATGATCGCCGGGTGCTTTGGTCTCTTGCGCGCCTATGCCGATCGGTTCCCGGAACATGCCGCGGAGATTCTCGCGTCGCTGCACGGCTCGATCAAACCGGCGGTGTGGGAGTAGCCCTCACCCCCCAACCCCCTCTCCCGATTCGAAAAGCATGAATCGGGAGAGGGGGAGTTGAGGCGGGTGCGGTCATCTTGCAGTGCGTCATGGGATGTGCTAGACTTTGACTTGAGCATCCCACATCATCCAAGAGGAAAGATCATGACCCTGCAAGTTGGCGATGTCGCCCCCGATTTTGAACTCCCGGCGTCCGGCAACCGCACCATCAAACTCAGCGATTTTCGCGGTAAAAAGAATGTGCTGCTGGCCTTTTACCCCTTCGCCTTCAGCCCGGTGTGCAGCCTGCAATTGCCGGGCCTGCAGCACAGCCTGACTGAATTCCAACAATTAAATACCGAAGTGCTGGGCATCAGCGTCGACAGCAAGCACAGCAGCGCCGCTTTTGCCGAACATCTGCATTTGGATTTCCCGCTTATCAGCGATTTCAACAAGCAAGTGACCACGGCCTTCGGGGTGCTGCGCGAAGGCGGCTTTGCCGAGCGCGCCCTGTTCGTCATCGACAAGGAAGGCAAGATCGCGTACGCGCATGTCAACGCCATCGGCGAAGTGCCGGACAACGGGCCGGTGTTTGAAGTGCTGCGGACGTTGCAGTAAGTGAAAGGGCTGTTTCGGCTTGAGGCGGAACAGCCCTTTTTCTTTGAACCCCACCCCCTCACCCCAACCACCTGCCCCCTTTAGGGGGTCTCCCGCTGGGAGAGGGGGATATTGCGAGGTCAACATGCTCACCGACATTGAACGCATCATCTTCATCGTGTTGTCGTTGTTCGCGTTGGGCGCGGCCTACAAAGTGGGCCAGCGCATCTATCGCATCATCTGGCGCGGGCAGGGCGCGCTCGGCACGGACAACATGGGTCAACGCGTGCGGCGCGGCCTGGGCGTCTTTCTCACCCAACGCACGGTGTTGAAACGCCGGCCGCTCGCCAGCATCTTTCATACGATGGTGGCGTGGGGCTTCACGTTCTATCTGCTGGTCAATGTGGTCGATGTGGCCGTCGCCTGGTTTGCCGAACTGAAAGGGCTGTTCTACAACCCGATCGGTTATGCGTACCTCCTGCTGGCCGATCTGTTGACGATGGGTGTGCTGGTGGGTATGGTGGCGCTGCTGATCCGGCGCTTCACCAAAGGCCGATCGATCTTTGCCTTCAACAAGAACGTGGTGCTGCATCCCAAAGCCTCGTTCGGCATCAAGCGCGATTCGACGATTGTGGGTCTGTTCATCTTATTCCACGTCGGCTCGCGCTATCTGGGATCGACCGTCGCCGTGGCGTTGTCAGGCGGCAGCGCGTGGGAGCCGTTTGCGACGCTGGGCAGCAACCTGTGGGCCGGGATGTCGAGCGAGACGTTGGAGATTCTGGAGCACGTCTTCTTCTGGGGCGCCATCGGATCGATCATGTTGTTCATCCCGTACTTCCTGATCTCCAAGCACATCCACCTGCTGATGGGGCCGCTGAACTTCGCGCTGAAGCCCGCGCGCCGATCGATCGGCGAACTCGACAAGATCAACTTCGAGGACGAGAGCCTCACGCAGTTCGGCGTGTCGAAGTTGGAGCACCTCTCGCGCCCACAACTGTTCGACGCCTATGCCTGCATCATGTGCAATCGCTGCCAGGATGTGTGCCCGGCCAATCACACCGGCAAGGTGCTGTCCCCATCGGCGTTGGAGATCAACAAGCGGTATCAGATCAACCAGGAAGGCAAGGCGCTGGCGGCCGGCGCGGAATCGTCCACGCCGCTGATCGAGTTTGCGATCAGCCCCGAAGCGGTGTGGGCCTGCACGTCGTGCGGCGCGTGCATCGAAGTGTGCCCGGTGGGCAATGAGCCGATGCGCGACATCCTCGAAATCCGCCGCAGCCTGGTGTTGATGGACAATGAATTCCCCACACAGTTGCAGCAGGCCTTCAAGGGTATGGAACGCACCGGCAATCCGTGGAACATCGCGCCGGAATCGCGTCTTGATTGGGCCAAAGGCTTCAACGTTCCCACGATCGAGCAGAATCCCGAGCCGGATATTTTGTGGTGGGTGGGCTGCGCGCCGGCCACCGATGCGCGCGCGCAGAAGACGGCGCAGGCTTTTGCCAAAGTGCTCAACGCAGCGGGCGTCAACTTCGCGGTGTTGGGCAAGCTGGAACGCTGCACGGGCGACTCGGCGCGGCGCGCGGGCAATGAAGCGTTGTTCTTTGAATTGGCCACCGGCAACGTCGAGATGTTGAACGAAGTCGCACCTAAACGAATTGTCACCACTTGCCCGCACTGCCTGCACACGCTGAAGAACGAATACCCAGCGTTTGGCGGCAATTACGAAGTAATCCATCACACGCAGTTGATCGAGGAGCTCTACAAGGCAGGCAAACTCAAGGAATATGGCGCCACGCGCGCCGATGTGACCTTCCACGATCCGTGCTACCTCGGCCGGCACAACCAGATCTACCACGCCCCGCGCGAGGTGTTGCATCTGGCGGGTGCCTCGCTCACCGAACTGCCGCGCCATCGCAACAACTCGTTCTGCTGCGGGGCGGGCGGCGCGCAGATGTGGAAGGAAGAGGAGCACGGCACGGAGCGCGTCAACGAGAATCGCTTTGCAGAAGCGGCGGCGACGGGCAAGAACACGCTGGCCGTAGGCTGCCCCTTCTGCCTCACCATGCTGACGGATGCGGCCAGAGCGGCCCAGAGCGAGATGCAGGTGAAGGATGTGGCAGAGGTAGTGGCGGAAAGTATGGCGTAGTGCGTGGTGCGTGATAAGTAACGAGTGATGAGTCCCGCCGGGTGGATCGTCAGTACGAAGCCTGCCTGCGGGGCTCGTCGTTTTGATTGACGCGGATATTTCGACCTGCCTGGCCTATTTTTCCAGTTCTTGCAAAGTGCGGATAGGCGCTCGATAGCCCCTGCTGATCATTTCAGCCAGCAGGCTGTTCGCAGTGGGCAAGTCAAGAAAACCCTCGTCAACTCCCAACTGGAGCAGACCCAGCGTGCCTGACAGCGGCACTTTCATGAGCTGCGCCAGCCTGCGTGCATCGCGATCGTCCGTCAAGAGAATCAGGCGCCGCGTGAAGGCCAGCGCTAGACAGGTGGCCTCTCCTGTGTCCAGCGTTTTGCCCAAACGCTCAGCCAAGGTGCGCTCCGCGCGTGTTAGCTTGATCTCTTTCAGCCATGACCAGTTACAGGTGGGAATACGGCGCAAACGCTCACCGGCTGCCAGTTCACGCCGGACTTCAGTGGGGACTGCGACCTCTCCGCCGAAAAGTTGCTGCAACAACTCAGGGCGGCGAACAATCGCCAGATTGCTGAGGACAGTGTTATCAACGATGGCGCGCATGCGCTTTGCGGCCTTTATCACCTGAGCGGGCGCGCCATTTGCGTAGCGCGGCAACTTCAGCCAGGGCTTCTTCCCGCGTCGCTGCGCCTGATCGCAGCGGAATGCCTAATTCGGCGAAACGCTCCTGCAATTCGAGGCGGTGCATGCCCAGTAGTTCTGCTGCTTTGCCGAGGTTGATCACTTCATCCAGGTAAGCATTGACCACCAGCGACCAGTGCAGCACACTGTCCTCGCGCAGCGTTTTTTCCAGCGCGGCTTGCACCAGGTCGGGCTGCTTCTGCTGCAATTTGACCAATTCGGTCAAAGCCCAATCATAGGTTTGAACGGCCATGGCGTCTGTTCCTTTCACCAATCACTCACGAGGTACTGCACTAATTGTAGCACACTGCCACGTGAAGCGCGGCGTTTGCCTGACCTCTTCATTCTGCGCTATACTTGCGCCATGCTGACGGATGCGGCCAGAGCGGCCCAGAGCGAGATGCAGGTGAAGGACGTGGCAGAGGTGGTGGCGGAAAGTATGGCGTAGTGCGTGGTGCGTGATAAGTAACGAGTGATGAGTCCTGCCGGGCGGGGGTGCGCTGTTACGCCACGGGCGGGACTCTTTGCTTTGATTGACGCTTATGGGTAAGCGGATTACACTATATGTACCTACAGCGTTGGAGGTGTGGCGATGAGTGTTGATTCATTATACCAGGGTCAAATCAGAGGGCTGCCTGTTGTCGAGCGGCTGCGTCTGGCTAAACTGATCATGGACGATTTGGCCGATTCTGCTGCTGATTGGGTTGCTGATGAAAGCGACGCGTGGAGCCAGCAGGATCTCTATGACATCAGCCGCGCTTCTGCAAAATACGCCGGGCGTGTCATCGCCGATAGGGAAGACGATGCTCAAGCCGGGTGACATTGTGACAGTTGACTTTCCGGGCGTCACTGGCATCAAGCGACGTCCGGCGGTCGTCGTCTCAACCGAGGAGTATCAGCGCCATCGCCCCGATGTCATTCTGGCGATCATCACTTCACAAGTTGCCGATGCCGTGACGCCCATGGACTATGTCCTGCAAGATTGGGCCGCCGCGAATCTGAACCGCGCCTCGGCATTTAGATCATTTCTGATGACGATGCCAGTTGCTTCGGTGAAATTGATCGGACATTGTTCTGCCCATGATTGGCGTGAAATTCAAACCCGTTTGTCCAGGGCGGTGGCGTAAACTGCAATTGTTGTGTGCGCGTGACGAGCAAAAGATTGCCCGTCACTTTTTGTTTTGATTGACGCGCGTGCCTATTCACATTACACTTGATGACAGATTACCTGTTCAGGAGCCTCATGTCCCCTCAACTCGATCTCATCCCTCTCGGCAACACCGATCTCCGCATCACCCCGCTGGGCCTCGGCATCTGGCAGTGGGGCGACACGATGATGTGGAATTACGGCAAAGGTTACGGCGAGGTCGATCTGAAGCCGGTCTATGAAGCGACGCTGGCCGCCGGGATCAACTTCATCGACACGGCAGAGATGTACGGGCGCGGCCGCTCAGAGCAGTTGATTGGCCAGTTCATGGCGGAGACCAACACGCGCGATCAGGTGGTGCTGGCGACCAAGTTCGCGCCCATGCCGTGGCGCTTGACCGCAGGCCGCCTGCTGCAGGCGCTGCGCAACAGTTTGAACCGATTGGGCCTCTCGCAAGTAGACTTATATCAGATTCACTGGCCGTACACGCCCGTCTCGGTCGAAGCGTGGATGGACGCGATGGCCGACGCGGTGGAGGCCGGCCTGACGCGCGCCGTGGGCGTATCCAATTTCAGTTCCAGCCAGACCATCCGCGCGCATGCGGCGCTGTTGCAGCGCGGCGTGCCGTTGGCTTCGAACCAAGTGGAATACAGCCTGCTCAATCGGAAGCCGGAGACCAGCGGCTTGATCAAAGTCTGCCGCGATCTGGGCGTGACCGTCATCGCCTACAGTCCGATCGCCAAGGGGATGCTCACCGGCAAGTACACGCCCGATAACGTCCTGCCCGGTATGCGCGGCCGCATCTACAACCGCAAGCTGCTGGCCAGGATTCAGCCCCTGATCGAGGTGCTGCGCGAGATCGGCCAGGCGCACGGCGTCGCTGACAGCGCGAAGACGCCGGCGCAAGTGTCGTTGAACTGGCTCATCTGCAAAGGCGCGGTGCCCATTCCCGGCGCGAAGAATCTGCGGCAGGCGCAGGAAAACTTCGGGGCGCTGGGCTGGCGCTTGACGGATGAGGAAGTGGCGAAGTTGGATGAGATAAGCAAACGAGTAACGAGTAACGAGTAATGCGCCATCTACGTTTTACTCGTTACTTGTTACTCGTTAGATCTCCCAAGGACCCTTTTAATGACCGATCTCTCGCAGATCCAGGCTGCAGCCCAGGCCATCCAGCAGAACATCGAGAAGGTCATCGTCGGCAAAGCGTCCGTCGTCGAGTTGCTGACGGTGGCATTGTTGACGCCGGGCCACGTGCTGATCGAAGACGTGCCGGGCCTGGCCAAGACGATGCTAGCGAAGTCGTTAGCGAAATCGCTGGGCTGCTCGTTTCAGCGCGTGCAGTTCACGCCCGATTTATTACCCAGCGACATCACCGGCGTCAGCATCTTCAACCAGAAGACGCAGGAATTTGAATATCGCGCCGGGCCGTTGATGTCACAGATCATTCTGGCTGACGAGATCAACCGGGCGGGGCCGCGCACACAATCGGCTTTACTCGAGGCGATGGAAGAACGGCAAGTGACGGTGGACGGCATCACCCGATCGGTGCCGCGGCCCTTCCTCGTTGTCGCCACGCAGAACCCCATCGAATTGGAGGGCACGTTCCCGCTGCCCGAAGCGCAGCTTGATCGCTTTTTGCTGCGTGTGTCGATCGGGTACCCTGAGGCCGAAGAAGAACGCGAAGTGCTGCGCCGCTTCCGCGAAGTCGATCCGTTGGAGTCGCTGCAACCGGTGATCACCGGCGCTGAAGTGCTGGAACTCAGCCAGGCCTGCCGCCGCGTTTACATCAGCCCCGCCATTGAGACGTACATCCTGGCGCTGGTGCGCGCCACGCGCCACACTCCCGCGTTGTCGCTCGGCGCAAGTCCGCGTGGATCGCTGGCGCTGGCGCGCACGGCGCAAGTGCTGGCGGCGGTGCGCGGCCGCGCCTTTATCATCCCCGACGATGTGCAGCGGCTCAGCGTGCCGACGCTGGCCCACCGCTTGATCCTGTCCAGCCACTCGCGCTTGCACGGCAAGGACGTGACCGCGGTGCTGCAGGGCGTGATCGAGCAGGTGCCCGTGCCGGTGGAAGAGATCTGGTCGGAGCCATGACCAGCCGTCTCACCCTTGTGCTGCTTTTCCTCGTTTTTGTGCTCAGCCTGGTAACACGCAGCCCGCTGCTGTTCCTCATCGGCATCATCGTGGTAATCATTGCCTTCACCTCGTGGTTGTGGGGCCGCTATTGCCTGGCGGGCATCAGCTATACGCGCCGGTTTGAGACGCTGCGCTTGTTTCAGGGCGAAGAGACGGAATTCTGGGTTGAGCTGATCAATGCCAAACCGCTGCCGCTGCCGTGGTTGCGGGTGGAAGATGAAGTGCCGCAAGATCTGCTCATTTTGCGCACCGAGACACATCTCAGTACGCGGCCACATCGCCGTGTGCTGGCTAATGTTTACAGTCTGCGCTGGTACGAGAAAGTGCGGCGGCGCTATCGGCTGCGCGGCGAACGACGCGGTGTCTATCGCATCGGACCGGCGCAGATCGCGTCCGGCGATCTGTTTGGGTTTCGCCGCCGCCGCCAGCTGGCGGCGGCTGTGCAGACCGTGCTGGTCTATCCCAAGATTGTTCCGGTCCGGCAGCTCAGCTTAGCGGTGGCGCGGCCGCTGGGCGATTTCGGCAGCGAGCGGCGCATCTTGAACGATCTGCTGCAAGTGGCCGGCGCGCGCGATTATCACCCCGGTGACAGTGTGCGCCACGTGCACTGGAAAGCGACGGCACATCGCAGCACCTTGCAGACCAAACTGTTCGATCCCAGCGCCGCGCCGCACTGGATGATCTGCCTGAATGTCCAAACGCTGGAGCACCTCTATGAAGGTGTCGTCGTCGACTTTCTCGAGACGGCCATTGTGGTGGCCGCCTCGCTGGCACTGGCGGGACTGGAAGCGCGCCGCTCTGTCGGCCTGGCCTCGAACGGCGCCATCCTTGAATCCGGTGCATGGATTCACCTGCCCGCGTCGCGTCACGCTTTGCAGGCCAGCCACTTGCTCGACACCCTGGCCGAATTGATGTCCACACCGCTCATGCCGTTTGACCAGCTATTGCGCCTCGAACAACCGCGGCTGCCCTATGGCGCTTCGATCTTTGCGATCACTTCATTGATCAACGATGCCCTGCTCAATGGGCTGTTGGGCCTGCGGCGCAAGGGCCATCCGGTGGCGCTGATTCTGGTCGGTCGTCAACTCGATCGGCCTGTGCCGCCCGACGTGCCGCTGTGCGTGGTGCGCGAAAATTGGCCGGAACTGTCAGCGTTGAACCTGGCGTGGTCGCCGGTGAGTCCGCCGGCCACTTGATGGGGCAAGAGCATGAAGCGCATTGACTGGCTGCAGCTGATTATTCTACCGGTCGCCATCGCCAGCATGGTGGTGACGTGGTTTGAGCCGTGGGCGCAGTGGGTGGTGCTCTCCACCGGAATCAATCGGGTGGGGCAGGTGCCGCCGCCCGGCGTGATGGTGGGCGTGATCCTGGCGAGCATGGTGGTGACTCGTCAGGCCATGCGCCGGACGCGCCATGAACGCCGCCTGATCGTGTTAAACGGCTTGCTGGCGATTGTCGTCATTACCGTGCTGACCTATTCCATGTCGCTGCCCGGCGTCTTGTTGCAGAATTTGCTGGACTGGCAAAACTCTGTCGCGCCCGAACTGCTCACGGCGATGGTGGTGGCCATTTTGTGGTGGCGCGGCATTCTCCTTGGACGCAGCCGATCGCTGGTTGAAGAAAACCTGGAGCGGACTTTTCTCAACGGTGTGCTGGCCCTGGCCTGCCTGATCCTGGTCAATCACTTCTCGCGCCGCCTCGCGCCGTCCGATGTGCTGGCCGCCGTGCTGATCTTCTTTGCCACCGCGTTGAGCACCTTGACGATCGTCAATGTGGAGCTGGCGCGCGCGCAGCAGCCGGAAGCCGGATCGTGGCTGAAGCGCCAGCGCCATTGGTTCGCCATCATCCTTGGCGTGGTCGGCGCCATCCTGCTGAGCGGGCTGCTGATCGCGACGCTCTTCTCCCCCGACGTGCTGCGGGAGTTCATCGCTTCGATCGGTCCGGCCGCTTTCACGCTGGGGAATGGCTTGGTCGATGTGCTGCGCCCGGTGTTGACTTTTTTGTTCTGGTTGATCACGCCCCTGGTGCCACTGCTGCAGGCGATCCTGCGTTTGATCCTGGAAGGTGTCATGGGGGTGATGCAGGTGATTCGCAACCTGGGTGTGCAGCTAAACCTGGCGGGCGCCCAGCGCGACGTCCAGAGTTTTCTCGATTCGCCCGAATTTGCCACGTTCAGCCGGGGCACCGCGGTGGTGCTGCTGTTGATCGTGTTCGCCGTGGCCGCCATCTGGGCGCTGCGCCGATCGGGTTTACTGTCTCGCCGCAATCCCGACGAAATTCGCGAAAGTATTGCGACGCGCGAATTGCTGCGGGAGCAGTTGAAGAACTTGCTCGAACGCCTGCGCCGCAAATCTGTTGCCGAGCGCGAAAGGTATCTGCCGCTGCGCGGCGATGATGCGCGGCAGACCGTGCGCCGCGCTTATCAGGGCTTCCTGGACTGGGCGCGTGTGCGTATACCAGAGCGCGCGCCCTCGCAAACGCCCGCGCAATATGCGCAGCAAATTGGCCGCTTGCCTGAAACGCGACAGGCAGCCCTGGATGGATTGACCGCCCTCTATCTTCGCGCACGTTATGCCGACGATGACCTTACGCCCGACGAGGCGCAGGCCGCGCAGTCCGCCCTCATTCGTCTGCAAGAGACACCTGTGATACAATCGCCGCTAACTGAGGAGTGAGCGGTAAGGTATGTCCCGTGCTGCGCCCCGGACTTTGGTGGGACGAGATAGTCCCCGGACTTTGGTGGGATTGGCGCAGAGGGTCGGGCCGCGTACAATAGCCGTTACTGTACTCAAGGTGATTGTGTCCAATGGATCCTACACTCCTGCTTGTCATTGCCGGGCTGTCCGTGCTGCTGCTCTTCGTGCTGGTGCTGGCGGTCGTCATGCGCCGCCGCCGCAAGAAGGTCAAGCAAACCGCGCCCGCACCGGCCAAATCCACTGCCGTCCCCGCTGCTCCTGCTGTTGCATCTGAACCGCCTCCCTCGTTAACGTCATTAATCGGGCAGGCCAAGGTGGCGAGTCCCACGGCTGCCGAGCAGAAGGCTGCCGCTCAGCGCCAGACCGCCGCTGCGGCCGATGCTGCCGCCCGTTCTGCAGCCAAAGCTGAAGCGTTGTCACGTCCGCCGACGCGCCTCGTAAAACCCGGTTCCACCGGCGATAAAATCCGCATCCTGATCGTAGACGACAACAAAGAGACGCGCGAGAACGTCAGCCGCCTGATTGCTTTCGAGTCAGACATGGAAGTGGTCGGGCAGGCCTACAACGGCATCTCTGGCCTGGAATTGGCGCACGAGTACGAGCCGCACATCGTGTTGATGGACATCAACATGCCGGACATGGATGGCATCACGGCCACCCGCGAAATGTCGCTGCAGGTGCCCTATTGCCAGGTCATCATTATCTCAGTTCAGTTCGAGCAGGACTACATGCGCTCGGCCATGCTGGCGGGCGCGCGCGATTACCAGACCAAGCCGTTCAGCGCCGACGAACTGGTGAACTGCATTCGCCGCGTGTACAAGGCGGCAATACCGACCTACCGGAAGATCGAAGAAGCGAAACGCCCGGCGCTTGCGCAGGCGGCGCTGCCTTCCGAAATCGCCGTCGTCGAGCGCACCACTTCCAGCCTGCGGGTGCCCTTGTTCATGGTCTACAGTCCGCGCGGCGGCGTGGGGGTATCGGCGCTAGCAATCAACCTGACGGCTGCGCTCGATCAGATTCAGCACGGCGCCGCCCTCATCGACACCGATCTGCAATTCGGCGATCTGCCGGTGCACCTGAACATGCGCCCCACCAAGTCGCTGGCCGATTTGACCACCAGCAGCCGCCCCGACGCGGAGACCTTGCCCGATCTGTTGATGGCTCACTCGTCGGGCATCAACCTGCTGTTTGCGCCGCCCAAGCCGGAAGCGGCTGAATTGATCACCGGCAGCATGCTGGTGCAGGCCGCGCGCCGGCTGCGCGATCGAGCGAGCGCGGTGGTGATCGACACGGGCAGCTACCTGACCGATCAGAACCTGGCATTGATCGACATCGTCAACCTGCTGCTGCTGGTGATCACGCCGGAACTGGCGTCGGTGAAGAATGCGCGGATTTTCTGCGATATGGCCGCGCTGCTGGGCCTGCCGGTGGAGCGCATCGTGCTGGTCATCAATCGCGCCAACATGCCAGGCGGCATTCCAGCGGCGCAGGTAGAAAAAGCGCTGGGGCTGCGGCGCGTCTATCACATTCCCGACGATCCCAAACTGCGGTACTCCTCTGTAAAGGGGGCCACCATCTTCCAGTTGGAGGCCAGCGCCCCGGCGGCGCAAGCCATCGGCGTGCTGGCGCAGGGCCTGTGGGATCTCATCAATGCGCCGCCCGCGCCGCCCGTTGAAGATGCCGCGGAGGCCAAAGGCAGGCCGCCGGCGGCGAAGCGGTGAGACACACTGACTGCGTAATGGAAGTGATGACGACATTACGCAGTTTTGTTGTGATACACTTGAATTAGCACAACAAATACTGTGCAGGTCGCGGGGGGACAGATGCTGAAAGCAATCCGGGCCGGGCTGCGCGCCGTCTGGCAGCCCGCGTTGTATCACGGTCAGGGGAAACGCCGTGACTTTTTTGAGGGCTGGTATTTCAAGTTCGTCGATGCCACCGAACAGCACGTCCAGGCGATCATTCCGGGCGTGTTTCTGGGCAAGGATCGATCGACCTCTCATGCGTTCGTCCAGGTGCTCGATGGCTTGAGCGGCCATTCGACGTACCACCGTTACCCGCTCGATCAGTTTGCGGCATCCGATCGGGAGTTCGATCTGCGCGTGGGGCCGAATCACTTTCGGGTGGACCACATCTCGATCGACATTGCCGATTCCGATCGGACCCTGCGCGGCGCGCTGACGTTCGACGGTATCACGCCGTGGCCGGTCAGCCTGACTTCGCCCGGCATCATGGGGCCGTATGCCTTTGCGCCGTTCATGGAGTGCTATCACGGCGTGCTCGGTTTCGATCATGCTGTGTGCGGCTCGCTGCACATGAACGGTGAAACGGTGAATTTCGACGGCGGGCGCGGTTACATTGAGAAGGACTGGGGGCAGGCCTTTCCGCAGGCGTGGATCTGGGGGCAGACGAATCACTTTGAACAACAGGGTACGTCGATTACAATCTCAGTGGCGACCATCCCGTGGCTGGGCAAATCGTTCCGGGGGTTCATCATCGGGTTGTGGCATGGGCGTCAGTTGTACCGCTTCACCAAGTACAACGGATCGAAGATCACCAGCCTGCGCTTGACGGATACACACGTGATCTTGCGCGTTGTCAACCAGACGCATCGCCTGGCGATTGATGCGGCGCGCAGCGAAGGCGGCCTGCTGCACGCGCCGTATCGCAGTGAGATGCTGCAGCGTGTGACGGAAAGTTTGACGGCGGCGATTGCCGTGAAGCTGATCGACTTGAAAGATGAGCAAGTGCTATTTGAGGGAACCGGGCGGCACGCCGGGTTGGAAATCAACGGCGAGATTCAACAGATTGTGGATTGAGGGGCTGGCGAATGCGCCCAGCGGCCCACCGCCGCGTTGCGGCGGACATGGGCAATTCGCGCCTGGTGGGCTGAAGCCGACCGTCGGCCTGCGCCGACGGGAGTTGGTTGAACTCGCCCACGCAGGTGGGTGATCAGCGGCACGTTCGTCAGGTGTGCTTTCCAATCGCCGCACAATTAACCTGAACCACGAGAATGGCTATGGCAGAAATGCTTGCAAGTTTTTTGTTGGGCATCGGTCTCAGCGCGGCGGTGGGCTTTCGCGTCTTTGTGCCGATGCTGCTGGTGAGCCTCGCCTCGATGGCGGGCGTCATTCAACTGGCGCCGGGCTTTGAATGGATGGGCACGCCGGTGGCGGCGCTGGTGTTTGCGGTGGCTACGCTGATCGAACTGTTGGGGTTCCTCGTCCCGTGGGTCAGTAACGCGCTCGATAGCATCGCCACACCCGCCGCGACCATCGCGGGCGTGATCATGATGGCCGCGGTGTTAACCGATATGCACCCGATCGCGCGCTGGGCGCTGGCCATCATCGCGGGCGGCGGTGTGGCGCTGACGGTGCAAGGTGCGACGGTGGTGACGCGCGCGGTGGCAGCTGGATCGACCGGTGGGGTGGCGAGTCCGATCTTGGCGCTCGTGGAAGCGCTCGGCGCGTTGATGGTTACCATCACGACCATCGTCATCCCCGTGATCATGGGCATCCTCATCTTGATCGTGGTGTTACTGCTGCTGCGCATCGTCATCCCGAAATTCAGAGCGATTCGATCGGCGCGCAAGGCGGAGAGTAAAACATGAAGCGTAAAATGTAAACGTGTATCGCGCTGCCGTACAATGTGCGGTATACTCTGGCCTGAAGAAACGGTGAGGAGGCAGGCGCCATGCGACAGGTGATTGTGTATCCTGGCGAGGATGGTTATTGGGTAGCGGAATGCCCCAGTTTGGCGGGCTGCATCAGCCAGGGGACAACACGCGAAGAAGCGGTCAGGAACATCCGTGAAGCGATCGATGGCTACATCGCCGCTTTGCGCGAAGACAATCTGCCTGTACCGGTTCGAGCATGGAAGAATTCATCGATCTGATGTCTTGAGAACCCGCTCCCCGACTGCGTCCTCGCGGTCGGGGCAAACCGCGAGGACGCGGTTGGGGAGCGTCTTACAACGCACTCTGAGTTTCGCGCCATTTAGCCTAACGTTGAGTACCTGGCCCGTGCTTGACGTGTGACCCCACAACCTACAACCCAAGGGAGGAACCGATGGTCATGACGGCTGTCGAATCTGCGACTGCAACCCTCGATGGTTTGCCCGCCGATCTCTTGCTGGACATGTACGCTGCCATGCTGCGCGCCCGTCGTCTGGACGAGCGCTGCTGGATTTTGCACCGGCAGGGCAAGATCGCCTTTCACATTTCCGGCATGGGACACGAAGCCGCGCAGGTGGGCATCGCCTTTGCCATGCGGCGCGGCGAAGATCATTTCCTGCCGTACTACCGCGACATGGCGATGGTGCTGGCCTGCGGCATGACACCCCTCGACGTGATGCTGGGCGTCTTTGGCAAGCAGGGCGATCCCAGTTCCGGCGGGCGGCAGATGCCCGAGCATTATTCGCTGCGATCAAAGAACATCTACAGCGTTTCCAGTCCCGTGGCCACGCAAGTGCCGCAAGCTGCCGGCGTGGCGCTGGCCGAGAAACTGCGCGGCGGCGATCGGGTGGCGGTGACCTGTCTCGGCGAAGGGTCCACGAATCAGGGCGATTTCCACGAAGCCCTCACGTGGGCCGGCGTCCACAAACTGCCCCTCATTGTCGTGGTCGAGAACAACGAGTACGCCATCTCCGTGCCGATGGACAAGCAGATGGCGATCGCGCGCGTGTCCGATCGGTCATTGGCTTACGGCGTGCGCGGGATCACCGCCGATGGCCTCGATCCGATTGCCGCGTATCACGCCGCGCGCGAAGCGATCGACATCGCCCGATCGGGCGGCGGCGCGACGCTGCTGGAAGTGCGCGTGGTGCGCCTGACGCCGCATTCCTCCGATGACGATGACTCCACGTATCGATCGAAAGAAGACAAGGCTGCGCTGAAGATCAGCGATCCACTTCCCAAATTTCGCGGTCGTTTGATGGATGCGGGCATCCTCTCGCAGCAGCACGATCGCGAACTGGATGAGCAGATCGTCGACGAAGTGAACCACGCGCATCAAGCCGCCGAGGCCGCGCCGTATCCGAATGTGGAATGGGCAGCCGGGCCGGTGTTTGCGCCGTAACAAGTAACGAGTAATGAGTAATGAGTAATCGGCCATTTACTCGTTACTCGTTACTCATTACTCGTTACCTTTGCGTTTTCGATTCGAGGGAGACGAAAATTCATGGCTGAGAAGACTTTAATCGAAGGCATCCGCGAAGCGATGGACGAAGAACTCGCCCGCGATGATCGTGTGTTCATCACCGGCGAAGATGTTGGCCCGCGCGGCGGTGTGTTCCGCGCCACGTTGGGGCTGCATGCGAAGTATGGCTCCACGCGCGTGATCGATTCGCCATTGGCCGAGCTATCGATCGTGGCGGTGGGTATCGGCGCGGCCATGAATGGGATGCGCCCCATCTGCGAGATCCAATTCGCCGATTTCATTCAGCCGGCCTACAACCAGATCGTCAACGAAGCAGCGCGCATGTACTATCGCACCGGCGGCACGTTCACGGTTCCGCTGGTGATTCGCACACCCTACGGCGGCGGCATCGGCGGCGGACTGTACCACTCGCAATCGATCGAGGCGACGTTCGCGCACGTGCCGGGCTTGAAGGTCGTCATCCCGTCTAATCCATATGATGCCAAGGGTTTGCTTAAGAGTGCGGTGCGCGACAACAACCCGGTGTTGTTCCTCGAACCGAAGAAGGGCTATCGCCTGATCAAGGGCGAGGTGCCCGACGGGGAGTACACCATTCCGATCGGGGAGGCCAAGATCACGCGGCCCGGCTCGGACCTCAGCGTGTATGCCTATGGCATGATGCACTACTACTGCCAGCAAGCCGCCGAAGAAGTCGCGCGGGAAGGCATCGACGTGGAACTGATCGATCTGCGTACACTGAATCCGCTTGACAAAGAGACCGTGCTCAACTCGTTCAAGAAAACGGGCAAGGCTCTCATCGTGTATGAGGACAATCGGTTCTTGGGATACGGCGCAGAGATCGCGGCGATTCTGGCCGAAGAAGGTTTCAATTACATGGACGCGCCCATCAGGCGTGTGGCCGGGCCAGATGTGCCCGCTGTGCCGTACAGCCATCCGCTGCAAGACTGGTTCATGCCGAATCCGCAGAAGATTGCGGACGCGATGAGGAAGTTGGCGCGCTACTAAACCGTGAAGCGTAAAAAGTGAAACGTAAGGGCGGTTGTTACGTTTTACTCGTTACGCTTTACGTGGCTAGAGGGGAGATTGGCAATGGGGACTAACGTCATCATGCCCCAACTGGGGGAAAGCGTCGTCGAGGGTAAGATCAGCCGCTGGTTGAAGCAGGTTGGCGAGCCGGTGAAGTTGTACGAGCCGATCCTGGAAGTGGAAACCGACAAGGTCACGACGGAAGTCACGGCGGCGGGCGAAGGCACGCTGTTGAAATTGTACGCCAATGAAGGCGATGTAGTGAAGGCCGGGACGGTGATTGCGTTGATTGGAGCGCCCAATGAAGCGATCGACGAGCCGGCCCCTGTAACCGAACGCGTGCCAGCCGCATCTAACGTTGAGCCGCGCGGCAACGGATCAAGCGCACGCATCTCGCCGGTGGTGGCGCGCATCGCTGCTGAGCACAACGTCAACGTGGCGTTGATTCACGGCACAGGCGAAGGCGGGCGGGTCACGAAGAAAGATATTCTGGCCTACGTCGAAAAGCAGGCGGGTGCGCCCGCAGAAAAACTGGAAGCCTGGGAGCAGCCGGGATTAGGCGAACTCTTCCGCCCCACGGAAGAACTCTTTAGCAAACCGGCTGCGGCCGCCGTTGCCCCGATCGTTCCGGCGGCGGCCCCGGCGGCTGTGAATGGCGACGTCGTGCCGCTCAACAACATGCGCAAAGCCATTGCCGATCATATGGTGATGTCCAAGCGCACCAGTCCGCACGTGACCACCGTGTTCGAAGTCGATTTGTCGAAAGTGGTGGCGCATCGCACTGCCAACAAAGCCGCGTTCGAACGCGATGGCGCGAATCTGACGTTCACGCCGTACTTTGCCATGGCGACCATCGCCGCGCTGAAGCAGTATCCGTTGGTGAATTCGTCGTGGAGCGAGAGCGGCATCGTGCTGCACCGCACGGTGAATCTGGGTGTCGCCGTGTCGTTGGGTGCGGATGGCTTGATCGTGCCGGTGATCAAGAACGCCGATTCGCTCAACCTGTTGGGACTGGCGCGCAGCGTGAACGATCTGGCCGATCGAGCGCGGCGCAAGCAGCTCAAGCCCGATGAAGTGCAAGGGGGAACGTTCACGATCACCAATCACGGCACTAGCGGCAGTCTGTTTGCCACACCCATCATCAACCAGCCGCAATGTGGTATCCTTGGCGTCGGCCAGATTCAGAAGCGCGTCGTCGTCGTGACGCAGAACGACGTCGACGCGATCGCCATCCGGCCGATGGTCTATCTGGGCCTCACGTTCGATCACCGCATCCTCGATGGCAACAGCGCTGATAATTTTGTGGCGGCCATCAAGCAGCGGTTGGAGACGTGGGGGTAAGTGTTTCCGGCGGGCGCGCAGTATAATTGGTGTGGGAGGTGCGTGATGAAGTCGATGACGGCTCAAGAATTGATCCAGTTCGAGATTGCCCAACTGCCGGAGAAGCTGGCGCGCGAGGTGCTCGATTTCGTCATGTTTCTGCGCGAGCGCCAGTCGGAAGAAGATTTCTTGAGCGAACAGATTAAAATTGCGGAAGCGTATCAACGCGCCCACCCAGAAGACGTGATCATTGCCACAGCAGAAGAATGGGAGGCGGCTACCGCGCCGCGCGAATAGTGACTTACCGCCTGTGGTATAACCGCCGCTTCATGCACATGCTGGACTCATTGCCGGGCGATGTTCGGGCACAGGCGCGGCAGGTCATTCATGATTTGACTCGCCAGCCACGTCCAGACGCAGCTAAAGAGCTGGAAGATCATCCCGGCTATTGGCGCATGTGGCCGCCGCGTAACCATCGTTTGATCTGGCGCGTGCTGGAAGAGGAACAACTCGTCAACCTGCTCTACGTCGGGCCAAAGCCTCCTGACCTGTATGAACAGCTGGGATTGGGCAAGCGCTTGCGCGAGGCGGACGAAGCGCCCGTCTATGAAGTTGAACGCGACCGCAACGGGAGCACGACAACAATGGAAAACAAATTTACCGCTGTCTTTGAGCAAGAAGGCGAATGGTGGATTGGTTACGTCGAGGAATTGCCCGGCGCGAACACGCAGGGCGCGACTTTACCGGAAGCGCGGGAGAACTTGAAAGAAGCGATCCAGCTAGTGCTGGAAGCGAATCGTGAGTTGACGCGGCGCGAAGTCGAAGGCAAGACCTTTGTGCGAGAAGATATTCTGGTGTCCGTCTGATTAGCTATGAAGCGCCACGCGCTGATCAAGCATCTGCAAGAACAGGGCTGTGTGTTGTTTCGAGAAGGATCACGTCATTCAATCTATTGGAATCCCGCAAATCGGCGGACCTCAGCTGTGCCGCGCCATGCTGAAATTGTCGATAAGCTAGCACGCAAAATTTGTAAAGACCTTGGCATTCCGTCACTGTAGGCGGGAGGCTATTTGTTGAACAGGAGACCTGATGACCACTTATGATGTGACTGTAATCGGCGGCGGGCCGGGCGGCTATGTGGCTGCTATTCGCGCCGCGCAGTTGGGACTGAAAACTGCGATCGTGGAGAAGGAACACCTGGGCGGCGTGTGCCTGAACTGGGGCTGCATTCCCAGCAAGGCGCTGCTGCGCAATGCCGAGATCGCCAACCTGCTGAAGCGCGGCAAGGACTTCGGTTTCGCGTTCGAGAATCTGAAACTCGATTATGCGGTGGCCCACAAACGCAGCCGCGATGTATCCGGCCGGCTGGTGAAGGGTGTGCAGTTCTTGATGAAGAAGAACAAGATCGATGTGTATCAGGGTGTCGGCAAGTTGCAGGATGCCACGCACGTTGAGATCACCGCGGTCGAGACTGCCCCCTCGGTGGCGGGCACTGCGTTCACAGGCGTGATCGAGTCGAAGAATATCATCATCGCCACGGGCGCGCGGGCGCGCAGCATTCCGGGCGTCGAGGTCGATGGCCAGGCCATCATCACGTATCGTCATGCGTTGGAGATCACGCAGCCGCCAAAGTCGATCGTGATTATCGGGGCGGGGCCGATCGGGCTGGAGTTCGGCTACGTGTTCCGATCGTACGGCACGGACGTGACCATCATCGAGATGCTGCCCAACGCCGCGCCGCTGGAAGACGAAGAGGTCAGCAAGGAACTGGAGAAGCATCTCAAGAAGCTGGGCATCAACCTGCTGACGAACACGAAAGTTGAATCGCTGGCGACGGCGGGCGACGGCGTTGAGGTGAAAGCGGGCGGCCAGACCTTTAAGGCCGATAAAGCGCTGATCGCGATCGGGTTTGCGCCGAACAGCGAAAACATTGGGCTGGAAGCGGTGGGCGTGAAGACTGAGCGCGGCGCGATCGTGGTGGATAAAAGCTATCGCACCAACGTGCCCAACATCTACGCGATCGGCGACGTGAATGCGAAGTTGATGCTGGCGCACGTGGGATCGGCGATGGGGATTGTGGCCGCGGAAACCATCGCCGGCGTGGAGACGGTGGAGCTGGACATCGAAGGCATGCCGCGCTGCTATTACTGCCAGCCGCAAGTCGCGTCGCTGGGGATCACCGAGAAGCAGGCGAAGGAGCGCGGCCTCGAGTACAAAGTGGGCCGCTTCAACTTCCAGGCCAACGGCAAGGCGCTGGGGCTGGGCGAGAATCATGGCTTCGTGAAGATCATCTCTGACGCGAAGTACGGCGAAATTCTGGGCGTGCACATGATCGGCCCGGAAGTGACCGAGCTGCTGCCCGAATGGGTGCTGGCGCGCAACTATGAACTGACGCCGCACGAAGTGGCCCGCTCGGTCCACGCGCACCCCACGTTGAGCGAAGCGATGATGGAAGCGGCGGAGGCGGTGGAAGGGCATTCGATTCACCAGTGATTCTACGGCGTGCCGCGCTCGTAGTCGGCCAGTTTCTGGCGCACAAAATTCAGGACGGCGCGCAGAGCTTCGGCGGGATCAGCGGAGAGGTTGCTGGTTTTCACGTTGTTCTCTACGCCGTCATGGAAGTGTTGCGGAAACGTCGAGAGGTGCGGAAAATCGGGGGCGTTGTCGAACCGATGAATTAAGCCGCGCTTGGCACGCTGCTCCCAGTGATAAGCGTAATCGGTGGCCGCCGGGTTCAGCCACACATCCAGAAAAGTTGCGTCATGCAAGTAGAGGCGCAGCTTGAGCGGAGTGGCGGCCCGGCGGCCTATCATTTCGGCGCGCTGTACGATGTCGGCAAATTCATTGAGCGCGATAGTCGCCAGGTCGTCGTAGATCACCGCAGTTCCTCAGACCAGCGCTGCAAACGCGCCAGTTGGGCCTCCAACGTCTGCCATTCGATGTATTCTTCCCAGGCAGGATGGCTGTAAACAGTACGGGCTTCGATCTGGGCGCGCAATTCGGCGGCGGTGTTGACTCGATAGCGATCGTGCAGATCGTCAATGTCCAGCTGCACTGCCCGCATTTCGCGCTCCAGATAGGCCAGCAAGCTGCGCTGCGCCAATTCTGCCGGAGTGAGATGAAGTCCCTGTGCGATGGTTTCCATTGCGACGGCCATGCTTGTGCTCCTCCATGCAAAGTATAGCACGGTTGATCGAGGCATTCAACCGTGTGACAGGGTATTGGACGTGATACAATAAACGCGGCGCAGTTGCTTCGTGTACTTCGTGGATCAGAATCGGTTCAGCATGGAACTTCGTCTCTACAACACCCTCACGCGCGCTAAAGAGATCTTTCGCCCGATCGAGCCGGGCAAGGTGCGGCTGTATACCTGCGGGCCGACGGTGTATCGCTACATTCACATCGGCAATCTGCGCTCGTTCATGCTGGCGGACTGGCTGCGCCGCACGCTGCGGCATTTCGGCTACGAGGTAAAGCACGTCAAGAACATCACCGACGTGGGGCACATGCGGCAGGAGCTGCTCGATCGGGGCGAGGATAAGCTGATCGCCGCGGCGATCCAGGAAGGCAAGACGCCGCTGGAGATCGCCGCGTTTTACACGCAAGCGTTCATGGAGGACGAGGCCAGGGTCAACATCCTGCCCGCACATGTTTTCCCCCGCGCGACCGAGCATGTGCCGGAGATGATCGACATCACCCGGCGGCTCATCGCCAACCGATTAGCCTACGAGGTTGATGGCACGATCTACTTCGATGTGTCGGCGTTTCCGAACTATGGACGTTTGTCGCGCAATGAATTGACGGGGCTGCTGGGCGGCGTGCGCGGCGAAGTAGCCACGGACAAGCAGGCCGCCGAAGATTTCGCCTTGTGGAAAGCCGCCGAGCCGGGCCGCGTGATGAAGTGGGACAGTCCGTGGGGAGAGGGTTTCCCCGGCTGGCACATCGAGTGCAGCGCCATGTCGATCAAGCATCTGGGCGAGCAGATCGATATTCACACCGGCGGCGTCGATCTGATCTTTCCCCATCACGAAGACGAGATCGCGCAGAGTGAAGGCTGCACGGGCAAGTCGTTCGTCAATTACTGGGTGCACGGCCAGCACCTGCTGGTCGATGGCTTGAAGATGGCGAAGTCGACGCGCAACGATTATCGGCTGGTCGATCTTGTGGTGCGCGGCTTCGATCCGATCGCGCTGCGTTACCTGTACGCGACCGCGCATTACCGCACGCGCTTGAACTTCACCTTCGATGCACTGCGCAGCGCCCAGCGCGGCCTGGGTCGCCTGCGTGAGCGACTGCTGGAATATGATGGCTTAGGTGGTAAACGCGACGAGTGGGCCGAGGCCGAGCATGTCAGCAACTTCGCGGCGGCGCTGGCCGACGATGTGAACATCCCGGTAGCGTTAGCGTCCACCTGGTCTATGCTGCACTCGCAGCTGCCGGCCGCCAGCAAGCAGCATTTGTTGTTGAAATTTGATGAAGTGCTGGGTTTTGGCTTGCAGGACTGGCTGGCAGCGCATCGCGAAGTGCCACAAGGTATTCTGATGCGCTTCACATCGCGGAACTTGATTCGCAAGAACGGCGTGTATCAATCCAGCGATATGATGCGCACCTCGATCGAGGTGGAGGGTTTTCGCGTGCATGATGCGCCTGACCGTTCGCGCGTTCATGCGCGCGGCACGGTTGATCCGATCACGCGTCCGCAGGTGATCACGAATGTGCGCGAAGTCCAATCGATGTTGGTCGAGCCGGATGCCTGCGAGTTTTCGATCAATCTGCTGGCGTGGGACAACGCCGATGAGATCGAGCGGGCCGTGAACAGCGTCATCGCGCACAAGGGTGATCGCTCGATCGAGATTGTGCTGATCGACAACGGCTCCAGCGATGGCACCGCGGCTGTGGTGGAACGACTGGCGCACGAACATCCTGAAGTGCATCCGTTGTGGATCGATCACTGGGTGGGCGAGGGAGCCGGTCGGAACGCGGGTTTGCTGCGCAGCCAGGGGCATATCGTTGTCGTGCTGGGCAATCACATCGAGGTGACGGGCGACATCTTCACGCCGATCGAGCAAGCGCTGCGCGATCCAGAAGTGGGACTCGTGGGCGGGTGGGGCGTCCGATCGGGCGATCTGCGCGACTTCGAATCTTCCACGGGGCCGGAAGTGGATGCAGTGGAGGCGTACCTGCTGGCCTTCCGTCGCGCGGAGATCGATCGGGTGGGGTTGTTCGACGAGAAGTTCCGTTTCTATCGGCACATCGATCTGGACTACAGTTTGCGCTTCCTCGATCGCGGCATGAAAAATCTTGTCGTGCCGGAGATTCGCGCCAACACGATCGAGCATGAGCATCGCCTGTGGTACCACACGCCGCCCGACGAGCGCGAACGCAAAAGCAAGCGCAATTTCTATCGCTTCCTGCAGCGCTGGGGGGATCGGCGTGATCTGCTGCTGCAACCAGCCGCTGCCCATTATCACGACGATGAGTGACGAACAATTCTGTCCGATTTGCGGTGTGTCTGTTGCCCTGCTGCCGCGTTATCCACGTTACGTCTGCGCGGCTTGTGCGGCGAAGGCTGTTTCGCTCGACGGGCGTCCGCTGCGCTTTTTCAATTTGAGCCTGTCGGGTGGCTATGGCGCGGCGTATGCCGATACCGGCGAGCCGTACGACAGTTCGATCTGCTACATCGATGACGTGAAGTGTTTCGCTGCTGAAGCGCGTTTCGGCGGGATGGTGATACAAGCGGCTCCGTGATCGGCCCACATTGCCGGGAGAGAAGTGATGGCGTAGAATTGAGGTAGAAAGCGAGGCAAGTCTTATGGCTGTACAAGCGCTGCCGACATCGGCCACCATGGAACCAGCGCCGCCCGTGACGGGGGACGAACTGTATCGCATGGGCGATCTGGGGCGCACCGAACTCGTGAAAGGGGAGATTGTCCGCATGTCACCGACTGGTTTCACGCATGGTCGCATTGAAAATCGAATTGGTCGTGTGCTGGGCAATTTTGTCTCGAAGCAAGCACTGGGTGAAGTCGTTTCGGGTGAAGTTGGTATCTACACGGGCCGCAATCCTGACACGGTGCGCGCCGCCGATGTCGCTTTCATTTCCAACGAGCGGATGGCTCAGATCAAATCGAAGAGTTATCTGGATGTCGCGCCGGAGCTGGTGATCGAGGTCATGTCACCGGATGATGCCTGGAGCGATCTGATGGAGAAGCTGGACGAGTATTTCACCTGCGGCGTGAAATTGGCCTGGGTGATCGATCCGCGCACGCAGCAGGTATATGTTTATCACGCCGTGACACAAGTCGAACGGTTTACCATGAAGGATACGTTGAGCGGTGGTGATGTTTTGCCCGGCTTTAGCGTTCCGGTGGCGGAGTTGTTTGCAAGTGAATAGCACCCCTGTGGAGATCTATTTTGGATAACGTCATTTCTGTAGAAGCGATTCAACCTGCGGAGAAACCCAGGCGCCGCCCGGAGTGGTTGAAAGTCCGTGCGCCGCAGGGTGAAACCTACGACGAACTCAAGCGCTTGATGCGCGTCAAGACGCTGCACACCGTCTGCGAAGAAGCGCTGTGCCCCAACATCGGCGAATGCTGGGGGCGCGGCACGGCGACGTTCTTGATGATGGGCGATGTGTGCACGCGCTCGTGCGCGTTCTGCGACATCAAGACGGGCCGCCCCGCGCCGATGGATTGGGATGAACCCAACCGGGTGGCGCAGGCCATCAAGGCGATGAACCTGCGCCATGCGGTGATCACGTCGGTGAACCGCGACGAGCGCAAGGACGGCGGCGCGCCGATTTTTGCGATGGTGATTCAGCGCATCCGCGAAGTGCAGCCCGGCTGCACCATCGAGGTGTTGATCCCGGATTTCAAGGGCAACCGCGATGCGTTGAAGATGGTGACGGATGCCGCGCCGGAGATTCTCAATCACAACGTGGAGACGGTGCCGCGTTTGTTTAAGAAGGTCCAGCCGCAGGATAATTATGATTGGGCGATGGCGACGCTGGGCAACGCGAAGCAGTTGAGTCCAACGCAAGTCACCAAGAGCGGCATCATGCTGGGGTTGGGTGAGACGAAAGAGGAAGTGATCGCCGTGATGCGCGATCTAGCCGATCGGAAGGTGGACATCCTCACGTTGGGGCAATATCTCCAGCCGAGTAAGCAGCACCTGCCGATCGATCGTTACGTGCCGCTGGAGGAATTCGCAGAGTTGAAGCAAATCGGCATGGAACTCGGCTTCCGCTGGGTCGAAAGCGGGCCGCTGGTGCGCTCGTCCTACAATGCCGACCGGCAGGCGCGGGCGCTGGCCGGCGCGCGTCTCGGCGAGGCCGCTTAAGCAGGAGGCGAAGCATGTTGCGCACAGTGCCACAACAAACCACTGAGCCGGTCTGGGAACTGGCCGACCTCTTTCCGCATCAAGGCGTGTGGACGGAAGACGATTATCTTGAACTGGAAACAACGCGCTTGATTGAATTTTCACACGGCCAATTGGAGGTTCTGCCGATGCCCACGATTTCTCATCAACGCATTGTGTCCTTCTTGAACCGGCAGTTGCTGTGGTTTTTAAGCCAATTCATGCCTGGCGCCGAGGTTCTGTTCGCGCCGTTGAAAGTCCGATTGTGGCCGGGCAAATTTCGAGAGCCGGATCTGATCGTCATCCTGCCGGGCCATGCTGATCGTTTGCACGAGCAATTTCTGGATGTGCCCGATGTGGTCGTTGAAGTACTCTCGCCTGAGAACCGTCAATTAGACGTGGAAACAAAACGACGCGAGTATGCGCAGGCTGGCATTCCCGAGTACTGGATCGTTGATCCACAGAAGAAACAAATTGTGGTGCTGACGCTGCACGACACGCGCTACGTGGAAGCCGGAGTCTATGAAGCGGGCGCCGCGGCGCGTTCGGTGTTATTGGCTGGATTTGAAGTGGCGGTCGCCGAGGTGTGGGCGGCGGCTAAGGACTGATCGCTGGCGGCAAAACTCGGCCATCTCACCTTGAGATAGCCTTGGCGTGGAGGCATGATGAAGCAATTGCGCTGGGGATTGTTGAGCACGGCGCGCATCAATCGCGCGGTGATTCCGCCGATTCGCGGATCACTGCGATCGGAATTGAAGGCGGTGGCCAGCCGCGACATCGTGAAGGCGAAAGAGTACGCCAAAGAGTGGCATATTCCGCACGCCGTGGGCACATATGAAGAACTGCTGGCGCGTGACGACATCGATGTGATCTACAATCCGCTCCCCAATCATTGGCACGCCGAGTGGTCGATCCGCGCAGCCGAAGCGGGCAAGCATGTGTTGTGCGAAAAGCCGTTGGCCTTGACGCTTGACGAGGTCGACGCGATGATGGCCGCGGCGAAGAAGCACAACGTCGTCATCGCCGAAGCGTTCATGTACCAGCATCACCCGCAGACGTTGAAAGTGCTGGCGCTGCTCGAGCAGGAAGCGATCGGCGAGCTGCTGTTGATCAAGGGCGCATTCACGTTCAATCTCGACCGGCCTGACGATGTGCGCTGGGTGCCGGAGTGGGGCGGTGGATCGATCTGGGATGTGGGTTGCTACCCGATCAGTTTCTCACGCCTCGTCGCGCGCGCTGAGCCGGTGGAGGTGTTCGGCTGGCAGGTGACCGGCTCGACCGGGATCGATGTGGTCTTCAGCGGCCAAATGCGCTTTGCCAGCGGCCTGCTGGCCCAGTTCGATTGCGGCTTCCGCGCGCCCTATCGCACGGCGCTTGAGATTGTCGGGACGCGTGGCGCGATCGAGTTGGGGAGCCCCTTCAAGCCGGCGGGCGGCGAATGGATCAAGATCAAACAGGGCGATCGCGTGGAGATGATCGAGTCGCCCCGATCGGATCATTTGTATCTGGGTGAGGTGGAGGACATGGAACGGGCCGTGCTGGACGGCCAGTCACCGCGCATCTCGCTCGCGAACAGCCGGGGCAACGTGGCCACGATTCTGGCACTGGTGGAGTCGGCGCGCACCGGCCAGGCGGTGCGGTTGTAGCGCAACCAAAGGCGCGAGCCTCGGACTGCATGACCGAGGCTCGCTTCACAAAACTGCCTACGCACGACGAAACGTGACAACTAGACGTTGGTGTAAATGTTCGAGAAGATGTTGCCAATCGCCGGGCCGAGCAACGCCAAAATAACGATCACCACAATAGCCACCAAAACGAGAATCAACGCGTACTCCACCAAGCCCTGACCTTCTTCACGCGGCAAGTATAGCATGTCTGTCACCTCCTTCCTCAAAGAGAATTGATTGCTACATCCAGGTTATGGCCCACATTATAAGTCAGTTTTTCCTGAATGAAGCACACAGTTTCATTGCAGTTTGATTGCAATTGTTACGCCGGCAGCGGGCTTCAGGCCAACTTGCTGCAAACCTCAACCGCGCTTGACCGCAGTGTTCAGCGTGCGGATTTATGGGCATTGAGTGCCATAGCATTTGCTGCTGATCGTTTTGCCCGCGGCGTTCCGCAGAATTGCCTTGTCGCCGGCGTTGTTCCAGACCGCGTCGGGCGACCAGAGCAGGGATTGCGGCGGCGCATGTTGCGCCCCATTGTAGCTTTCCACACGCACGCTGGCCCCCGGCGCCAGCACAAATCCGATCGGGAAGTTGAAGGTCTGCGGCCCGACGGTGCTTTCGATATACCAGCCGCTCAGGTCTTGCGGGGCGGTCCCCTGATTCTGCAGCAGGATGTACTCCGGCGAAGTGGTGCTGCTCAAGAGCGTAATCTGCACATCGGCCTGCAAAACCTCAGTCGCGGCTGGTGTGCTGGGCGGCGGATTCCCCCGCAGAACCATTAACGCGACAACCGCAACGGCCACGGCGGCGATGATCAGGCCGAGCACCTTCCGGCGGCTGAACCCGGCACGCGGCGGCATTTCTGCTAGCGGAGCGCGCGGCGTAGGCGGCAGCACCGCCGTCTCGATCGATTCACCCGGCACGGCCTGGCGCGCCATCTGCAAGGCGGCGCGCATATCATTCGCCGACACGAACCGTTTGGCGCGTTCCAGTTCCATGGCGCGCATGATGACCCGTTCCACTTCCGGCGCGATGTGCGCATTGGCGGCGCGCGGCAGGCGGAACGCATCCGGGTCTGAGGTGCGGCGTGTGACGGAAATGGGCGCCTGGCCGGTCAGAAGATGATACAGGGTGGCGCCCAACGAATAAATATCTGATCGCTCGTCGGTGTGCGCGGCAGGATCATACTGTTCCGGCGGCGAATATTCCGGCGTGCCCAGGCCGTGAATCATGGCTGTGGTGCGCGGGTTGTTCGGATCGTGCGGTTTGGCCAGGCCGAAATCCACCAGGAAGATGCGGCCCTCCGGTGTGCGGCGGACATTGGCCGGCTTGATGTCGCGGTGGATCAAGTGGTGGGCGTGGATGTACTCCAGCGCCGACAAAAGCTGATCGGCCAGATCGAGCACCTGGTCTTCCGGCAGTCCGTTGGGATTGGCTTGCAGCAATTCCAGCAGCGTCTGCCCCTCGATGTAGTCCATGACGAGGTAGTGCAAATTGTCTTCGGTGAAGTAGTCGGTGACACGCGGCAGGTTGGGATGGTGCAGCGACGCCAGAATCTGCGCCTCGCGTTGAAACTGGGCTTGAATGCGCTCAGAAGTCAGCTGCCCGGTGATCGGATCGGCTTGCAGCTGCTTAATGGCCACGTGGCGATCGAGTACCGGGTCGCGCGCAAAGTAAACTGCGCCCATGCCGCCCATGCCGAGCAGCCGGATGACTCGATACCGGTTATTGAGGATATGGCCTGACGAAAGTTCCATGGGATGAGCCGCTGCTGGTTGCCCGCCGTTGAGTATATCACGTCTTGAAGCCGGCACTGGCGCACGGGTCTGGCGGGAAAACAAAAACCCGATCGGCCGGTGAACCGATCGGGTCTTGAGCTGACCGCCTGGCAGTTAGTCGGAATCCGCCGTGCGCAGGTGGGGATTGTCTTTCTGCGCCTGCTCAATGATGCCCTGCGCGATGTGCGCCGGCACTTCATCGTAGTGGTCGGATTCCATGCTGAAGACGCCGCGTCCCTGCGTCAGCGAACGGAGATCGGCCGCATACTTTTGCATTTCGGCCAGCGGCACAAAGGCTGTGACGATGCTCTTGCCCGCCGATTGATCCATGCCCTGCACGCGCGCGCGCTTGGTATTCAGGTCGCCCAGCACATCGCCCATGTTGGCTTCCGGCACGACCACGGTGACTTTCATGATCGGTTCCAGCAAGACCGGGCCGGCGCCGTGCATGGCTTTCTTGAAGGCTTCGCGCCCGGCGATTTCAAAGGCCATGGGCTTGGAGTCCACGGCGTGTTCCTTGCCGTCGGTAATGGCCACTTTCACGTCGACGATGGGATAGCCCGCAATGGCGCCGCCTTCCATGACGGACTTGATGCCTTTTTCGATGCTGGTCTGGTAGGATGATGAGACTGCGCCGCCGAATACTTCCCAGGCAAATTCGTAGCCCTTGCTCTTGTTCGGTTCCACGCGCATGTGCACTTCACCGAACTGACCCGAGCCGCCCGTCTGCTTCTTGTGGCGGTGCATGGTGGTGAAGGTCTTGGTAATGGTTTCGCGATACGGCACCTTGCGCGGCGACACGACCAGTTCCACGCCGAACTTGCTTTTGGCGCGGCGCACGGCCACATCGATGTGGCTGTCGCCCAGACCTTCCAGCACGGTCTGCTTGGTGCTGGGATCGTTGAACCAGTGCAGGGTGGGGTCTTCTTCTGCCAGGCGGGTCAGGGTGGGCCCCATCTTGGCGGAGTCGGCCGCGGTCTTGGGTTCAATCGCCACCGAGGTCACGGCGGCTGGATAAGACGGCGGGGCAAAAGTGATCAGATGGGCTTTATCGCACAGCGTATCGCCCGTTAGCGTGACGGTGAGTTTGGTCACCACGCCGATGTCGCCAGCTTTGATGGCAGGCACGGCGATCTGTTCCTTGCCGCGCATCACGTAAATCTGGCCCAGGCGTTCTTCGGCGTTCTTGTTGGCGTTGAAGACGCGCGAGTCGGACGCGATGGAGCCGCCAAATACGCGGAAATAAGTCTGCTTGCCCACGAACGGATCGGCGGTGGTCTTGAAGACCAACGCCCCCGGCATGGTGGCGGTAACGGCGATCTTCTCTTCGACGCCGTTGGCGGTCTTCGCAGTCTCAGGTTCAACATCGGCGGGCGAGGGCACAAACGCGGCGATGGTTTCCAGCAGTGCGCTGATGCCCAGATTGCCTGTGCCTGAGGCGCACAGCACCGGTACGATGGCATTTTTCTTGACGGCGATCTGCAGGCCGTGGCGAATTTCAGCGTCAGTCAGTTCCTGACCGTCCAGGTATTTCATGATGAGTTCGTCGTCGCCTTCGGCGGCGGCTTCCATCAGCTTGACGCGCGCTTCGGCGGCTTCGGCCTTCAGGTTGGCCGGGATCTCCATCGCTTCGCCTTTGGGGCCTTTGCGCGCTTTCATGGCGATGAGATCAATCACGCCCTCAAAGCTGGCCTGGCTGCCGATGGGCAGTTGCAGCGGCACGAAGTTGCCGCCCAGTTCGTGCAGCGTGTCAAAGGCGCGCGCGAAGTTGGCATTTTCGCGATCCATCTTGCCGATCAGCACGAAGCGCGGCAGGTTGCGCTCATTGCAATACGCCCATGCCAATTCGGTGCCCACTTCCACACCGGCGACGCTGTCCACCAGAATGATGCCGGCTTCCACCACGCGCACCGCGCCCTTCACTTCACCGGCGAAGTCGGTGAAGCCGGGGGTGTCCAGCACATTGATTTTGTGGTTCTGCCATTCGATGGGCAGCAGCGAGGTCGTGAGCGAGATGTGACGGCGAATTTCCTCTTCATCGAAATCTGACACGGTCGTGCCGTCTTCCACGCGACCTTGCCGGCTGATGGCGCCCGAAGTGAACAACATGGCCTCGCCCAGGCTGGTTTTGCCTGAGGAGCCGTGGCCGAGCAGGGCCACGTTGCGGAGCGCCGTAGTGGGGTAATCCTTCATTAAACCTCCCGGAGGGATGGGATCAAACGCCCCGCAATTGTATTCAAGCGGTACACTCTTGTCAACGTGACAGCCAACCCGATTCTGACGGCAAAAAGTAACCTCCCGCCGGAGCAAAATCCGGCGGGAGGTCGTGCAGCCGATCGGTTGGTGGTGCGACCGCGGCCTACTTCGGCGCGGTGATGGTCACCGGCTGGTTTAGCTTGCTGGCCGTGTTGGTGAACACGAAGTCAATCAAGGCCGTCGCCCCAGGCATATCGGGCAGATCCTTCAGATTCAGGTTGAAGTGTACGCGCGTCTGGCGGATGAGCAAATCCTGCTTCCCGGCCCACAGCTCCACTTCCAGCGTGGAATCCTTCAAGAACTTCTTGGCTTCGGCGAGCTGCGCCGTGTCCACGTTTGCGCCGGCGCCGGCGGCGGCCGCCAGCCCGGCGATCGAGTCGATCAGCGTTTCCGGGTTCAGCGTGACCTTATAGTGATAAGTGTCCACGCCATCGATCTGCTCGTCGGCCAGTTTCTCGGCCTTGCTTGACTGCTTCAGCAGGCTCATGACCATGTCTGGATTGAGCGGGTTGTCGTTGGAGCCCGCATCCGTGCCAAGGACCTGGACGCCGGTCTGCTCTTGCCACTCATTCGCCTGATCGCCGATGTTGACCTTGGTATACATCGTATCGCCGGCCTTAATCACGTCGAACAACAGCTTGTCTTCGCCCTGGGTCACCAGCGCCGTCAGCGCGCCCAGATCGAGGCTGCCCGACAGATTGAAGTCCTGCTTGGCGGTATCCATGTCACCTTCCAGGGCGAGGTTGGCCTTGAAGTTCTTGAACATGGCTGCCATCTGCGCCTGCTCGCCCGTCAGGCCGTCGAGCTTGAGGTTGAGCGTCATGTCCATCTTCATGTGCTGCGACTTGACTTCGGCCTGTTTGTCGGCGATGCTCTTCACGGCTTCCATGGGGTCGGCGGGCACAGGCGCGCCCTGCGGCTGGCAAGCCGTCACGAACAGGGCGAGCAACAACACTACAGCGAGCGTTAAGCGGGTTTTCATGATGGTTTCTCCTTTTTGTGTTGCTGGATGATAGATTCATGCGGTCGTGCCACACCCGATTGTTGTGTGGCGGCCCGCCAGTTGACGTCATTATACTACGGCGGAGCGTCATTCAAATCCTGACCTGCAGGCGACAAGAACCCATCCTTTTGCCGCGCGCCGGATGGGGGTCAGGTTAGGCCGAGCTGTGCCCGTCCGCTATCGGTGAGCCAGTAGGTGGCCGCGGGGAATTTCTTGTTGCTGTCGATCAGGCCGGCGGATTGGAGCGCTTCGACATCATCCCACGCGGCGCTTGAGACATGCCCGTCCGGCGAGTGCAGGCGATATTCCTTGCGCCCCTCCAGATCGCGGTGCGATTTGAGGATCAACCCGTTGGCGATGGCTTGCAGCAGTTCGACCTGCGCGGGGGTCAGCAGCATCGATCGGGTTTAGCCCAGTTCCGGGACGTACTGCTGCAATTCGCGCTGCTTGATCTTGATGTACTGGTCGCGGATGATGTGCGCCATCTCGTCGGCGCTGAGGCGCGAAGCCAGAATCGCCAGCGCATCTTCCGGCGACTGGCCGTAAGCCAGTTTCTTTTTGCCGTTCGTCATCTCAAACAGGTACATGTAATGGGGATTGCTGAAGCTGCTCATGATTTCCTCGTGAGACCGGGCAGGTTTCAAAAACCTGCCCGGTCTTTGCGGTCAAGCCTTCGTCAGCGCGGCCAGGTAATCTTTGCGTTCCTGCCGAATTTGCGCCAGGCCCTTATTCACCTCGTCGTCATAGCGGCCGGCCAGCAGTTCGCGGTAGAACGCGTAGTCGATGCCCTTCACCTTTTCGTCGTCCGGGAAGCGGTGATAGTTTTCCTTGCTCATCAGGCTCTTGCCTTCGGCGATGAGCTGATGGCCCAGCGCCGAGCCGGGGTAGGGCGCATAAAACGAAATCGACGGCAGGATGCGCTTGGTGTATTTGACCATACGCATGGTCTTGAAGGCATCCTCGCGCGTCTCGCCCGGGATGCCCAGCATGATGTTGGACCAGAACACCGGCGGCTTGCGGCCCTGCCGCTCCAGCTCATCGCCGATGCGGGTGAGTAGATCGATCGTGAAGTAGTTGTCGTCCTCGGTGCATTCCTTGTTGAGAATCTTCAGTACCCGATCGCTCCCCGACTCGAACCCGATCGAGACCGTATCCCAGTTGGTCTCTTTGATCAGCGCCTCGAACAGTTCCGGCCACTGGCGCACGGTGTCGGCGCGGGCGGCGGCCCAGTATGGCCAGACATGGTTCGCTTTGCGCGGATATTTTTCCAGCCACTCTTCCAGCCAGCTGGGATTCTGGAAGAACATCGAATCGTGAATCACCAGCGAGCCAACGCCGTACTGCTTGTCGAGATAGTTGAGCTCATCGATCACCATCTCGACGGGACGGCGGCCCATGTTGGGGATGTACGAGTTTTCGTTGCAGAACACGCATTGCCACGGGCACACCCGGCTGGTCAAGAGCGTGACCACCGGCCCCGGCCCCCAGCCGCATTCGGGTTCCAGCGGCCAGTTGAATTTCTTGGCCAGTTTTTTACTGGCGGGCTTGGGCCACAACGTGCGATCGATCATCGGCCACTCGGCCATCGACTTGGAACCGACTCCCAGGATCACGCGCGGGAACGATAGGGGATCCTTCACCAGATCGACAATCACATTTTCACCGGGCCCCTGGCAGATGCGATCGAATTCGGGGATGGCTTCCATCTCGTCGAGCGCCACCGTGGCGTGCATGCCGCCGGTCAACACCAGGCCCTGCGGATTGACCTTCTTGAAAATCTGCGCGGAGCGATACGCAACCGGGAAGGTGTAGCTGCGCACGTTCATGATCAGAATCTCGTAGCCCGTGAGCTGCGCTGCCAGTTCTTCCCAAGACGTGCAGGCGCGCGTCGAGCGTAGATCGGTCATGACGCCGTTTTGATGCAGGATGGTGCGCAGCAGGCCCAGGCCGTGATCCTGCCATTGTTCGTGCGGTCCGGCGGGATTAACCAGGTCGCCCAGGTCGCCCAGATCGAGCCAGACAATTTTGCTGGTGGGGGTGTGGGTGGGTGGTGTGCTCTTGCCAAATAGCTTGTTGAACACTTACAGTCTCTTTCTACCTTGATAGCCGCTCTGCAGATCGTGCCAGAACATGACTTCCGGCTCGTCGAATTTCCAGCACAGCAGCACTTCGCGTCCGTCGCGCAGGGCCGGAAAATCCACCAGCCCAATCGACATGTCCTTCAACACACAGCCGATGTCTTGCAGGCGCTTGACGCCTTGCTCCACGCGTTGAAACTCAGCCAGCAGCTCGCCGGCCTTTTTGCTGCCGCCGTTGCCGATCGCTTTTTCGAGCACCGGCCACAACTCCGGCTGTGCGGTAATGATGACTTCGCGCGCCTGCATCACTTGCGCAACGAGCGATCGGACTTGCGGCAGTGCGCGGTTGGCCTCTTCCGCCGTAAAGTATTTGGTCATGCGGCAATTATAACAGCAGTGCGAAGGCGGTGAGCCTTCGCACTGGGTGGGACGAGTGGGGATCGCGCCGCGCGCGATCGATGAGCTTAGTTGCCGCAGCCGCAGCCGCCGCCGGCCGGCGCTTCACCGCTGTCCTTGGTGCGGAACGACGAACCGCAGCCGCAGGCGGCCACCGCATTGGGATTGTCGATGCGGAAGCCCGCGCCCATCAAGCCGTCGACGTAGTCGATTGACGCGCCGTACAGGTATTCCAGGCTCACCGGATCGACGTAGACCTTCAGGCCGTGCTGGTCGATGATGGTATCCATGTCGCGCGAGGCGCTCTCGAAGGCCATGCCGTACTGCAGGCCCGAGCAACCGCCGCCCGCGACAAACACACGCAGACCGTGATCGGTCAGGTTTTTCTCGTGTAGAATCTGGTTCAGCTTGCTGGCCGCGGTCGGAGTCAAGGTGATGGCTTGCGCCACTTCAGTGATCTCAATGGTTTCGAGTGGAGTCGTCGTCATGAATATTACCTCCCAGTCAGAATGTACAGAAATTGTAGCACTGAACGGAAGCGCCGTCAATTTATTTGACGAGTGTCGGTCAAATTCGGCAAGAAAAATCGACCAGCGCGTGGGAATGCGCTGGCCGATCGGGTTGGCAGAAAACCGCCGGGTGGTTTATCGCCCGTTGCGGATGAAATAGGTGCACATACTGGCGCCGCTGAAAGCCCACTGCACTCGCTGCGGCGGGACGCCGGTCAATTGGGTGATCATTGAAGCATCCATCACGCACGGTTCCACATTTTCGCGGGCGACATCGTGATAGGGGCAGTTGCGCGCGTGCAGCAGGCAACCGCCCTCCGTGTTCTCCCAACTGGCGTCGTAGCCCTGGGTGTTGAGAAACTTGACGATGCGATCCATGCGCTGGGGGAGCGTCTCGCTGGGGGCGGGCGCCGGCGCTTGGTTGACCATGCGCGTGGCGACGCCATCCAGGATCGAGCGCATCCGCTCCGGCTCGACCTGATCGCGCATTTCACGCAGCATCAGGTCGGTGAAGCCCGCGTAGTTCTTGGGGAAGTAGGCGTCAGCCGCCTCGGTCAGGCCGTAGACGTGCTGCGGCCGCCCAGGCGTTTCACGCCGTTTGACCTGCGGGGCCTGGACCAGCCCCTCACTGCGGAGGATATCCAGGTGATGCCGGATGGTTACCGGCGTCAGTTCCAGTTCTTTGGCAAGTTCCTCGACCGTCGCCGTGTGGCGTTCTTTCAGGATTTCCAGAATGCGCTGACGTGTTGCTTGCATGGCCTACCTCGTGTGCCGCATGTAATTTCCCCCGCCATGCTCAACAATATGATTGTAGCACCGACTTAATTGAGAAGTCAATTACAATCGGAATGCTCTTTTTGATTGCAAATGTCACGGAAACGGGCTACGCGCCATAACAGCTTGGGCAAAACGCCCAACGGGAGCGGTTGGCCGATCGGATTAATGAACAAACGGTTGTCAAATTAATCGATAAGCGGTAAAATCATCACAATTCGTGACGCAGTACACGAAGCGGGGATCGACAGGCATGCGTGTGCGAACCAACAGCAGCCAAGCGGTGGTGACCCGATCGGGTAACGCTTCCCTCTGGATTTTTCCCATTCTTGTTGCAGCAAACTGAAACGGCGTTCTTTGACTGATGAAGGACGCCGTTCGTCGGATTGGCTGGAAGCGGGCACACGTGATGGAATTGTACTGGGAGGACGATTACGCCATCGCCCTGGCGTTGAGGCACGCCCACCCGACCGTCGATCCGCTCGACATCGATTGGGTCACGCTGCAGCAGTGGGTGGTCGATTTGCCCGGCTTTGCGGATGATCGATCGGTCATGGCGCAGTACTTGCTGGAGAATATTCAACGCGAGTGGTACGAGGAGGTTGCGTCGCATGAGTCAAAATGAGCCTTTTCCCAACGATCCCATGGTTCCGCCGGAACTCAGTAACAACGTTTTCATCTCCACCATTGACAAGTTCTACAACTGGGGCCGCAAGCGTTCCATGTGGCCGATGATGTTCGGCCTGGCCTGCTGCGCCATCGAGATGATCTGCGTGGCGGCGGGCCGCTATGACCTGGAGCGTTTCGGCGCGGGCTTGATGCGTCCTTCGCCGCGCCAGGCCGACCTGATGATCGTGTCCGGCACGGTGACGAAGAAGATGGTCCCGACGATCGTGCGCCTGTACAACCAGATGCCGGAACCGAAGTACGTGCTGGCGATGGGGGCCTGCGCCACCAGCGGTGGGCCGTTCAAGGAAGGCTACAACGTTGTGTCCGGCATCGACAAGTTTTTGCCGGTCGATGTCTACATCCCAGGCTGCCCGCCCAAGCCTGAAGCGCTGCTGCACGGCTTCTTGAAGTTATTTGAAAAGATCGAGAGCCAGAGCATCCGCGATGTGGCCTGGTATCGCAAGACCGCGATTGAGGCGATCCCGATTCCGGTGCTGGGCCCCGATCTGATCGATCCGCGCCGCGCGCTGGAAATCCGCGAGATGAGCAAGCCGCAGGCCGAACCTGTCGAGGCCTAGTACACGAACAGCACGAATCTCACGCATGAATTGATATTCGTGTCATTTGTGGGATTCGCGTCCTGAGAGAGGAAAGACGATGGCTGCTAAAGCTGCTGCCGCTCCTGTTGCAGAACTCACCGGCCCCCTGGCCACGCTCAAAGAAAAATTTGGCGATTCGATCAAGCCTGGCGATTTCGAAGGCGTCGTCATTGCCAACGACAAGTTGATTGAGGTGGCAACCTATATCCGCGACGAATTGGGCTACGACTATCTCACAAATCTGACGGGCGTCGATTACCTCGCGCAGAACGAGATGGAAGTGGTCTATCATGCGCTGAACACGCGCGCGGGCGGGGCGCCGCTGGTCTTCAAGGCGCGCACGCCGCGTGATAACGCTGTGGCGCCATCGCTGATCTCGGTGTGGCCGGGCGCCGATTTTCAAGAGCGCGAAGTGTGGGACTTGATGGGCATCAAGTTCGAAGGCCACCCCAACCTCAAGCGCATCCTCATGTGGGAAGGTTTCAACGGCCACCCGCTGCGCAAGGATTGGAAAGAAGCGTATTACGAACAGGACACCAAGCCCTTTGACAGCCGCTGGCCGGGCGGGCATCATCGGCGGGCCGAAGACCGCGTGCCGTACGCCGATAACGTCACTTTCCCGGCGGATTTCGATCCGGCGGCCTACACGGCTACAGCCGATGCTGCTGTCTACGAAAATTTCAAGAATGCCTATGTGGATGAGCATGGCCAGTTCTTGCCGAAAGAAGCGCTGGAAGGCGGCAATGGCAACGGCAAGTTCCACGAGCATCTGGAAACCGATGAGCTGGTGGTGAACCTCGGGCCGCAGCACCCATCGACGCACGGTGTGTTCCGCATGGTAGTGACGCTGGACGGCGAGAAGATCACACACCTGGAACCGGTGATGGGTTACTTGCACCGCAACCATGAGAAGATCGGCGAGCGCAACACGTACATTCAGAACATGCCGTTCACCGATCGGTTGGACTACCTCTCGTCGATGAGCAACAACTTCGGGTACGCGCTGGCCGTGGAGAAGTTGATGAAGATCACGCCGCCCGAGCGCGCCGAGTACATCCGCGTCATCATGGCCGAGCTCACGCGTATCTGCAATCACGTGTGGGCCATCGGCTTCCTGCTGAACGATCTGGGCGCATTCTTTACGCCCGCGCTGTACGCGATTGAAGAACGCGAATTGATCCTCGATCTCTTCGAGGCGGCGTCCGGCTCGCGCATGATGTGCAACTATTTCCGCTTCGGCGGCGTGGCGCGCGATCTGCCGGCGGGCTGGCTGGAAACCTGCCGCGAGCTGGTGTTCAATCGCCTGCCCAAGAAGATCGACGAGCTCGATTACTTCCTGAGCGAGAACGAGATCATCCGCGCGCGCTGCGAAGGCGCGGGCGTGTTGACGGGCGACGCGGCCGTGAAGTACAGCGCGGCCGGGCCGGTGCTGCGCGGTTCCGGCGTGGCTTATGATGTGCGCCGGGCTGAGCCGTACTCGATCTACGATCGCTTCGAGTTCGATGTGGCCGTGCGCAATCACGGCGATGTGTACGATCGTTATCTGATCCGTCTCGACGAGATTCGCCAATCGATTCGCATCTTGCAGCAGGCGCTCAATCAGATTCCGGCGGGCGAGATCCAGACGGGCAAGAAGCAGTACTCAGCGCGCGTGCCGGCCGGGCAGGCGTATGGCCGCGTCGAAGGGCCGAAGGGCGAACTCGGCTTCTACGTGGTGTCCGACGGGACCGCGAATCCCTATCGGTATCACATCCGCGCCCCGTCGTTCATCAACCTGACGGCGCTGGGGCCCATGAGCATTGGCCAGAAGATCGCGGATGCCGTCATCATCCTGGGCAGCATCGACATCGTGCTGGGCGAAACGGATCGGTAAGGAGTCAGGCATGTACGGATCAGGACTCATCAAAGGCATGGGCGTCACCTTCAAGCACTTCGTGGAGTCGTACGTCGAAGACCTGAAGTACGTCTTCAAAGGCGGACGCTACAACGACAAGTACATCGCGGTGCGGCAAGGCCCCCAGGCCAAGGGCATTTTCACGGTGCAGTATCCCGAAGAAAAACTGCCGGTGCCGGAGAACTTCCGCTACATTCCGTTCCTGGTCTTCGACACGCAAAAGAACGAAGACAAGTGCACGTCGTGCGGCATCTGCGCCAAGGTCTGCCCGCCGCAGTGCATCTGGATCGTCCGCACGAATGATCCCAAGACCAACCGGCCCATTCCGCAGCCGGCGGAGTTCTACATCGACGCGACGATCTGCATGTCTTGCAGCCTGTGCGCCGAGTTCTGTCCGTTCGATGCGATCAAGATGGATCACGACTACGAGCTGTCGAGCTTCGAGCGCTTCAATACGCTGGTGTTTGACAAGGCGCGGCTGACCAAGCCCGATACCTACCATGCGGCGATCCATCCCACCGATTGGGCCCGCGAACTTCAAGAGAAGGAAGAAGCCGCCAAGAAGGAAGCCGAGAAGGCTGCTGCCGCTGCCGCCAAGAAAGCCGCCGCCGAGGCGGCCGCTGCGGCCAAAGCCGCCGAGGCTGCCAAACCGGCTGCATAGCCCGATTCGGAGCAATCTATGGCTGTCCGTCCTGTTCCGCCCCTCAATCGCAGTGAATTCGCCGAACCGGCGTGGGAAATCGCGCGCCTGTTTCCGGCGCAGGGCTTGTGGAGCGAGACCGATTATCTGGATTTGAACACCAATCGCTTGGTCGAGTATTCGCAGGGGCGAGTCGAGGTGCTGGCCATGCCGACGGATGAGCATCAGACGATTGTCGCTTATCTGTTTACGCTGCTGTCGTCCGTAGCCCAGGCGCTGGGCAGCAAGGCTTTATTCGCGCCGCTGCGCTTGCGGCTGAAGTCGGGCAAGTTCCGTGAACCCGATCTGGTGATGCTGTTCAAGGCCGACGACGAACGCCGCCATAATGATTACTGGGATGGCGCTGATCTTGTGATGGAAGTGGTTAGCCCTGACGATCCCGATCGCGATTGGGTTGTGAAGCGACAGGAATACGCGCAGGCTGGCATTGCCGAATACTGGATCATCGATCCGCGCGATGAAACGGTAACAGTCTTCAAACTGGAACATGGAGCCTATGTGGAACATGGCCGCTTTGAACGCGGCGCAACGGCGACCTCCGCCCTCCTGGCCGACCTGAAAGTGGATGTCGCGGCGGTGTTTGAGGCGCGGTAGGCGCATCTCGTGAACTGCCACAGCCGCTCTCGCCTGCTTGTTCCGGGCGAGAGCGGTTTTGCTGAGTTACAATTGATAGACTACCTGTCGTTGCGAGCCGCTGTCCCGCAAACTGCGCGGGACCTTGGGGCGGCAAAGCAATCTGGCTTCAACCAGAATGAGATTGCTTCGTCGGCCCATGGCCGCCTCGCACTGACGATCAACTAACGGAGACCCTGCATGGCACAACTCACCGAAGACCGCATCCTCGGCGCACTGCGCAACGTGCGCGAACCGGAATTGCACAAAGACCTCGTTACGCTGAATATGGTGCGCGACGTGAAGATCAAAAACGATGAGACGGTTGCCTTCTCGATCGTGCTGACCACGCCCGCCTGTCCGCTGACCGCGCAGATGGAGCAGAACTGCAAAGACGTGCTGGCGCAGATCGGCGTCAAGAAGGTCGAGATTGACTGGAAGTCGGAAGTGCCGGCCGATCAGCGCATTCTCGATCAACTGCCGGTCACGTTCCGCAACACGATTGCCATTTCCAGCGGCAAGGGCGGCGTGGGTAAATCGACCGTGGCGGCGAACCTGGCCGTGGCGTTGTCCAGGATGGGTGCAGGCGTGGGCTTGCTCGACGCGGACATCTACGGTCCCAACATCCCGTTGATGATGGGCGTCGACAGACTGCCCAAGGTGCCGGGCGATAAGATCACGCCCGCGCTGGCCTATGGCGTGCGCTTGATGTCGATGGCCTTCGTCGTCGATCCCGATCAACCGGTGATCTGGCGCGGCCCGATGATCCACTCCGCCATCCGGCAGTTCCTCACCGATGTCGATTGGGGCCAACTGGATTACCTGATCATCGATCTGCCGCCGGGCACGGGCGACGCGCAGTTGACGCTGGCGCAGTCGGTGCCGTTGACGGGCGCGGTGATCGTCACCACGCCACAGGAAGTGGCGCTGGCCGATGCGCTCAAGGGCCTGCGCATGTTCGAGAAACTCGAAGTGCCGATCTTAGGCATTGTGGAAAACATGGGGCCGTACACGGATCCGCAGACGGGGCAGAAGATCGCCTTCTTCGGTGAAGGCGGCGGGAAGCGCATGGCCGATCGGTTGAAGGTGCCCTACCTCGGATCGATCCCGCTTGATCCCAACGTGCGTGAAAGCGGTGATGCGGGCAAGCCGATCGCCATCAACAAGCCTGAGACGCCAGCGGCACAGGCGCTGCATCAAGTCGCGCGGCAGGTGGCGGCGCGCATTTCGGTGATTAACCTCGAAGAGTAGACGCTACCACAGACCTCGGAGGTTTTGATGGTCTGTGGGCCATGACTCAGCATCGATCGAAATTGATGATCGCGCCCGGTTCGACGATCAACCAAAACCTCCGAGGTCTTGCTGTGCCAGGCGCGCAAACCGCCCGCGCAACTCGGCATACTTGCGCCGCCCGCCGCCGCTGAAGTGCAGCACCCGCACCTGCCGATCGAGCCACGCGGCCTCAAGGTGTCCGTTCACCTCGCGCAGTTCGACGTCATGCACATGCAGTTGCAGGTTGTAGATCGCATCGAGCTCAACGCCGCAGCGCAAGCGGGCCAGCGCCAGATTGAAGATGAACTGATTACGCCACCAGACATCGGGCCGTTCGCTCATCCAGCGCTGCACGTCGGTCATATTGCGAATTTCGGCGTCGAGCGCCAGCAGCGCCGCGCGCGTTCCAGCGAACAAGCCATCATTCACGACGAGCGGATACGCTGATTCAGCGGCGCGACGAAACAGACGCCGTTCGTCGGCTTCACGGCCCCCGTAGATCTCGCGTAGAGCCTGGGCCAGATTCTCCAACCGGTGATCGTTGCCTTCATTCACGGCGAAGATGCTGCCCGGCGCGCACGCGTCCAGCGCGGTGAAAATGGGACGCACATCCCCCAGCACCAGCATGTCGGCGTCGAGGCACAGGTATTGCTCTGCCTCGATCACACGCGCCACGGAATACAGCGCGGCCTTCACCGTTACATTGACCTTCACTTGTGGCGTGCAGTGAACGATGAGCGCGCCGTACTTCTGCGCTACACGCACACAGTCAGGATCAGCATCGACGACGAAGACCAGCAGCTGCACTTCGGCGCAGTGCCCGTTGGCGATCAACGATCCCAGCATATCGTCCAGCATGTCGGCGAAGCCGCGCGACGCGATGGTGGCGACACAGCGTTTAACCGTTGGAAGTTGATCGGGCAGGGCGATGTTCACTCGCCCGAGGCAATCTTCAATCATGCGCGAAGAAACCGCCGGGGTAGTGTGATCCAATCGAGGGTGCAGCCAGACCGCGTGGCAGAAATCCCAGCGATCGGTTTCGACGCCGAGCTCCAGCCGATCGACGCCGCGCACATCCACCTCAATCGATCGCGGCGCATCACCAGCTGCGACGTGTGCCGCCATGGTGAGCAAGCGATCATCGCCGCGCACGCTGAAGTCCGCCCGCGATCGACCCCCTGGCACATCGTCGTTCAGGGCCACCTCGCACGTGAAGCGCGCGAATTTCCGATCGAGGTGAAAGACCGCGCGCGCCGGCGGATGCAGGCTGATGGCGTGCGGATCGAACTGGCCCTGCACGCGCACGAGCTTGTTTTCGTAACCCAGGTGGCCATGCCAGCCCGGCGATCCATAGCCCACTTTCACAGAGAGGCATGGCAACGCAGCGAGATCGATCACGTCTTGATCAGCATTGCGCGGGGGTGGTTCGCGTGAGACTTCCGAAGTCTTGAGCGCCGTCTGATACGCGCTCAACGCCTCGCTCGAAAACGCGGCGGGCGGATCGATGCTGCGCCAGCCCTGCGGATCGATGAACTGGCCCGGCGCGAATTGCCAGGCGTTGTGCCCGTGGCGCACGTACACAAACACGCCGGGGTTGGGCAGACGCGCCAGGCGCTTGCCGCGCCGCAGGGCCTGTTTCAATAAGCCTGCATCTTCCGCCAGATTCACTTCAGGGTAGCGCAGGCCGTTGTTCAGCAGGCTCTTGCGAAACACCAGCGTGCCGCCGTGTACATCACCCACAAACATGCGTTGATGCAAGTGATGCTGCGTGGTCCAGAAGCGACCGGCGGGCAGCTCGAGCAGGTAGGTGTTTTCCAGGCCGGTGAGATCGGCTTGATCGTTGAGGATGGGCCGGGCTTGGTAGCTCAAGCGATCGGGCGCGTACCAGTCGTCGTCGTCCCACTGCGCGATCAATTCGCCGCGCGCTTCGCGGCAGGCCAGATTGCGTTTCGCCCCGATCGAGATGCGCTGGCTCAAGCGGATGTAATGCACACCAGGGACAGCGTTGACCAGATCGCCGATCGCATCATCGCCGTCGTCGATGATGATCAATTCGGTGTTGGGATAGTCCTGCGCCAGAAAATGCTGAATAGCCAGCGGAATAAAAGCCCGGCGATTGAAGGTGGGCATGATGCACGAGATCAGCGGCACAGATGGTGTTGGGCGTGATGGCGTGATGCGCAGTTGCGCCAGATCATCGCCGACGATGTGCTGAATCTCGGCGAGATCGATGGCTTGCCAGTAAGCGCTGGTGGTGCGCTTGGGGCTGACGTTGTGCGCGTGAATGACGCCGATGTGAAAGGTATGATCGGGCAGGGCGATCATGCGCGCCCGCACGCCGCTCCACACAAACCGTGCGTCCTCCCCCACGTTGAGATCGGCAAAGCGATGGGCCGCCCAGAACGATCGGGTGTAGAGCAGCGAACTGCCGGACAGCCAGAAGCGCCGCGGCGCGGGATAGACATACCGCCAGGCGCGATCGTTGATCGCATCGTAAAACAACAAGCGATTGATGCCGCACACATCCGCGTGCTCGCGCTGCAGCGCGTCGATCTGATAGCGCAGCCGGTGCGGCGCGTGCCAGTCATCGTCGTCCCAGTGCGCGATGAGGTCACCGCGCGCGGCCTCGCACGCCCGATTGCGCTTCGCCCCGACCGAGATCTTCTCATTCAAGCGGATATAGCGCAGGCGATCGTCAGTGGGAATGAGATCGCCGATCGGGTCGCTGCCATCGTCGACGATGATCAGTTCCTTCGGCGCATAGTCCTGCCGCAGAAAGTAATCGATTGCGCGCGGAATGAACGCGCGGCGATTGTAGGTGGGCATGATGCAGGAGACGAGGGCGCTCATCTTGCTTCAACTTTCATCAACGGGTACCGGTGATGATCAACCACGTCGGCACGCTGCGCGCGCGATTCTTCAAGGCCTCCATCGCTATGCGCGTGCCGTCCGGTTTGGTGAACGTCATGCTGGCAATCGTCGAGCCGCTCGAGCGATTCTCGCCGGCTTCCAACGGCCACAGGTTGGGCAGAATGTTGGGGCCGCCCAGCTGCATTTCAATCACATGATCGCCGTCCATGTTTTCGCTGCGGGCGCGGTAGCCAAACGGCGACAGCGCACTGTTGATCAACCCGCCGCCCTGCGTGCTCTGCGGCACCAGCCGGATTTTCTTGCCCGGCTCAGTACGATAGTTGCCGTCGATGCCAATGGTATCGCCGCCGGGCAGCGCGCGGCGCTGCGTGGGGCGATAAGCTTCGATGGCATTGCCGCGCGCGGCCCACGCGGTGCGTTCAGCAGCCGTGAGCTGCGCCTGGATGGCGGCGACATTGCCCGCGGCCAGATCGGCCTGGGTGATGCGGTTGCTGGCGCGCGGGCCGACGTAAATCGTCGGATACGCCGACCAGCGGCGTTTGGGATAGGCCAGCGGCAGTGGATGATCTTCCGTGGCGAATTGCGTTGAGCCGACCAATTGCGCCAGCAGCGGCCCCAGCGCGGTGAAGGCGGCGTTGATCTGCTGCTCGGCCTGCGCTTGCTGCGCGGCAGGCAGGGCCTGCGCCCGGCGGATCGCATCGACCTGCTGCCGCACTTGCTGAATGAGCGCCGGTTTGGGCGGCGTCTGATAGTCGGGATTGGTGCGAATGCTGTCCAGGAATTGCTCCACCGGCATGGGCTCACTGGCGACGGTCACGCGCGCGGCTGCGCCTTCGCCGGTGAAGTACAGCGCGTGTGTCGCGCCGTCGGCGCCTCTGAACGATCGGCGCTGGCGCCACCAGCCGATGACGCCGCGCGCGGCGCCGGCCACCGCACGCCCCAACCGGCGCGCCTGCGCGGCGATCCACTCCACCACCCGATCGAGCGCGCGATCGATCGGGGCGCGGATGCGGGCGATGATGTTGCGGATCGTGTCGGAGATGCCGCCCAGTCCGATCAGCCGCGCGAGGAAACTGATCACCACGGGCACCAGGCGGGCCATGGTGCGTTCGACGTAGTTGGCCGCCGCGCCGATCGCTCCGTTGGCAATCTCGGCGATGGAGTTGAAGAACGCCTCCGCCACTTGAATGATCTGCTGCAGACGTTCGCGGAAGAACATGATGGTGTTGTAGATGGCGATGATGGCCTGGATCACTGCACCGGCCGGGTTCAACATCGATACGATGCGGATGACGGCCTGACCCACGATGGTGCGGATGACCCACTCGCGAATGCCGCTGAAGATCGTCTCCTGCAAATTGGAGAGATTCTCCAGGATTTTCTGCCAGGCTGCCAGCGGCCCCTCGCGCACCAACGTCACCACGATGTCGAAGGTGCGCTCCAACACGGTGACGGTGGTCTCGCCCAATACGCGCACCAACTTCTGGCGGATGTTCTGCCACGTGAGGCCGAGGATTTGCAGCACCAGTGACAGAATGCCGCGCAAGTCCCAGCGTGATGGCAACTGCAAGCCGGCTCCGCTCAACGCGCCCGTCAACCAGCCGACCAGCCCGTTGATCAGGTGCGTGCGAATGTTGTCGCGGAACTGCTGGAAGCCGCGCAGGCCGGCGCGCACCAGATTGCCCACGAAGCGGATGGGATCGCTGATGATGGTGCGGATGACCGCGGCCGCGCGGCGCAAGACCGGCAGCGCTCCGGGCGCGAGCACTTCAAAGATGAACAGCATGATTTGCAGCGCAGCTTCACCCGCCCACGAGATGAAGCTGCTCACGAAGCCGCCGAAGATGTCGCGCACCTTGTTGAACGCGCCGCCGATGTCGAGCAGATCGCTGATTTGCAGCGACTCCCACAGCTGCACGAACAACTGCGGAATCTGCCGCACGAAACCTAACAGGGTGCTCACTTGCTGCTGGAACCACGCCCACGCGCGCGGAATCGC
>CAYNML010000015.1:18575-24434 GCA_964398185.1 uncultured Anaerolineae bacterium | reverse complement strand
AAGCGATCGAGCGCCTGCCGCAGCGAACTGGCGGCCAGGCCCAGGGTGGCGAGCTGCTGCTGCAGCCACCCGCCCACCTGATCGATGATGCCATGCCGCTGCAACGCCTGGAAGATCAAATTGCCGCCGGGCAGGAAGCCGATGATGGCGCGGAATAAGTTGGTGGCGTTGCGTTCGACCGATCGCATATTGATCGGGTTGAAGCCCAGCACGAACGTCAGCATCGAAAAGCCCGGAATGTTATTGGCCGCATCGGCAAAATAATCCAGCGCATCGCTGATGCCCAGCCGCTGTGGCCGCGGCGTGGTTCGTTCGCGCACGGCAAATGATTGATGCTGCACCGCCGCGGCTGAAGCTTGCTGTGCCTCACGTTCGTAGCGATCGCCGCCGGAGAACGACCAGCGCTGTACGGTGGGCACACTGCGCTGCTGCACTACGTGCGCCACTTCGTGCGCCAGCAAGCGCAGATCGCTCGGGCGCTCGCCGCGGCCGAGGAAGATATTCGCGCCGAGGGTGAACGCGCGGGCATCCATGCGGCGCGCTGTGTTCTGCGCGCGTTCGTCGGTGTGCACCCGCACCGATCGCAGATCGACGCCGAAGCTGCGCTCTAAATTAGCGCGCACATCCGGCGCGAGCGGTTCGCCGCCGGTAGGCTGAATGGTCGCCTGACTGGGCGTGTTCGCGTTGAGCTGCACCGCGGCGGGTCCGGCCTGCAAGCGAGCGGGCTGTGAGGCCGAGACAGCCGATCGGGTTGGCGCCGGGGCCGGTGTGGACGGCCTGGCGGGAGCAGGCGAGCGAGCGGGTGGTGCAGTCGTGCGAGCGGCTTCAGGCATGGCTATAACCAGAGACGCAGTGCCGTATGGATGGCGCTGCTCATGCTGTTCAAGCGGGTGAGGTTACTTTTTTCGCTGGCGCTCAAACGGGAACCAATGTCGCCGCGATTGTTGCCCAAAGACAAACTGAAGGCCGTATACAGGGTGCTGGTGATGGCCGGCCCCAGGCCGGTGACATCTTGAATCGCTTGATCGATGTGACGCGTGCCCAGCCCTTTGGTAATGGTGATGGTCTGCAAGTCCTGGAACAAGGTTGGGTGCAAGCGGTATTCTTCGCCCGCCGGAACGGCAATGGTTGCTGCGACGTCAGCCGGGCGAGCCGTAATCGTTCGCTCATGGCTTGGGCCGCTCTGATGAATGACAGCCGCCGATCCAGCCGGGGGCTGGTAGTGAGAGACAATCGTGGCGCTGATGGTGTTGTGGCGATTGGCCGGCGCAATGGGCAGATTCGGATCGATGACGGAGGCCGTGCAGACGAAATGCGCGTCGATCCGGTTGTTGACGATGGGGCCGGCAGGGTTGACGACGGCGTTGATATTGGTCACTTCCACGCGATAGTAGACCCACTTGCGTTCCGAGTTCACCCACTGCTTGACGCGGCTTTCGATGCGACTTTCGTGGTTGTCGTTGGCCGCCGCCGTGATCGGGAAAAGGTTTTGCGCGGCGCCAGTGCCGCCGACTTGGTGATTGAGCAGGTGGCCGCGGATATATTTTCGATCGTTGGGCTGCCCCGGATCGGTCACCAGGATGCTGCGCCAGATGTTGTCACCGGATGGCTCTTGCCCCATCGGATGATCAGGCCCAAGCGGATCGGCCACCATTTCTTTGCCGACTGTTTTGCCAACCAGGGTGCCGCTGGTATATCTGATTTGGCTGGTCAAACCGGCAATGCCGCTGCCAGCGACTTGAGCCGTCGTCAGTGCGGTGACGGTTGGACTGGCGGTGGCCTCCACCGCCCAGACATTACCGTGCGGTTTGACGTCCAACCGGCTGAGGCGATGCCGCAGTTTGATGGGCATGAGCAGCGGCCGCAAGATAACGGCTCCTACCGGACGACCTGCGTAACGGTTGACCACCGGCACGGCCTCGCGCAGCGCATTGCCAATCCGTTCTGCAGACGGGGCATTGGGATCACCTCCCAGTATCTTGGACGCGCCGGACTGCACAGCACTCAGGAGATGTCTTCCCTTATCCACGATCCACTTCGCCACCCGGGCGATCACGTTATCGACCTTGCCGCGGATGTTCTGGATGGCCTCTTTGATCTTGGCGGTGATACCGCTCAAGCGGAGGAAGCGCGCCAGGAAATCGATTACCAGCACCAGGCCGCGCGCCAGGCCCTTTTCCAATGCTTCTGCTGCTGCCCCGATATTCCCGGCGGCGATCTCGGCGATGGAGCCGAGAAAGCTGCCGATCATTTTCATGATGTCCTTCGCCCGCTGGATGAAGAAGACGATTGTGTCGTAGATGCCGATGATGGCACGAATGATGCCTGCGCCAGGAATGAACAGACTCAGAACGGTTTCGATCGCTTTCTGCACGACCTTCCATTTGATCCAGTCCTTCACCGCATTGATGAAAGCTTCTTTCATCTCGCCGGCGATCTCTTTGAGCTGCTCCCAGGCCGCCAGGGGGCCTTCGGTGATGAGGGTCTTCACCAGGGTGAACGAGGTTTCCAACGCTTTGACGGCCGGCTCCGGGATGAGCTTCACAAGGTGGGCGCGGATGTTCTGGTAGGTGAGGCCCAGCATCTGGAAGACGACGCTCAGGATGCCTTTCAAATCCCAGCTGGACGGCAGCACCAGCCCTGTCAGCGAGCCGGTCAACCATTCGAACACGGCATCCTGCAAATGCTTGAGAAAGTTTTTGCCGAAGTTCTTGAAGCCTGCCGAGGCCGCTTTGACGAGGTTCTTCACGAACTGGATGGGCTTGGTGAAGATGGCCTTGAGCACGGCCACACCCTTGTTGATGATGTTTTCGATTTCGGAGAGCGAGAAGCCGAACTTTTCCAGCGCCCAGGTGAAGAACTTCTTGGCCGCCCACAGCAGCAGCTTGCCCAGCTTGGCCAGCGCGCCCGACATGGCCTCCTTCATCTTCTCGATCTTCTCGTCGATGGCCTTGATGGCCGCCTGCTGCTTGTCTTTCAGACTGTCCTGCAGTTCCTGCTCTTTCTTCGCCACAAACCGATCGAGCTCGTTGAGCTTGCCGTTCATCTCCTCGGCCGCCTGCTTGCCGATGTTCTTCAGATCGGGGCCGAGCTTATCGACGTAGTCCTTGATATCCTTCTTCGCCCGGGCCAGTTCGTCTTTGCATTCCTGGATGACGCGCTGGTTGTCGGCGGAGATGTTCTCTACCAGCTGGTTGATGGTGTTGACGAAGATCGTGCGATTGCGCTCGAAGATGGCCTTCACTTCGGGCAAGTCGTCCATGCCCAGCAGCCAGTCCTTGGCTTTGCGCGCCCAGCCAAACATGCCGGAGTAGCGATCGTCTTTGAAGGCGTCGAGCTCGCGGTTGACGGTATCTTCAAATTCCTTCGTGGCTTTGGCGTTGCCGTCGTCGAAGCGCTTCATCGATTGCGTTTCGAGATCGGCCAGCTTCTTCTTGACCTTGTCCTGCGCGACCTGATAAATCCCGTTGATCTTGTTCGCCACTTCCTCGCGCTTTTTTTCGAGGGCGCTTTTGGTGCCTTTCTGCTTCTGCGCCGTTGCGCCGAGAGAAGCTTTGCGCTTGGCCCTTAGGGTGTCGCGTCCCGCTTTTTCTTCCTGCTTCAGCTTCTGATCAACCTTGGCCGTTTCCTGTGTCGCGAACTGCTGCACGGCGAGCGGTTCCGTCTTCGCCGACTTTTCCATCCCCTTCTTTTCTTTGTTTGCTGCGGCCAGATCGCCGCTGTCGACCATGTCCAGCTGTTCTTGCGTGATGCCTTCTTCCTTCAGCTTGCCGTCGGCCTCTTTGGTGTAGTTGCTAAGATCGGTATGCTCTTTCTGCAGCGACGCGATGGCGCCCTGACCGAGATTCATGGCGCCCGTCGGCGGCGCCGCTTCTTCCGGCGGCAGGGCTGCGGGGGTATGTTCGGGCGGAGTGGGCGGCGGCGTTTTTTCCATGTCGACGAAGGTGGCGGTCACGGCGTTTTTGTCGCCCTGCACCACCTTCAGCACATCGGCGCCCATGTGCTGGGCCTTTTTGTCGCGCTTGAAGTTGTCGACGTCTTCGATGCTGCGCGGCACGTTCGCTGCGAGCGATTGCTGGAGTGTCTGCTTGCCTTTGCTCTCGTTGACGACGGGCGCGGGACGACCGCCGACGGTCGTCACCTGGCCCGCATTGCTTTTCGCTTGTCCCTCGCTGGCCGGAATGACGACGGCTTTCTCGGTTTGCTGCAACTTCTCGAGCGCTTCGTCGTGCGTCTGTTCGTTCTGCCGCAGTCGGCGCAGCCTCCCCACGCCTCTGGATAAGATCGGCGCACCTTTGGCGGCCAGATATTGCGCCACTTTGCCAGGGCCGACCTTCAACCGCGCAGGAGCCGCACCCGGCCCTTTGGCGGCGGCTTTGCCTCGGCCTTGGCCGCCCTTCCTGGCTTTGGCTGCGGGCTTGAATTTGTCTTTCCTCTCTTCCTTCTTGGCGAGTTTCTTCGCGTCGGGGACCGGCTTGGGCGGCGGCCCCTTGCCCAGCCGTTGCAGTGCGGCCTGTGCTTCAGCTTCGAGCCGCGCGGCCTCTTCCACCGTCATATCAGGCGGCAGTTCCACCAGCTTGCCGTTGCGCATGCGATATAGCGTCTTGCCACCCACGGTGATGGTGAGCTGTGGCGTTAACACCACCGGCGGCGTTCCGCCGGGCGCTCCTCGCACCGCAGGCTTGGGAGTGGGCTCCGCCCGGCGATTGCGCGGAGCTGGCGCAGGCGACGGCGTGGGAGTGGGTGAAGACGTCGGAGCGGGAGTCGGCGCGGGCATCGCTCAGTTGCCCCTGGCGCGCAGCGGGCATACCGCGCCGATCTTGCGATACTCGCGCTGCACCGCCGCTTCGACGTATTCGTTGGTGACGATGCCGCCGTTGTTCAAGGCGAGCAGCGTGGCGTGCAGCGCCGCATTGCGAATCTGTCCGCCGCTCAGCGTGCAGCGTGTGACGACTTCCGTCAGCCAGCGTTCATCCACCGTTGACGCCTCCGGCAAGTGCAGCTGCCAGATCTGCCAGCGCTCGCTGGCATCGGGCAAACGGAAATCGATTGTCACATCCATGCGGCGCTGAAAGGCGTTATCGATCAGCTCGCTGGAATTGGTCGTGACGATGACGATGCCGCTGAACGATTCCAGCCGTTGCAGCAGGAAATTCGTTTCGAGGTTGGCGTAGCGATCGTTGGCGGTGCTCACGCTGGTGCGCTGGGTCAGCAGCGCATCGCCTTCGTCAATCAACAGGATCACGTCCAGCTCTTCCGCGCGCGAGAAGACCTGATTCAAATTCTTCTCCGTCTCGCCGATGTATTTGTTGACCACCGCGGAGAGATCGAGCCGGTAGATGTCCATCTGCAATTGCGCGGCCAGCACGCGCGCGGCCAGCGTCTTGCCCGTGCCGCTGGGACCGTTGAACAACACGCGCACGCCCGCGTTGACGTGCGCGGCGAACGTGCGGCTGGCGGCGCTGGCCAAGCGTTCGCGTTGACGGCAGCGTGCTTCCAGTTCTTCCAGATCGCGCTGCGTGTCTTCGCACACGGCCAGCTGCGACCAATCGCCGGTGGCGGGCAGGTGTACGGCCAGCGTCTCCAGCGTTTGCCGATTGAGCGTGCGGCTGGCGTGCTGCACATCTTCCAACTCGATCGTGTCACGCCTGGCTAAAGCCGCCTGCGCGCCGGCCAACTGCGCGGCCCGATAGATGTTGCCGCTCGTCAGACGATAGCGGTTGCTGATTGAGTTGAGATCGCCGATCGGGTGTGAGTGAGCCGCGCGCTGCCAGTGCTGCCGCCGCAAGTGTGGATCGGGCAGATCGAGCGCGATGGTCACCGCCCGATCGATCGCCGCGCCGTGGTGCGCCGCGCCGT
>CAYNML010000015.1:0-18475 GCA_964398185.1 uncultured Anaerolineae bacterium | reverse complement strand
CGCCGCGCCGTGGTGCGCCGCGCCGTTCAAGCCGCCGGTGCGGCTCAACACCACCCCGATCGGACTATCGCACCCGACGAGCGCCGTGAGTTCCGCGCTTTCGCCCGGGGCGAGTTCAAACGCGAGCACGGGCAGGGCGTGCAGCAGCGTCGCCAGTGGGCCGATCAAGCGCCAGCGATCCGCGTCGAGTTGACGCGCCTGATCGATCTCCAACAGGCCGCGTCCCAGCGTGCGCGCTAAGGTGCCCAGCAAGGTGTGGCGTCCGTTGTGGCGCGGCCCGCGCACGATGACGGCCTGCACTTCGCCGGACGCTAACAACGCGGGGAGGGTGCGCAGCGTGTCATGCAGCGTGGCGGGCAAGATCAAATCGTCGGGCCGCAGCAAGCGATCGGGTGCGCGATACTGCGCCCACGGCGCGATGCTTTCCGCTTGTTCGCCGCGCAGCGCGTCCCAGATCGGCGCAGGCACTTGCAGGGCTTGATCGAGCCGCGGCACGTCCGGGTTGATGATTTGCACGAGGCCCAGCTGCTGCAGATAACGCAAGTTGGTGCGCGTGTCGTGTTCGCCGTTCTGCCACGCGCTCAACAGGCCGATGGTGGGGCGTTGATAACCGCTTGCGCCTTGCAGCGTATCGAACATGACGCCGAAGCGTGGATCTTCTTCGATCAGCCCCACGGTGATCAGCTGCGTCAATGCGGCATGATCGAGCTCGGTCGCCTCGCGCAAAGCGCGCAGCGGCAGATGCTGGTCGATCAATCTTTCCCAGTCGAAGAGCGCGGCCTGCCACCACTGTGCGGCTTCCGAAATATTCTTGCCTTCCAACCCGCAGCCCGCCAATTGTTGATGATAGCCCACCAGAAACGGAAACTCGTGCAGCGCCTCATCCGGCGCAGCGAACAGGCGTGTGACGTGATCGAGCACGTACAACACGGCGGCATAGAAATACAACTTGAAATGCCCCTCGGGTGTGGGCGGAATGTTGGCGAATGTTTGCTCGTCAGTCATAGTGGAACCGTACCGTTCTGCCGGCGGCCGGCACCCAGCCTGGATCGCGATCGAGGCCGGACAGGCGAATCTCGATCGGTAGATCGGCGAGGGCGAAGTACGCATCGAAGGTCAAGGTGCTGACGACGAGGCGCGCGCGTTGTGTGAAATAGCGCGGCAAATCTTCATCGTTCACGCCGAGAGCCAATTGCAGGCGCGGGCGGATGATGGACATTAAGTCGGCGAGCCAACTTTTCAAAGGCGTCATTGCAAGCCCCGTAGGGGCGAAGCCATCTCCATTTTCGTCCAGTGAGATTGCTTCGTCGCCAACAACGCTCCTGGCAATGACGTTGCGTGTTGGATCGAAATGCGCGCCCGGCGGCTCATCCTCCGCCCGATCGGCCAGCTGCGCCAACAATGGCCAGATCGGATCGCGCGTCACGTCGTCGCCGATCAACTCCTGCGCCACCAGCGCCATGAAGTCCCAGATCGGTAGATCGAGGCCGGGCTGCAGCGGCGTGGTGAAATCGCCGTAGAGGTTCAGAAAGAGGCCCAGATTGATGAAGTAGCACACGCCGCCGAAGTCGGTCTCAATCTCGCTGAGCGGCTCGACTTCAACCCCATCCCGCGTTGTGAGTGGAGCGGTTGCGGCTTGCGGTAGGCTCGACGGAGACACTTCACTTTCGCCTACGCTTGACTCAGGAGGCTGTTCCGGTGGAGATGGCTGCGTCGCCAACAGCGCTCCTTGCAATGACGGTGCCGAGGTGATCGCTGCTTCAGGTTGCCGTGCGAGTGCAGCGCGTGATGCAGCGGCCTGAGGCAGCGGCGTTGGCGCAGTTGTTGCGGATGAAGAAGGCGCAGCAGAAGACACTGCGGTTGACTCTGGCGAAACACGCTGTTGTGGCGGCATCCTGCGGATCGCGGTGTGCCAGGCTTTCACCTCGGCTGCAAATGACGCCGAGCGGACGATCGACGGGGCGGCGTGCAGCATCAGCCCAACGCCGAGCAGCACTTGTCGATGGGGTGACAGGTGCTCGACGCGCGTTTGGATCCAGGGCAGCCACGGGGGCATGGGCCTCACCGAGGCAGGCGCGCTGCTCGTCGTCTGATCGCGGTGTTGGGCAATCACGTCATGTCCTTCCGGCTCCGGTTCGCTGAACTCGGCGAGTCTGATCGAGAGTTCATACAGCCCGAATGTCTGCACTAATGCGTGCAGGATCAAGCGAGTGTCTTCATCGCTCAACCGTTGGGCAAAGACGGTGACCTGTCGTTGAACGGCCAACCGCTGCAACGCCAGCGGCAGGTATTCCGGCGTGGCCAGCCACGCGTCGCTGACGGCGCGCGTGAGATCGCCGCCGCGCAGCAGGCTCTGCCACCACCACTGCGTTCGCACGACGCCCGCGCACCAGTCGGCGGCGAGGCAGGCCAGCAGCTCCGCTCGATCTGCGAAGAGCACGGCGGCCGCATTCGCGGGTACCGCACCTTCGATCGGGCGGGCCGCTTGCCGGGCCAGCTGATCCAACTGCGCGTTGACGGCCTGCTCCCAACCCGCGCGGTCAGGGCGACGAGCCGTCAGGCGCCGCACGATCAGGATCGCATCGCGTGGCAGGCCGATCGGGCGGAGGGCAGCCGCTTGCAGCGCTCGTTCCGTCTGCTGCCGCGCCGCCAGTCGATCGGACACGGCGGTTTTGATCCGCAGCGTGCAGATCACGGTCGAGTCGGGCGCGATCATCAAGCCGGTTCGATTTTGATCTTGCGCTTGATTTCGACTTTGGCTGCGGGCGCGGTGGACTTGCCCAGCCCCAGCGACACGCGCAGCGAGTTGGGCAGATCGGCCTTGCCTTTGATGACGGGCAGCAGCTCTTCCGAGCGAGTTCTGACCATGGCGCGCAGGCTGACCTGGTGCTTGTAGCTGTCCGCGGACTGGGCCACCTGCTTCATGGCCTGCACTTCCTTGACGTTGTTGGCGTCAGCCAGCCGCACGCAGTTGTACGTCACCAACGGATCGTCGATGGCCGCCAGGGCCGGGATAATCTCGTCGAAGGCGTCGTAGTAGTTGTTGCGGAATTCCTGCGCCAGATCGTCCCAGCACATGTCGGGATTTTGCTCGATCAGAGCGACAAAGGCCTGCGCCCGGCGTTTGTTCGGGCTGTCGGCGCGGGCGGCCATGAACTGCTTGACGGCGGATAAGACTTGAACGCGTTGATCCATAGTTGCCTCCTCAAGCTATCTGGCTGTCGTCATGCCCGAGTGTTGTTGTCGGGCATCCAGCCCACGATAAGCAATGTGTGTCGGTCAAACCACTGGATTCCCGCCACAGGCGCGCGGGAATGACTGATCGAGCTGGGCGCTGGTCAGCGCCTCAGGCTGCAAACGTGGTCACCATCCAGAACACTTCGGCCGTGGCCGAGCCGGTGTTCCTCAAACGAATGTAGACATTGACGGTGTTGGCGCCCACGTTTTGCCGGTAGATGACCTCGACCTTGACTTCGCTGTAACCGCTGCCGCTGGTGCTGACGAGGGCGGCGGTGGGGAAGTAGATGGTGGTCTTGGTCGATGGCGCGGCGTCATCCACCAGCTGCTCTTCTTCCTCGCCCGGCGACAGCGTGGCGCTGCCCGAGGCCACCGTGGTGAACGCGAGCTTGCTCAGCCGCACCGACGCGGTGATCAATTCGCTGCTGCCCACCGAGTTGGGCGCCAGATTGTTGACGGTGATGGTGTCCGTGGCGATCTTTGCGCCGGTGACCGCGCCGTTGGCGATCTCGTCGGTGGTGATCTGCAGCGCGGTGTCTTGCGCCGCCGCATCATTGGCGGGCGCGCCGGCCACGCGCGTGTGCTGATGCGCGCGGATGCTGTGGCGCACCTGCCGCTGCACGTTGTTCCAGTCGCTCGATCGGATGAGATCGCCCGGCGCTGCTTCGACGAATTCGGGTATGTCGGTGATAGCCATGTATGCCTCCTTAGATCAAATTACCTGTGCTCGCCAACCGCGTCCTCGCGGTTGGCCGCGCATAGCGGACGAGGACGCGGACGAGGAGTGAAACTAGATCATGCCTCTCTTGGAAAGTTGCTGAAGTCCCAGTGGGCGGTATCGAAGCGCGGTTCGCCGAACAACGGCAGATAGGCGCTGACGAATAACACGCACGGATCGGGCGTGGGCGCTTCGACGATGCGATAGAGCATCACCGCTTCACGCTGCGCCAGGCGGATGGGCGGATAACGCAGCGCCTGCTGCACGATCGCTTCGATCTGCCGCCCGGTGATGTAGGCTGGCGCGCGATAGGGCAGGTCCTCGAAGAATTTCTGATAGGTGATGCCTGTCGTCGTGCCCGCGCCGCCGAGCGGTAACAGGCCCACCGGCGGCAGCGCCACAAACCGATCGATGGCGCGCAGCGACGTGAGATTTGACTCGCGGGCGCGGATCTCTTCGATCTGCGCCTCGAATTGCAGGAACAGCGCTTCGGCTTCGGCCTCACGCCGATCGGCGGTGAGCAGCTGCCAACGCGCGTCAACCGATCGGGCGGTGATGCGCCGCCGCACCGCCCACAGATCGATGAACTCCAATCCGTTCGCCACCGTCCAGTAGATCAGGGCCAGCGGCACTTCATCGTCCAGCACACACTCGGGCCGCAGACTGTCCAGCAGGCCGTAGCTCGACACGGCAGGGCTGAAGGGATTGGCGAAGAACGCGTTCACTTTGTTGTCGTTCACGCCGAAGCAGCGATAGGCCAGATAGTTGCGCAGGCGATTTCCCGCCGCGTCGAACTCCGCCGCCGTGATGGGCAGCTGGATCAAGCGGAACTGCACGCCGTCGATCTGATACTTGGCGTTGCAGGTTGCATCGATGTTTCCCAATCCGCTGACCGGCGCTTTGCCTTCAGTGCCCGACGCTGCTTGAATGGTCAGCAGATAAACGCCTTTGCCCACGACGTATGGCCCCTGTTGCAGCGGCTGGCAATCGGCGAAGAGGGCGGTGACGGTTGAGGCGGTGCTGGTCGCGGGACGCACTAAGGCCACATCGACATCCTTCGTCAGTTGCAACGTCTGTCCCTGTCGATTGAGCGCCAGCCCGGCGTTGACGGTGACCACGGGCGCTTGAGTGCTGCTCTGGCTGCTGTTCACTCTCACTTCCAGGCCGTGAGCAATACCGTCACCGACAGACTGGCCGAGCAGCTGGCGCGCCTGCTTGTTGGCCGCTTTCTCCTGGCTCAAATCTTCCGCAGAGAGCAGCCGCCCGTTGAAGAAGTGGATCGACTTGATGCCGCCGTCGAGAATGGGTGTGCGAAGTTGAGTAAGTGTCATGCGCGCCTCCGCTTACTTGGGGCTGAGGGTAACGAACGGCTCGATGATGCGCAGCGTGTCCGTGCCGATGCCTTCGACGTTGGTCAGATCGTCCAGCGTCTTGAACCCGCCGCGCGTTTTGCGGCGCGCCGCCACGATGCGATTCGCAATCTCCGGCCCGATGCGCGGCAGCGTGCGCAGCTCGTCGGCGGTGGCCGTGTTCAGATCGACGCGTGCGCGTGGACCGATGCCCCGCTTGGAGCGGAATTCGCTGACTTCGATCATGAACTGCATCTGGCGCAGCGTTTCCGGATCGGTCGGATTGCCGAACAGGTCCGTCACGCGCAGGTGGAACCCGTCCTTTTCAAAGCGCAGGAAACTGATGGCAAACATGCCCTGTGATTCGTTCTGGATTTCCGGGTTGAAGACGTGCAGCGCCTTGACGAGGTATTGATGCTCGCCGGTGCGCGGCGGCTGCACGTAGTTGTCAAAGGTGAAAGCAATCACGCCGACATCGGGAAAACCAATCACCTGGAGATTGTTGTAAAACGGCGCGGGCGTGGGCACGAGGCCGGAGGCCACGATGAAGTAACGCGGCAGGCCGACCGGATGCTCCACGAAATCGCCGTCGCCCGTGCCGCCGGTGGAACCGGGCAGCCAGCGGTTCTGCGCGCGATTGAAGATCAGCACTTCGCCGTCGTCGAGATTGGTGAGATCGATCGGGATGCCGCCGATGCCGCCGACGACAGCTGCGCCGGTGGACGTGGTGGTGACATCGCCGCTCAACGCGGGTGTACCATGGGTGTGATCGGCGCGGCTGAATTGCGCAGATTCACCGGCATCGGCTGCTTGTCCGAAGGTGGTCTCACTCACGACGGTATCGCCGGGTTCCGCGCCGGGTGGAAATTCCGGCAGCGGCGGCGTGCCGTGGGTGTGATCGGCCAGCGCATATTGATTGACCAGTGTGCCCACATTTGATGCTTGCCCGAACGTGGTTTCGTCGATCACGGCGCCGGCCGGACTGAGGCTGGCGCCGCCCCCGATCGCATGTGGGCCGCACGTCAGCCATTCTTGCAGCATCCGCAGATGCACCAGGAAGGGCCGCTGTTCTTCGTTGACGACCACATCCTCATCGCTGCTCGCCAGCCCGTCGACGACGGGTACCTCGAGCTGCGCCAGCAGCACGCACTCTTCGTCGGGCGTCGAGCCGTCGCAGGCGACGCCGCGCCACAACGGACGCAGCTCGGTGACCCACACGCGCAGCGCCGCGCGCAGATATTCGCAGGCATCGGCGTGGTTGATGACGATGCCTGCCGGCGGTGAGCCGTACATGAAATCGCTCGGCGGACTGGGCGGCGAACTCAACTGCGCGCCGTCGCGGATGGCCGCGAGGAAATCTTCCAGCGAGTGCGACGTGGCGCCATCGGAAACTTCGATGTGGCTCAGCCACTCCACAAAATCGCGCACGGCGTTTTCTTCGGTCTGATCGGGCGGCGTGAAGCGCAGCGCCAGTTGGAAGTCGTCCTTCAAGCGCGAATTCACCGTGGCCGAAGTTTCATCGCGGCAGGGTTCGCCCGGAATCGGCACGGGATCGGTGGGGCAGGCGCGGTAGCACAACACGACGTACAACGTCAGTTGATCGGCGGGCGGCGAGCCGAGTTCGCGGATCACGTCTTCGCGGTGCGCGTCGAGCCAGTCGTTGAGGTACGCGCACTGCGCGGGCGTGACGCGGATCAGTTGGCCGCGCGGATTGATCGCCACGCCCGGTTCCACAGACACGCGCGGGCCGCGCTCGTCGGTCTCGAGGGAAACCTTCAGGCCGCAGACGGTGCCGTAGCCGATCGTGTCGCGGGCCAGCCACTGATCGCGCTGCGACAGGTAGGCAAACTCCTGATCAAAATCGTCGACGCCCAGCACCATGCCCAGGCTGTACTTGACGTGCTTGTGCGGATCGGGCGCAGTGCTCGCCGGTGAGGTGGTTTGAGTTTGAAATCCGTTCATGTTGTGCTCCTTGTTGCGCGCGATGACAGCTCGCGCTACGTGTTCAAGCGATCACGATCGAGAACCGTGCGATCATTCACGTTCTGCGGATGGCCGGGCGCGAGATAGCCTTCCAAGAGATAATCGCGGCCCAGCACGAAGGGCGGCATCAGATCGGGCGCGCGGCTGCCCAGATCGATCAGCGTGTCTTCGCCCAGGCGCGCTTCGCCCACGCGGAACAGCGCCCAGAAGAACTTCATATCAAAGGTGGTGTGCGCGGGCTTCTCCCATTCGATCACGCGCTGCGCGATGTCGCGGCGGCGCTGGCGCTCGTCGGCGGTGATGGTCGACGGCGCGGGCAGCAGCACCGTGAAGCGGTGCGCGTTCTGCTGCATGGGCAGCACGGTGCTTTCAAACTCGTACCAGTCGAGCAGCGGCGCACCGTCGGCGGGCAAAGACGTGGGCAGATCGATCTGCGCGAAGGAGGTATGGGCTGTTCCATATGCCGCGTTGAAGGCGCTGATCAGATCGTAACGTCCGGCGAGGAAGGTCTGCCAGCGTCCTCGATCGTTGATCGGATCCGCCGATGGGATGAAGCCCAGCGCGCTGCGCGCGAACGTCTGCCACACACTCGATTGAGCAGTCTGCGGATCGCGGATCGGAAACTCGGTCGAACTGCCTGTCTCTGCCTGCCAGCGTTGATTCAACACGTCGCGTCCCTGCGCGGGCGCCCAGCGTTGATCCGTCGTCACGATCACCAGCCCGGTGGTATCGGTAGGATCGCCCAGCACCACGGCGGGTGTCTGGCGCGTGCGGAATTTTTCGATGATGCGGAATGACGACAGGCGGCGCTGTGGGGTGGTCGCCCGCGCGTTGAAGGTGAACGACTGCGTAAAGATCGTCTCGTCCACGCATTCATCCAGCGCCAGGTGCAGCGCGATCAGCAAGCCGCGCACCGTGCCGCGATACTGGAAGAACTCCATGGCGTGTTGAATGAACAGGCGGCGGCGGCGCTCATCCCACGCGGGATCGAGCACGACGCCCAGCCAGTGAGCCAGCCAGTCCAGCACGTCGGCGGGCGCGCTGCGCACATCGAACAGCAGCTGCACGTTGGCGATCTCGTCTTCCAGGGAGGTCAACGTGCCTTCGACGTTGGCCAAAAATCGATCGAGAAATGAAGCCGATTCGTCGTCGGCGCGATAAACGGCGGGCAGGTAATGTTCGAGATACGAGAAGCGTGGGTAGTAGGCGCGCAGGGCGTGCAGGCGCGGTGTGCTGCGACCGTTGCCGCTCAGCAAAATCTTCAGTTGCAGATAGCGACCCTTCGCGCGCTGGAACAAGAACTCCCACGTGCCCGCGTCGCCCGCCGTGGATTCCGGCACGAAGGGCAGTTCCGATCCGATGTCGCGTTGATGCAGCGACGGTTCCAGCCACCACTGCGCCCGATCGAGCCCGCTCACTTCGTTGGCTGTGCGGCTCCAGATGAACACGCTGCTGTCGGGCGGGATGCACGCATCCAGCATGAGGCGATGCCACACGCAATCGGGCTGCTTGCCGTCGAAGGCGAAGGTGATCAACGTGGCCTCGGATTCGTAACGGGGCCGTTTCTGCTCGATCAGCGGCAGCCAGTTCTCGCCGAAGTCGTAATAGACCTGCCCGCCCGCCGGCACGATCGCTTTGCCGCCGAACAAGCGCATCGGGTAGAACTCGGCGCGGGCTTGCAGGTCGAGATAAGTATCATCGCCGAAGACAGCGAAGGCATAACATTGATTGCCGTCCATGGCCGCGATGAAAACCGCGCCCAACAACAAAGGATGCGCCGCGTTTGCAACAGAGACGAAGGCAAGGTCGTAACCGATCAGGTGAAAGTCTGATTGGCTCTCTTCATCGACCACGTTCAACACGGCTGCCAGCGATACCGCCGCTCCCAACTGCTGCGCGAGGCGATAACGATACAGCCGCGAGAAGCCATCTTCCAGCACGTTGTCGAGGAAGATCACACTGCCATCGGGCAGGGCGTCAAGCGCGATTGGATCACGCGCTTCGATGGGCGATGACATCTCCAGCGTGATTGCTATGGGGAACGGTCGGGTGGCATTGAGGCGCGTTGCACCGTCAGCGATGGGTTGGAAATCGGCGGGTGTGATCGTTTCGGCGACTTCGTCCAAGCGCATGACGTTGAGTTTGCGATCGAGTCCCCAATAGCGGCGATTGACACGATCGAGAATCCACACGCCGCCGCCGGGGCGCGGGGCCATATCGAACGGCGCGAAGTCCACCTCGGCGGGCCACAGCATTTGACGCGGCGATCCGCCCGCGTGCAGATCGAAGATGAGCAAGCCCTTCGGTTCCAGCACACCGACGACGAGATAATGATCGTCGGTGACGGCGAGGCCGCTGAGCGGCAGTGACGTGATCGGCGGCGGTGTTTCCCTGGGGCCGAAATCGCCAGAGCGCTGCTGCGGTTCACACTCCACACCATCGCCCGCCGACCAGAAGTGCGCGCCGCGTCCTGTGCCCGCCGACTGCACACGCAGCTCCGTGCCCGATTCAGCGATCCAGTACCAATTTCCGTAGCGATCGCGCCCCGCGCCGCGCCGTCGCTCGAACGTGAGTTTGTCGTCGTAGGGCGAGGTGGCGAACTGCGCCACGCGCGCTTGCAGCGTCAACTCGTCGCTGGCGGTGTGCCAGTCCAGGCCCGACTCGTTGTGCATGACGGGCGAGGCCAGCCAGTATTCTGCCAGCGCACGGCCATCGGCGGCGAGGCAGTTGGCCCAGTCGTCGCGGCCTAGCAGGAGGTGGTAGCGGGTTTCGTTAGCATCCATGATGGTCTGGCTTGTCTGCGCGCAGCCCGTTGAATGAATTCAACGGCTGCCACTGAAAACATGCTGAAGCATGTTGCGCCTGCGCTGGCGCCGTGATCCAATCCGTTTTAACGGATTTCGGTTATCCGACATCGAATTCATTCGGGTGTGACCAATCTTGGTTGATCCGTCATCGAATGAATTCGATGGCTGATAAAGGAAACGTGTCGAAACACGTTTTAACGTGTTTTCGCTGCCAGCAGACGAATTCATTCGCTGCGTTGCCGCGTGATCACCCAGATTTAGCCACACCCAATTCATTCGATGGGATTTCGCGCACACCCGGAATGATCAGGTACACTCTTCCGGCACCACCGGCACCGGCTTGAACACGTTCGGATCGCTGGCGGGCGTCGTCGTCGTTGCCGTCGGCTGGCCGCGCAGTTGATCGATCGGGATCGGTTCGCCGACGCTGATGGCGAGGCCCGCGATGCGCGGCAGTTCCAGGCCCGTCATTTCGATTTCGTCACTGGGTAGATCCGTTCCGGCGGCGACGATCACATCGCTGATCAACAGCACATCCTTCACGCGGCTGGCGACAGCCAGCAACTCCCGATCGACCACCGGCTTCAACAACGGCCAACCGCGCGTTGGATCGGCATTACCGTCATTGGGCAGCGGCGACAGGAAATTGTAGAGCGTGCTCTTGATCGTCTCGCGCACCAACGCCACACTCGCGCCGGCCACGGCCTTGAAGCCCACCGAGATCCAGATCGATTTGTAGGTCGGCCCGCGCAGGAAAACTTCGGTCGTGACGAGGCGGCGCGGATCGAGATACTCGCACACGGCGTTGATGAAGGTCTGATCGGGTTCGGGCGTGTCGGGATGGAGGGCATCATATTTGGGCACCAACATCAGCGTTACCGCGCCGGGCGCATCGCCGACCTGGCCCTGTGTCAATTTGGGATTGAAGGCGGGCAGCACTTCCACGCGGCCAATGTCGATGCCGGGCGTGCGCCGCGTGATGGTGTCGAAATCGGCGGTGTTCACCAACCGATCGCGATGCTGCAAATAGCGCGCGATCTGTTTCTCGCCGTCACTCACCGTCTCGGCTTCGGCGCCGCGCCACGTGCGCACCGGATTGCTGACCTTGATCCCGGCGGGCAGCGCCGGGCCGTTGTTGATGGCGCCCGGTCCCACGTTGCCTTCGCGGCCCAGACCGTAATCGTAACTGGCGCGCAGCACTGCGCCGCGCGGCGGCCGACGGCCATGCATGCCATCGCCGAAACGCAGCACGCCCGCTTCCGCATCGAGCGTGAAGACATTGATCGTGGTGTTGACGGTGGGCGCGACGCTGGGCGATTGGCGCAGATCGGGCGCGGGCACTTCCGGCCCGGCGGCCAGCAGATCGTCGATCTCGGCCCACTGTTCTTCCGCGCCCGTCGGCAGGGTGACGCTCAACTGCACGGTGCCGGGAATCACCGGCGTCCGTGAAAGCGTGAAGGATTGATCGGGTTCACCGCTGGCCGCGGGCAGCAGTTCGTTCGCCACCCGCGCGCGCTGATCGACAAACACCGCATTGAGGCCCGCCCACATCACTTTGAATTGCGCCGACTTGGGCGCGACGATGCGCAGCCACGTGATGACGCGATCGTTCAGCGTGGTGTCTTCCAGGTTGGGCGGAAAATCGCCGACGCCGCTTTCCAATGGATCGAAGTTGTTCCACAACGTGAGCTGCCCGGCGGGGGGCAGTGTGATCTGAATCACCACCGGATCGATCGGCACTTCACTGGTCATCAGCGTTTGATATTCCGGCACGCGCTCGCTGGGCGTGGTGGACAAGCCGCCGCTGGTTGGTATCTTGGGTAGTTGATACTTCAGCAGGTTCTGGTTTTCAGCCGGCGGCGTACCCGGCGTCAACGTGCGCTGCGGCACATCGAAATACGGCACGAGGCCGAGATTGAGCGTCTTCCCGCCGATCGCTTCGCGGGCGTCGTCGATGGTTTGAGCGTAGGGCTTGTCGTTGGCGCGCACCAGCAGCGCGATCCACAACGAACTGTCCAGGGTGTCTTTGCCTACGTCGAGGCCGCCGGTCGATCGGGTGACGAGCGGGCGCGTGTCATACATGCGCAATTGCGACGGATCGCTGGGCGGCGCGCCGCGAAACGAGGCGTAGAGCTGCGCGTAATAATCGCGCACTTGCTGCGGCACGTCGGTGAGCTCGCGTTTGTAGAAGACCTGCGCCTCGAGGGGCAGCACGTCGAGCGCGGCCGTGGTGCGATATGGGACTTGCCCCGCGCGCACTTCGAGATTGCTGTTCAGCGTCAGCGTTTGCAACGCGCCGCGTTCGTTGTTGAAGGTGACCAGCCCCCGCGCCGACGAAGCGGCTTGCAGCGGCACGCCCAGCAGCGACAGGAACTTGCGCCGGTTGCGTTCGGGAATCTGGTTGCTGCGATAGAGCAAGTTTTCCGTGAGAAACGCGAAGACTTGCAGCAGCGTCACGCCCGGATCGCTTTGATTGAAGTTGGTCCATTCCGGGTTGTGAATCGGAATGCGGGCCAGTGCTTCGTCCAGCAAATCCTGGTAGCGGCGATCGTCCAGTGTTGGAATGGTTAATGGCATGATCGACTTCCCTCGTCCGGAGTCGGGTCTTCAGGTCAATGGTGTCAAGATAATGCGCCGGGTACGTCATGCCCGAGTGCTTCAATCGGGCATCCAAATCACTGGATTCCCGCTAACAGCGCGCGGGAATGACGGATTGGCAATCATCGTTCCCTTAATCTTGCGTCATTGGGCTAAAGCCTCGAGTCCTTCGTTCAACCGTTGAGCGTTACACTCAAACTCACGCGCTCACGGGCCTGCGTCGCCACCAGCTGATAGGTGATGGTGGCGATGGCGGCCTGCGCGTCGTCGGGATCGGTTTCCACCACGACGGATTCGACGCGGATGCGCGGCTCCCACAAGGCCAGCGCTTTGGTAATGCGATCTTGCAGCAGGTGGCGCGTCATCACCGAGTTCGGCTCGAACAGGAACTGGCCCAGACTGCCGCCGAATTCCGGCAGGCGGATGCGCTCGCGCTGTTCGGTCAGCAGGATCACGCGGATCGCTTCGCGGATGTTCTGCTCGCCTTCCGACCAGACCACGCGCCCGTCGGCGCCCACGCGCGGCGGGAAACTGATGCCTCGTCCGAATACTTTGCCAATGTCCATGTGGTGTAACCGATCTCTTATGAATTAGGCGTTACGTGTTCTGTACTGCGTAATGCGTACTGCGTAAAACGTGAAACGTAAAACGTGATGCGTGATGCGTGACAGGCGGATTGATGACGCATTACGTTTTACGCCTTACGATGGCTTCCCTTTGAATTTCGGGAACGGCAGACACATGATGAAGAACGGCACCCACCGGAAAATGATGTCCAACAGATTCACCATGATCATCAACAGGATCAGCGCGCAGATGGTGATGATGGGAATCGACAACGAGCAGATCATGCCCAGCGAGAGACCGGCGTCGTCGACGCAGGGGCCGCCTTCGGGCACGTCGAGATCTTTGTGCAGCGGCCACGGCAAGACCGTGCGAATGAGATCGCCCAGACCCAGGCCCTGCGCGCGCGTGATCTGGCCGCACAACACATCGCTGATCATGAAGGCCGTGTTCTTATCGAACTTACGCAGACCGGCCGGCGTCGTATCGATGGGCAGCGCGATGCGAATGGGACGGGCCGGCGCATCGGGATCGAAGAAGCCCGCCATCTGGAACGGCTCGGTGGGATCGCTGATCACCGTCGGCTGCAGCGGGCCGCAGTTGGGCCGCTCGAACACACAGCGGATCACAAAGTACGTCGGCGCGCCGATGTTCATCACCGGCTGCGCGGCCACCAACGGCGGCGGCGTCGGCTCGGTAGTTTGCGCGGGCAGGGCGGCGGCGATCACCGCCACGAAGTTGTCGATGCGATCGAGCGCTTTCGTCAGCGGATCAGTGCTTTCCGTCACGCCTACTTTTGCCGGAGGCAGCGGCCCCGCCGTGAGCTGCACCGGATCGGCCAGCGGGAACAGGAAGCGCGGCCATTCCAACTTGCTCGCGCCGTCGTTGCGATCGTAAGGCGTGACGATCGATTCCAGATCATCTTCAATGGCCTGCGCCTGTGCTTCATCGAAAGGCACACCGCCCTGAATGGCACGCAGTGCATCGCGCAGATTGCGAATCACCTCCGATGTGGCGTACACGCTGTTCTGCACGAGATTGCTGGCATAGGCCGTGCTGATCGTCGTGCTGGTCAGCGCACTGATGAGCGTTGATTCGGCGTTCGTCAGCGGACTGCTCAACGGCTCGCCCATGATCGAGTTCCACACATTGGGCAGATATTGCTTCAGCAATTTTGCCAGATCGAGCAGCACGTACCAGGCCGTGGTCTGAATCTGTTCGCGATTGGTCTTGATGGAAGCGGCCAGCGCCTCGCCGGTTAGCGGGTCATCATCATTCAATGGGCTATCCGGCGGATTCTGCATCTTATTGACGGCGAAAGCACGCTCGATCAGGCGCTTCCACGGCTCGGTGACTTGCGCCATGAAGAGCAGCGTGCGTTTATCGGGCGGCGGCGGCAGATCGGGATCGAGCACGAGCTGACCGTTGCCCGATCGTTCCGGCGCGCCGACATAGGCTTCGCGCTTACCGACCGGAATCAGACCCGCCAACACGCGCCGCCGATGTCCATCGTCCTGCGTGTAGTTCACGGCGAAGAGCGGCTGCTGTTCTTCGTTGGGCAACAACGCGGCGGCATTCGTCACACGCTGCCAGCTGCCGGAAACGAAGGCATATTCCGACCAGGTGTCGGCGGTGCTGGTCGAAATCGATTGACCTGCGGCGGGCACGACCTTGCGCACGACGTAGGTGGCACGCTCTTGATTGCCAGGCTCGATGTGCCGATCGGGTTGGCCGGGCACGCGGCAGACCAGCGCGGCGCTGATCAAGTAATAGCGTTGATGCGCGGGTTGATACAGTTTCAAGATCGGCTGCGGCGCGGTAGTCACGAGCGAGTGTTCGGGCCGGGCCAGCGCTTTCGCGACCGTTTTTTGTTCGATCGCCAGGCGCGATCGCTGCAACTTCTGCGCGAAGCGCGGCAGGGTGCGCGTCTCGATCTGCGGCGAAGTGAGCGGGCCGCGCCACGTTTCCGGCTGCGCGCGAAAATCCTTCAGCTGCGACGGATTGTTGTTGAGCACGGCGACGAATTCATTCATAAACTCGTCGCTGGCAAAGCGTAAAATCGCCGGCTGCCGAAAGGATCGCCGCGTGGTCGCGTCGAGATCGGCGACGCTGTCCCAGAACGGTGCGGCTGTGGTCCACTGCACTTCGGGATCGATCATGATTTGCCCTCACCCGTAATCCGTAAGGCAGACATCCCCATGTCCGCCTTGAAAACGGCCTAGGGATGCCGTTTCTGCGTAAAGCAGGTTACCAAATATTCCCCGCGCCCGGCGTGTATGAAGCGCTGACGACCGAGTTGCTGATCAGCGTGTCGCACTGCACGACGCCGCTGAACCTTGACATGCCCGCACTGACGGTGACCATGCCCGCCGAGACTTCGACGGTGCTGGCGTTGATGGTTACTTTCGCGGAAGCCGTCACGGTGACGCCGGCCGTTTCCATCTTGATCGAGTTGCCGTTGCTGTCTTCAGCCACGATCGAGCCGGGGCCGTCCTTCAACGTGATCTGCTGCCCGCCCGGCGTCTCGACGATGAACTTCTCCTGCCCGTTCTGATCGTCCAGCGTGATCTTGACGCCGTTGCGCGAGCGCAGCACTTTTAGATTGTTGTGGCCTGCGCCGTCCATTGATTCGGGCGGCGTGTCGCGTCCATTCCACAACGAACCGATCACGTAAGGCCGCCGCGCGTCGCCGCCTTCAAAGGCCACCAGCACTTCATCGTCCACGTCGGGAATGAACCAACTGCCGCGATTGTTGCCCGCCATGAACGTCGCCAAGCGCGCCCACACTTCGTAACTGGCGCCAGCGGTATCCGGCGACCACGGCAGCGCGATTTTGACGCGCCCCTGTCCATCGGGATCTTTGATGTCCTTGACAATCGCCGGAAAGACGCCGTACCAGTGGCCGCCCAGGCCGATCGGTACGCGCGCATCCCAGATCATTTCAAGCGGTGTGGGTTCAAACATACTCGTCTCACTCCGTCATTGCGAGGAAGCCGTGTTGTGTGCGGCTGACGAAGCAATCTCAGTTTCGATATGGAACTCGTCTACATTTTCGAGGAGATTGCTTCGCCGCTCCGCGGCTCGCAATGACGTGTTTACGTCGCCCGACCGATCCCCGGCCGCTCGGCGGTGAACTCGGTGCGCAGGCCCTGCGCCAGATCGAAGAGGTGCCGGACTTCGGTCAGATAATATTTGCCGCTGAACATCGGCCCCACGTTTTTGATGTCCACCTGCGCGCCCACGCGCAGCCTGGGATCGGTGTCGGCTGAGCCGCGTCCCACCACGAAGCGCCGCGCGCTCAACTTGAAATAGGCTTCAGCCAGCGCCTGCGCTTCGCCGCTGTTGAGCGGCACCGCGTGCGCCAGCGCTTCTTTGCGCGCCCCAAACGCCGACTGCAAAATGCTGGCCCCGCTGGTATCGCCGTTGAGTTCGCTGCTCACCGCCGATTCTGCCGCTTCGTATTGCAGACCCGCTTTACCGGCGACATCCCAACCGTTCACGGCCACGCTGGTGCGCTGCTGCGCCAGATCGGCCAGCACGTTGAACGAATGCAGATTGCGGCCATACCCCAACTCGATCGGATTACCGCCGCGATTCGAATGCGACTTGACGTTGAGCGTGCTGCCTTCCATCCACAGCTCGGCGTCGATGGCGCGGGCGCGTTCGCGCAGGAAAGCCAGGTCGCTCTGGTTGATCTGCGCCAGCACGCGATACGTCGGGCCGCTCACGCTTACGCTGGGCGACAGGCCGTGATCGCTGGCGATGCGGTTGAACACATCGGCATCGCTGACGTCATCGAAGGTGCGCGTGCGGCGCGTCATGCGCAAATCCTGAAAGCGATCTTCGGCCAGCACGGCGATCTCCGGCGGGCGCGCTTCGTCGAAGTGGCCTTCCAGCGCGGTGATGCGGCCCTCGAACAACACGTCGCTCTCGATCTTGATCTTGAGCGTCTTGCCAAAGTCGATCGTCTGCCGATCGAAGTACAGGAAATCGATCGCGCCGTTGCGCGGCCCCCAGTTGCCGAACGTCGCTTCGCAGCGATACAGGCCGCTGGTCTGCTCGATGATGCTCAGGCTGAGCAGGCCCTGCGCCAGCGACGTGTTGTCGCGCCCGTCGAGATTGATCGTCGGGTGAGCGATGCGCAACAGGGAGGTGAGATCGGGTTGTTCGGGCATGGTCGTTGGTAGACCTGGCAGGTTTTCGCCTGATGATCGGGCTTACCTGTTCGGCCTGAATGGTTCGCTGCGATCGATGGCTGACAGTCACTAGAAAACCTGCCAGGTCTCCTCAGTGCGCCTTCACGCGCGCCAGGCGTTCTTTCTCGCGCTGCAAAATCAGTTCGATTTCATGCGGCGTTGCGCCGCGCCCCTGCTCGGCGGCTGGCGCTTCGCTGCCCGCAGCCGAGCGGGCGGCCGACGGCGCAGGTTGATCGACGACGACTTCAAAGTCATTGATCACGACGGGCATCTCATCCTCCGATCTTGATCGTGGGCGCGCTGACGTTCAGATCGATCAACTGGCCCGGCTGCAGCCGGCGCGGATTCTCGATCCCGTTGGCGGTGGCGATGGACTGCCAATCGGCTTTGCCTGAGATCGACGCCATGGCCTGCAACGATGCGCCCGCGGTCGCTTGAGCGAGCGGTCGGGTGCCGGAAGCCGCGCCGTTTGGTCCGCCCGCGCCCGGCGGCGAGTTCGTCGGCCTGAAGACAAACTCCGTGATCTTCTGCTGCGACAAACTCAAGGAGACGCTGGCGCGCAGCGGCACGCCTTCAGGCGAAAAAAATTCCAGCGACTCTTCGACCGAATCGACCATGCCATCGAACTGGAACGAGCCCCACACAAAGCGCACGGCGGGCGGATAATACTTGGGCGGATTGTCCTGCGTCGCCTGCGGCGTGATGAAGTACGCCACCTTCTGCGTGAGCTTGCGCACGTCGGTTTCAGATGATCCCTCAGGCTGCGGCGCATTCACATCGAACCACAACGTCACGGCGAGTTTGGTCGTGCCCGCGCCCACGAACTGGCGCGCCTGCGGACCGTTCTGATCGCCGGAGCCTTGCGGCGTCTGGACTTGATTGGCGAAGCTGACCTTCAGCGATTCCGGGTTGAACTGGACCTTGGTCCACTTCTCGCGGTTGATCTCGTTTTGAAAGTTTGCGTCGAGTTCGCGCAGTTCAGCTTTGGCGAGTTGAGTTGATTCGGGCATGGACCCCTCACCC
>CAYNML010000014.1:53467-87761 GCA_964398185.1 uncultured Anaerolineae bacterium | reverse complement strand
GAGCGCGTCAGCCGTTTTCTCGATCAGGTGCGGCAGCTGTGCGGGAATACAGCAGCGCGAGGAGCATCAGCTGCGACGCAGCAAGCTCAGAGGCGATCAGGAGATGGCTTTGCAGACAGCGCGCGCCATGACGCGGCTCATTACTTCGCCATCGTCGACAGCCGCAACAATTTTCCTTCCGGTGCGGGGCTGGCTTCCTCGGCGTCGGGTTTTGCGGCGCTGGCGTTGGCCGCCACGGCCGCCGCCGGGCTGCACTTGAATGAAGCCGAACTCTCCCGTCTCGCGCGGCTTGGATCCGGCTCGGCCTGCCGCAGCGTCCCGGGCGGCTTTGTCGAGTGGGCGTTGGGCGTTGATGATCACACGAGTTACGCGCAGTCCATCGCGCCAGCCAGTCATTGGAACTTGTATGACATCGTCGCGCTGATCGACGTGACGCACAAGTCGATCGGATCGACCGAAGGTCACGCCGTGGCCGCTACCAGCCCGCTGCAAGCCGCCCGCGTGGCGACGGCAGCCGAGCGGTTAGCTCAAGCCCGATCGGCTGTGCTGGCCCGCGATTTTGCCGCGTTAGCCGAGGTGGTCGAACTCGACTCATTGATGATGCACGCGGTGATGATCACCTCGTCGCCGGTGCTGATGTACTGGCAGCCGGCCACTGTGGCCGTGATGCAGGCCGTGCGGCAGTGGCGCCTCAACGGGCTGGCCGCCTGCACCACCATCGACGCCGGACCGAACGTGCACGTCATCTGCACCGCCGAAGCCGCCAGCGAGGTGACCCTGCGCCTGCGGGTGATTCCCGGCGTGAAGCAGGTGATCACGGCCGGCGTGGGCGGTTCCACTCGGCTGATCCCTAATCCATAATTAACCAATCCCGGTTTCCTTTGGGGTATAATGTTTCGTAGTTGAGTTGAAAGCAGAGGTAAACAGGTAGGCAGCATGGAAAATCCCAGTTTCATTGAAATGGTGATCGGATTCCTGATCGTGCTCGGTCCGCTGATCATATTGCACGAGTTGGGGCACTTTCTCGTGGCCAAGCGCGCCGGGATCCGCGCGCTGGAATTTGGCCTGGGCTATCCGCCCCGCGCCCTGCGCCTGTGGCGCGGCACAGGTTACATGGTGATCGATGGGATGCGCTACGAGACGCCGCGCAACTTCGATCTGCCGTGGGACTGGCTGGTCTATCCGCACAAGCGCGTCGCCATCACTTACGACGAACTCAATGGCCGGAAGCGGCTGCGCTCGATCGAGCTGCATCCCGAAGAGGAAGCCGAATTATTGAAGGCCGGCGGCGATCAGTCCAGAGCCATACAGCCCAACCTGGCCGGACAAACCGTGACGGCCCTGCCCGCACCCGTGAAGAAGCGCCCGGTCAAGGCGCAGCGCGGCGCGCACGAACTAAGCGGCGTCGTCGACGAGATTGATCCGGGCACAGAATACACGCTGAACTGGCTGCCCATCGGCGGCTTTGTGCGCATGTGGGGCGAGGAAGGCGCGGTGGGCAAGGGCAGCTTCAACGATGCGCCCAAGCGCTGGCGCGCCGCCACGCTGCTGGCCGGGCCGGGCATGAATTTGCTGGTGGCCCTGGTGGTCTTCACCGCCACCTACCTGCTCGGCTATCCTGAAGCGCCTGCCGTGATCCAGGAAGTGGCTCCCGGATCGCCTGCGGCCGTCTCCGGCTTGCAGCCACAGGACGCCATCATCGCCATCGACGATCTGCGCGTGCGCAGCATCACGCAGGTGAAGCCGTATATCGACGAGCACGCCGGGCAGCCGGTGAACGTGACGGTGCGGCGCGGCGGCGCAACGATCGTGCTGGCAGTGACGCCGCGCACGCTGGCGCAGACGCCGGAGGGCCAGGGCAAGCTGGGCATTGTCTTCGATGTCAATGCAGCGCAAAACTACAAACTGGTGCCACATCCGCTGGGCGAGTCGGTTCAGTTGGCGATCAGCGACATCGTCGATACCGTCCGCCAGATCGTAACGCTGCCCACGCGCCTGCTGGCGCAGCAGATGACGCCCAGCGAAGCACAAGTCGTAGGGCCGGTCGGCATCGCCGGAATCGCCGCGACCGCCATGGGGCAGACCGCGCGCACCGGGGAGTTGTTCTGGCTGCTGAACCTGTTTGCCGCCATCAGCCTGGCGCTGGCCATCACCAACCTGCTGCCGCTGCCCGCGCTCGACGGCGGGCGCTTGATCTTCATCGTTCTGGAGGCGATTCGCCACAAACGCGTCTCGCCCGAACGGGAGGCCATTGTGCACTTCGTGGGCATGATGGTGCTGCTGGCGCTGATGGTGCTGATCACGATTCAAGACTTAGGCCGATTGGCGAACTAGAGTAAAATAAGGGGCGAGGCAACTCGCCCCTTTTTCATTCACTGAGGACCAGCATGAAAACACTCGATCAAACTTTGCAGAACCTGGCCGCGCTCGACGAGCCGATCTCGATCGCGGGGTTGTACGCACTCTCGGCGCTGGATAAAGCCCAGCTCGAGCAGGTCAAAACAACCTGGGGCACGCTGCCCGCCGATCGGCGCGCGGCGGCGATGCAGCATCTCGTCGATCTGGGCGAGGAAACTTTCGAAGTGGATTTCAGCGCGATGTGCCGCGTGGGCCTGCATGACGCCGATCCGGCAGTCCGCGCCGTCGCCATTCGGGGTTTGTGGGAAGATACCGATCCAACGTTGATCGCGCCGCTATTGAATCACCTGCAAACCGACGAGAGCGACGCCGTGCGCGCCGCCGCCGCCAGCGTGCTGGGGCACTACGTATACGAAGGCGAGCTGGAAGAAATCGACGAAGCCAAAGTGAAGCCCATCGTCACAGCCCTGAAGGCGACCTATCGGGATGTGGCCCAACCGATCGAGGTGCGCCGCCGCGCGCTGGAATCGCTGGGCTTTCTCAGCGACGACGACACCAGTCAGTTGATCACGCAGGCGTATCACCATGCCAACGACCTGCTCAAACTGAGCGCCGTGTTTGCCATGGGGCGATCGCTCGACGCCGAGCGCTGGGGATCGATCGTGCTGGAAGAACTGGCCGCGCCCGATCCGGCGATGCGCTACGAAGCGGCGCGCGCCGCCGGCGAGTTGGAGTATACTCCGGCCGTTCGCCGACTCGGCGAGCTGCTGGACGACGTGGACGAAGAAGTGCAGCTGGTCACGGTCTGGTCGCTCGGCCAGATCGGCGGCGAGAAGGCCAAGCAGTTGTTGATCGCGGTGCTGGAGAGCGACGCCGAGCATCTGCACGAAGAAGCCGAGGACGCGCTGGCCGAACTGGAATTCAAAGGCGATCAGCTCGACTTCACGATGTTCGACTTCGACGACGACGACGAAGACTGGGTGCTGGACGAGAATCCTGACGACGACGACGAAGACGACGTTTGAGCACCCTGCTTGAGATTCTCGTCAACGATATTCTGCCGGTCTTCGTAGTGATCGGCCTGGGCTACGCCTTCGCGCGGCGCAATCACGCCGAGCTGCGCACCGCGTCGCGCCTGACGTTCTTCGTGCTCAGTCCCTGCCTGGTGTTCGTGTCGCTGCTCGAATCGGACATGAGCGGCGGCGAGACGGCGCAGATTTTTCTCTTTGTGGTGTTGATGGTGCTGACGATGGGCGCGCTGGCCTGGGTCACGGGCCGCGCCCTGCACCTGACACGGCAGCAGCTGATCGGTTTTTTGCTGGCCGCCATGTTCGTCAACGCGGGCAATTACGGCTTGGGCGTGACGCGGCTGGCTTTCGGTGAAGCGGCTGAAGCGCGCGCCGTGATCTACTTCGTCAGCAGCAGCATTCTGGTGTACACGCTGGGCACGCTTCTCGCGTCCGGGTTCAAGGGCGGCTGGCGCGGCGCGCTGAAACATCTGCTGACGCTGCCGCAGGTCTATGCGCTGCTGGCCGTCTTTATCATTCGCGCCACCGGCTGGCAGGTGCCTGAGCCGATCATGGAAGGACTGACGCTGCCGGCGCGCGCGGCCATTCCGTTAATGCTGCTGCTGCTGGGCATGCAGTTGGCGCAGGCTTCCGTCGGCGAGTATTGGAAGGCGGCCAGTGCAGCCACCCTGCTGCGCCTGGTCGTTGCGCCATTCATCGCGGTGGGATTCGCGGCAGTGTTGAACCTCAGCGGCCCGGCGCGGCAGGCGGGCATTCTGGAAGCCAGCATGCCCACGGCGGTGATCAGCACGCTCATCGCCAATGAGTACGAAGCCGAGCCGCAGCTGGTGACCGCCACTGTCTTGCTGTCAACTTTGCTCAGCCCGATCAGCTTGAGCATCATCATCGCGCTGTTGCAGTGAATTAGCCATCGGGTTTCTCCGCTCAGAAGCTCGATTCCATTCCGACTGAAGAAACCCGATTTCTTTCGTCATCAGGTTGCCGACTATGCGCCGCACGTTCTTGTGGTTGATCATCTTCTGCGGTTTTCTCCACCCGATCGGTACAGCTTGGGCCGCCGGGATTTCCTTTTCGTCGCTCGACGCGTCATACACCTTTGCGAATCAGATGATCTTCACGGCGACGGCCAGCAGTGATTTACCGATCACGCAGGCAACGGTGTTCTTTCAGTCCGGCAGCCAGGCGCCTTATTCGCGCCCAGCTGATCCGTTCACGCCCGCGACGGCGGTTTCACTGACGGCCACGATCGATCTCAATGAAACCACGCTGATTCCGTTCAGCACGGTCAGCTACTGGTGGGAAGCGATCGATCAGGCGGGACAAAAAGCGCGCAGCGAGACGCAGTCCTTCCGCTACGTGGACAATCGTTTTGCGTGGCAGGAGTTTACCTCCGGCCCGGCGCGCGTCCATTGGTATCAAGGCGATTCCGGCTTTGGCGGCGCGGCGGCCAACGTCGCATCGGAAGCGATCCCCGGCATGGTGCAGCAGTTCGGCGTTGAGCCGCCCTCGCCGCTGGATGTGTACGTCTATGCTTCAATCGACGATCTGCGCAGCGCGGTCGAACTGGCCGGGCGCGACTGGCTCGGCGGACAGGCGCGGCCTGAGCTCGGTGTGGTGCTGGTGGCGATTCCGCCGGGCGACAGCGCGCGTTTGCACATGCGGCGCGATATTCCGCATGAACTCACGCACCTCATGACGTTCGTCGCCGCCTCGCCCAATTACGACGCCGTGCCGCGCTGGCTGGATGAAGGACTTGCCACGTTGAACGAAGGCGAGCCTAACTCGACGCAGCTGCTGGCCGTGCAGGAAGCCGTGGCAAAAAACAAGTTGATCCCGATCGAGTCGCTGTGCGGGGCGTTCCCCGCAGATGCTTCGGCGGCGTTGCTCGCTTACGGGCAGAGCCGCTACATCGTGCAGCAGATCATCAACGAATATGGTAGCGCCGGAATTCAGGCCCTGCTGGCGGCGTATCGTGACGGCGCCACGTGCAGCGGCGGCGTGGAACGCGCGCTGAACATCACCCTGCCCGAACTGGAATTGAAGTGGCGCGGCCCGCTGCAAGCCAGCCCCACATCCCCCGGCACAGCCACCTCGACGACCGCCTCGACGGGGACAGGCATTCTGCCGTGGCTGGTTTTGATCGGCGTCATTGCCCTGCCGCTGCTTGTGGTTCTGTTGTGGCGATCACCGCGCAAGGCATGACAAGGTGAAGGGGTGACACGGTGAGTCGATGGCTCAGCGCCCGACGCAATCAACTATCAGACTATCTCACTATCGAACTATCGAACTATCAAACTATCGCACTATCGGACTACACGACTACATGACTAATCTCGTTTTCATGGGTTCCCCGCAATTTGCCGTACCCACGCTGGAAGCCCTGGCGCGCGATCACACGATTCTGGCGGTCTTCACGCAGCCCGACAAACCGGCGGGGCGCGGACAGCAGCTCACGGCGGTGCCGGTGAAACAGTGGGCAGTGGCGCATGGCGTGCCGGTGCATCAGCCCAAATCGTTCCGCAAAGAACCGCAGTTCATCGACGTGCTGCGCGATCTCAAACCGGAGGTGATCGTCGTGGCGGCGTATGGCTTGATCCTGCCGCCGGCCGTGCTCGACGTGCCGCCGTTCGGCTGCCTCAACGTGCACGGATCGATCCTGCCGCGCCATCGCGGAGCCGCGCCCATCACCTCGGCCATCCTCATGGGCGACACTGAAACCGGCATCACCATCATGCAGATGGATGCGGGCATGGATACTGGCCCGATGTTGAGCGTGGCGCGTGAAGCGATTCGCCCCGACGACACGACGGCGTCGCTCAGCGAGCGAATGTCGCATCTCGGCGCGCAGCTGATGGCGGACACGCTGCCGAAAGTTCTGCGCGGCGAAATTGTACCGCAGCCGCAGCCGGCAGAAGGCGTGACGTACAGTCCCAAGATCAACAAGGCCGACGCGCAGATCGATTGGCGCAAGCCCGCGATCGAGATCGAACGGATGGTGCGGGCATACATTCCGTGGCCGGGAACACAGACGGTGTGGGAGGGGCAGATGGTGAAAGTACTGAAGGCGCAAGTGATGGCGGGACAGGGGGACGGAGAGATGGGAAGAGTCGTGAAGTTGAGCGATGGATCGATCGGGGTGGTGACGGGCGAGGGTGTGCTCGTGCTGAAGGAGATTCAGTTGGCCGGGCGCAAGGCGCTGAAGGCGGAAGACTTTGTGCGCGGGCAGCCAGGGTTCATTGGGGCGATGTTGAGTTCAGACGTCAAACGTGAAACGTAAAACGAGACGGTCGCTTTTACGCATCACGTTTTACGCTTGACGTTTCACGCATTACGTTTCACGCATTACGTTTTACGCACTACGGAGGCACCATGAGACTGCAAGGGAAGAAAATCGCGTTTCTGCTCGACGAGGGATTTGAAGATTTGGAATTCTGGGTGACGGTGATGCGCTTACGCGAAGAAGGCGCGCAGGTGATCATCATGAGTCACGATGGGCCGCAGGAATATCACGGCAAGAATGCATTGACCGCCAAATCCGAGGTCGCCGTCAAAGATGTGCAGGCCGCCGACTTCGACGCGGTGGTGGTGCCCGGCGGCTGGGCGCCTGACAAGATGCGGCGCTACGACGACGTCAAGCGTCTCATCAAAGACATCTACGATGCAGGCAAGATCGTCGGGTTGATCTGCCACGCGGGGCTGGTCGGCATCTCGGCGGGCGTGGTGAAAGGCCACAAAGCCACGGGCAGCCTCGGCATCAAGGACGATCTGATCAACGCGGGTGCAACGTGGGCCGATGAACCGGCCTTCCGCGATGGCAACCTGGTGTGGGGGCGCGTCGTCGCCGATATTCCTGATTTTTGCCGCGAGCTGGTGGCAGCCATAGAGAAGCCGTAAACGGTTGACGATGTGGCACGGCGATGCTACGATTGTCGCAGCAAGAGAGAGCGCAGGGAGGCAACGGCCATGAGTGAAGTCGTGACTCTCCGAATTCCAGATCGATTGGCGCGCGACGCGCGCGCCATTGCCACGTCCACGCACCGGCAAATGGAGGATGTCTTGCTAGAGTGGATGGATCGCGCCGCCGCCAACCCACCTGTTGAGTCCTTGCCGGACGATCAAGTGCTGGCCCTATGCCAGCTGCAACTGAATCTGGCGCAGCAAAGCGAATTGAGTGATTTGTTAGCGCGCAACCGGGAAGGCAACTTGAACGCCAGCGATCAAGCGCGGCTGGACGAACTGCTGAATGAATATCGACGCGGCATGGTGCGCAAAGCGCAAGCCTTGAAAGTGGCCGTGGAACGCGGCTTGCGGCCGCCGTTGAGTCACGCGGCATGACGCGCCCTTATCTACCGGAAGAGCTCGATCAGCGCGTGCGGGCTGCGGCACAGAACCGTTGCGGTTATTGCCTCAGCCCGCAGCATTTGGTGATGGCACGCCTGGAGATTGAACACATCATCCCGCTGCCGCCATGCGCCAGCAACGATGAAGCCAACCTGTGGCTGGCCTGTCCGCTGTGCAATCGTTACAAAGGCGACAAAACCTCAGGTATCGATCCCATTACCGGATTTGATACACCGCTCTTCAATCCGCGCACGCAACAATGGCGCGATCATTTTCGCTGGCCGCCGGACGGTGTGCAAATCATCGGTCTGACAGCAGCGGGCCGAGCAACAGTGAGCCTGCTGCATCTGAGCGATGATGCCACCGCGTTGGAAGTCCGCAACTATTGGGTCGCCGCAGGCTGGCATCCCCCAGAGAATTGAAGCCCATGCACATTCTCGTCATCGGCGCCGGAGCTATCGGCGGATTCATCGGCGGGCAGCTGGCCGCGCAGCACAACGTCACACTGTTCGATCGCGCCCCGCTGGTGGAAGCGGTCCGCGCGCGCGGTCTGCGTATCATCACGCCGAACACAGATCGCACCGTCACCAACCTCGCCGCATTCACGTCGCTGGAGGACATCTTTGCACAGACGCCGCACTTCGATCTGGCCATCGTCAGCATGAAAGCCTTCGATACCCCGACGGCAATTGAAGTCCTGCGCCCCTACGCCGATCGGATCGATCGCTTCCTCACGCCGCAGAACGGCGTCAACAATGAAGACCTGCTCGGCGCGGCCTTTGGCCGATCGAAGATCATCTCCGGCACGGTGCTGAACCCGATCGCGGTGCCGGAGATCGGCGTGGTGCGCCTGGAGAAAGCGGGACGCGGCCTCGGCCTGGCGCCGGTGGAAGGATCGATCGATCCCTACGTGGAGGTGATCCGCGCCACGCAATTGCCCGTGCGCGTGTACGCCGATTATCGCGCGATGAAGTGGAGCAAGCTGATCTTGAACCTGATCGGCAATGCGACCTCGGCGATTCTCGACATGCCGACGCGCGAGACGTTTGCCGACCCCCGCGTGTTCAAGATCGAAGTACGGATGCTGCGCGAGGCGCTGGCCGTGATGCGCGCGCAATCGATCGGGGCGGTGGACCTGCCCGGCTCGCCGGTGCGGCTGCTGGCCTTCGGCATCCGCTTCGCGCCGCAGTTCATCCTGCAGCGCATCCTGCAGCCGCTGGTCGGGGGCGGGCGCGGCGACAAGCCGCCGTCATTGTTGGTGGATATGCGCCGCGGCAGTGCGCAATCAGAGATCGACGCGCTGAATGGCGCGATCGTGGAAGCCGGAAAAGCGATCGGGGCGCCGACGCCCGTCAACGCCGCGCTGGTCGGCATCGTGCACGATCTGCTGGACGGGAAAGCCGATCGGGCGCAGTGGCGGCGCAATATCGATCAGCTGGTAAAATTGGCGGCGTGATTTTTCAGACGAATGCTCCGTGGCCGCGGAGACGCGGTCGAGGGAGCAATTGACCACCGAGGAATGAGCATGGCTCCAACGATTGACGAGATTATGCAGCGCCTGCCCGGCGCGTTTGATCCCGCCCGCGCGCAGGGTGTGAAGGCCAACGTGTTGTTCGACTTCACCAGCGACGGCGGCAAAAAGTACGTGGTGCGCATCGCCGACTCAAGCTGCACCGTGGAGGAGGGCGAGATTCCCAACCCGGACGCCGCGTTGATCTCCAGCCAGGCCACCTATCTGGCCGTCGCCGATGGGCGCTTAAACGTGGCCACGGCCTTCATGACCGGCAAGTTGAAGGTCAAAGGCAACATGCAACTGCTGATGCGGTTTCAGCAGATTTTTCACCGCCTGTAACATCTCCCCAAGACCCGCGCTGCGGGTTGTGTTTTGTGCGGATTCCTCACATGAGACTTGAACAAAAAAGAGTTGTCTTAGTCACCGGCGCATCGAGCGGCATCGGGCTGGCGTGCGCCACGCATTTGCACCAACGCGGCTATCAGGTCTTTGGCGTGAATCGACAGCCGCGCGCGGATGCGCCCTTCGCGACGCGGCGCATGGATGTGACCGACGAGCAGTCGGTGCAGGACGGCATTGACGCCATCGTGCAGCAGACGGGACGATTGGATGCCGTGATCAACTGCGCGGGCTTTGGGTACGCGGGCGCGGTGGAAGATCACGCGGTGGCGGAAGCGCAGGCGCAGTTGAACACCGATTTCTTCGGCACGTTCCGCGTGTGCCGCGCCGCCCTGCCCGTCATGCGGCAGCAACGCGCGGGGCACCTCGTCAACGTGGGATCGATCGGCGGGATGGTGGGGCTGCCGTTTCAGGGCGTGTACAGCGCCGCCGAGTTCGCCACGACCGGGCTGACGGAAGCGCTGCGTTTTGAGGCCAAAGCGTTTGGCGTGCACGTCACGCTGATCCGCGCGGGCGATGTGCGCACGGAGTTCACGGCCAATCGCCGCCTCACGCAGGCTGCGCAGCAGGGCACGGTGTACGCCGAAAAGTTCCGTACGGTGTTGCGCATTTTCGAGAAGGACGAGCAGAGTGGCATTGCGCCGCTGAAGATCGCGCAGGTGGTGGAGAAGATTATCAATTCCAAATCGCCGCGCGGGGTCTACACGGTGGGGCCGGTCTTTCAGGTCTTCGCGGCGTATGCGCGCCCGCTGGTGCCCGCGCGCTTTTTCGAGTGGGCGGTGCGGAAATATTACCGGTTGGGATGAAGAAACCTCCCGGAGGTGTGAAACCTCCGGGAGGTTGTGCTATTTGAGCGTAATCGGCAAGTAGATCCGTGAAGTTGCCGCCACCATAAACCGCGTGAACGGTGTAATGAAGTCCTCTGCGTTCAGCGTGACGGTGTGCAGGCCGCGCGCCTCCGTTGAGAACTGCCACACGAAGTTGTAGCCATCCCCCACGAAATCAGCCGACATCAAAGTCGCGGTGAGCGGCAAGCCCACGGGATCGGCGATCGCCGACGAGAGGTTGGTCAACGTGACGGGCGATGACAACACGAATGTGATCAGCGTCGTATCGCCCGGCGTCAGCATACGATCCTGCCAGTAGCGAAACGGCAGCGCTGGTACTTCGATCAGCTGCGCCAGCGGATCGGGTAATTCGTAGGCCGTCACCGTGAAGCGATAGGTTCCCGCCAGCGCCGGAACGAAACGCCAGCCGATGGTGTACGGAGCAGTGACGGATGAGCCGAGCGGATCGATCGGGCTGAGTGAGCCGATCGGGTCTTGCAGTTCAACGCTCACCTGCGTCAGCGAGACCGGGGTTTGCAATCCGATCGTGATCGCTTGCGACAACGGCCACGCATAACCGCGATCGATCTGCCACGTGAGTGGAAAATCGTAGATGAGGCGGGCGGTATCGAAATAGACAGTGTTGAACTTGGCGGGCTGCACGGTCACACCGCGCAAAAACAGCGTGACCGTGTGCGCCTGCGCCACAGCCACCGCGGGCGCCGTAGACGAGTAATAATCGTAAGGTCCCCACCACGCTGGATTGTTCTCATCCCAGTTCCACACCACGGAAGAGGCGCGCGGATCGGCGCCGCCGAACGGATCGATCCCGATCAGCATGTGATTCGAATCCGTCGGCCACGCGCCGGGCAGGCAGCCGGAGGCGTTGTCGCTGAGCAATGACAGCGCCATGGGATATGGCGGTTTATTGGGATCGCAGCTGCTGACCCACGCGGCGAGCCAGGCTTCGGCGGAGACCCGCGCCCCGATCGGCACGTGCCCCACCGTTTGAACCAACGAGACGTCCTGGTTGCCCCAGCGTTTGCCCGATTCGACGGCGTGCAGGCCGGTGTTGATGCGCGGCGGGTAGTTAAGGGCGTTGCAGTTGGGCCACACGCAATCGAGCACGCTGACTTCGGGCTGATTGAAGGGATATGAGCCGCTGATGGGCGGCGTGTCCGTGTACCACACCAAGCCCCAGCCGTTTGGCACGCGGATGCTGTTGTGGCCGGGGTAGAAGTAGTAGCCGTCTTCGAAGTCGGGGTTGATCAGCAGGTTGGTCGTGGCGGACGCGGCCAGTTTGGGCTGTTCGCCCGGCGCGTGTGGTGCGCTGAGCGCCACGCTGGCCGCGAGAGCACAACCCGTCAACCCGATCGTCACGCTGAGACGAAGCAGTCGAGAGAACATACGGCCTCCTCAAGACCCTGCCCTGCTCGACACGGAGTCAGATCGCTCAGGGGAATAAGCGCCGCGCTTTGACCTCGGCCACGGCATCGCGCCGGAAGCGATAGAGGCGTGCGGGGCGGCCTTCGCCGCTGCGCACATCGTCGGTGGGTTCGATGACGGCGGCTTCCATGATACGCCGGCGGAAGTTGCGTTTGTCCAATGGTTCGCCCAGGATGATCTCGTAGGCGCGCTGTAGTTCGCTGAGCGTGAAGCAGTCCGGCATTAACCGGAAGCCCACCGCCGAGTATTCGATCTTGTAGCGCAGCCGCGTGAGCGCCAGCTGCACGATCTTGTCGTGATCAAAGGCCAGCGCGGGCAGATCTTGCCACGGCCACCAGCGGGCCTCGCGCGCATCGCTGCCCGCTTCCACCGTCAGCGGCGCGGGCACCAAGGCGATGTAGGCCACGCTGATCACGCGCCCGCGCGGATCGCGCCCCGGATCGCCGAAGGTATAGAGCTGTTCGAGGTAGACATCGGTGACGCCGGTCTCTTCGCGCAGTTCGCGCCGCGCCGCCGCTTCCAGCGATTCGTCGAGATGGACGAAGCCGCCGGGAATGGCCCAGCGGCCCTTGTAGGGCGCGATGTCGCGCTTGACGAGCAGCACTTGCAGTTCCTCGCCGCGCAGGGTGATGATGACGACATCGACGGTGACGGACGGCTTGGGATAATCGGATGCGGCCATGCGGCTCCTCGCCAGTTGGTGTTATCTCAACACTAAGATACCGCTAATGGCGCGGGTTGTCAAGCGCGTGCAACTGTCATGCCCGAAAGTTCTGGGCGGGCATCCAAGTTATCGATCAACGAGGTATGCCCCGCAAACTGCTGGATTCCCGCCGAAAGCACGCGGGAATGACGTACACGACGGTGGTTGCGCAGAGATGACTAGCGCAACCACCGCCACGGGCGAGGCAGCAGGCGGGGCACGTGTTGTTGATACGCGCGGTACGCGTCGCCGAACTCGCGCACGAGTTTGCGCTCTTCGAAGATCGATCCGACGAAGAAGTAGACGTGACAGCCAACGGCGAAGGCCAGCCAGTTCAGCGACATGGGCGAGGCGAGATACAGCACGATCAGGCTCGTGGTATACAGCGGATGCCGCACGAAACGATGCAGGCCGTCGGTGACCAGGTGGGAGGTGGAGGTGGCATCGATCGATGACGGTTCGCCCAACTGCCGCACACCAAGGAAGAACCACGCATCCATCTGGTACACGGAATACACCAAACCTAACGCCGCCAACACCTGCAACCCCAGCGCGATCGCATCCCACGGCGCGGGGAAGCGATACAGTTCCTGATCGGGCAGACGGAAGACCAGGTACAGCGCCGGCAGGATCGTGATCAAGGCAAAAGCATTGAAGACGAGGCGATAGGTCGCCGTCGCCACGTTGCGGCCCAGCCAGCGCTGTGCGATCTGCTTCGCTTCGTGCGAAGCCAACAGGGTGTGAACGACGCCAAAAGCCATGAGCGTGATGAAGATCAAGAGTGCGTTGAGCATGGCTACATTGTATCTGATCGCCCAGGGGAACCATCAACGGACTTCAAAGCGGACATCGGACTGAAACGGATTACCCTCGCGCGGTGAGCGTCCGTTCTTGTCCGTTTGTCCGCTTCAGAGTCCGTTGTTGGAAGTCCGCCGCTCACTGCTTCTTCCCATTCTCGTCGATGCGCGTGGGCTTGGGCGAGCCAAACACCCGCGACTCGATGCGATACCATATCCGCAGCACGCGCGAGCGCGCCAGCCCGAAGGGATAGATGGCGACCCGCACCGCTTTCTCGCGCACCGTGCGCTGGCGCGGCTCGGGCGGCGGCCCCCACTGGATCGTCGCCGCGGCCCAGGCCAGCCCGGCCCCAAAACCGATCAGCACCAGGTGATCGCCGGGGCGTAGACGTCCGCATTCCACCGCCTCACACAACGCCAACGGAATGCTGGCGCTGGACGTGTTGCCATACTTGTCGAGATTGACGAAGATGCGGCTCTCGTCCACTTCCAGCGCCCGCGCCCCGGCCTTGATGATGCGCAGATTAGCCTGATGCGGAATGAACAACTCGATATCGTCCAGCGTCAGCCCCGCCTGCGCCACCACTTCGCGCGTCGCCTTATCGACCACGCGCGCGGCGAAGCGAAACACCTCGCCGCCGTCCATCTGAATGGTGTGCAGATTGCGCAGGATGGTTTCGGGCGAAGCGGGCAGCTTGCTGCCGCCCGCCGGGATGATCAACAAATCGCCGCCGGACCCGTCGGAGCGCACCAGCGTCGAGAGTACGCCGCCCGGCTGCTCCGACGCTTGCAGCACCACCGCGCCCGCGCCGTCGCCGAACAAGATGCACGTTCCGCGATCCTTCCAGTTGACCACGCGGCTCAACGTCTCGCTGCCGATGACGAGCACCACTTTGTGCCCGCCGCCCTGGATCACCTGCGCGCCGATCGAGAGCGCGTACATGAAGCCCGCGCAGCCCGCCGAGAGATCGAACGCGCCCGCGCGCGTCGCGCCGAGCGCATCTTGAATCAGCGAGGCCGTCGAGGGGAAGATGTGCTCCGGTGTGGCGGTGGCGCAGATGATCAAATCAACTTCGGTGGGCAGAATGTCGGCCTTCTCCAGCGCCTCGCGGGCTGCGGCATAGCCCATCGTGAACGCCGACTCCTTCGGCCCGGCGATGCGCCGCTCGCGGATGCCGGTACGCGGCACGATCCACTCGTCGGACGTGTCGACAATTTTGGCGATGTCGTGATTGGTCATCACTTTCGGCGGGACATATTTGCCCCAGCCGACGATGTGTGCGTAAGTCACCGTGTCCCCCTTACCATCGTCATGCCCGAGTGCTAGTATCGGGCATCCAGACTGCCGATCGGTCACGTGCACTGCTAGATTCCCGCCGACAGCGCGCGGGAATGACCGGTACCGTCATGCCCCGCGAAGCGTGCCGTAGTCGGGCATCCAGACAACCGATCGGCCATCTGCGCCCATCACCCTGGATTCCCGCCTGCGCGGGAATGACTGATACCGTCATGCCCGAGTATTGTTGTCGGGCATCCAGTTGCCGATCGGCGATGTGCGCCAATCGAACGCTGGATTCCCGCCAACTGCGCGCGGGAATGACGCGCAGCGTCCCTACGGCTGATACCGGCTGAAGATCACCACCGCATTGTGCCCGCCAAACCCGAACGAGTTCGACATGACCACATCGACCTTCTTTTGCCGCGCGCTGTTGGGCACGTAATCGAGATCGCAGTCCGGATCGGGATATTCGTAGTTGATCGTCGGCGGGATGATGCCTTCCTCGATCACCTTGGCGCAGAACACCGCCTCGATCGCGCCGGCGGCCCCCAACAAATGGCCCGTCATCGACTTGGTAGAACTGATCGGGATGGTGTAGGCCGCTGCGCCGAACACCGTCTTGATGGCCGCCGTTTCGCTCTTATCGTTCAACGGTGTGCTGGTACCGTGCGCGTTGATGTAATCGATCTGATCAGGCCGCAGCTTGGCCTGCTTCAACGCCGCGCGCATCGCCATCGCCGCGCCGACGCCGTTCTCGTCCGGCGCCGTGGCATGAAACGCATCCGCCGTCGAGCCGTAGCCGATCACTTCGCCGTAAATCTTCGCGCCGCGCGCCAGCGCATGATTCAATTCTTCCAGCACCAATATCGCCGCGCCCTCCCCCACCACAAAACCGTCGCGCTCTTTGTCGAACGGGCGGCTGGCGTGCCGCGGATCGGCGTTGCGCGCCGAGATGGCCGTCATGTTGCCAAAGCCCGCAATCGAGATGGGAATGATCGCCGCCTCCGCCCCGCCCGTCAGCATCACGTCGGCCGCATCGCGCCGGATGCAGTCGACTGCTTCGCCGATGGCGTTGTTGCCCGACGCGCACGCGGTGACCACCGCCATGTTCGGCCCGCGCAGCCCGAACTGAATCGCCACCTGCGCCGCCGCCGTGTCGGGCAGCATCATCGGCACCGTGAACGGGCTGACGCGATCCGGCCCTTTGGCGACCAACTGCTTGATCTCATTCTCCAGCGTGCTGACGCCGCCGATGCCGCTGCCGATAAACACCCCCGCGCGCCACGAATCATCCGGCGCCACGGTCAGGGCGCTGTCGTCCAGCGCCTGCCTGGCGGCGCTCACCGCAAACTGCGTGAAGCGATCCATGCGGCGCGCTTCCTTCTTGCCGACCACCGTCGAAACGTCGAAGTCCTTGACCTCGCACGCGAATTGTGTCTTGTAACCGGAAGCATCAAACTGCGTAATCGGCCCCGCGCCCGACTGCCCCGCCAGCGCATTACGCCACATCGTGGGCACATCATTGCCGATGGGCGAGACCGCGCCCAACCCTGTGATGACGACTCGTCGTGTCATAGTCACTCTCTCCTTTCAACTCAGTGAGAAATAATCCTCTACGAGGGTATGTAACACGTCGCCGCATTCAAAGATACGGTTCATTCTGCAACGCACCGTGTCATGATGACTTGTGCGATTTGACATCCGGCGCGCGCGTGGTAGCATGGCTTATCTTGCGCTGAGGGCATTTCTCATGGCACAAATTCAAGCAACGTTGCTCGACATTCACAGTATGCTGCGCTGGCTGATCCTGTCGCTGGCGCTGTTCGGCGCGGCCCGATCGTTTGTGAGCATGCTCAGCGTCAGCGCCCGCTTCACGCGGCTCGATCTGGGCGTGGGCCGCGCCTATGCCGTGCTGCTCGACGTGCAACTACTGGTGGGCGTGCTCTTGGTGCTGGCCGCATTGACGGTGCAGCAGCCGGTGCCGTGGATTCACCCGATCGTCATGCTGCCCGCCGTGATCGTCGCGCATCTCAGCCGCCGGTTCGCCGCCCAACCCGATCGGCAGCGGCATCAAGCGCAGCTGGGGATTTATCTGGGCAGTCTCGCGCTCGTCGTGATCGGGCTAATCGTAATCGGTCAAGCCGTGCTGCCGCGCTGAGCCATGCCACCCGTCATCGCCTTCTTCGACATGGACTACACCACGCTCGACACCAGCTCGGGCCTGTTGTACGTCAAACATCTGCGCCAGCAGGGCCGCATCGGCCGCCGCGCGCTGCTGCGCATTGCGTGGTGGTCGCTGCTCTACAAAGTCGCGGCCGTCGACGTGAACAGCGCCGTGCCCAAGCTGCTGTCCTATTCGGAACATCAAAGCGCGTCGCGCCTGATGGCCGAAGCGTACGAGTGGTTCGACGTGATGCTGAAGGATCACATCGCGCCGCGCGCCGTCGAGCAGATCGAGTTTCATCGGCGGCAGGATCACCGCGTGGTGTTGATCTCCGCTTCGACGCAGTTCGCGGTGCAGCCGGTGGCCGATCACCTGCACGTCGATTTTCTGTGCACGCGCCTGATCGATCGGGCTGATGAACTCACCGGCGAAGTGGTCGATCCGCCGTGCTATGGCGCGGGTAAAGTGGTGTGGGCGCAGCGCTACGCCGCCGAGCACGGGGCCGATCTGCGCGCGGCTTACCTCTACACCGACAGCCACAGCGATCAACCACTGCTCGACGCGGTGGGTCACCCCGTGGCGGTGAATCCCGACAGGCGTCTGACACGGCTCGCGCAGAAGCGCGGCTGGCCGATCGAGATGTTTTACTGACCGATGGTCCTTGCTCTTTGACCGCGTCCGCGCGATCGAAGCCAACCGCGTGGACGCGGTTGGGGAGCATCAAGACTGATCCCCAGCCGTGATATAATCCAGCCCGATCTGTTCCCTCACGGACTCCAGCATGATTCTCGTTACCGGCGCCACCGGTTTCATCGGCCAGCATCTGGTCAAACAACTCGTTGACGCACAATATCCTGTGTGCAGTTTGATCCGGCCTTCGCGGCGTGAACGCAGTTTTGCGCCGGGGGTGATGATGCACGTCGTGGCCGGGGACTTGAACGATCTGCCCGCGCTGCGCGTGGCGCTGTATCATGCCACGCACGTGGTGCACCTGGCCGGCGCGTGGGATGAGACCGAGCGAGACTCCTTCGAGGCCGCCAATTTACAGGGCACGCGCAACCTCATCGAGGCCATGACGGAAGTGGGCGTGAAGCGCCTCATCACCATCGGCTCCATCGGCGCGCACACGCACTCAGCCTATCCGTTCATGCGCATCAAGGCGCAGACCGACGACATCGTGGAAGCGAGCGGGTTGGACTACACCATCCTCGAATCGTCGGCGGTTTACGGGCCGGGCGACGAGTGGACTGAGACCATTGCGCTGGCCCTGCGCCGCTTCCCGTTTTTCTTTCCCATCCCCGGTGATGGCCGTGTGCGCCTGCAGCCGTTGTACGTGTGCGATCTGGTCAAATGCATTCTGGCGTGCCTCGCCAATGACAAAACCAGCCGCAAGACCTACCTCGTGGGCGGCCCGCAGCAGATGACGTACGACGAGCTGGTGAACATCATCATGCAGGCCACGCATCATTCGCGCCGCAAGCGCTACCTGCCGCCGGCCAGCGCCGCGGGCTGGTCAAACTTCATGCGCGGCTTCATCGGCGGGCGCACGTTGTATTCGCCGACGCAGTTAGATCTGCTCTCCATCGATCGCACCACCAATCTCGACGCGGTGTCGTTCCAGTTCAACTTCACGCCCGTGCGCATGGCCAATGCGCTGGACTACCTGCGTTAGAGCACAGCGTCATGCCCGCGCGTTCCTGGCGGGCATCCAGCGTTCCGATGTCAATGTTTGATTTTGAAATTCGCCCGCTGAAAACACTGGACGACTTCCACGCCGCCGAGGAGGTGCAGCGCGCCGCGTGGGACAGCGCCGACATCGACATCGCGCCGCTGCATATCATGCTGACCATCGCCAAGAACGGCGGTGTGGCGCTGGGCGCGTTCGCTGACGATCAATTGGTGGGCTTTGTGCTGGGCTTCCTCGGCACCAGCCACCGCTACGGCGCGGAAACGCCCGCCACGGTCAAACTCAAGCACTGCTCGCACATGCTGGGCATCCGGCCCGAGTGGCAGAGTCGCGGCGTGGGTTACGCGCTCAAAGTGGCGCAGCGCGAGGCGGTCCTGAATCAGGGCGTGCGGCTGATCACGTGGACGTACGATCCGCTGGAAAGCAGGAACGCGCGTCTGAACATCGCCAAGCTGGGCGCGGTGTGCAACACCTACATCGTCGATTACTACGGCGAACTCAACGACGATCTCAATCGCGGGCTGGCGACCGATCGCTTTCAGGTCGATTGGTGGATCGCGGCGCGCCGCACCGAAACGCGCCTCACGCGCCAGCGCCCGCCGCTGAAATTGCAGCACTATCTCGATGTGGGCACGCCCATCAGCAATGCCGTGCAGTGGGATGATCGCAATTTGCCGGTGTGTGTGGACCCGATCGAGCCACCAGGCCCCGATCGGTTTCTGGTGGAATTCCCGGCCGATTTCCAGCGCATCAAACGTCTCGACAACGCGCTGGCCGTGGCGTGGCGGCGGCATCTGCGATCGATCTGCACGGCGGCCTTTGCGGCCGGCTACACCGTCATCGATTACGTGCACGAACCCGGCCCGCACGCGCGCAGCTTCTACATCATGCAGCGCCTTGATTCCAGCGAAAGCAGCCTAACCTGAATGTGGGGCAAGATGTTATCTTGCCCGCGCAAGTTACCAACTTGCGCCACCTAACGGAGTTCCCATGCCCATCGATCGCATCACCCTGCACCTTGTCAACATGCGCCTCGTCGCGCCCTTTGAAACGTCGTTCGGCGTCGAGCACGATCGGCAGTGTGTCATCGTGCGCGTGGACGCCGACGGCTTAACGGGCTGGGGCGAATGTCCCGCCGAAAGCACCTTCGGCTATTCCTACGAAACCACGACGACGGTGTGGCACGCGCTGAAGGATTTCCTCATTCCGCGCTCGCTCGGCCAACCGGTCGATGTGGGCGCGGCCTATCGCTTGGGCGAGTTGCTGCGCGGGCACAATATGGCGCGACATGGTTTGGAGTCGGCGCTGTGGGACATCGTGGCGCAGCAGCAAGGCATCTCGCTCTCAAAGGCGCTGGGCGGCACACGCGATCGCGTGGCGGTGGGCGTGAGTATCGGCATTCAATCTTCAGCGGAGGCGTTGATCGCCAAGATTGAAGACTACCTCGCGCAAGGTTATGGGCGCATCAAGATCAAGATCAAGCCCGGCTACGATCTGGAGATCGTCAAGCGCGTGCGCGCCCGCTTCCCGAAGACCCTGCTGCAGGTCGATGCGAACTCGGCTTATCGCTTGCCGGATGTGCCGCTGTTCGAAGCAATGGATGAATTCGGCTTGCTGCTGATCGAACAACCCTTTGGCTGGGACGACATCTTCGAGCATTCCAAACTTCAGCCGCTGCTGGAAACGCCCGTCTGTCTCGACGAGTCGATTCACTCATTGGGTCATGCGGCGCTGGCGTTGGAACTGAAAGCCTGCAAGGTGATCAACATCAAACCGGCGCGCGTCAGCGGCTTCACCGAATCGCGCCGCATTCACGATTTGTGTCAATCGCGCGGCGTTCCCGTGTGGTGCGGCGGCATGTTGGAGACCGGCATTGGCCGCGCGGGAAACGTGGCGCTGGCCTCGCTGCCCAACTTTACCTTGCCCGGCGACATCAGCGCCAGCAATCGCTACTACACTGAAGACATCGCCGAGCCGCTGTTCGCCTTGAATCCCGATTCGACCCTGAGCGTGCCCACCGCCCCCGGCCTGGGCGTCACCGTGAATGAAAAGGCCCTGGAGAAATTCACGGAACACAGGGAATCTTTTGGACACGGATAAACACGGACAAACACGGATTTCGTTCACAGCCTATTTCAGGAGAAAGCTCGATGGAACGCAAGCAGGTGTTTACCGGCAAACAGGCAGACGTGACCGACAAGGTGTTGAAAAGCGTTCTGGCTCTTCCGGGTTCAGCGGGATTATTGTCACCAACGTGCGTCATTGCGAGGAGCGCTGTTCGCGACGAAGCAATCTCAGTACCGGTCGAAAGGAGATTGCTTCGCAGGAAGCGCTCGCAATGACGATGCACCGACGGTTTCCCGCCAAAGTCGGAAGACCCAGCGTTCTTCAAGGTCCACAACAAGCTGGGGTATGGGTTCAGCGAGAAAGTGTATGAAAATGCGCTGGCCTATGAATTGCGCAAGGCTGGTTTGCAGGCCGAGCAGCAGAGAAGCATCACCGTATATTACGAAGACCTAACAGCGGGCGAGTATTTCGCCGATATTCTGGTGAATGGCGTGGTCATTCTGGAGCTCAAGGCGATTCGCCATTTGCTGGACGAGCACGAGGCCCAGCTGCTAAACTATCTGAAAGCGACCACTGTGGAAGTAGGGTTGCTGTTAAACTTCGGGCCGAAAGCTGAACACCGGCGCAAGGTGTATGATAACGAACTCAAAGGCGCCTTGACTTGGACACGCCCCAGTCGCACCAGGCAGCCATAAAAAATCCGTGTTCATCTGTGTTCATCCGTGTCCTATAACATGCATTTAGACGTTGCCGTAGCCAAGACTCGCAAATATGCCACGCCGGAAAGCGGCGATACGATCGAGATGATCGAGCGTCCCGGCGGAGGGTTGTCGTTCGTCGTCGTGGACGGGCAGCGCTCGGGCAAAAGCGCCAAGGCCATCAGCAACATCGTGGCGCGCAAGGCCGTGGCGCTGCTGGCCGAGGGCATCCGCGATGGAGCCGCCGCCCGCGCCGCGCACGATTATCTGTACACTCACCGCGCGGGCAAGGTGTCGGCCACGCTCAACATCGTCTCGGTCGATCTGGAATCGCGCACGCTGGTGCTGTCGCGCAACAATCACTGCCCGGCCATCGTCAGCCTGAACGGCGAGCTGCGCATCTTCGACGAGCCGTCGCAGCCGGTGGGCGTACACCGGGGCACCAAGCCCGTCATCCACGAGCTGCCGCTCGCGCCGGAGACAACTGTGGTAATATTTACCGACGGACTCACCAGCGCGGGCGAGCGCAAAGGCCAACCGCTGAACGTGCCGGAGTTGCTGCGTGAGCTGATCGGGCGGCAGCTAACCGCTGAAGACTTAGCGCAGACACTGCTGACTGAAGCGCTTGCCGCCGATGATCAACGCCCGGCGGACGACATCAGCATCCTGGTGCTGACCATCAGCGCGCTCGATCAAAACGACGACACCCGCTGGCTCAAGGTGAGCATGCCGCTTTAAGAAGGAGTTTGATCATGTCACGAGTTACCGCTGCCTTTGTCTGCGCCCTGTGCGATCCCGATAATCCGCGCCCGGCCAGCATCATGTGCAGCAACAATTGCGGGCGCTACGTGTGCGCCGTGCACGCCGTGCCGCGCAAAGGGCCGGGCAGCGCCATGGTCTGCCAGGCGTGCGCCGAGGCGCTGGGCCTGATCGATCGGCCCAAGCCCAAGCCCGCGCCTGTGCCGGAAGTGCGCCCGCTGATCGAGGTTTCGCGCGAGCCGGAGCCGGCGCCTGTCAAGACGACGCCTGCGCCGGAGCCTAACGCTTTCCAGGTAGAACCGTTCCCTACGCCCGCTCCCGCCGGACAAGAATTCAAGGTCGAACCGTTCGCCGTGCCAGCCACGGTTATCGCCGCGTCCGAGGTTCAACCGCCCGCCGAGCAGGTCACCATCGCGACCCCGCCGGTGACGCCGCCACCCGCCAAGGAAGCGATCGTCATCGACAGCACGGCGCCGTACGAACCGCGTCCCGCCGTGCACCTGCGTGACACCGAGCCGGCCCCGGCTCCCAAGTCGGCGGCGTCGGAGACCATCGTCTCACAGCGCGGCAATACGCTGCAAGTGCCCAAGGTCACGCCGACACTGGGCAAGCCGCCGCAGCCCATCGCGCCCAAACCGCGCAAGGCACAGCGCAGCCGCGAAGGCGGCGGCAGCAACCTCGATTGGCAGATGATTGCCATGGTGGCCGGCACTGTGGTGCTGGGCATCGTCGGGTTCGTCATGATTCTGGCCGCACTGGCCGGTTAAGTTTTTACGCACCCCCGGCAGCGCAAGCCTGTCCGGGGGTGATTTTTTGATCAGGCTCACCATGCAACGGCAGCGCACTCTCCGGCAATGGCTGATCAAGAACTGGCGCGATTTGCGCGTGCTGCTGCGCGCCTTCAGCCGCCCGCTGTTGCTGTTCGTGGGCACGTGGTTCGTCTGCGGCCTGCTGTACTGGGTTCTGGCCGATCTGGCGAACGTCCCCGACGAACCCGGCCTGGCCGAGTCGATCTTTCTGGTCTTGCAGATGATGTTTCTGCAGGCCAACATGAATTTTCCCGATCCATGGTATTTGCAGATGTTTCTGTTTGTGATGCCCGTGGTCGGCATCATCTTGTTGAGCGCCGGCGCGGCCAATCTGGGCGTGAAGCTGTTCAACCGATCGGCCCGCGGGCAGGACTGGGAGGTGGCCTTGGCTTCGACATACTCCGATCACGTCATCGTCTGCGGGCTGGGCAAACTGGGCTATCGCGTGACGCTGCAATTGCTGGAATTCGGCCAGTCGGTGGTGGCGATTGAGAGCGACCCCAACCGGGTTTTCATTGCGCCCATCCGCGAGCGCGATGTGCCGGTCATCATCGGCGATGCGCGACAGCGCGCGGTGCTGCGCAAGGCCGGCATCGAGCGGGCCAGCGCCGTGGTGTGCGCCACGCAGGACGAACTGGGCAATCTGGACATTGCGCTGGATGCGCGCGAACTGCACCCGGACATCAAAGTGGTGCTGCGCATGTTCGACGAGACGCTGGCCAGCAAAGTGGAGAAAGGCTTTGGCATTCACACTGCGTTCAGCATGTCGGCGTTGTCGGCCCCGGCTTTTGCGGCGGCGGCCACGCGCGCCCACATCGACTACTCGTTCTACGTGGGCGGCACACTGCTGCACGTCAGCCAGCTCAACATCGACGCTGACTCGCCGCTGCTGGGCCTGACGCTGGAGAACGCCGAGCGCAAGTTCAACATGACGATCGTCATGCACCAGACCGACGGCGCACTGCGCCTGCATCCCGCCTCCAACGAAGTGGTAAAAGAAGGCGACATGCTGGTGGTCTTTGCCACGCTGGAGACGTTGGGGCAGATCGGCGGCGTGAATCAGCCGCCCGAACACCGGCAGAACAACCCGAACCCCATCAAGCGGCTGTTCGGTCGCAACCGGGCGCCATAAGCTCGACTGCCAGGCAGACTTCCGAAGTCTTGAAAACTTCGGGAGTCTGGCGAGAACCACGCCTATGGCCGAGGACTACCACCAGCGTTACATCGTGATCGTGGGGCCGTGCGCGGCAGGCAAAAGCACGCTGCGCGATCGGCTGCTGGCGCGCGGCTTCACGCAGGTGCGCGTGGTGGCGCAGGAGCATTCGGGCGTGCGCGATCTGTGGAAGATGCGCGGTTACCCCGATTGTCTGATCTTCCTCGACGCGGAAGTGCACACCGCCAACGCGCGGCAGAACCGATCGGATTGGACGCCGGCCGCACACGCCGAACAACTCGCGCGCTTAGCGCACGCCCGCGCCGCTTGCGATCTCTATCTCCCGACCGACGAGCTATCACCCGACGAAGTTGCCGATGAGGTCGAGAAATTCATCGCCGCTTACAACGCATGATGGGACTTTGGCGGGATCGCCAGTCCGTCATGCCCGAGTGCTCCTGTCGGGCATCCAGTTCACTGCTCGGCAGGTGCGCCAGTCAAACCACTGGTTCCCGCCACGCCCTGTCCGCAAAGCGGGGGCGCGCTAGGCGAAAGCACGCAGGAACGACGTGTTTGACACACCAATTCACAGCTTCACACAACTTCAATTATCGTCCCATACGGAACATCACCATGAACCTACTTGATCTCCTACATCGCACCTCGCCGCCTGCCCCGTGGGCCGAAGGCGATAAAATCCCGTGGAACGATCCCGACTTCAGCCGCCGCATGCTGCGCGAGCATCTCTCGCAAGTGCACGATGCGGCCAGCCGCCGATCGAACATCATCGACGAGCACGTCGAGTGGATTCACCGCGTGCTGCTCCACAACCGATCGAGCCGTGTGCTCGATCTGGGCTGCGGCCCTGGGTTGTACGCCAGCCGCCTGGCGCAGCGCGGCCACACCTGCGTGGGCATTGATTTCGGGCCTGCTTCGATCGAGTATGCGCGCGACTTCGCGCAAGCACAGCAACTCGCCTGCGAATACCAGCTGGCCGATGTGCGCCACGCTGACTACGGCGCCGGTTACGATCTGGCGATGTTCGTCTTCGGCGAGTCGAATGTCTTTCGGCCGGAAGAGTTGCAGCGCATCCTGAGCAAAGCCTCTGCGGCCTTGAACGACGGCGGCCACATCCTGCTGGAAGTTCATCCGCGCGAGGTGGTGCAGCGGCTGGGGCAGCAACATGCCGCGTGGTACACGCTGGAACAAGGCTTGTTCTCCGATCGGCCGCACCTGGTGTTGTTCGAAAGTTTCTGGGACGAAGCGCAGGCTGTCGCCATCGAGCGCTTCTACATCGTCGACGCGGAAACGGGCGAGGTGACGCCGCACTCTAGCAGCATGCAAGCCTACACCGCTGAACAATATCGGTACGCGCTGCAAATCGCCGGCTTTACGGACATCACGTTTCACCCATCGCTCATCGGCACACCCGACGAACGGCAGCCGGACCTTTTCGCCATTGTGGCGCGCAAATGAGCGACGCTGATCGGCGCGGTATAATCCTGTACATCCCTAGCTTTATTGGACAACGCTTGTGTCTGCAACCACACCAGTCAGCGCTCATGCGTATAGCGAACGCGCTCGCGCCCTGATTCAACAGCGCCGTTACGATCTGGCTGAACAAGAAGCTCGCCGCGCCATTCAGCAGGATCCCGCTTACGCCGATGGCTATCACATGCTCAGTATCGCGCTGTGGGGGCAGGAGCAGTTCGCTGCTGCGCTGGCGCCGTGTGAAGAAGCGCTGCGCTTGGCACCTGAGAATGGATACATTCACAGCACCCTGGGTGATTTGTTGAGCACTCAACCAGGCTGGCGCAACCGTCGACAGGCCACCGAACACCATCGGCGCGCCATTGCGCTCTGTCCGCACGATGCCTTTGTACGCAATCGTTACGCGCGCTTTCTGTACCACGCTAATCGTGCCGAGGCCATGCGGCAGAATGCCGAAGCGTTGCGTCTGAATCCACAGCATGTCGATTCGCTGATCTATCGTGCGGCGCTTTTGCGCACCAAACTGCGCTACCGCGAGGCGGAAGATAGCGTGCTGCAAGCGCTGGCGCTGGAACCCAACAACGAAGACGCGCATCGCCAGTTGGGTGAGCTGCGGTTGTTCCAGCAGAAGCCGGACGAAGCTCTGGCCAATATGCGGGAAGCCCTGCGCCTCGATCCGACTAACAAAGAGTTGAAGCGCGGGCTGAGTCTGGCGCTGCAGGCGAAACTTCCCCTGTTGGGCAGTTTCTGGACCTTCAGCCTCGTGAATTCATGGGCATACCGCGTGACCTGGCTACTGCTCCTGCCGTTCATGTTCAGCTGCTGTTGGTCAGCCTTCATCAACATGAGCGCGGGTTACACCATTGCACGCACAGGTATGATGTGTTTTAGTGGCCTGTTTTTTCTGGGAGGGCTATTCGCCTGGATCATCGATCCGCTCATGACCTATCTCGTACTGAACGGCAAGATCAAATAAGGAGCAGCTTATGCCGCCGGATGACAAACAAATCACCGCCTTGCGAGCCGCGCTGGCCGTGAGTCCAGACAATATTCCCTTACGCCTGCATCTGGCTGAAACACTGCACGATAAAAACCTGCCACAGGAAGCTATCTCCGAGTATCAAACCATCCTGCGCCTTGCGCCTGATTCGGCAACAGCGCACGCGGCTCTGGGCACATTACTTTACGATCAGAACCAGATTCAGGAAGCTCTGCCCTATCTCCAGCGTGCGATTGAACTGAATCCCAAAGATGCCCGCACGCTCATCACCTTATCGCGCGTGGAATCGGCGCTGGGCCTGCTGGGTGAAGCGCTGATGCATCTGGGCGCGGCCCGCACCTACGATCCATCCCTGCCAGTTGAATCGCCGACAGCTCCGGTCGAGAAACTCAGCCTGTCCGAGCGACCACAGGCGGCTGAGCGCGACGTGGTATCAAGCGAACGTCCGAGTCTCACCTTCGAAGATGTTGGTGGATTGGAGCCGGTCAAAGAGAAAGTGTGCTTGACCATCATCTACCCCTTCCAACGGCCCGATCTATATGCCGCCTACGGCAAAAAAGCCGGCGGCGGTATTCTGCTGTACGGCCCACCAGGCTGTGGGAAGACTTTGCTCGCGCGCGCCACCGCGGGTGAGGTCAAAGCGGCTTTTATCTATGTGGGCATCGATGACGTGCTGGACATGTACTATGGCGAGAGCGAGCGCAAGCTGCATGCGCTATTTGAAGACGCTCGCCGCCAGGCTCCAGCGGTGCTCTTCTTAGACGAAGTCGAAGCAATTGGCGGCAAACGCACCGACATGCGCCAGCACTTCATTCGTACCCTGGTCAATCAGTTCTTATCAGAAATGGACGGGGCCAGCGGCAACAATGAGCGGTTGCTGATCATTGGCGCCACTAATTCGCCATGGCATATGGACAGCGCGCTGCTGCGGCCCGGCCGCTTCGATCGCGTCATCTTTGTGCCTCCACCCGACTACGAAGCTCGTCTGGCGATTCTGCGTTTGCATTTGCGCGGTAAACCTACCATGGATCTAGACCTCCCGCGTATCGCCCGCCAGACAGAAGGCTATTCCGGCGCTGACTTGATGGGGCTGGTAGAGCAGGCCACCGAAGCGGCTTTGCAAGATGCACTGCGCACGAATCAGGTGCGTCCGTTGACCACCAACGATCTGGCGCGCGCCCAGCAAAACCAGCGCCCCAGCATGGAAGAGTGGTTTGCCACGGCGCGCAACTACGGACTTTACGCCAATGAGGGCGGCTTGTACGATGAAGTGATGAACTATTTGAAATCACGCAAAAAGCGCTAACGCACTGCACCATGCCAATAACTCGTTCTCAACAACTTCTCCAACGCCTTGATGATATCGGCGCAACGCTGGCGTCCACCGGCAAGGCGCTGGCGCTGATTGGCCTCGGCTCGGTGGGCGTGGAGCTCGATCGCCTGGATGATTATTCCGATCTCGATTTCTTCGTCGTGGTGAAGGACGGTTACAAGGCGGAGTTCATCGCCAACCTCGATTGGCTCTCCCGCGCCCGATCGATCAGCTTCGCGTTCAAGAACACACCGGATGGCTACAAGGTTTTGTTCGACGACGACCTCTACGCCGAGTTCGCCGTATTTGAACTGCGCGAACTGGAGAGTGCAGTCTACACCGAGGGCCGCATCGTCTGGAAAGACGATGCCTTTGACGAGCAGCGGCGCATTCCGAAGAAACAGCCTGTCCCGTGGAAACCCGAATCGCGCGAATGGCTCGTCGGCGAGATCGTGACGTGCCTGTACGTTGGACTGTGCCGACTCAAGCGCGGCGAGCAGCTCTCGGCGTGGCGCTTCGTGCAAGGCCATGCCTTCGCCCTGCTGCTCGAACTGATCGAATATGATCGCTCTGATCCCACGCTCGACGTCTTCTCCAAAGAACGCCGCTTCGAACAGCGCCATCCCGACTGGTCGGCAAATTTGAGCCGTTTCTTGCCGGGGTACGATCGGGTGGCCGAGTCCGCGCAGGCGATGCTGACCTATCTCGATCAACACGATGCTGTCGATCCACACATCAAGCGCGTCATCCTGCATCTATGCCACTCATGAACAACTACCCCACACGTCTCTACACGGATGACACTGATCTCAATCGGCTGATCGCAGTTCTGCCGGCAGCGCGCTCAGCCGATCGGGTGAGCGATTACCCCGGCGCGACTGATCTGCGCGAGATGCTGTGCCAGCCCGAACTGCAAGCTCGCACCCGCCTGTGGTTTGATCAGCGCGATCACCTGATCGCCTTCGCGCTGGTCGATGCGTACAGCAATCTCTTGTTCGACTATCTATCACACGCCAACTCGCCGGAACTGGAAGGGGCGATCATGCAGTGGGGTCTGACCTGCGGTGAGCTGCCGCTCGACGCCGTGTGCCGCGAGGATGATGACGAGCGCGTGGCGTGGCTGACGCGGCATGGCTTTCAGCCGCAGGCGATTCGCACGCTGCGTTTCAGTCGCGCGCTCAGCGAGCCCATTCCCAATCCACAATTACCGCCGGGCTTCATCATCCGATCGGTGGCAGGCGAATCTGAAATCGAGGCATTGGTCACGCTGCACCGTGCCGCCTTTGGCACGGACCACATGACAATCGAAGAACGCCGCGCGATCGACAGGTTTTCACCTGGAATCCAGCAAGGTCTGGTTCTCAATGCTGGAATCGAGGCTTTAGCCGGACAGAGGTTATGAACACAACCGGCTGAAGCCTCGACTCCTGACACAACTTCATCAACTTCAGTAGGGAGTCATTTTGAATTCACGTTTCAGGTCTTTCGTCCGCACCGACGCCATGCGTTGGACGATGCTGTACTACTGGCTGTTTATCTGCCTGGGCTTAAGCATTGGATTGGTCGGCCCCACCCTGCCCTCGCTGGCGAACCAGACACAGACGCTGGTGGGCGATCTGGGCGCGGTGTTCACCGCCAGCGCCATCGGCGCGCTGCTGGGCACGCTGTTGGGTGGCCGCCTGTTCGATCGGGTGCGGGGTCATCGCGCGCTGGGCATCGCCCAGTTGGCCTCCGCCGCGCTCATTGCCCTGTATCCGGTGATGCCCTCCGCGTATCTCTTGTTGATCGTGGTGGGCTTCAAAGGTTTGACGGACGGCTTCATCAACACGGGCGCAAACACGCTGCTGGTCTGGACGCACCAAGAAAAGAGCAGCCCGTACATGAACGCGCTGCATTTCTTCTTTGGCCTCGGCGCTTTCCTCGCGCCCATCCTGGTGGCGCAGGTCATCGACATCCCCGGCGGTTATCGCTCTGCCTTCTGGGTGCTGGCGCTGTTCAGCGGGCTGGCCGGGTTGGCGATTCTGGTGCAGAAAAAGAATCCGCGCCACGCGCAGGCTGCTGCAGCGGAAGAGAAAGGCGCACGCATCAATTACGGCGTGGTAATCGCGGCGATGCTCTTCCTGTTCTTCTACGTGGGCGCAGAGATTGCCTTCTCGGGTTGGATCTACACTTATGCCCTCACGCTCAACCTGGCCGATGAAATGACGGCGGCCTATCTCACCTCGGCGTTCTGGCTGACCTTCACACTGGGGCGCCTGACCTCAATTCCATTGGCGATGCGCTTCAAGCCGCAGCAGCTGATCGCGGCGGCACTGGCGGGTTGTCTTGCTGTGCTGGGGGCGGCTTTTGTCATTCAACCCAGCAGTGCCTTCGCGTGGATCCTGGCGATGGTGCTGGGCTTCTGCATGGCGCCGGTGTGGCCCAGCGGCTTTACACTGGCCGGACAATCGGTGCGCTTGACGTCGCGGGTCAGCGGCTTCATTTTGCTGGGTGACAGTCTGGGCTTCATGGTGCTGCCGTGGGTGGTGGGACAAGTGCTGCAAGGCGTCGGCCCGCAGGCCATGACGACGCTGGTCTTCCTGAGTCTGGTGGGCAATCTGGCGGCGTTTGCAGCGATTATGCGCTTGCGGCGCACGTCAACCGATCGCGTGCTGGCGGCGACTGCGTCGGAATAAGCGCCACCGCAGCCGTTGATGCCACGTCGCGCGCCACAGGCGTTGGGCTGCACGCACTTCAGATCGATTAGGCGGCGTCGCGGTGAACACGGCGCGAGTGTACGAATCGATCACCAGATCGATGGCGTGCCGCAGCCGGGGCTGGTCGGCCAACCGATCGGCACACGCGGCCCGATATTCCGCCGGCGTGGCGCTGGGCGCAACCTCCACCCCCAGCGGACGCAGTGAGCGGCGCATCTCCCAGTACAAGTTCCGCGCCTGCATCTCCGGCGTCATTTGCGCCAGTGCATAACGCCGCCACAGCACATAGCCCATCACCCCGATCAAGCCCAACAGCAGTGCGCTTATCACGCCGATCACGATCGATGTGGAGGCTGAGTCAGCCGATTGGGACTGAGAAGATTCCGGCAGCCGCTCGGGTTGCTCGGTTTCCGCGCTGGTGTAATCAAACGCCACTTGCGACGAAGTCGGCTCGAACTCGATCCAGCCGTAACCCGGAAAATACACTTCCACCCACGCATGCGCCGCCTTGGCCGGCACACGATACTTGCGCGTCACGCCATCCCACTCGCCAGTGGCAAAGCCGGCCACCATCCGCGCAGGCACTCCCTGCGATCGCAGCATCACCGTCATGGCCGAGGCGAAGTAACCGCAAAAACCGCCGGGCGCCTCAAAGAGAAAATAATCAACCACATCACGATCGGGCGGCGGCGCAGGCACATCGAATTTGTAAGGATACGTGACGCGCAGATACTCCTGCACGCGCACGGCCTTGTCATAGGGCGAGGTCGCCCCGGCGGTCAACCGCGCGGCCAGGTCCCGCACGCGCTGCGGCAGACGGTCCGGCAGTTGCAGATACTTGTCGCGAATATCAGCGGGATAGTCGGCGCCCGCCGCATCCAATTCCCGCCCGGTCACCCGCGGCGCCCACGAGGTGATCTCGTAGCGGGGCAAACGTCCGCGCGGCAGCACCGCCGTATCGTCCGTGGCCGCGGCTTGCAACGTCGTGCCCGCGCTGGCCTGGGCGGGTTGAGCCGCCGCAAACAAGCGATTGTCTGGCAGCGAGATGATGTTGAACTGCTGGCGCAGCGCGTAACGCCCCGGCGGAATGTTTACGCCGGTCGTGATCGGCGCTTCGACTTCGACGGGCAGCAGTTCCCAACCGCTGCCGGTGTATTCATCGAAGATCGCGCCGCGCCAGTAATGTTTTTCTTTGGGCGCTTTGATCAGGCCGCTGCTTTCCACCCCGGCAGGTGGATCATCGGTGGTGACGTAGAAGACTGTAAGGTCTGACTCCGGGAAAGACTCGCCCACAAAATCGAGAGGCGGCACAAAACTGGGCGTGTAGTCGTTGCTCACCTGCTCGTCGAAGCGCACCGGCACGACGGTGGTCACCGGCGGCGGCGTGGGGCGCAGCGCTTCGGCCAGACGCTGCAGCGAGCTGCGCCACTCAGGCGTGCTGAGCCCTGTCAGCACGATCACCGCCCCGGCCAGGAGCGCCGCCCACATCGTCCAGTCTTCGCCGATGAGATCAGGATAGCCGACGTTGCGCCGGGTCCAATCGTGCGTCGCATAGGTGTAGGCCGTGCGCGCGACGAGCAGCACGCACGCGCCAATGAACAACACGGAAATCTGCGGGCCGTCTTTGTTGAATGCCGTGTACAGCACGCCCAGCAGCGCCAGCGGCAGCACCGCGGCCAGCGCGCGGCGGCGGCGCAGCACGCCCCACGTCAGGCACGCGGCGGCATTCCAGACCACGACGACGTTCACCAACAGAAACAGGCGCGTCTGCGGCAGATAAGTGGTCAGCAGCCATTGCCCATCGCTGCGCAGCACTTCGCCCAGTGTGGCGAGACGCGCATTCATCAACCACACCGACTTATCGAACGGCTGCCCGAACAACGAGGCCGGATCCGGCAGTATCCGCCCCACGATCAAGATCGCCAGCCCCACTGACGTGAGCAAACTGACGGCCCATGCCGTGCGTGTCCGCCAGCGTGTCAGCGCCAGCAGCGCGCCATACACCGCGCCGCTCAGGACAATGGTGTTGATCGTTTCGGCAGCGCGCAGTCGTTCGACGTTGGGCAGCATCGCCAGCCACGTGATCACCACCGCGCTCAGCAGCAGCACGGTGATCCAGTGCTGCTGCACGCGTTCCCAGGTTGTGGCTTTGAGTGAAGTGATCATGGTGTTCGCGCCCCTCTCCTGAAACACGCTTCACCGTTTCGGGAGAGGGGTCAGGGGTGAGGGCTACGCCGCGCGGGGCGTTTGCAGCACCGCCACGCGCCCTGTGCCTAACGTCTTGAATTCCCAGCGGCGCACCGCGCCATACGTGCCGCTTGTCGATCGAATATCCTGGCGGCGGACGATGTGCGTGGGCACGCCCTGCTCCAGCAACAGCGTGCGGAAAGCGTCCGCCCCGATCGCGCCACCGAACGAGACCGGATCGAGCAGCACCACCTCCACGCCGCCCAGGCGCGAGCCCCCCGATAAGTGCGGCAGCGCTTTGCTCCATTCAGGATCGAGCGATGGCGTCACGATCACCGCCGAATCGCGCAGGGACACGATCGAGCGCGCGTGGATCAGCGTTTCAGCTAAAGGCCGATCGGGGCGCGGCTGGGCCAGCGCCAGGGCGCGCAGAATCGTCCACAAGTGTGCCGCGCCCATCTGCGGCAAAACGGAATGACTGCTCGCTGCGTCAAGGATCACTCCTACAGCCAGACGCTCGTCGAGCAGACGTGCCGCAATCGACGCGGTGAGGACGATCATCTTCTCCAGCGATGACTCAGCACCATCGCCCAGCTGCACACTGGCATCGAGATCGGGGATCAGCCACATCGTCGACGCGGCTTCCGGCTCGAAGATTTTCACGAAGAGATCGTCGCGCTTGGCGGTGGTGCGCCAGTGTACGCGCTGAAGCGCATCGCCCCTGACATAGGGGCGCGTGGACATGGCATTGATCGTCTCGGCGGAGACGGGCTGCCGCAACGGCGCACGATCGCCGATTGCGCGGCGGTGATGCGCGATCTCGGGTGGCAGCGCCGCCAACGGCGGATACACCACAATCTCGGTTTGCTGGTGATACGCCTGCCGCGCTTCAAACAATCCAAACGGATCACCCAGGCGCACTTCCCACGGTCCCAGCGCATAGACGCCGCGCTGCGAGCATGAGGTGTGCAAGCGCCACTGTTCTCGCTTACGCGCTCCGGTTGTTCGCACACCCGAGATCGAATAGCCGGGCGCGGTGGATCGATCGATGAACTCCGCCCAGATCACGGGCAGGCGCAATCGATTGTCGAGCACCAGCAGCTCTTCCAGTTCATCGCCCACCTGCACCGCCGAGTAGCGCAGCGTGCGCTGCGTGGTGACGCCTTTTGCCAGCGAACGCACCCACAGATAACTGAGCAGCAACAGGCTACCCAGCGTGACGATGCCTGTCAGCGCCACGGTGTTTGGCGCGATGATCAGCCACGCCAGCAACACGATCAGCGCGGCGGCAATGACCGGCTGCCGCAGGTGAAGACGTACGTCACTGTCGGGGCGCGACCAGTGCCACAGCCGTGTGATTCGATTCAAAATCCGCTGCACAATTTTCATATTCAGCAATAGTTCTCAGCCTGTCATGCCCGAGCGGTGTAGTCAGGCATCCAGAATCATGATAAGCAACCCTGGCCAATCGTCAAATAGATTCCCGCCGACTGCACGCGGGAATGACGGTAACGCATTACGCTTTACGCATTACGCTTTACGCATTACGCTTTACGCATTACGCTTTACGCATTACGCAT
>CAYNML010000014.1:0-53367 GCA_964398185.1 uncultured Anaerolineae bacterium | reverse complement strand
ACGCATTACGCTTTACGCATTACGCTTTACGCATTACGCTTTACGCATTACGCATTACGCTTTACGCATCCGGTACTGGCACCCGTTGCAGCAACTCGCCAATCACACGTTTGGGCGTCACCTGCTTCAAGCGCGCCGACGGATTCACCATCACGCGATGAGCCAGCACCACCTCGGCCAGCGCCTTGATGTCGTCGGGCAGCACGTAATCGCGCCCTTGCAATGCCGCGTGCGCCTGCCCCGTGCGGAATAAGCCCAGGCTGCCGCGCGGACTCGCGCCCAGATACAGGCTGTCATTCTCGCGCGTGGCAAAGGTGAGATCGACCACATACTGCCGGATGGCTTCCGACACAAACACGTGCTTCACCGCATCTTGCAAGGCCAGCAGTTCTTCCGTGGAGACCACGGCATTTACCGCCTGGAGGGGATGCACGAATTGTTGATCGGCCATCATGCGGATCTCTTCGCGCTTGGAGAGGTAGCCCAGGCTGACACGCAGCAGGAAGCGATCGAGCTGCGCTTCGGGCAGCGGGAAGGTGCCCTCATACTCGATCGGGTTCTGGGTGCCGATGACCATGAACGGCTGGGGCAGCGCGTGCACCACGCCATCGATCGTGATCTGCCGTTCTTCCATCGCTTCCAGCAGCGCCGATTGGGTTTTCGGCGTGGCCCGATTGATCTCGTCGGCCAGCACGATCTGCCCCATGATCGGCCCGGGGCGAAATTCGAACTGACGTGTCTGCTGATTGAAGATCGACGAGCCGGTGATGTCGCTGGGCAGCAGATCGGGCGTGAACTGGATGCGGCTGAACGTGCAGCCGAGTGACTGCGCCAGGCTGCGCGCCAGGATCGTCTTGCCCACGCCGGGCACATCCTCAATAAGGAGATGCCCCTGGCACAACAAACCGATGAGCACCAATTCCAATTCGCGGCGTTTGCCGACGATGACGGTCTCCAGGTTGTCGATGATCTTGCGGGACTGAGCTTGCACTTCGCGGGCGGTGAGCGGCATGCTGAATGCGTCCTTTCGCGGCACGATGTCGGCGACGATGTCGCTGCCCATTGTAGACCCGCCGCAAAACAGGCGCAACTGCCGATCATGCTACAATTCAGCGCGAAAGATCACCCGTCATTGCGAGGAGCACCATGGCCAGCGTCACCTTCGAACACGTCAGCAAAGCCTACGGCAACGTCCTCGCCGTCAACGATCTCCATCTCCACATCGCCGATCAGGAATTCCTGGTCTTGGTCGGCCCGTCGGGCTGCGGCAAGACCACCAGCCTGCGCGTGTTAGCCGGGCTGGAAGATGTGACAACCGGCAGCATCTACATCGGCGAGCGGCTGGTCAACGACATTCCGCCCAAAGACCGCGACATCGCCATGGTGTTTCAATCGTACGCGTTGTATCCGCACATGGATGTGGGCAAGAATATGTCGTTCTCGTTGAAGCTGCGCAAAACGCAGAACAAGGAAATCAGCGAGCGGGTGCAGCAGGCGGCGCAGGTGCTGGGCATTGAAGAGCTGCTGGGCCGCAAGCCGGGCCAGTTGTCCGGCGGGCAGCGCCAGCGCGTGGCGGTGGGCCGCGCCATCGTGCGCGAGCCGCAGGTCTTCCTCTTCGACGAACCGTTATCCAACCTCGACGCCAAATTGCGTGTGCAGACGCGCGCGGAGATCATCAAGCTGCACAAGCAGCTCGGCGCGACTTTCGTTTACGTGACGCACGATCAAACGGAAGCGATGACCATGGGCACGCGCATCGCCGTAATGAAGGAAGGCGTCCTGCAGCAGGTCGACACGCCGCAGGCCCTGTACGATCGGCCCGGCAATCAATTTGTGGCGGGCTTCATCGGCAGTCCCAGCATGAACTTCTTTGAGATGCAGCTGATCCGATCGGATGAGGAACTCTTCGCGCAGAGCGAAACCCTGCGGCTGCGCGTCCCGCCCGATCGGCATACGGCGCTCAAAGATCACATCGGTCAGGCGATCGTGGTGGGCCTCCGCCCGGAAGACATCTACGACGCGAACTTCGTCGCGCCCGGCATCAAAGCCGCCTCCATCGAAGCGCAGGTGGACGTGACCGAATTGATGGGCAACGAGATTTTCCTGTATTTGGTCAACGGCGCGCATTCCTTCGTCGCCCGCGTCGATCCGCGCAGTCGCGCCCGCGTGGGCAACACCGTGACACTCACCATCAACCTCGACAAACTGCACTTCTTCAATAAAGCAACGGAACGCGCAATTCGGTGAGAGGCCGCCTCAGGGCTGCGGCGCCAACTCGATCTCGAACAGCCTGGGCCACAGCTTGCCGGTCACAAACAACCGATCGCGCGCGGCATCATACGCGATGCCGTTCAAGACATCCACCGGCTGCTGGCGATCCTCCGCGCTGAGCAGCCCGCTCAGATCGATCCAGCCGATGACGCGCCCGTCGTCTGGCGAGATGCGCACCACCCGATCGGTCTGCCACACGTGCGCCAGAATCTCGCCGTGCACGTATTCGAGTTCGTTGAGCTTGACCACCGGCTGGCCCTGATCGGTCACGGTAATGCGCCGGGTCTCGTGCAGCGTCACCGGATCAAGAAAGCGGATCGCCGGCGTGCCATCGCTCATGATCAGCGAACGATCATCGTGCGTCAGGCCCCAGCCTTCGCCCGGATAGGCGAAGGTCTTGAGCAACTCGAAGGTATCCTTGTCGTACACAAAGCCCTGCTGCGACTGCCACGTCAACTGGATGATCTGATCACCCCACGTGGTAATGCCTTCGCCAAAGTACTGCTGGTCGAGCGCCACACTCTGCAACACGGCGCCGCTCGCCAGATCGACCCGCCGCAGCGATGATCGGCCATTCAGGCCGGTGCCTTCATACAGCACGCCGTCGTCGATAACCAGGCCCTGGGTGAAGGCGTTGCGATCGTGCGGGTAAGTGGCGACGACTCGATAGGTCAGGTTCCGCGCTGTGGGCAACTTCAGCGGCGCGATCGTCGACGTCGGCGCAGGCAGCGGACGGGTTGGCGCGGGCCTGAGCGGCGAGACCAGCGGCGTCACCGAACAAGCGCCGACGAAGATGGCGGTCAACAGCGCCACCAGTATGAACAGCGTGCAACGCGACATCTGACGTGAAGCGATCATCGTGATTCGTCCCTGTGAATTTGAAATGCGGTGAGCTGGCGCCACCGCGCGATCTTGGCGGCCAGCGGCAGCGTGGCCGCCGGGCTGGTCGACGGCAGCAGCAGCCGCGGCAAGTGCTCGAAGCCAGCACACGACGGCTGTTGCAAAACCTTACGCTCAAACAAAGCGTGAGCCTTCCGGCCGTTGAACACAATTGCTCGCAAGTTCCGATAGGTTGTGAACAGCCACTGGAAATCGTTCGGTGTCGCGTTGCGAATGTTGTTATCCAGGCTGCCTGCGCGCTCTCCGTGTTGCACCACATCCCACAACGCCAACTGCTTCTGCAACACCAACGCCTCGCGCTCCTGATACGTCGCCGGAAACGGCACGTGATAGATCTCGGCGAGGATGCGCCAGAACTGATTGCGCGGATGAGCATAGTACTGCTGCCGTCGCAGCGATTCGTCGCCGGGCAGCGAGCCGAGGATCAGCACGCGCGACGCAGGCTCGATGATCGGGGGAAAGCTGTGCTTCAAGCCGTCTTGACCCGCGCGTGCCAGCGCCGCGCCAGCACACCGCGCGCCGGAGCAAATAAGTACGCCAGCATAAAGATCACCGTCGCGGTCAACACCACCGCCGCGCCTGAGGCCACGCTGAGGTAGAAGCTCAAATACAAGCCAATCACGCTCGATACCGCGCCGATGACGCCCGCCACGATCATCATGGACGACAAGCGCCGCGTCAGCAGATACGCCGCCGCGCCGGGCGTGACCAGCATCGCCGCAACGAGGCCCACGCCCACGGTTTGCAGCGAAACCACAATCGTCAGCGCCAGCAGGATCAACATCAAAATGCGGAAACGCTCGGCGCGCATACGCAGCGTGGCCGCCAGCACCGGATCGAACGACATCACCAGAAATTCACGGTAAAACACGACGATGAAGCCCAACACCAGCACAGCCAGCAGCGCAGTGATAATTAAATCGCTGGTGCTCACCCCCAGCACGTTCCCAAACATGATGTGTGTGAGATCGACCGCGTACGTGCGGATGCTGCTGATCAGCAGCACGCCTAGCGACAGCGCCGCTGCAAAGAGAATCCCGATCGCCGTATCCTCTTTGATCGCGCCCTGCCGCGACAGAATGCCGATGAGCAGCGCCACAACGATGGCCGCAATCAACGCGCCGAGCAGCAGATTGCCGTTGAAGAGATACGCAATCGCTACGCCGGGCAGAATGGCGTGCGCCAGCGCATCGCCTAAGAAGGCCATGCCGCGCAGCACCACGTAACAGCCCACCACCGCGCACAGCACGCCCACCAGCGTGGAAGCCAGCAGTCCACGCTGCATGAACTCATAAGTTAAGGGCTTAGCGAACCATTCGATCATCGTGTTTCCTCTGGAACACGGTCATGCCCGAGTGCTTTCGCCTGGCGCGCCCCCGCTTCGTCCCTTCGGCAGGGCGTGTCGGGCATCCAGATTCGAGGCTAACGAGACCTCTGGAGTCCCGCCACAAGCACGCGGGCATGACGACGTCCTTTACAATACTCTTGCTTCATCGGGCGGGCAGCATTCATCCACCAACGCCAGGCCGTTGGGCAGCAGCAGCACCTGCCCGCTGAAAGCCTGACTCAACGCTTGCGGTGTGAACACTTCATCCACCCGCCCATACGCCACCACATGATGATTCAGCAGCAGCACCTGCTCAAACCGCGCCGCCGCCAGATTCAGATCGTGCGTGGAGATCATGGCCGTCACGTGCTGCGTCTGCAGATCGTCCAGCAGCGCCAGCGTGGCTTCCTGTGTGGCCGCATCCACGCCGGTGAACGGCTCATCCATCAACAGGATGTGCGGCTCCTGCGCCAGTGCCCGCGCCAGAAACACGCGCTGCTGCTGGCCGCCGGACAACTCGTCGATGGAGCGTTTGGCCAGATTCGCAATACGCATCTGCTCCAGGCTGTGCCGCACGATCTCGTGATCGTGTCGCGATGGCCGCTGCAAGCGTCCCAGATGCCCGAAGCGGCCCATCATCACCACGTCGCTCACCGTCACCGGGAAGCGCCAATCGATGTCGTTGCGCTGCGGCACGTACGCCACGCACTCTTGATGCGCGCCCAGCGGCAGACCGTGAATCAGCACCTCGCCGCTGCGCGCGGGCAGCAAGCCCACCAGCACCTTGAACAAGGTGGACTTGCCAGCGCCGTTCGGGCCAACCACCGCGACGCGCGCGCCATGCGGCACCTGAAACGACACGTCGTGCAGGATCAGCTTGCCGTTATAGCCGGCTGACACGTCGCGCAGTTCCAAACGCGCCGGCTCGCCGGGTATTTTGGATTTTTGATTTTTGCTTTCTGATTGAATAGCGTAGTTGTCCAAACTTCACTCGTTACGCATTACTCGTTACGCATTACGCATCACGTTTCACTTCAACGCCGTGACGATGGCCGCTGTGTTGGACTTCATCATCTCAATATACGTTGGCGCGGGGCCGCTCGGTTCGGTAATCGAATGGCTATACAAATTGGTGACGACTTTACTGCCCGTTTCCTGCGCCACTTGTTCTGCCAACTGCGGATTAGCACCCGTCTCCAAAAAGATCGCTTTTGCGCCCGTTGCCTTGATGTGATCGATTAATTCGGCCAGCTGCTGCGCCGACGGTGATGATCCGCTGCTGACGCTGGGCACCACCGTGCCAATGATTTGGAAACCATACCGATCGGCAAAGTAGCCAAAACTCTCGTGGTTGGTCACCAGCAAGCGATTCGCTTCCGGCACTTCGGCCACCCGATCGGCGATCCAGCGATCGAGTTCTTTCAACTGCGCAATGTACGCCGCGGCATTGGCCTGGTACGTCGCCGTGCCTGCCGGATCGGCGGCGCTCAACCCGTCGCGGATGTTCTCGACGTACTTGATCACCTTCTGCGGATCGAGCCAGAAGTGTGGATCGCCTTCGTGTTCGTGCGCGTCTGCATGCTCTTCCGCGTGTTCGCCTTCCCGCGGCTCGCGTTGCGTCAACCCCGCCGAGGCTTCGATCACCGCCCGCTGGCCGCCGGCGTTTTCCAGCACTTCCGCCATGAATTCTTCAACGCCCCCGCCATTGATGATGAGCACGTTACTATCAGTAATCTTCGCCACGTCGGTCGGCGTCGGCTCGAAGCCGTGCGGATCAACCCCGATCGGCATGAGCGATTCAACTGTCACGCGATCGCCCGCCACGTTCTGCGCGATATCCGCCAGAAACGTCTCGGCGGCGATCACCTTCAAGGCGGCTTTCTCCCCACCCGCTTGAGCCGCCTGGCCCGTCGATTGGCACGCTGCCAACAGCGCCCCCAGCAACATCAACACCAACACTTTCTTCATCATCGTAGCCGCTCCTAGTCAAAAAAATGTCTGCGTCTTGCGAGGGTCGGTTGAGCGTGCTACAATGACCGCGCAAGGCGCAGCGTCCCGCTGATTCTTGCCCTGAGCGAATCGGTCTGACCACCGGTTCGCTCATCTTGTTCGTCGCTACTTTTTCTTCTGACACCTGGGACACAGCCCTACCAACTCCAGCCAGTGCTGCTCGATGGTGAACCCCGTTTGACCTGCGATCCGTTCGAGCAGCGCCGTCAAATCGCAGCCCTCAAATTCGATCGTCGTCTGGCAGTTGACGCAAATCAAATAATGCCCGTGCTCGATGGAGGTGGGAGCAAACGCCTCGCACCCGTCGTCCAGATGCACGCGGCGAATGACGCCCAGCTGCTCCAGAATTTCCAGCGTGCGATAGACCGTGGTCAAGCCAAGATCGGGGCACATCCGTTGCGCTTGCGTGAATACATCGGCGGCGCTGAGGCGTGTGTGCGTCTGCGTCACCACCTCCACTACGGCCTTGCGCTGCCGCGTCAGTTTGTAGCCCTGCTCGCTAAGTTGGGCGTTGAGCGTTTTCAGATCGAGACTCACGGGATTTATCTAATTGAAAATCATTTTCAGTTAGCACGAACAGATTGTACCCGGTGAAACGGCGCGTGTCAAGGCAACCTGATCGGGACGAAGTGCTTGAATGGGTTAAGCGTGATGTTGATAGCGGCAGGTGTGGCGCAGCGCGCAGAAGTCGCACGGCGTGCCCGCCTCAAACGGCGTAGGCGCAAAGCCCAGCACCAGCGAAATGGATTTGCGCGGGATCATCTGCGCGCTGTCGTTCAAGGTGACGCCGATCGCGTCGGCGTCGAGGTTGCTGAAGATCTGCGGCTGTCCCACCTCGACCGGCCAGCCGACCATGCCGGGGCTGATGGGCACGCTGGCGCAGTGACCGCTGCGCGCTGCATCCTGTTCCAGGCGCGCACAGATTTCAGTTCCCAGCGCTTCAGCCGCAGCCGAGCCATAACCATCCAACGCCAGCGCATAGGCCGGATCGCGCGGCATGAGCGCCGCGATGCGATCGTCGATGGCCGCGCCGACGGTGCAGACGATCAGCGCCAGGTAATGCGCCGGGGAAAGATGCTGCGCAATCAACGATCCCGTGAGCGGAGCACTGGCGGTCAAGATCAGGCGCTCGTGCTTCATCGTTTCGATCGGCGCGAAGCGATAGACCGCCGCTGGTTCGATCAGCTTGGCGCCTTCTCGCACGGCCTGCTCGGCAATCTCGACGAGGCGCGGCTTACGCGCACGCAGCACCGCCGGATCGGCGCCCTGCCCGCGCAGGACCATGTCGGCATCAATGTGCAGTTGAATGTTACGCAGGATTATTTGATGGGACACGGATACCACGGATGACGCGGATTTTAACGGAACAAACGTTGAAGTAATTAAACCACGGCGGGAATGAGAGGGCAATCGCGTTTCGAAATCGGGTTTCTTCAGTTCAGATGGCACAGCGTGTTTTTCCGAAAGAAACCCGATTTCTTCATCCCAGCGCATCGTCGATGACCTGGCGCACGGCGGCGGCGTCGAGGTCTTTCTTGTCGAGGAAGGCGACCGCGCCCGCGCTCAACCCCAAACGGTGGAATTCCCGATCGGGATAGGCGCTGATCAAAACAACGCGCGTGGCGGGCGAGACGGCTTTTACGCGGCGCGTGCAGTAGATGCCATCTTCGTCCGTCAAGACGACATCGATGAGCGCGAGGTTGGGTTTCACGCTTTCGGCCAGGCGCACGGCTTCGCTCACGTCGTCGGCTTCGTACAACAGGGCGGCGGCGTACGTCTTGCCGATCATGCGGCTGAGCTGTTGGCGATAGCGCGGATTGTCGTCGACCAACAGCACCGAGAGTGATTTGCCAGCCTCAAGTTCGACTTGTTTTTCAGCAAGGTCCTGCCCGGTCGTGGCCAGCAGTTCAGGATGGCGCATGAGGTAACTCAACGCTTCCGATCGGCTGTACACGCCCAACGAGCGATATAGGCGCGTGAGGTGATTCTCGATGGTCTTGACGCTGAGGCCGGTGACTTGCGCGATCTTGCGATTGTCGTGTCCTTGCGCCAACAGCCGGAGCAGTTCGCGCTGGCGGCGGGTGAGTTGGGGGAGCGGGGCCGTGGAGGGCGGCCCAGCCGATCGGTGGTGCAATAACCGCTCAACGAGCGGGCTGGAGATCCAGCGCTCGCCGGCGAGGACGCGCTGTACGGCCAGGTGCAGATCGGCCAGCGGTTGATCTTTCAAGTGATAGCCATCGACGCCGACATCCAGCAGGCCCACCAGGTAAGACTCGTCGGCGTGCGCGCTGACCACCAGCACCTTGAGAGTTGGATACTGCGTCTTGATCTGCTTGACCGCACCGATCGGATCGAAGTCGGGCATGGCGACATCGACGATGAGGAGATCGATCGGGTGCTGAGCCAGCGCCGCGATCAGATCGGGGCCGTTACCTACTTCCGACACGATCTCCAGATCGGGTAGTTCGAGCAGCGCATTGCGCAGCCCGGCGCGCACAATTTCATGATCATCGGCCAGGATGACCCGTGTGAGTGACATACCGCCATTATGCAACAACTTGGGCGAATTGAACATAGCTGCACGCTTGAACTTGAAGACGAGATGGCCGAGCGCGTCAGGAATTAGTTTTCTGGCCGGAGAAACGGCGTGAGAGGATAGGGAGTTTCCCCCTGCCCCAAATGGGGGATTTTGCGGTAGTGAAGAGGGGGAAGAGGTCATTCCCAAATGGCCCAAGCTGGTTATGATACAGCCGTCACACTCGCAACGATTATGTGGTTGAAACGCACGCTTCAACTCATCGGTTGGCTGATTTTGTTCGCACTGGGCGGAGTGGCCTGTCGACCTCAAACGGCAGCTCAATCGCTCAACGACCAGGCGTGCCGTATTGCGTTCTTGCTCCCCGAGACGAAGACGGCGCGTTACGAGACGCAGGACTTGCCCAACTTCAAAAATCGCCTGAAGGAATTGGGCTTTGACGAGCAGTACCTCATTTACAACAACGCTAATCAGGACGCGGCGACGCAGCAGCAGCAGGCCGAAGCAGCACTGACCAACGGGGCGACGGTGCTGGTGCTGGACCCGGTGGATTCGGATGCGGCGGCCAAGATCGCCGATCTGGCCAAGTCCAAGCAGGTGCCTGTCATTGCCTACGATCGCTTGATCAAGGGTTCGGACGGCGTGACGTACTACATCTCTTTCGACAATGAAGAAGTCGGCCGACTGCAGGGCCGCGCCCTGCTGCAGGCGCTGTCCGGTAAAGACCATCCAACCATCGTGATGATCAACGGCTCGCCCACCGACAACAATGCCATTCTCTTCAAGCGCGGCGCACACAGCGTGCTCGACGGCCAGGTGAACATCGCCAAAGAGTACGACACGCCCGACTGGAGCCCCGACAAGGCGCAGCGCGAAATGGAGCAGGCCTTGACGACGTTGAACAATCGCGTCGATGGGGTGTACGCGGCGAACGATGGCACCGCCGGCGGCGCCATCGCCGCGATGAAGGCGGCCGGCATTCAACCGCTGCCGCCCGTCACCGGACAGGATGCCGAACTGGCGGCCATTCAGCGCATTCTGGCCGGCGAACAGTACATGACCGTGTACAAAGCCATCAAGCCGGAAGCCAACGCCGCCGCCGAACTGGCCTACGCGCTGTGCCACGGCGCACAGCCCGACGAATCCAAGATCACGAGTCGCGTCAACAACGGCAAGCTGGACGTTCCTTCCATTCTATTGACGCCGGTCTCAGTCACCATTGACAATGTGATGCAAACTGTCGTCGCCGATCGGTTTTGGTCAGTGGAGCAAATTTGCACACCCGACCTCAAAGACTACTGCGGCGCGTTCGGAATTCAGTAGGTGTTCTTTAACAACTTCAGGCGCTCGTGATCGATCGACCGATGGCACCGACACTCCCCCCGCCCCTGTTGCAGCTGTGCGGCATCAGCAAGCACTTCGGCGCGGTGCAGGCGCTGATCGATGTAAACTTTGAAGTCCGCGCCGGTGAAGTGGTGGGGCTGGTGGGCGACAATGGCGCGGGCAAGTCCACGCTGGTCAAGGGAATCGCCGGGATTTTCCCGTTCGACGGCGGCGAGTATCGCTTTGAGGGCCGGCGCCAGATCATTCACAACCCGCAGGACGTGGCCCGACTGGGCATTGAGACCGTGTATCAAGATCTGGCGCTGTGCGATAATTTGGACGTCGTCGCCAATTTGTATCTGGGCCGCGAGAATTCCGGGCAGGGGCACACCGGGCCGCTGGCCGCGGTGGATGAGATCGCCATGGAGAAGCGCGCGCTGGATGTGCTGCACGGGCTGGCCGTCGATTTGCCCGACATCCGGGTCAAGACGGCGGCGTTGTCCGGTGGACAGCGCCAGGCGGTGGCCGTAGCCCGCGCGGTCATGTGGAATTCCAAGCTCGTCCTGCTGGATGAGCCGACCGCCGCGCTGGGCGTGGCGCAGACACGCCAGGTGCTCGATCTCATCCAGCGCTTGCGCACCCAAGGGTTGGGTGTGGTGGTGGTGAGCCACCAGCTAGCCACCATCTTTGAAGTGTGCGATCGGATTGTGGTGTTGCGGCTGGGCCGCACTGCCGGTACCTTTGACGCGCACACCACCTCACCCGATCAGATCGTCGCGGCGATTACGGGCGATAAATGGAACGCTGAAACAGCCTGGCGTGACAGGCGACAAGCCGGGATACCCTCATGACTGCTGATACGCGTTGGCCAACTGAATCTGGCGCACGGAAGCCGCGCCGCCGCTGGCTCACCACCGACTGGGGTTCGTTTCCCATCGTGCTGGGGCTGTGCAGCATCTGGTTGATCTTCTGGCTGGCCAATGACAAGTTCCTTTCGCCGCTGAATCTGACCAATCTGGTGTTGCAGATCGCGGCACTGGGCACGCTGTCGATTGGGGTGTTCCTGGTGTTGCTGCTGGGCGAGATCGATCTGTCAGCGGGCATGGTCAGCGGTTTGTGCGCCGCCGTGATGGCGGTGCTGAACGTGAAGGCGGGCGTGCCGGGTCCGCTGGCAGTACTGAGCGGCATGCTGGTCGGCGCGGGCATCGGGTTGTTTCAGGGCGCGTGGATCACCAAGCTGCGCATTCCGTCGTTTATCGTTACGCTGGCCGGCATGATCGCCTGGCAGGGCGCGCTGCTCTGGGTCCTGGGCAGCACCGGCACCATCAACCTGCGCGATTCATTCATCACCGGCATTGCGGGCACGTTCTTCACGGATGTGTGGATCGGGGTCCTGCTGGGCGCGGCGCTGGTGCTGGGTTATGCGGCCCTTCAGTTTCTCGATCGATCCCGGCGGCTGCGCGCGGGACTCGCCGCCCCCCCAACGCAGACCCTGGTTGTCCGCATCACGCTGGTAGCGGTAGTGGTGATCAGCGCACTGCTGATATTTTATATGGATCGCGGTCTACCGCTGGCGGCGGTGATCTTTGTGGGGCTGGTGATTCTGATCGACTGGCTGACCAAACGCACGATCTACGGGCGGCATATTTACGCGGTGGGCGGCAATGCGGAATCGGCGCGCCGCGCGGGCATTCAGGTCGATCGCATTCGCATCTCGGTGTTCATGCTGGCGTCAACCATTGCGGCAATTGCGGGCGTGCTGGCAGCCTCACGGCTGTTGGCGGTGAATCAATCATCGGGCGGTAGTGATTTTCTCTTGAACGCCATCGCCGCCACCGTCATCGGCGGCACCAGTTTGTTCGGCGGACGCGGCTCCGCGTGGAGCGCGCTGCTCGGCGCGCTGGTCATTGGATCGATTTCGAACGGGATGGATCTGCTGGCCTTTGAATCGTCGCTGAAGTTCATGATCACGGCGGCGGTGTTGCTGGCCGCCGTGACGGTGGATGCCGTCACCCGGCGCCGGCGTGAAGCCGTGGGGCAGTGAGCGCATGATTCTGTCCACGAGCACGCCCGGCGCGACGAAGCCGCTCTTGCAGCTGGTGCAGGTCTCCAAGCGTTTTGAGACGCTGGTTGCGCTGCAAGACATTTCGCTGCAAGTGCTGCCGGGTGAAGTCGTGGGGCTGGCGGGACGGCGCGGCACAGGCAAATCGACGTTGCTGCAAGTGATCGGCGGGCTGCACCAACCCACCAGCGGCACGATGATCATCGACGATGCCGCGGTGCGCTTCAACAGTCCGGCCCAGGCCCAGACGCTGGGCATTGCGATGGTGCATCAGACACCGTTGCTGGCCGAGAATCTGGACGTGATCGCCAACGTGTCGCTGGGGCGTGAGCAGAGCCGGTGGCGGCCGGCCGGTGTGCCCGATGAGGTGAGCATGGCCCGGCGCGCCATCGAGCTGTTGAGTGAGTTTGATGCCGCCCATATGGTGAACGTCAAGGTCAGCAACCTTTCGGACGAACAGCGGCAGATTGTGGCCATTGCCCGCGCGCTGTGCGCCCCCGCGCGGTTGCTGCTGCTGGACGATGTGCTGTCCGTGCTGAACTACGATCGCCAGGCGCACATGTTGGAACGCATTCGCCAGCTGGCCCAGGCGGGCGTGGCCGTCATCATTGCCAGCGACAACTTGAAGCACTTATTTGCCGTGACGCAGCGCGTGATTGTGTTGTATGAAGGGCGCGTCATCGCCGACCGCCGCACGGCCGAATCGACGCCGCGCGAAATTGTGGAATTGATTGTGGGCAGCACACGGCAGGATCAGGTGACGCCCATCATCTGGGCGCTGGAGAGTTATCACCAGGTGCAGCAACAGACCGAAGAGCTGCACCGCACGCAGATGATGCTGCGGCAAAGTCTGGAGCAGCGCGATACGCTCAACCGGCAATTGCTGGAGCGGCTGCGGCAGCAAGTGGAAGCGCTGGATCAATTGAACCTGGCGTTGCAGGCCGCGCAACTGCGCTTGATGACGGAGCGCGAAGAAGAGCGCAAGTTCCTGGCGCGCGAGCTGCACGATCAGGTGATTCAAGACCTGCTGAGCTTCAATTACCGGCTGGAAGATATTGAAAGCGAAGTGGACGACGAGGTGCAGCAGCACGAGTTGGCCGCCGTGCGGCAGAGTGTCCGATCGGTGGTGGCCGACCTCCGGCAGTTGTGCAGCGATTTGCGCCCGCCCACGATCGATGCGCACGGGTTGAAGGCCGCGATTCGATCGCTGGCAGAGGAATGGGCCGAACGCAACAGTGTGCAGCTGGATCTGTATATTGATCCGAAATTGGGCCGGCTGCCGGAAGCGCTGGAATTATCGGTGTTCCGCATCGTGCAGGAGGGCTTGAACAATATTCGCAAGCACGCCCAGGCCCGGCACGTGCGCCTGCGGGTTGAGCGCACACCGACCGCCAGCATTCTGGTGCGCTTGATGGACGATGGACAGGGGCTGCCCAAACCGATCGATCTGGCGGAGTTGTCGGCCTCTAAACATTTTGGTCTATTGGGCATCAGTGAACGGGTGGCGCTGCTGGGCGGCGCCATGCAGGTGGAATCGCCGCCCCAGGGCGGCACGATGCTGCAAGTGGAAGTGCCCAGTCCGTATCCTGCCGAGTGAGTCGTGAATTGCGCGTGAAACTGGATTGACGAAAGGGGGTGGTTGCCAGCACCGAGGCGTAGCCTGAATAGTCGGTTGTAAGTCATAGCGTTGTGAAGCCACTGAAAATATCCTATTTGGAGGAAAGTGATGAATCGCAAAATGAATCGCTCGCTGTTCGTAGTTTCGTTGCTGGTAGTGGTGTCCATGCTGTTGGGCGCCTGCCAGGCGCCGGCTGCGGCGCCGACGACGGCCCCGGCACAGCCTGTGGCCACCACGGCCCCGGCGCAGCCCGCGGGTGAGAAGCTCGGTGTGGGTATCGTGCTGCCGACGAAGGATGAGCCGCGCTGGCTGCAGGACGAGGCGCGTTTCAAGGAAGCGCTGACCAAGGCTGGCTATGACGTGGAAATTCTCTTCAGTCAGGGCGACAGCGCCAAGGAAAAGGCCAACGTCGAGTCGCTGCTGACCAAGGGCGTGAAGGTCATCATCATCACCCCGCACGACGGCACCGCGGCGGCGGCGGCGGCTGAAGCGGCGCGCCAGGCCGGCGCCAAGGTCATTTCGTATGACCGTCTGATCCGCGACACTGACGCCGTCGACTACTATGTGACGTTCGACAGCGTGGGCGTGGGTGAGGCCTGGGGCCAGTACCTGATCGAAAATGCCAGCGGCACGGGCAACAACCTGTACCTGTATGCCGGCGCGCCGTCTGACAACAATGCCTTCCTGTTCTTTGAAGGCGTGTGGAACAAGCTGCAGCCCAAGATCGCCGACGGCACCTTCGTCGTCAAGAACTCCAGCGAAGCCGTGGCCCTGAAGGATAAGGCCAAGCTGAGCCGCGACGAAGCCGCCAGGATCATCAACCAGGTCACCACCGAATGGAAGTTCGACACCGCCAAGAACCTGGCCGAGTCCAACCTGACCGCCGCCAAGCCGGAAGACAAGGGCACCGTCTTCATCGCCGCCCCCAACGACGGCACGGCGCGCGCCATCGCCGACGCCTTCGCCGCCGACAAGGACGTGACCAAGTACTTCATCACCGGGCAGGACGCCGAGAAGGCTTCCATCCAGTACATCATCGACGGCAAGCAGTCGATGACCGTCCTCAAGGACGTCCGCACCCTCGTCGACGACGCCATTGCTGCGGCCAAGGCCTACCTCACAGGTGGCACGCCCGAGAAGACCAACACCTACAACAACGGCAAGATCGATGTGCCGGCCAAGCCGTCCGCCATCGTTACCGTGACCAAGGATAACGTCAAGGAAGCCATCGTTGATTCCGGCTACTACCCGGCCAGCGACTTCACCGGTCTGGAAGGCGGAGCTGCGCCCGCGCCCGAAATGGGCGGCAAGGTGGGTATTGTGCTGCCGACGAAGGATGAGCCGCGCTGGCTGCAGGACGAGGCGCGTTTCAAGGAAGCGCTGACCAAGGCTGGCTATGACGTGGAAATTCTCTTCAGTCAGGGCGACAGCGCCAAGGAAAAGGCCAACGTCGAGTCGCTGCTGACCAAGGGCGTGAAGGTCATCATCATCACCCCGCACGACGGCACCGCGGCGGCGGCGGCGGCTGAAGCGGCGCGCCAGGCCGGCGCCAAGGTCATTTCGTATGACCGTCTGATCCGCGACACTGACGCCGTCGACTACTATGTGACGTTCGACAGCGTGGGCGTGGGTGAGGCCTGGGGCCAGTACCTGATCGAAAATGCCAGCGGCACGGGCAACAACCTGTACCTGTATGCCGGCGCGCCGTCTGACAACAATGCCTTCCTGTTCTTTGAAGGCGTGTGGAACAAGCTGCAGCCCAAGATCGCCGACGGCACCTTCGTCGTCAAGAACTCCAGCGAAGCCGTGGCCCTGAAGGATAAGGCCAAGCTGAGCCGCGACGAAGCCGCCAGGATCATCAACCAGGTCACCACCGAATGGAAGTTCGACACCGCCAAGAACCTGGCCGAGTCCAACCTGACCGCCGCCAAGCCGGAAGACAAGGGCACCGTCTTCATCGCCGCCCCCAACGACGGCACGGCGCGCGCCATCGCCGACGCCTTCGCCGCCGACAAGGACGTGACCAAGTACTTCATCACCGGGCAGGACGCCGAGAAGGCTTCCATCCAGTACATCATCGACGGCAAGCAGTCGATGACCGTCCTCAAGGACGTCCGCACCCTCGTCGACGACGCCATCCAGGCTGCGATTGCGTTCCTCGCGGGCCGGACCCCCGAGCAGACGAACACCTACAACAACGGCAAGATCGATGTGCCGGCCAAGCCGTCTGCCATCGTGTCGGTGACGCAGGATAATGTCAAAGCCGCCATCTGCGATTCCGGTTACTACGACTGCGCCGAATTCACCGGCCTGAAGTAAGCCACCGGGTTCGCCCAACACGAATAGTGATGGACCTTGTCCATCACTATTCGTGTCCTAACATGGCTTAACCTGCTGCAGTCATGTGCGCTTATTTGCTTTCATCATTAATCATAGTAAAATCACTTTAGTCTACCCTGCTCCCATCGACTCTTTTCAGGAGACGCCGTTATGCCTGATCAACCACCCATCCTCGAGATGAAGAACATCACCAAGGAATTCCCCGGCGTCAAAGCCTTGAACAACGTTAGTTTCCGCGTCGCCGCCGGCGAGATTCACTGCCTGGTCGGCGAAAATGGCGCCGGCAAATCTACCCTGATGAAAGTCTTGAGCGGCGTCTATCCGCACGGCTCCTATGACGGCGACATTCTCTTCAACGGCGAAGTTCAAAAATTCTCCGGCATTGCCGACAGCGAGAAAGCCGGCATCGCCATCATCTATCAAGAGCTGGCGCTGGTCCCCGATATGACCGTCTACGAAAACATCTTCGTCGGCAACGAGATCCGGAAAGGCTTTCGCGTCGACTGGAATGAAACCATCAAGCGCGCCATGGAAGCGTTGAAGAAGGTCAAGCTCAACGTCAACCCGGCCACCCTGGTCAGAGAACTGGGCGTGGGCAAGCAGCAGCTGATCGAAATCGCCAAGGCCTTGAGCAAGGAAGTGAAGCTGCTGATCCTGGACGAACCCACCGCCGCCCTCAACGAAGACGACAGCGAGAATCTGCTGAACCTGATTCGCGGCCTGAAAGAGCACGGCGTGACGTGCATCATGATCTCGCACAAGCTGAAGGAAGTGATCGCCATTGCCGACACCGTCACGGTGCTGCGCGACGGCCAGACCATCTGCACACTGGACGCGCACCAAGGCGAGGTATCCGAGCCGATCCTGATCAAGCACATGGTGGGCCGCGAGATTGAGAACATTTACCCACCGCGCACGCATGTGCGCTCTGACGAAGTGGTGCTGGAAGTCCGGAACTGGAATGCCTACGACCCGGCCGTGGGCCGCGACATCTTGAAAGACGTCAATTTCAACGTGAAGAAGGGCGAGATTGTCGGCTTTGCCGGGTTGATGGGATCGGGCCGCACCGAGTTGGCGCTCAGCCTGTTCGGAAACCCCAAGAATTATCGCATTCACGGCGAACTGGTAGTCCACGGCCAGCCGGAAACCTTCAAGCATCCCGAACAGGCCATCAAGGGCGGACTGGCCTACGTTACGGAAGATCGCAAGGCCGCCGGCTTAATTCTGATTCAGGACGTCAAGCGCAATATCACCCTGGCCAATCTGCGCGAAATCGCCAAACGCAGTGTGGTGAACGGCAACGCCGAGGTGCAGGTGGCTGAAAGCTACCGGACCTCGCTCAACATCAAGACCCCCAGCGTCGAGCAAAGAGTGGGCAACCTGAGCGGCGGCAACCAGCAGAAGGTCTCGCTGGGCAAGTGGCTGTTTGTCAAGCCCGATCTGTTGATCCTCGACGAACCGACGCGCGGCATCGACGTCGGCGCCAAGTACGAAATCTACACCATCATGACCCGGCTGGTACAGGAAGGGATGAGCATCATCATGATCTCCTCGGAACTGCCGGAAGTGCTGGGCATGAGCGATCGGGTGTACGTGGTCTCGGCCGGACGCATCACCGGCGAGCTGCCCATCGCGGAAGCCACGCAAGAAAAGATCATGCATCTGGCGACAAATTAAAGGAGCCCCACGATGTCTTCGGTTACTCAATCACCAGCAGCAGGCAGTTCATTTTTCGCCGACTTGCGGAAGGTGCTGCGCCAGAATATCCGCCAGTACGGCATGTTCATCGCCTTGTTTGTCATCTGGATTTTCTTTTACGTCGCGACGGAGGGTCTCTTCCTGAGCTCGCGCAACATCAGCAACTTGCTGCTCCAGACCGGCTATATCGCCGTGATGGCGGTGGGCGTGACGCTCATCATCGTGATCCGGCACATCGATCTCTCGATCGGTTATCTGATGGGCTTCCTCGGCGCAATTGCGGCTATCGCGCTGAAAGTGTGGGGCCTGCCGGTCTGGCTGGTGATACCGGGCGTGCTGCTGTTTGGCTTGGTGCTGGGAGCCGTGCCGGCGTTCATGGTGGCCAACCTGGGCATCCCGGCCTTTGTAGCGACGCTGGCCGGCTGGCTAATCTACCGGGGGCTGCTGGTTGTGATCCTGTCAGGCACCGGCACTATCATCATTACCGATGACTTCTTCAACGCCATCGGCAACGGCTACATTCCCGACATCATCCCGACCGGCAGTCTGATCATTGCGGAACAGCCCGTGCACCTGCTGACCTTGATCCTCGGCCTGTTGGCCATTGTGTGGTACATCGTCAGCCAGATCAACAATCGTCGCAAGAAGCAAGCGTATAACTTTGAAGTATTACCGCCGGCGATCTTTATTCTCCAGTTACTGTTTGTATCCATCCTGGGTCTGTTTGCCACCTGGATCCTGGCCGGCTACAACGGTCTCTCCTGGACGGTGGTGATTATGCTGATAGTCGTCGCCATCTATCACTTCATGACCACGCAGACGGTGCTGGGACGGCACATCTATGCCGTGGGCGGGAATCCGGAAGCGGCGCAGTTGAGCGGCATCAATGTCAAGCGCATCACGTACATTGTGTTCTGCTCCATGAGCATGCTGGCGGCGCTGGCGGGCATCATGTATGCCTCGCGCTTTAAGTCGGCGGCGCCGGCCGCCGGCGCCGGGTTTGAGTTGGACGCCATCGCGGCCGCCTTCATCGGCGGGGTCTCGGCGGCCGGCGGTGTCGGCAGTATTATCGGCTCGTTGATCGGCGCGCTGGTGTACGTCTCGCTCACCAACGGCATGAACCTCATGGGCACGGGCAGCGACGCGCAGAACATCGTCAAAGGCATCGTGCTGGCCGGCGCGGTGATCTTCGACGTGGCGACCCGCCGCCAGGCCAAGTAGCCTCTCGGTTGTCGCGCGAAACAAAAACTCCCGGAGACTGCCTGCCTCCGGGAGTTTCTGTTTACTGATAATCGGGATACTGAGCGAGCACCGTCTCCAATAAACCGACGTCAGGCGCGAGCAGCCACAAGACCCGATCGGTCTGCGCGACAACACAGGCCGTCTGTTGATTGGCTTCCCAGCAATTCCCGGCCCCCCGATCGATTTCCAAACCCCGAAAACGCTCCGTGAGATGATCAAGCAGCGCCGCCCTGAACTCGTTCGCATCGCGCGGCGTGTCCCACACCCACTCGGCGGCCAGCACGGTCTGGCTGATCACATCGTTGTAGAAAACCTGATACCGATCACCGCCCCACCCCTGCGCAGCGGTAAGCGCATCGTCCTCGGGCAGCTGCGCCGCCAGATCGGCGCCCGCCCTGAGAATGAGGTACGTCGTCCATTCGCCCAGCACATCGTCGTCGATCAAGCGCCAGTCTGCGCCCAGTGTATCCGTCAACGGCGGCGCCAGCAGCGCGAGCGGCTGCTCATCGCTCAGATATTTTTCGGGATGCAGAATTTGCTCGGTACTGGCGGGCAGGTTGTCATACGCCCGATTGACCTCGGCCCAATTACCGCGCCGGTGCAGGAACTCCACAAACTTCAACCCTTCCACATAAGGAAATTCCAGATCACGGCTGACATAGGGCGGCGGATAATCTTCGGGCAGCGTCTGGCCCGGCGGACGATAGCGCAGAATGTCCTGATAATCCTGCGGCCCGGCGTATTGCCGCCACCACTGCTGCATCAACAGCGTGGCATCACCTTCCACCAGGGCTCGGATCGCGGCGCAGCGCTGTTGATCGTCGAGACAATCCGGATACACGCCCAGCGCGTCGATGTGGAAATGCTGATCGGTCAGCGCATGATCGAATTCGTGCGCGAACACGAACCGCTCCACGCCGCCGAAGCGGGTGCCGATGACGAACAACTGCTTCAGCCACGGAATGTAGAACCCGCCGATGTTGTCGGCCAGTCCGTTCATGGCGTACTTGAACAGATCATACGTCGGTTTGATCAAGCCCAGCGCGCTGAGACTGCGCGCCTGATCGGCCAGCGTCTTATCATACCCTTGCTCAATCAACATCTGGCGCAGGGTCTGCTCCACGGCCTCGCGGCGAATCAACACGCGCGGCACATCCGCCCCGATCGGCAAACCGCGCAAATCGGCCACCTGCTCCGCGATCCTGTCCATGCCGGCCTGCAAGGTGGGATTCAACGTCGGGTATGGCGTGGCTGTGCGGGTGGAAGTGGGCGCCGGTGTAGGCGTGGGCGTCCAGGTGGGCGGAAATTTCGGTTCCGTGGGTGAAGGCCGCGGCGTGCTGGTGAACGTGGGCGTGGCTGATGCCGCGCGCGCCACGGCGGGCGCCGCAGATCGATCGGGCGGCGGCGCAGCCGGAGAGAGGATCAGCGTCAGCGCGATTCCGATCACGACGACAACAGCCAGCCCAGCCATGCCAATCATGATCCACTGTGATTTCTTGAAACGCTGCTTTGAACGCTGCGGCGCCGTGGCGCGCCTGGTGGCGGCAACCCGCAACGCGTCCATGTCTGATCGGGGCGCTGGAACCGCTTCGACCGATCGGGGTGGCGGTACGGTGGGCGGCGGCGCTACGCGCGCTAACGTTGGCGGCGGCGCCGGCGGCGCCGCGCGTTCTTCCGGCGGACTCAGCAACAGGCGCAAGCGGGTCTGTGCTTCGACATTGCCAGGGTTGATGCGCAGCACACGTTGCAGGCAATCGATCTGCTGGCGCGGTTCGGTCACGGCCTGGCTCAACAACCACCAGCCTTCCTCTAAACCGGGCTGCTGCTTGACGACGTCGATCAACAGCGGCCGCGCCAGCTGTGGCTGGCCCGCCTGCAAGTAGGCAGCCGCGCGCTGTAAAGACTGCGCGATAGATGAGTTCATAGCGGCTCGTCCATTTCGGCAAAGCACAGTTCAAGGCCGGCCGGCTGCAATTCATCGTCAAGGTCCGAGAGCGCATCCGCCGCCCGTGATGAGTCAGGCCCCAACACCAGGATGCGGCTCGATCCGAAGATGGCATACGCGATCTGCGGCACGATGGTGGCGGACAGGCCGTAGATTGCGGGCAGACCGGCGGCTGCGGTGTAAGCCATGCCCACCGGCACAAGAATCGCCGTCAGCACCAGCCCCGCCACCAGGTCCTTGCTGAGCCAAGATCGCTGATACGTCTTCAATGCAGCGAGCGCCGGAATCCAGGGGTGGACGGCAACGAAGGCTGAATCGGTCATAGGCGTGGTGCTCTTCAGCGACTAGGCTGATTGTAGATGCAACGAGAGCGAAAGGCAAACCCAACAACGGCAGACCATGATCCTCGCCTGCCGCCAGATTGCGTGACAATCCGCCGTTCCCAGCCGTTGGATGGTTACGCACAGCCAGCGGGAGCACACCAGCACTGCCAGAGCAATCTGCGCTAAGGGTTGGTTGTCAGGTGATAGCCAGCGCGCAGGCCCCCGCAACACTCCCACCGCTTGCGCCGCTTATTCCCAGAGCAGCGACTGTTCCTGGTGCACCAACACCCTGAAGACGAACGTCATCACAGCGCCGATCAGGCCAACAACGGCGGTCAACGCCAGCAGCTTCAAATAGGGACGCGGTTGGATTTTTCTCCGCGCAGCGCGCGGCCCGTTACTTGCCTTTCGCGGCCGGCGCATCACCCGGCACGACAAAACGCACGGCGCTCGGCACCACGCGCGCGGTTACGCTGCCGGCTGGCAGCACTTCACCGTCGGCCTGAATGGCCTGCGCCGGCTCACTGACGACGGTCACCTCGCGGCCCTGCCAGTGCTCCACGGGCACCAGGTTCTCGTTGCGCAGCAGCACATTGCCGGCGGCTTTCGCCACGGTGCGCAGGCTTTCATCCTGAAAGACCATCACATCCAACAAGCCATCACTGGCATTGACTGGCTGCTTCAAATGAGCCAGCCCGGCGCGCTGATTCTGGATGAGGCAGATCACGCCGTGGCTGTGCAGGTCCTGCCCGTCGAGGGTGATCAGGTAAGTGGAGTTGGGCGCATGCACCGTGGCTTTGACCGCCGACCACGCATAAGCCAAATTGCCCAGGCGATCTTTGGCGTCCCGATCGGCCATCACGGCCACTTCGCCCGGAATGCCCAGGGCCACCACACCGAAGAAGAAAGTGTCACCCACCTGCAGAATATCGGTGATGCGCACCTGCGCGTTAGGATCGACCAGCAGCTGGGCGGCCTCGGCCAACTCGATCGGAATCCCCATCGACCGGGCAGTGGCATTCGTCGTGCCGCCGGGCAATATCACCAGCGGCATCTCGCTGTTGAACAAACCCGCCGCCACTTCGGCCACCGTGCCGTCGCCGCCATACACGGCCACGGCATCCGCGCCGGCCTGCACGGCCTCATTCGCCAGCCGTCGCGCATCGCCGCCCTGCTTGGTGATGTAAACATCCCAATCGATGCCCGCCGCACGGAACACGCCGTTCAGCGTTTTTAGAATGGGTTGATCTTTGCCCGAGGCCGGATTCACAATGACGTGCACGCGCTTGAAGTTCATAGCATTGCTCCTGCAGGAAAAAGTATCGCTCGCCGCCCCGGCGATTTTAGCACAGAGCGGCGAGCGACATTCAAGCCCCGATCGAGCAGCCCTTAGCTTTGCGGTTGATCAGGCTGCTGCGGCTCCGGCAGGTGCGCGGCCAGTTTCTCGTCGACTTCCTTCATCTGGATTTGCCACTGATCCAACTGCTTCGCGGCAGCTTCCTTCCCGCCCAGGCCAAACGCCAGCCCGATGGCCAACGCCACGCCAATGAGCGGGATGCCAAACGCCAAGTTGATGATCGAATTGGCCAGGCCCATCTGCGTCAGCGCCATAAACAGCGCCAGCGTGATGATGGCGATGCGCGCCACCAGCGCCAGGAAATACTTGTGCGGCCAATCCGACTCGATGATGAAGTTGGCGGCCCACGTGGCAAGCCACAATCCCACGCCAAACATCAGCAAGCCGATGATGATGTTCGCTACCAGGATGATAAAGCCCGACAACAGCTGCGCCAGCGGATCCAGATGCAGCATCGTAAAGGCGCTCAAGGCCGCCGCCAGGATGATGCCGATCATGACCAGCCAGCCCACCACTTGACTCGGCGTCCGCTTGTCCTTGGGACCTTCCTTGGCCAGCCCCAGCTTCACGAGGATATTGTCAAAGCCCAGGCCCGCCAGGAACTGCGTCACAAAGTCGCCCACCACGCGGCCCACAAAGTAGGCCACCACGATGACCAACGCCGCCATAATCAGGACCGGAATCGCTACCAGGACGGCGGTCAGCATGGCAACGATTGGCGCAGTCAGCGCAGCGAGGCCCAATGCTTCCAACGCCGCGATGATGATCGGAATCATGATCAGGATGAACACGATATATCCGATCAGCGCCGACAGTGTCATCTTGCCCATGTACTTCGACAGGCCGATGCGATCCGCCAGCTTATCCGTGCCCAGCGCCGCGAAGAAACTGGCTGCAATGCGCTGCACGATGCGGGCGATGAACCAGCCCACGATCACGATCAGCGCCGCCACGATCAGATTCGGAATCCAGCCCAGCAGTTGATTGAGCAGATTCATCACCGGCGCGATCAACGCCGTCAGCCCGAAGGCGGCAAAGATGATAGGCAGGAACAGCAGCCAGATCAGCCAGTACACCACCTCGCCCACGGCGCGCGCCAGCGGCCAATCCTTCACCGCGGCCGCATCGCCAATTTTCTTGTCAATCTTGGTCGATTCGAGGAAGCCGCGCACGATGGCGCGCAGAATCGTCGCGACCAGCCACGCCACAAAGATCACCACGCCGCCCGCAATCAAATTCGGGACATACGCAAAGATTGCGCTCAGCAGCGCGTTCAACGGCTGGGTGATGATGGTCAACCCCAACACCTGCAGCGCGGCGACGACGGCGAACAACAGAATCAGATAGTAGGCCGCCAGCGTGAGCAGTTTTTCCAACGGCGGCACTTTGGTTTCGCCGGCCGCTTTGCTCAGCCGTTCGTCCAGCTTCAGCCAGTGCAGCAGCTTGCCCACCAGCACCGCCACCAGCTTGGCAATGACCCAGCCGACAAACAAAACGATGCCGGCATACAACACTTGTACCAGCAACTGCCCGATATTGTTGAGGGTCTGCTGTAAGTCCATGAGATTCCTCCTGATTAGATGGCGACGGTCACGGGGTCAGTCCCGTCACCGCCAAGGCTGGTGTCGTCTTACCGCGTCGGATGCACCATCATGTCGATGGCGACGGTCGCGGCTAGGATCAGAATGTCGTTCTGGCCCGGATCGATCTCCACGCCGTACGAATCGCGCAGGCGGAACCACTTCTTGGAGGTCTCCGCAATCCTGTGCCCGCCCTGCTCGAAGGTGTATTCGTGATCGAGGATGTTGCCCTGAATCTCGATATCCGGCCCGCCGGCAATGTTCAGCACAAAGCGCTCGCGCAGCGGCGTAATCAGCGCCTTCTTGATCGTCGCGCTCGGCACGCCGCCGGAGCCTTCGATGGCCATCGTCTCGCGCACCGCCACCATCCGCTCCTGAATCTTGCACAGTTCCTGGCCGTGCGCATCCTCAAAGATCAGCGTCTGGCGCACGCGCAGCGCCTTGCCGTCCACGCGGAAGACACGCTCGCCGCGCTCGTTCTCGATCCAGAAATCGTCGCCGATCGAGACCATCTTCTGCACCATCTGATACCGGTTTCCGCCGCCGCGGCCGCCCCCCAGGGGTCCGCCGCGATCGTCCCGCCGCTCTTCGCGGCGCTCCTCACGTCGATTGCGTCCTAACATACGTTCCTGCCTCCTTTAGCAGTGTGGTGTCTGTCTCCGCTCACTCCTACGTGACGAAGTTCGTTCGCGTCCGTGACAGTTCTTCTACTTCTGGCCGCTGCCGCACGGGCACGGATCGTTACGGCCGGGTTTCGCCAACAACTCCTGCCACGTCTAATCGCGCGCGGTTCTGCCGTAACAAACGGACCATCAATTGCAGCGGCTGATCGATATACTCAAAAAACGCCTTGTAGCCCGCGCATAAGTAGTTTAAGCCCGGCCCGCCGTCCGGCGTAGCGCTGAATCGGTCTTTGGGGCAGCCGCCGTGGCAGCCGCCACACGCCCAGCACGGTAACCAGCAGGCGCAGCAGCGAAATGCTGGCGACTTTGTTCAGCACCGGTTGATACTCGGCGGCGACATCAGGCGAGTGCGATTTGATCAGCCGCCCGATCGCCAGCGGAATCAACATCACGAAAATCAGCTTTCCCCTTGGCGCCTTGCACCAACTTCGGCCGGAACGCCTTCCGGTCGGAGATAGATTTTTGGCGGCGGCGCGTCGTGCGGCGCGTCGTGCGGCGCGAGGTCGATGCGCCGCGGCCCATCGTGCTGGCAGACGGCGGCGTTACCTGAATTATTCCGCCTGCGCCGGTTGAGCGGACGCCGTGCTGTCGCCGGGTGGCGCCGCACTTGCTTCAGCGGTTTCTGCCGGAGGCTGATCAACAACCGGCGCGGCCACAGGCGGCTCGATCGGTGCAGGCGCAACCGGATTGACCGCCGCGCTGGCCGGGGGCGGCCAGTGTTGGCGGATGACCACCACCTGCGAGTAGATCACCCAGATGTACAACAAAGTCATCAGCAAAGCGATCAAATTGAAGATCAACAACAACACCGACTGAAGCGTCTGGAGGCGCGCTTGCAACGCCGCGAGTTCAGCCTGCAGCGCCTGCACTTCGCTCTGGATGTTGGCCAGGCCGCTGTCGATGCGGCTCGTCAGATGGGTCAACGCCGTGGCCACGCTCTGCGTCAACCGATCGGCCTGCTCCGTCACTGCGGCGTTGAGCATGGTGCGCAGCTGTTTGACATCGGCGCCCAGCGAGCTCAGCCGCGACAGGGTCTGATCCAGCTGATCGAGACGCGGGGCGCGTTCGGCAATAAAGGGGATCGAATTGGCGAAGCTCACCGCACTGCTGACCGAAACCAGGACATCATGCACGGGGGCCAGCGTCTCCTGCACCTTATCGACCGTCGGCCCCAGGCGCGTTTCCAGGCGCTCGTTGAGCGCCGTCAAGACCGGATGATTTTCCTGCAAATTGCTGGACGCCGTGTTGATAGTCTCAGCGGTCTGTTGCACTTCCGTGCGCGCCGTCTGCACCAGATCATTCACGCGCCCGGCCGCCGTATCGACCACCATGACGCCGCCCTGAATCACCGAGAACACCTTCAGCGTAAAATTCGAGACGGCGCTGCTAATGCCCCACGCGCCAAAGATGCCGCCCACGCACAACACCATCACGGCCACGGCGACGATCAGAAGCGCACTTCGGCCAAATCGCTTCAACATGTCAAGCTCCTTCATGCAGCCCTGAAACATTCTCTCTGGATGAGCGCCTGCGGAGATCACCCCACCCGATCGGCTTCCGCGTCTCAACTGATCTGGCAGCCGATCGGACTGGCAACACCCTACCCCTTACAGCCCCAGCAGTTTCGCCTGCTGCACGGCGAGCGCTTCGTCGGTCAGCTTGGTGAAGGTGCGTAAAGGAGCAGCCGGTTCGGTCACAATGTCACATGGCTTGGACTAGGTACAGCGCGCTTCAATTCTAGCAGAAGCGGCGCAAAAGGAAAGTCCGGCAACAGAAACAGAGTTGGGCCGGGACCTGAAGTTGGCAATTCGGCGTATAATCTCTACATGCCCGCCGCCACCCGCCCCATCAACCGCCTGCGCGCCGCGCTGTACTTCTGGCGTGGACGCTTCCATCGCCACTTCGGCAACCTCAGCGGCGACCGGCGCGAATATCAAATGGCGGTGAATGACTTCAGCAAGGCGATCGATCTGCATCCGATCTACGTATCGGCCTTGTACAGCCGTGGGGTGTTGTACTGGCGCGAATTGGAGAATTACTATCGGGCGGTGAAGGACCTCACGCGCGTGATCGAATTAGCGCCGCACTGGCACGAAGCGTGGTTCAACCGGGCGCTGGCGCATCAATCACGCAATGAGATTCCGGAAGCAATTGCCGACTACGAGCACTACCTCACCCTGCCCGGCAATCCCAAATGGCGCGTCAGCGCTCAAACGCAGTTGGAAATGATCAAAGCCGTTGAGGCTGAAAAAGCCGCGCGGAAAACGTAGGGGCTTCCGTTCCTTCGTCATGCCCGAGTGTTTTCGCCAGGCGCGCCCCCGCTTTGCGGACAGGGCGTATCGGGCATCCAGCCTTGCTTGTGAGGAAATCGCGCAAACAAACCTCTGGATTCCCGCCAGCGGCACGCGGGAATGACATTGCCGTTTATATTGAACGCCCGCTGTCCCGCCGCAAGCGATCTTCCAATGCCTCGCGCAGCGCCTTAAGCTTCGCCTGATACTCTGCCGTGTGAATGCCGGTTACCGTCATCAAATCGGCGTCCTCGTTGTTGTCGCGATAGTAGCCAGGCCGCCGCCCCACCACTTCAAAGCCGTACTTGCGATACAGGCTCTGCGCCACCGTGTTGGACACGCGCACTTCCAGCGTCACCTCGTGCGCGCCCAGCTCGATGCTGCGCTCCACCATCGCCAGCAGCATCAACTCGCCGATGCCGTGCCCACGCCACTTTTCGTCGGAAGCAATCGTGCTGATGTGCGCCTCGTCGACTACGATCCAAAAGCCGCCGTAGCCGACAATCGGCGCTCGCACTTCACGCTTGAACAAGCGCCCCCACCACGAGACCGGCTTGCTGATCCACCCATCCATGCGCCGTGCGACAAAATAGTGCGCGTTGCGGTTCTCCAGTATCTCGTGCCGATAGGTGTAATCCGACCACGGCAGCGTAAACGATTTGCGCTCGATGGCCATGACCTGCGGCACGTCGTCCCAGCGCATCGGCTCCACCCGATAGGGCGGCACACTCTCGATCATGCGGCCACCTTCTGATCGGGCGCGAGATAGATCGGTTGCAGCGCGGCCACATCATCGATCCGTCCCGCGCGAATTCGCTGCCAGGCGATCTCCGCCAGAAAGCCGGCGCGGCGCAATGAGAACGCCGGCGGTAACAGCTGGACCCGATCGCCCCAGCGCAGCTGCACGGTTTTTTGTTCGCTCGCGGAGAGTTCACCACACAAGGTCGTCGTCATTTCCCAGTCCGCGCCGATCATGTCCGCCGTGGTCAGCGCGAAATCGCCGTCCTGCTGCCACTCTTCATCTTTGATATACCGCGCCGCGATCCAGCGTCCGCGCCCCGCGCGCACCACCACCACCAGCGGCGGCGGGCACCACGGCAGCGCATAGGCGAGGATGTCCGTCGAGCGCACACCGACGATCGGGATGTTGCGCGCCAGCGCCAGCCCCTTAGCCGCGGCCACGCCCACGCGCACGCCCGTGAACGAGCCGGGACCGATCGAGACGCCGAGGCCGCTGATCTGATCGATCGCCACATTGATCTGCTCAAGCACTTCCACGAGGCGGGGCATCAACTCCACTGTATGATGATCGCTGGTGTCCCACGTCAATTCTGCGCGCACGGTATGGCCGTCATGCACGGCCAGCCCAGCGCGGCGTGTGGCGGTATCGATGGCTAGAATCATATCCACCCTAGATTCCAAACGCGCTCTTCTTGAACGCGCTCAACAATTCCAGATGAACGTCATCTGTCGCGTTGAACGACAGGCGGCGGCGCGTGTCGTCCAGGAATTCCAACCTGATCCACAACCGATCGGGCGGCAGCAGCGACGGCGCGCGTTCCGGCCATTCGATCAGCACACTGGCCGTCGAGTCCATCAAGTCGGTCAGGCCCAGCATCCACGCTTCGGCCTCGCGCTCGATGCGATAGAGATCGACGTGATACAGGTGCGCCTTGTCCGGCGCGCGGCGCAGTTCGTGAATCAGCGTGAACGTCGGGCTGGTGAGATCGTCCGTCGCGCCCCACCCGCGCCCGATGCCCTGCGCCAGGCACGTCTTGCCCGCGCCCAGATTGCCCTCAAGACAAATGACTTCGCCGCCGCGCAGCAGCTTGCCCAGCCGCTCGCCCAGGCGCGCGGTCTGCGCCGGACTGCCGCTGACAAACTCAACCACGTTGGGATCAAGAATCGGCATGCCAGAATCTTTCGGATATTTTGCCGCAGCAGGCGGGTTTCTCCGCCGCTGCCTGATGAGCGCATTCGACCGGTAGAAACCCGCTTGCTGGTGACGGTCGAATGCGTCGAAATTATACCGCGTTTCACCTGACCGGAAGGGCGGCGCAGGTTCAAGAATCCAAAATCAGAAATCGAAAATCAAAAATCGATTTGGGTAGTCAAAGCCGTTGAAACGTGTTACACTCTCCCCACTCTGAAGCCGTATGCGTTACCTGGTTATCTCCGACATTCATTCCAACCTGGCCGCCCTGAACGCCGTCCTCGCCGATGCCGGCACGTTTGATCGCATCTGGTGTCTGGGTGATCTCACCGGCTATGGGCCTGATCCCAACGAGTGCCTCGATCGACTGCGCGAGTTCCCGCTGACCACGCTGGCCGGCAATCACGACTGGGCCGTGCTGGGCAAGCTGGACCTGGACGAGTTCAACCGCGATGCGCGGTCCGCCTGCCTGTGGACGCGCCAGCATCTCACCGCGGCCAATCGCGCTTTTCTGGAATCGCTGCCTGTCATGGTGGAGGAAGCCGACTACACGCTCGTGCATGCCAGCCCCAGCGAACCGGTGGAAGAATATGTGCTGGACGTTTTGACGGCCGAGTACAACTTCGATCGCTTTGACACGCCGGTCTGCCTGTTGGGCCACAGCCACTGGCCGATCGCGTTTATGCAGCCGCCCGACTCGACCGGCCTGTGCGTGCAAGTGCGCGCGCCGTATTTTCAGCCGTTCAAATTCAACGGCGGCAAATGGATCATCAATCCGGGCAGCGTGGGCCAGCCGCGCGACGGCAACCCCGACGCGTCTTACGCCCTTCTGAATGTGGAAGAAGGCGAATGGGAATATCGCCGCGTGGCGTACCCGGTGGAAGAGACGCAGCGCAGGATGAAGCAGGCCCACCTGCCCGCGCGGCTGATCGAGCGCCTGGCGCATGGACACTGAACAATGATCAATGATCAATTAACAATTAACAAAGGCAACGTGCAGTGCGTGATTCTGGCGGCGGGACAGGGCACGCGCATGAAGTCACAGCGGCCCAAGGTCCTGCACCGCATCGCCGGAAAGCCGATGGTGCAGTATGCGATCGACGCCGCCGCCTTGATGGGCTCACCGCGCCCCATCGTGGTGATCGGCCACGGCGCGGAGCAGGTGCAAAACACGATCGGCGATCGCGTCGACTACGTTTTGCAAACGCCGCAGCGGGGTACCGGCCACGCGCTGCTCCAGGCGCGGGACAGGCTCGATCCGGCCTGCGCGACCGTGCTGGTGCTCTACGGCGATACGCCTTTCCTGAGCACCGAGACCATTCGCCGATTACTAGATGCGCAGCGTGAAGCCGGGGCAGTGCTGAGCCTGGTCACTTTCACGCCCACTGATCCTGCGTTGTATGGCCGCATCGTCCGCGATGATCAGGGCCGCTTGCTGGACATTGTGGAATACAAGGAAGCCACGCCCGAACAGCGCGCCATCCGCGAAGTGAACTCCGGCATCTTCTGCTATCAGACCGCGTGGTTGCTGGATCATCTGGACCAGTTGCAGCCGCGCGCCCGGCACGGCGAATATTACCTGACCGATCTGGTGGCCATCGCCGCGCGCGAAAACGCCATCACGGCTACCTGCGCGTGCGACGAAGCCGAAGTGCTGGGCATCAACGATCGGGCGCAGCTGGCCGCCGCCGAGCGCCTGATGCGCGACGCCATCAACACGCGGCACATGCTCAACGGCGTCACCTTGATCGATCCGGCGAATACGTACATCGAAGCAAGTGTGACGATCGGGCCGGACACCATCATCTATCCCGGATCGCACCTCAAAGGAAAAACGGCCATCGGGCGCGACTGCGTAATCGGGCCGCAGACTATTATCGAAGATTCGCAGATCGGCAATCACGTGGAGATCGTCGCGTCGATGATTGAAGGCTCAGTGATCGAAGACCAGGTGGACATCGGGCCGTTCTCGCACATGCGGAAAGGCGCCCGCTTGGGCGAGGGCGTGCACATCGGCAACTTTGCCGAGGTGAAAGACAGCACGCTCGGCCCCGGCACCAAGCAGGGTCACTTCAGTTATCTGGGCAATGCGACGATCGGCGCCAACGTCAACATCGGCGCGGGCACCATCACGTGCAACTACGACGGCCAGCGCAAGCATCCGACGACGATCGGCGACAACACCTTCATCGGCAGCGATACGCTGCTGGTCGCGCCCGTCAACATCGGCCGCGACGCCAAGACCGGCGCGGGGTCGGTGGTGACGCATGATGTGGCGGACAAGGAACTCGTCTATGGAGTCCCGGCCAAACCGAAAGTAACGACTAACCAGTAACGAGTAAAATGCCTGACCGCGCATCACTCGTTACTCGTTACTCATTGCTCGTTATCCAACATGGATCCAGTCGTTTCCGAACTTTTACTCCTCGCCGTGCTGATCGCCCTCAACGCTTTTTTCTCAGCGTCTGAGATTGCGGTGATCAGCGTCCCCAAGCTGCGCTTGAAGCAGTTGATCGACGACGGCAACCAAACCGCGCAGGTGTTGTTCAACCTCGCCGACGATTCCAGCCGTTTCCTGGCCACCATTCAGATCGGCGTGACCTTGATGGGGTTCCTGGCTTCGGCCACCGCCGCCATCCGGCTCAGCGACGGTCTGGCAGACATCATTGCGCAGATTCCCATTCCGGGCATTGCGAACATTGCCGGGGGCCTGGCCGTCGCCATCATCACGCTGGCGCTGACGCTGATCACGCTGATATTTGGCGAGCTCGTGCCCAAGTCGATCGGGCTGGCGCACAGCGAGCGGATTGCGCTGGCCGTGGCCCGCCCGATCGATTTTCTGGCCCGGCTGGCGAGTCCGCTGGTGCGCTTCCTGGTCTGGAGCACCAATCTCCTCTCCAAGCCGTTCGGCGGCCAACGGCGGCGCGGCATGCCCATCGTCACCGAAGAAGAGATCAAGACGCTGGTGGACGCCGGGGAAGAAGGCGGCGTCATCGAAGAAGAAGAGAAAGAGATGATCTACTCGATCTTCGAGTACACCGACACGGTGGCGCGCGAGGTGATGGTGCCGCGCATGGACGTGCTGGCGTTCGATGTGGAGACGCCGCTGCTGGAAGCGTTGGACGCCGTGATCAAGCACAATCACTCGCGCGTGCCGGTCTATCAGGACAGTATCGACAACATCGTGGGCATCTTGTACGCCAAGGACTTGCTGAAGGTGCTGCACGAAAAAGGCCGCGTGGGCGCGAACGAGGTGCGTGTGGCCGACATCCTGCGTCCGGCCGCCTTCACGCCGGAAAGCAAGAAGGTCAGCGAACTGTTCGCCGAGATGCAGAAGCGCCGCATCCACATGGCGATTGTGATCGACGAGTACGGCGGCACGGCGGGCATCGTGACCATCGAAGATATTCTCGAAGAAATCGTCGGCGAGATCCAGGACGAGTACGATCAGGCCGAAGAACTGGAAATCCAGCCGACCGGCGATAACGAGTGGTTGATCAACGCGCGCGCCAATCTGGGCGACATCAACGACGCGCTGCACGTCCACTTCCCGATGGATGAGGCCGACACGCTGGGCGGCTTCATTTATTCGCAGTTGGGCAAAGTGCCCCTGCCCGGCGATGAAGTGCGCCACGAGAATGTGCTCATGAAGGTGGTCAATGTCGCCGGACGGCGCATCGGCACAGTGCGCGTGCAAGTCCTGACCGATGAACCGGTCGCTGAAAAGCAAGAGGAAGACTAAAGCGTAAAACGTCAGTGGCCCATTAGCTTTACGCTTTACGCATCACGCATTACGCAGTACGTGTCAGGAGCCTATATGAAACCCACTGAACTGATCGATCTGGCGCGTAAGGCGCGTCGGAAAGCCTATGCGCCCTACTCGCATTACAAAGTCGGCGCCGCCCTGCTCGGCAAGTCGGGCAAAGTGTACACCGGCTGCAACGTCGAAAATGCGTCCTACGGCCACACCGTCTGCGCCGAACGCACCGCCGTGCTCAAGGCCGTGTCGGAAGGCGAGACGGAATTCGAAGCCATCGCCGTGGTGACGAAGAACGGCGGATCGCCGTGCGGGGCGTGCCGGCAGGTGCTGAGCGAATTCGCGCCCCGGTTGACGATCTACATCGCGGACAAGAACGGCGAGTATCGCACGACGAGCATGAAGAAGCTATTGCCGGACTCGTTCACGCCCGCCCACCTTGAGGAAGTAAACAAGGACAAGGGAAACAAGTAGACAAACGACGTCATTGCGAGGAGCGCTTCTCAGCGACGAAGCAATCGCGTGGTCACGCAGGGAGATTGCTTCGCTGTGCTCGCAATGACGGCTCACCATTGATCGTTGAGAATTGTTCATTGGACCGCAGCCGTCTCTATCGCATTGAAGCCATCGTCATGCACCGCTCGGATGTGGGGGAAGCCGATCGGTTGTTGACGGTTCTTGCGCGCGAACGCGGCAAGCTGCGCCTCAACGCCAAGGGTGCGCGCAAGGTCGGCAGCCGCAAGAGCGGCCACGTGGAATTGTTCGTCCGATCGAGAATGCTGATCGCCAAAGGGCGCGGCGACATCGACATCGTGTCGCAAGTCGAGACGCTCGACGCCTATCGCGGCCTGCGGGAAGACCTCACCCGATCGACCTACGCGCACTACGCGGTGGAGTTGATCGACGCCTTTGCGGAAGAAGGCAGCGAGCAGCCGGAGTTGTTCGATCTGCTGGCGGAAGCGTTGAAGTGGATCGAGACGACGGACAATCTGCCTTTGGCCGCGCGCTACTTCGAGTTGCAGCTGCTCACGCTGGCCGGTTTCCAGCCCCAGGTGTTTTTCTGCGCCGACAAGGGCGAACCGCTGCAAGAAATCGCCGCCGATGAGCTCTACGGCTGGAGTCCGGCGGCGGGCGGCGCGCTCTGCCCCGATCATGCCCGCGATCGATCGGATGCTTCACGCTTGTCGCTCAATGCGCTCAAGGTGCTGCGCCACGCCCTCCGTACGGACTGTGCCGCGTTCACCGCGCTGACACTCCGCGAGACGGTGCTCAGCGAAATTGAGCAAGTCATGTTAAGATACGTCCAATTTGTGCTCGAACGGAAGGTGAGATCGGTGGAGTTTCTCAACCTGCTCCGGCGGGAAGCTGACAACGGACTTTGAAGCGGACAAACGGACAAGAACGGACATTAAACGGATTACGCAGCACGCTTTACGTTTTACGCATTACGCGTTACTTCATTACTCGTCAGGATCATCATGACCAAACCTCTCTCGTTTCAACAAATCATTCTCACCCTGCAACAATTCTGGACCAGCCGTGGCTGCACGTTGTGGCAGCCGTACAATCATCAGGTGGGCGCGGGCACGATGAACCCCGCCACAGCGCTGCGCGTGCTTGGCCCCGAGCCGTGGAACGTGGCCTACGTGGAACCGTCCGTCCGCACGGACGATGGCCGTTACGGGGATAATCCCAATCGGCTGCAGCAGCACACGCAGTTCCAGGTCATCCTCAAGCCCGACCCCGGCAATCCGCAGGAGATCTATCTCGATTCGCTGTACGCGCTGGGCATCAAGCGCGAGGAGCATGACATCCGTTTTGTGGAAGACAACTGGGAATCGCCCGCGCTGGGTGCGTGGGGGTTGGGCTGGGAAGTGTGGCTCGACGGGTTGGAGATCACGCAGTTCACGTATTTCCAGCAAGCCGGCGGCCAGGTACTTGATCCGGTGTCGGTGGAATTGACGTATGGGCTGGAGCGCATTGCGATGTTCCTGCAAGCCGTGCACAGCGTGTATGACATCGATTTTGACGGCGTGCACACTTACGGTGAAATCTACCTTCGCAACGAGATCGAGCAATGCATCTATAACTACGAGCTCGCCAACGTCGATGGACTGCGCCGCGCCTACGATTTCTACGAATCCGAAGCGAAGGCCGCCCTCTCGCACGAGCCGCCGCTGGTCATGCCGGCGCACGACTACGTGTTGAAGTGCTCGCACACGTTCAACCTGCTGGACTCGCGCGGCGCAATCGGGGTGACCGAGCGCGCCAACTACTTCCGCCGCATGCGCGATCTGTCGCGGCAAGTGGCGACGACGTATGTGGCTCAGCGTCAGGCGATGGAATACCCGTGGTTGAAGGAAACCGCTCAGTCATCCAGTGTTCAACCAGCAACCAACAACCAGCAACCAACAACCAACATCAAGGAACCGGCCTCGTTCGTGTTTGAGATTGGCAGCGAGGAATTGCCCGCGACTGATGTCTCTTCCGCGCTGGCGCAATTGCGCGAGATTGCCCCGAAGATGTTGCAGGACGCCCGCCTGGAGTACAACGCGATCGAGTTCTTCGCCACCCCACGGCGGCAGGGCTTCCTCGTGCGCGACCTCGCGCCGCAGCAGACACCACTCGATGCAATGGTGCGCGGCCCGGCAGTGAAGGCCGCCTTCGACAAAGACGGCCAGCCCACCAAAGCGGCGGAAGGCTTCGCGCGCGGGCAAGGCGTCGACGTCAACGATCTGATCAAAGTCGAAGAAAAGGGCAATCAATACGTCTACGCCAGGAAGCACGATGCCGGCAAGCCCGCCGGTGAAGTGCTCTCCACCTTGTTGCCCGAACTCGTCGCCGCGTTGAAGTTCGAGAAGACCATGCGCTGGGCCAGCGAGGGCATCGCGTTCAGCCGGCCCATTCGCTGGTTGGTGGCCTTGTGGAAAGATCAGGTCGTGCCGTTTAAGTATGCGGGCATCAGCAGCGGCAGCGTCACGCGCGGCCCGCGCGCGGCGGGTTCGCCCGAGATCGTCATCGCTTCCGCGGATGAATATCAAGCGACGCTGAAACAGCATCACGTGATTCTCGATTACGCTGAGCGCCGTGAAGTGGTGAAGGCGCAGATCACCAAGGTGGCGGAAAGTGTTCACGGGCACATCCCCGACGATCCCGGCTTGCTAGAAGAAGTGACCAACCTCGTCGAGCAGCCCACCGCGCTGCTGGGCCACTTCGAGCAGAAGTACCTGGCGCTGCCCAAGGACGTGCTCATCACCGTGATGAAGAAACACCAGCGCTACTTTCCGGTGTTGGGCACAGATGGCATGCTGCCGCACTTCATCGCGGTACGCAACGGCAACACCGACAACCTCGGCATCGTGCAGCATGGCAACGAAGAAGTGCTGCGCGCGCGCTACAGTGACGCCGAATATTTCTTCAACCACGATCGGCAGCACAAGCTGGAAGATTTCCTGCCCAGGCTCAGCACGTTGACGTTCCAGGTCAAACTTGGATCGATGCTGGACAAGGCTAGACGCATCGAAGCGTTGACGCCCACCATCGCGTCGATGCTGAAGTTGGACGAGAAGCAAGTCACAGCGGCGCAGCGCGCCGCCCATTTGTGCAAGGCCGATCTCGGTTCGCAGATGGTGGTCGAGATGACGTCGCTGCAGGGCATCATGGGCCGCGAATATGCGAAGATGTCAGGCGAGAGCGATGTAGTGGCGAACGCAGTGGCCGAGCAGTACGATCGCGCGCCGGAGTCTGTCATCGGTGCGGTCATCAGCCTGGCCGATCGCTTTGACAGTCTCAGCGGTCTGTTCGCGGTCGGTCTCGCGCCCACTGGTTCGGCTGATCCGTGGGCGCTGCGCCGCGCCGCGCTGGGCGTGGTCGAGACGCTGATCAAGCATCAGGCGTCGTTCTCGCTGCGCGCCGCTTTGGAAGCAGCGGCGAAGTTGCAGCCCGTTACCGTCGAGACGAAGGCGCTCGATGACGCGCACGCCTTCCTCGTCGGGCGCGAACGGGCCGCCCTGCTCGAGCAGGGCTTGCGGTATGATCTAGTCGATGCGGTGTTGTCCGCGCGCGGTGATGATCCCTTCAGGGCGAAACAGTCAATCGAGGAACTGGCGGCGGAAGTTGCCAAACCCGATTGGTCGATCACGCTCGACAATTACGCCCGCTGTGTGCGCATCGTGCGCGACATCCAAGAGACGCTGCCGTTGGACATTTCAAAGGATAGCGATCCGCAGACGCAGGCGTTGTACAAAGCCTATGACGCCGCGCACAAAGCGATCGGGCCGCAGAGTTCGATCGGGGCGTTCTTCAGCGCGCTGGCGCCGCTCATCCCGGCGATTCGGACCTTCTTCGATAAGGTGCTGGTCATGCACGAAGATCAGGCCATCCGCCAGACGCGGCAGGCGTTGTTGCAGCACATCTGGCATCTGGCCGATGGGATTGTCGATCTGAGCAAAGTAGAAGGGTTCTAATGCCAGTTCTCCGAATCTATCTGGATGTCTGCGCCCTGTCACGCCTGTTTGACGATCAGGTGCAGGCCCGGATTCGGTTGGAAACAGAAGCAGTCAAATTGATTCTAAGCCGTGTGCGAGCAGGTGACCTACGACTCATCAGTTCGCCAGCTCATCTGGTCGAGATTACGGCCATCAAGAATCTTGAAGAGCGGGAATCGCTGAGACGAATGCTTGAAGAAGTCGGAACACGGCCAGCTTACGACTTGATCGCCGCGCGGCAACGCGCAGAGGAATTTGTTCGTGTGAAAATTGGTTTGGCCGATGCAGCGCATCTGGCCTTTGCTGAACAAGCCAAAGCCGACTTCGTGTCAGTAGACGATCGGTTCTTGAAACGCGCGAGCCGTATCCGATTGTCCATCTGGCTGGGCACACCGCTGCAACTGTGTGAAAGGGAGAACTTGAGATGAAACCAACTCAATATCTGAATGACGAGGAACTGGTCGCACGCGCTGTTGGTGCTCTGCTCAAGGCGTTGGGGCCGGTCGAGACGGCGCATTTTCTCAAGCTGCGGCGCGAAGGGCGCTTGGAATCTGTTCGTCAACATCGCCGCTGGCAAGCAACATTAGATCAAGACAAGTTCTTCGATCAGGTATTTGGTCAGGGCCATCAATAACTCAATCATGGCTGAGTCAGTTCGAGCAGCCGTCCAAAACTATCTCCGCGCTTTGCAGACCAACGGTCTACCCGTGCGGTTTGGTGTGGTATTTGGCTCACAGGCCAGGGGCCAGGCAAACCAGTGGAGTGACATCGATCTGCTTGTGGTATCACCGCAATTCGATGGACCGCGCCAGCGTCGAGATGTCGATTTGTTGTGGCGGTTGGCCGCGCGCACCGACAGCCGAATCGAGCCAATTCCCTGCGGGGAGCGGCAATGGAAAGAAGATACTTCAAGCGCCATTGTGGAAATGGCACGGCGTGACGGGCAGCAGATAACAGTTTGATGAAGCTCAAGGAATTCCGATCGCGGTATAATTGCGCCGCAATTGTGGTCTACAGCCCGGAGGAGGTTCAAGAGTGGAGTGAGGTCCGTCAGGCGTTTGTCACGACCGCGATTCGCGAAGGGCAGGTGCTGTATGAAAACCCAGGCTGATCTGGGTAGAGGTGGCATATGGCAACATCAATGGTGATCGATCAGGATAAGTTTCCACAAGTCGTGCGGGAATGGCTATCGGCCAGCGGTGTGGCGCGCAACACGCCCATCGAGCTGCATTTCCTCGACGACGAGGTGATCATCCGGCCACAGTCGGCGGAACGTCAAGAACTGCGCGAATGGCTAGATAATGCGACTCGCCGTTACGATACCTTGCTGAAGCGACTTGCCGCAGCATGAGTGAGCGGCGGTATCCCTCGGCACAGGAAGTACGCGAGATTCACGAGTTCGTGATTCAGCTGTATGGCGGATCATTCGGGCTGAGAGATGAGGGTTTGTCAGAGTCGGCGCTCGCATCTCCCCGTCAGACCATGTTCGATGAAGAGCTTTATCCCGATCTGGCCGCCAAGGCCGCCATTTTGCTGATCGGGTTGGTGAAGAACCACCCATTTGTGGACGGCAACAAACGGACTGCGTTTTTGGCCACGTTGCGCTTCCTCGAGATAAATGGAAACACGCTTGCTGCTGGTCAAGATGAATTGTTCGACCTGATTCAGGACATTGTGTCGTCTCAAGTCGAAAAAGAACAAGTGACGCAGTGGTTTCTAGCCCATGTGGTGGCCGGTTCGATGTAGCCGCCCCACCCGATCGGGCCGGGGGATGGCCGCAGAGGTTACGTCTCACACGTGGTAAGCGGGCAGATTGTCACTGCCCAAAATCGGCAAAAGACATACACTAAACGATTGGTGTATCATCAATTCTAAATCCAATTGCTAAGGAGCAAACGATGTCCAAGAAGTGGGTGTATCTGTTCACGGAAGGCAACAAAGACATGCGTGACTTGCTGGGCGGCAAGGGCGCGGGTGTGGCCGAAATGACCAACACCGGCGTGCCGGTCCCGCCGGGCTTCACCATCACGACCGAGGCCTGCAACGAGTATTTCAAGATCGGCAAGCAGTTCCCCGAAGATCTGTGGAACCAGACGCTGGCGGCGCTGGCCGTGATCGAAGAGCAGACGGGCAAGCGCTTTGGCGATGCGGCGAACCCCCTGCTGGTATCGGTGCGCTCCGGCGCCAAGTTCTCGATGCCGGGCATGATGGACACCGTGCTCAACGTGGGTCTGAATCCAGAGACGCTGGAAGGCATCGCCCAGTTGACCGACAACGAGCGCTTTGCGTGGGACGCCTACCGCCGCTTGATCCAGATGTTCGGCAAGACCGTCAAGGGCATTGAAGGCCGCAAGTTCGAGCACATCCTGGACAAGTACAAGGCCAAGACGGAAGGCAAGCAGGACACCGATCTTACGGTGGACATGCTCAAGAAGGTCGTGGCGGACTTCAAGGCGCTGTACAAGAAGGAATTGGGCGTTGATTTCCCCGACAACGTGCACGAGCAGCTGTCACAGGCGATTGAGGCCGTGTTCGCGTCGTGGTTTGGCAAGCGCGCGGTGGATTATCGCAACAGCCAGAAGATCGCGCACGATCTGGGCACGGGCGTCAACGTGCAAACCATGGTCTTCGGCAACATGGGCAACGACTCGGGCACGGGCGTGGCGTTCACGCGCAATCCCGCCACCGGCGAGAAGGCCCTGTACGGCGAGTATCTGATCAACGCGCAGGGTGAAGACGTGGTGGCCGGCATCCGCACCCCCAAGAAGATCGCGCAGATGGCCGAGGAAATGCCGGAAGTGTACGCGCAGTTCCAGGAAATTGCGAACCAACTGGAGAAGCATTATCGCGATGTGCAGGACATGGAGTTCACCGTCGAGCGCGGCAAGTTGTGGATGCTGCAGACCCGCACGGGCAAGCGCACGGCGCAGGCCGCGGTGAAGATCGCCGTCGATATGGCCAATGAAGGTCTCATCAGCAAGGAAGAAGCGCTCCAGCGCCTCGACCCCATGCAGATCAATATGCTGCTGCTGCCGCGCTTTGACGACAAGGCCAAGAAGCTGGCGGGCGTGCTGGCCAAGGGCCTTAACGCCTCGCCCGGCGCCGCCACCGGTGTCGCCGCGTTCGACGCGGACACCGCCGAAGAGTGGGGCAAGGCTGGCAAGGCTGTGATTCTGGTTCGCCCCGAAACCAATCCCGACGACGTGCACGGCATGCTCGTCGCCAAGGGTATTTTGACCCAGCGCGGTGGCGCGACCTCGCACGCCGCCGTGGTGGCCCGTGGTCTGGGCCTGCCGTGCGTGGCAGGCTGCGAGTCCATCCGCGTGGACGCCGAAAAGAAGATCATGGTCGCCGACGGCAAGACCATCAAGCAGGGCGATTACATCTCGATCGACGGCACGACCGGTGAAGTGCTGGCCGGCCAGATCGCCACGATCCGCCCCGACTTCGACAAGGAAACCGATCTGGTCACGCTGTTGAGCTGGGCCGACGAAGTCCGCCGCCTGGGCGTGTGGGCCAATGCCGATTATCCCAAGGACGCGATCCAGGCCCGCAAGTTCGGCGCGCAGGGTATCGGCCTGTGCCGCACCGAGCACATGTTCTTCGAAGTCGAGCGCCTGCCGATTGTGCGCCAGATGATCCTCAACGCCAGCGCCGCGCAGCAGAAGCTGGACGCCGTCAAGCGCGCCGAGGCCGAACTGGAAAAGCGCCCGGATTTCAAGGAATTCCAACTGGCCGCCGCCGCCGCCAAGAAAGCCGCGAAGGCCTCGCCGGAAGTCAAGGAATACGAAGGCGCACTGAAGAAGCTGCTGCCGCTGCAGCGCAAGGACTTCGAAGGCATCTTCACGGCGATGGACGGCCTGCCCGTCATCATCCGCCTGATCGATCCGCCGCTGCACGAATTCCTGCCCTCGCACGATGAGCTGCTGGCCGAAGTGACCGAGATGCATGTGCTGGGCAAGAAGGGCAAGAAGGTGAAGGAAGCCGAAGAGATGCTGGCCGCCGTCGAGTCGATGCGCGAGCAGAACCCGATGCTGGGTCTGCGCGGCATCCGCCTGGGCATCACCTACCCCGGCATCCTGCAGATGCAAGTGCGCGCCATCTTCGAAGCGGCGTGCAACGTGCAGGCCAAGGGTCATGTGGTGAAGCCCGAAGTCATGATCCCGCTGACCGGCCACGTGAACGAGCTGAAGGTCTCGCAGGGCGAGTTGGAAGCCATCGCCAAGGACGTGATGGCCAAGAAGGGCGTGGAAGTGGAATACAAGTTCGGCACGATGATCGAAGTGCCGCGCGCCGCCCTGACCGCCGGTGAGATCGCCGAACTGGCGCAGTTCTTCTCGTTCGGTACCAACGACCTGACGCAGACGACCTACGGCTACAGCCGCGACGACGCCGAAGGCAAGTTCCTGCTGCGCTACGTGGAAGAGAAGATCCTGCCCAGCAATCCGTTCCAGCAGTTGGACACGGTGGGCGTGGGTCAGCTGATCGAGATGGCCGTGAAGAACGGCCGCGCCGTTCGCCCGGGGCTGGAAGTGGGCATCTGCGGCGAGCACGGTGGTGATCCGTCCTCGATCGAGTTCTGCCACAAGGCCGGCCTCAACTACGTGAGCTGCTCGCCGTTCCGCGTGCCGGTGGCCCGCCTGGCCGCCGCGCAGGCTGCGCTCGGCGCTGTGGTGCGCGATAAGTAGTTGTAGCGCGAGTTGATAGCTCGCGCGGGCAAGTTAACAACTTGCCCCACAAAGAAGTGGCTTTTCAAACCTGTCAGGTCTATCATGGGCCTGACAGGTTTTTTGTTGTGTGATCCAAAGCATTATCACCTGTTTTGCGCTACAATTTGAAATACATCGCCGCCGATCGTTGATCGGCGGTTGGGTTTTCTCTAACACAATTGTATAATCTACCTATAACGGGCATCGCACGAAGTTTCAGCAACGCAGGGAGGAACAATGGCCGCTCAAATCGTTGATCATCAAGTCAATGACACGTCCACCGAACACCCGCATATCGTGCTGATTCAGAAGATGGATCGCCAGCAGGCCGTGATTCGTGGCACGCGGATGCCGGTCTGGATCATTGCCGGTTTCTACAAAGCAGGCGATACGATGGACGAGATCTTGCTGTCGTATCCGCATTTGTCACCTGCCAGTGTTTACGATGCCATCAGTTACTATCACGATCATCAGGCGGAAATCGAGGCGGAAATCGCCGCGCAGCGCATCGAGAATGTCCTCAAGCAGACCGGCGGCGTGATGGATGAGCGCGGCTTTATCCACTTTCCTGATTTGCAGAAAACAACGTGAGCGACGAAGCGCTAGTGACCTGTAGCCTAAATTCGCAACAAATTCGCAAGCACCCTGAGCGGAGCGCCGCGCTTCTTCGACTGCGTTTCACTCCGCTCAGAATGCGCGGCGCGGAGTCGAAGGGGCGGCTATTTCGTTGCAAGACTTAGGCTACAACCCACTCGCACGAGCAGAATACGCAACCGGACTGGTAAGTCGCAGCGCTGTGCTGCGCGATAATGAAAGTGAATTGAAAAAGCAAATAGTAGGAGGCAGCTATGGGCCACAGTGCCACATTTGAATCGGTGCTCGAAGAGATCGAACGGCTTCCCGCTGAAGATCAGGAAGTGCTGGTTGGTCTCGTTCAACAACGTCTGGCCGCTCGTCGGCGGACCGAGATTGCGGCCAATATCGCTGAAACACGCGCCGAGTACAAGGCTGGGACAGTTAAGCGGGGAACTGCGGCAGACTTGATGGCGGAGTTAGACGAGTGAAGACACTGGTCTGGGGTCGTTCGTTCAAGCGTGCTGTCAAGCATAACGTCAAGCGGCGACCAGACTTAAGGGAGAAGATCGAAAGCGCCCTGGCCAAACTGGCAAATGATCCATTTGACCCGACTTTGCGCACCCATAAATTGAAAGGTGAATTAGCCGGGTCGTGGGCCTGCACCGTCGAGTACGACTGTCGCATTGTCTTCAACTTCGAGATTAACCTCACTACTGGCGAAGAAGAAATCGTGCTGAATGACATCGGCAAGCACGATGAAGTATATTGATGTTCGCGTCTTCAACCGCTGAGATTGCTCGGCGGTTGATTTTTCGCGAGAACAAGCATGTCAACCGAATTCGACACCTACATCGCCAATGCCATTCGCTGGGCGCAGAAACATATTGGCTCAACCGAGTACACCACACGCTGCCTGGCCTTCGTCGAAGATGCCTACGAACAAAGCAATCACGTCGAAATCTTCGGTGGCAGTTCGGCCCAAGAATCGGCGGATGAGTATGGCGCGGCGCAGAATCGCAGCGAACCGCCGATCGGGGCGTTTGTATTCTACGCGTGCGCCGGTCCGGTCGGAGATGAGATCAAGAACTGGGGACACGTGGGGTTGTGCCTCGGCGAAGGGAAAGTGATCCACGCCTGGGACAAGGTGCGGATTGATGATTATCATGCCGCGCAGAACCTCACACCACCACCGGGCTGGTGGCAGCCACAGTTCATCGGTTGGGCGCCCATCGAACGCATTTTTGTCGGCTATCGCAAGCAGGAATAGCCAGCACTCGTTTGGCGTCTCCAACCGATGATCGTATAATTTCAGTGTGCTGCGCAAGATCACCGGAGGCTCGCCATGCCGCAAATCATCCTCATCGAAAAATCGACCGTGATTCCCGCCACCCCGGCGCGCGTGTACAAGTCGCTGACCGACGAGAAGCAGCTGTCGCGCTGGCTGGCCGATCGGGTGGAGTCTGATCCGCATCAAGGCGGGCAGATCGTGATTGACTACGACACCCACGAGAAACGCGGGGAGTACCGGCGGCTGATCCCCGGCATCGAAGTCGGCATTGCCTGGTCGCAGTTCGACGAAGCGGTCCCAATCGATCTGACCGGCTTCAAGTTGGACAAAGTCGCACAGGGCACGCGCGTGCGCGTGGTCGATTTTGCGGCGCCGGAAGACGCCGCTGAGTTACAGGCCTTGTGGGCGCAGCGCTTGAAACGCTTGAGAAAGATTTATACCGCCAAACCGGTTACAAAGAAAGCCACACCCAGGAAAAAACCGGCGGCCAGGCGCAAGACCACGACCAAGACGAAAGCCGGCAAACGAAAAACAACGGCCAAACGAGCTACCAAGTAAGGGGGGAGCCAGATGGAAGGTATTCAGTTTGTCACAAACGACAAGAATCACAAAGTCGCTGTCATGATCGACTTGCAGAAACACGGCGCGTTGTGGGAAGACTTTTACGACAGCCTGCTGGCTCGTCAACGCGCCAAAGAGCCGCGCGAATCCCTGGCAGCCGTGGAGAAACGCCTACGCAAGCAAGGCAAATTGAATGGCTGAGTATGGCATAACCTTTGCGCGCTCGGCACGCAAAGAATTGGAAAACCTGGACGCCGCGCTGGTCAGCCGCATCTTCCCGAAGATCAAGGCGCTCGCCGTAGAACCTCGCCCGGCAGGTTGTCGTAAGCTGCAAGGCGAAAAACATCTGTGGCGCATCCGCGTGGGGGATTATCGTGTCATCTACGCTATCGATGATCAGCAGCAGATTGTAGACGTGATTGCCATCCGACATCGAAGCGCCGTCTATCGCTAATGGCCGACCGGATCTACCGGTTGGCGCGCAAACCGTAATTGAACGGATTGGGAATGAGCATGGCACACCGCTCTTTCCATCCGTTTTCATTTCAGGCACAATCGCTTACTCATCAACATGACTGTCATCGACGACATCAAGGACCGGATCGATATCATCGACGTGGTGTCGGAAACGGTGAAACTGAAGAAGAGCGGGCGCACTTACACCGGCTTCTGTCCGTTTCACGCTAACACGCGCACGCCGTCCTTTGTGGTGTGGCCGGAGAGCGGCACGTGGAAGTGCTTCGGCGCGTGCAATACCGGCGGCGATGTCTTCACGTTCCTGATGAAGCGCGACGGGCTGGAGTTCAAAGATGCGCTCCGCGAACTGGGCCGCCGCACCGGGATCGAGATCGTCGACGAGCACAAGCCGGAAGCCGAGATCGAGGATCAACATCTGGCGCGACTGCGTGAAGCGGCCGCCGCCGCGGCGCAGTGGTTTAATTATCTGTTGCTCAACAATCCGCAGGCGCAGATCGCGCGCGATCACCTGGCGCAGCGCGGCATCACAGCGCAGACGATCGAAACGTTTCAACTGGGCTATGCGCTGGAGAGTTGGGATGCGCTGCACAATCATCTGTTGCAGAAGGGCTTCTCCAACGAAGAACTGATCGACGCCGGATTACTGGTGCAGCGTGAAGATGGCCGCGTGTTCGATCGGTTCCGTCACCGCGTGATGATTCCGATCCACGACGGTAAAGGCCGCCCGATCGGCTTCGGCGCCCGCGCGTTGAAACCCGGCGATGAGCCGAAATACCTCAACTCGCCGCTGACGGCACTGTTCGACAAGAGCCGCACGTTGTTCGCGCTGCATGTGGCCCGGCAGGCGATTCGCGATCAGAAGGTAGCCGTCATCGTCGAAGGGTACATGGACGCGCTGGCGGCGCATCAGCACGGCTTCCACAACGTGGTCGCATCACTGGGCACGGCGCTGACCGAATTTCAATTCAAGCAGCTGCAGAAACTCGCGCCCAAGATCGTGCTGGCGCTCGATCCGGATACGGCCGGCATCAACGCCATGCTGCGCGGGCTGGACGTGGCGCGCGAAACGCTCGATCGGGAAGCGGCGCCGATCTTCAATCCGCGCGGGCTGGTGGGCTACGCGGGCAAGATGCAGATCGACATCTGCGTGCTGACCGTGCCCGACGGCAAAGACCCCGACGAATTGATGGAGGAAGATCCGCAGGCGTGGCAGACGCTGGTGGATCACGCGCAAGCCGTGGTGCCGTTTGTGATCGATACGCTGAGCGCCGGGCGCGATCTGAACGATCCGCGTGAGAAGGCCAAACTCTCCAAAGAAGTGCTGCCCATCATCCGCGACGTGGCCGATCCGGTGGAGCAGACGGTGTACGTGCAGCAGCTGGCGCGGCGCTTGAAAGTGGACGAGCGCGCCATGTTCGATCAGATGCGCGTGGTCAGCAGCGCGCCGACGAAGCAGCGGTCGCGCGTTGCGCCTGTGCCGGAAACGCCAAAGCGTGATACAACTGACCTTGAGCAATACGCCCTGTCGCTGCTGCTGCGCCAGCCGCACGTGCTGGCCGTGATCGACGAGGCGCTCGATCGGGCGGAGCTGCCCGCCCTGAACGTGGACGACTTCGAGCAGCTGGCCTGCCGCGAAGTTTTTCGCGCGCTGCGCACCGCTCTGATCGAGGACCCGGCCCCCACGCCCGACGAAATCCGCGCGAACCTGGACGAGGCGCTGTATCCGCAAGTGGCCTTGCTGTACGAAGAAGCCAACGAGCGCCCGCCGGTCGATCGCGGCATCAGCCTGGAAGACGGCGCGAAGAAGGCCGGGCTGCAGCTGCGCGAGAAACGCTTGCGACGCGAAGGGCAGCAGCTGCGTTCTTTGTTGCAGGATACCACCGGCGATCCGGAAGCCCTGGAAATTTTGACGCAGGTGGGACGCGACAACGCGGCGGCGCTGCTGCGGTTGCAACAAAGCCTGACTACACGTACAATTGGCCGCGCCACTGATCCGTGGGGCCGTAGTTGATTCGCTGTGTCAACGAGACCTGAACGGTGAAGCATGAAGCCAACTCCTAACGATGCCATCCAACCTGAAGACGATGTGACGCCCGACGAACTCGGCGAAGAGATTGAGATTGAAGAGGGCGAGGAAAACCTCGACGAGCTGACCGAGCAGATCGAGGACGCCGACGTGCTGCTGGCCGACGAACCTGATCTGGCTGAGCTGGAAGAGATCGAGGAAGAAGGCGAGGACGACGACAGCGCGATCGAGCTGGCCGCTGACCTGGGCGACGATCCCGTGCGGATGTACCTCAAAGAGATCGGCCAGGTGCGTCTGCTGGAAACCAAGCAGGAAGTGTGGCTGGCGCTCCAGATGAGCGCGTCCGGCTACCTGGCGCAGATGCGCGAGCAGCTGAAAACCGCGCACGAGCACCATAAAGCGCCGCACCCCGATGAGCTGCTGCTGGGCGTGTACGATGATTTTGTGGAGCAGTGGCAGCACTTTGAGAAGGCCGGCCACAAGGCGCACATGAAGAAGATCGATCTACACGTGCTGGTCGCGGAGGTGCGCGCGCTGCGCGCCGGCGACGAACTGCCGGATCATTCCGTATTGCAGCCGCAGACAACGGGCAATACGCAGCACGAACGGACGGCCGCCTGGCACGAGGCGATCAAGCATCTGTACAGCGCCTACATCGCCGTGTACTGCCTGCCGCTCGAGTCGATCGACTGGCTGGAAGCGCACCTGCATCGCAAGGATGCCCACCTGCCGCAGAGCAAGACCTTTGCCAGGGCGCTGCCGGATACGCGCCACATCAACCTCTCGCTGCACGAGATCGAAGCACAGGCCACGCGCGCCAAGCAGGCGCTGGTGCGCGCCAATCTACGGTTGGTGGTGAGCGTGGCCAAGCGCTACATCGGGCGCGGCATTTCGTTCCTCGATCTGATTCAAGAGGGCAACATCGGCCTGCTGCGCGCGGTGGATAAGTTTGACTACACCAAGGGTTACAAATTCAGCACGTATGCCACGTGGTGGATCCGGCAGGCCATCAGCCGCGCCATTGCCGATCAGGCGCGCACCATTCGCATTCCGGTGCACATGGTGGAAACGATCAACCGGCTGCTGCGGGTGCAGCGCAAGTTGATGCAGGAGTTGGGCCGCGAGCCGTCATCGGAAGAGATCGCCGTCGAGTTGGGCATGCTGGACAAGGAAGACACGCTGGCCATTCAGACAGCGTGGAACACCAACCAGCCGATCGATATCAATGTCGAGCGGCGCATGCGGCGGGCGGCGGCCAAGGTGCGGCGCATCATCCGCATCAGCCAGGAACCGATGTCGCTGGAGACGCCCGTCGGGCAGGAAGAATCCAGCCTGCTGGGCGACTTCATCGAAGACGAGAGCGTGCTGGGGCCGGTGGATGCCGCGTCCAATCAATTGCTGAAGGAGCAGGTGCATTCCATTCTTGACTCGTTGTCCGATCGGGAGCGCGAAGTGCTGGAGATGCGCTTCGGCCTGCGCGACGGGCAAGGCCATACGCTGGAAGAGGTGGGGCAGTTCTTCGGCGTCACCCGCGAGCGCATCCGCCAGATTGAAGCGAAGGCGCTGCGCAAGCTGCGGCATCCATATCGCAGCCGCAAACTCCGAGATTATCTGGCTGAATGAAGGCTAACCTCCCGGAGGGTTGGACCCTCCGGGAGGTTCATTTTTGCTTGACGCTCTTACCTGCCTTTGGTATAATCTCGCCCGCGACTGCCACAAATTTCGCACATTCCGCAGTAGCTCAATCGGCAGAGCAATCGGCTGTTAACCGATGGGTTCCTGGTTCGAGTCCAGGCTGCGGAGCCTAAAAAAGGGAAGCTGGCGCTTCCCTTTTTTGTTCGGTGACACACATGGGAAACGGAACCGTCGGCCTCGACACAGAATCGATCGAAACGCTGGGCGAAGCGACTGTGCCGCCAGCGTATCGCGGCCCCAAGGCTTTTCGCGCCCTGCGGCATCGCAATTACCGCCTGTTCTTCATCGGGCAGATGGTGTCCATCGTGGGCACGTGGATGCAAGCCACCGCCCTGCCCCTGCTGATCGTGAAGATCGCCCCCGCCAATCCCGGCCTGTGGCTGGGCATCAACAGCTTCCTGCCGCTCGTCCCGCTGATCCCGCTGGCGTTGATTGCCGGTTCGCTGGCCGATCGCTATCCCAAGCGCACCATCATCGTGCTGACCCAGACGGTGATGATGCTGCAGGCTTTCGCGCTGGCGGCATTGACGTGGACCGGCTCCGTGCAGATGTGGCAGATTCTGGCGTTGACGTTCATCGCGGGCGCAGCCACCGCCATCGACGTGCCCGCGCGCCAGTCTTTTGTGATCGAGATGGTGGGCGACCCCGCCGATCTGAGCAGCGGCATTGCGTTGAATTCGGCGGTCTTCAATCTGGGGCGCGCCATCGGCCCGGTGCTGGCCGGGTTGTTGATCGCGGCCCTGGACTTTGGAGCCGCCTTCCTCGTCAACGGCCTATCGTTCCTGGCCGTGATCGCCGGGCTGCTGTGGATGCGCCTGCCGCCGCATCCCACGCAAACGAAAAAGACCGGCATGGGGGCGCACCTGGCCGAAGGCTTGAAGTATCTCAGGCACAATACGACGTTGTTGGTGCTGATGAGCCTCGTCGCCGTCTCGGCGTTCCTGTCGATGCCGTTCATCACGTTGATGCCCATCTTTGCGGGCAAGACGCTGGCGCTCAGCGCACAACCCGTGGTCGACGCCGCGTGCGGTGTGATGACGTGCCAGAATCCCGAAGCGGTGACCTACGGCTTGATGATGGGCGTGTTTGGCCTGGGCGCGCTGACCGGAGCACTCATTGCCGGAACCTTTGGCGATCGGGGCCGCGGCAAGCTGCTCACGATCGGCAATCTGCTCTTCCCGGCCACGCTGCTCATTTTCGCGTTGTCCCAATCAATCTGGGTGACGCTGGCGGTGCTGCTGGTGGTGGGGGTGGCCTTCATTCTGCAGAATGCGTTGACCAACACGCTGGTGCAGGTCACGTCGCCGGACAACATGCGCGGGCGCATCATGAGCGTGTATGCGATGGTGTTTCAGGGGATGATGCGCGCCGGCGGCATGCAGGCCGGGTTCACGGAGACGCTGTTCGGCGCGCCGCTGGCCGTAGCTGCGGGCGCGCTGCTATCGCTGCTGTACGGGTTGTTTGTCTTCTTCAAGTGGCCGCAGATCCGCCGGATGAAGTGACACGTGGTGCATGAGGCCGCTCGCTACGGAGTGCGCTGGGCGTGTAGTTCCGCGTATCCTTCTTTTCCAAGAACCAGTTCCAACTCTGCCTGATAAATTTGATAGAGTGGACGCGGCGTCGCGCAGGCGCGCCGGCACAGCACGCCGCCGAAACTCTGCGCCGTTTCGTGATCGATCATGATCTCGTCGCCGCGAATTTGCAGGGGATAGAGCGCGCAGAACAAGGGCTTGAGGCCGGGATACGCCAGGCCGAGTTGTTGCGATGCCCTTTGGAGCGCGCACAACCGATCGGCGCGCAGAAAGACGCAGCAGGTCTCGCCGGGGCGAACGGGATCGTCGATCACGTTCGTGCCGATGACGGCTCCCGCCGGCGCATCTTCATCGGCCGCCGGGGCCGAGAACCACGTGTCGGGATCGCGGCGCTCTGCCGGCAGATTCGCTTTGATGGCTTCAACGTGCGGCACGAGGGTCTTGAGCTGATCCACATCCAGCCACGCCCCGCCGGAACAACATGCGCCCAAGCATTCGTGCAGCATACAGCGTTCAGCAGAAACTTCTTCCAGTAATTCTGGATGAATCTGAAAGCCGTTGATGATCATCTCGCCCCCGCAAGCAAAAGCGCCCCTTGCGGAGCGCCCTTGTCTACTTGTTTCCTTGTCTACTGGATTAAGAACTCACCATTGCGATAGAACGGCGCGCCGTCGGCGGTGATCTCCGTGCCGTCGCGCGTGTCGCAAATCAAGTCCCAGTGCACGGCCGATTTGTTCACGCCGCCGGTATCAGGGTACGCCGCGCCCAGCGCCATGTGAATGGTGCCGCCGATCTTCTCGTCGAACAGGATGTTGCGCGTGAACTTCTGGATATGGTTGTTCGTGCCGATGGCAAACTCGCCCAGCGTGCGCGAGCCGGCATCCGTGTCCAGCACGCTCAGCAAGAAGTCTTCACCGCGTTGGGCGGCGGCTTTCACCACACGCCCCTGCTTGAACTCCAACTGCACGCCCAGCACTTCGCGCTGTTGATAGACGGCGGGATAGGTGAACTTGACCCAGCCTTCGGTGATGGTTTCTTCCGGGCCGGTGAAGATCTCGCCGTCCGGGAAGTTGCGATGTCCGCACGAGTTCAGGAAGATCCGATCGGTGATGCCCACGACCAGATCGCAGTTGGGACCTTTGACCTGAATGCGTTTCTTCCCTTTGAGCCACGCGATGTACTTATCCTGCCGCACCTGAAATTCCCGCCAGCGCGCCACCGGATCGGCTTCGTCCAACATGCCCGCGCCGTACACAAAATCCTCGTACTCGCGCAGACTCATCTCGGCATCCTGCGCCAGCGCATCGGTGGGGAACAGCGTCACCACCCAGCGCAGTGAGCCTGCGGCGCTGCGCCGCATCATCGTCTCCGTCAACTCGCGGTGCGCCGCGGTCATCAGCGCCACCCGCTTCGGATCGGCGTTGGACAGCGCCTTGGTGTTGACGTCACCCTTGATGGCGATGCGCACATCGAATTCGTTGACGGCCATTTGCGCAAACGGATTGACGTACTGAATCTGCTCTTCCGTGCCGTATTTCAACAGCAGTTCCAGCGCGCCCGGCACCAGATCGAGATGATGGTAGCCGCTGCCCGCCGTGATGTGCGGGAGACCGCCGCGCTTGATAATCTGCTCGATGACGGCCAGCGTCAAAGGCTGCGCCACCGGCGAGGCGGTAAGATAGACCCGATCGCCCGGCTTGATTGCGGTGGAATACTCCGTGATAACCTGCGCCAACTTCAGAATGCGTGAATCGGCCATGCGGCTCCTGAGTGTGGAAGGGTGTAGGGTGATTATATCATTGCACCGGAGGGCTTTCAAACTTCGGCCGGCATCCCCGCCGCAGGTCGGAACACACCGCCCACTTGTGCTAAAATAGCCTCAGTTGAGCGACAATGCGCCTAATCTGCCACGAAAGATCCCGCTATGTCCGTTCCACTTGATTCATTAGTCGGCGAAGTACATCTCATCGAAGGGGCCCGGCAGTCGACGACGCCGGCCACCGGCGTATTCACTGCGCCGCGCCGCGCCGCGCGCGGCCGCGAAGATGACATGCTGTACGTGCTCATCGATCTGCTGGGCGACGTGTCCAGCAGCGATCTGCACACCGTCATGGAGCAGGCCACGCGCGCCTACTGGTCGGCGCAAGGCAGCGTCACCGCCGCCCTGCGTGCCGCGCTGACGGCGGCCAATCAATGGTTGATGGACCACAATACCCACGCGGCGCTGCCAGAGCGCTTGACGGGCGGGATGGTGTGCGCCGTGCTGCGCGGTAGCGAAGCCTACGCTGCGCAAGCCGGTCCCACCAGCGTCTTCGTGCGGCGAGGCGGCGAGATCGAAGCGTATCCCGCGCGCGATGCCGAGCCGCTGCCTGCCATTGGCACCACGCGCGCCCTGGAGATGCGCTACGCCCACGCGCACTTGCAGCCCGGCGACACGCTGCTGCTGGCCGATGCACGCTTCGGCGCGCACACGCCGCTGGACGTGGTGAGCCAGGCGCTGAGTCAGGGCACGGTCGATCGGGCGTTGGACAACCTGGAGAAGATCATCGGCAAGGGTGATCTGATCGCGCTGGTGGCGCAGGCCGCGCCGGCTGAGCCTGATCAGAAAGCGGCGGCAGCCGCAACGGCAGCCGTCAGCGCGGCGGCTGTCATCCGCCCGATTGAGCCATCAGCCCCGACGGCCCCGCCGAGTGAACCGTCAGCCACCGTGACGCAAGACGGGCCGATCATTCACGTGGCGGGACGACCAAGCGCGGCAACCACGACAACGGCCTCGCCGCAGCCAACGGCAGCCGCCGGGACGCCGCCCACCCGATCGGG
>CAYNML010000013.1:70823-88426 GCA_964398185.1 uncultured Anaerolineae bacterium | reverse complement strand
AAGGCTCGCGCTTCGCGATTCGCGAAGGCGGGTTGACGGTCGGCGCGGGCGTCATCACCAAGGTCGCCGCGTAAGCAGTGAAACATTTCTGGCGAGGGGACAATTCTCTCGCCAGAGTATCTGTAGAAAAGAGTAAGAGGCAATGGCTAAGAAAGATGTACGCATGACGATTACGTTCGCCTGCACCGAGTGCAAGGAGCGTAACTACACCTCGCAGAAGAATCGGCGCAACGATTCGAATCGTCTGGAGATCAACAAGTACTGCCCGCGCTGCCGCAAGCACACGCAGCATAAGGAGCAGAAGTAGTCGGGCAGCCACTGAGTCGCAGAGTCTTGTAGTCGGGTGTATAATCGGGCTATAAGGTGAAGCGGCTAGACGGCTAGCCGACGTTTAGGCGAGTAGCTCAATTGGCAGAGCACCGCTCTCCAAAAGCGGGGGTTGCGGGTTCAATTCCTGCCTCGCCTGCCATTCAGAGCCGCGCAACGCCCAGCGGCCCACCACCGCTTCACGGTGGGCATGGGCTGTAGTGCGCGGCTAAATTTTGCAACGGCGTCAGCTGAGAGGAGTCGCCTCCGTGTCCGAAGTCAAGCAAGACAACCGTTTCAAGCGCTATTTCAAAGAGACGCGCGCCGAGGTGCGCAAGGTCCATTGGCCCACACGCAAAGAGGCGCGCGGTCTGACGACGGTGGTGCTGGTCATCACGATCGCGATGACGATCTTCCTGGGCGTGATTGTCAGCCCGCTGGCGTCGGCGCTGGCCGGCGCGGTTTTTGTGCAGCAGAGCACGCTGGCGATCGCGTTCGTGGCGATCGCCGCGGTGGCCGGTATTGTCGGGTTGGCCGTGGCGCTGCGCCGTCAATAGGTAATTTAAGGAAAGTACGAGCAGTTTCATGACTGACGAAGTCCACATCCCGGAAGAAGAGCAAGAGCCGCAGGACGCGCTGCCTGAAGTCGAGACAGAGGAGCCTGTGGCCGTGCCTGCTTTTGAGGACAACGCCGAGTCGAGCGAATCGGCGGCGCCCGCTTTTGTTTTCAGGGACGATGAGGAAGACGAAGAACCGATCGAGCTGCCCACGCCCGCGAGCGTGCAGGCGATCGAACTTCCCGCGCCCGAAGCGGAAGAGGTGAAGGCTGCGCTGCGCGAATTGCGCGCGTCGGCCATGCGGGCGGCTACTTCCGGCGAAGGCGCGCCCGATCTCAGCGAAGTATCTGACGAGCGATCGTGGTTCGTGGTGCATTGCTATTCCGGCTACGAAAACAAAGTCAAGCACAACCTCGAACAGCGTATCGAGTCGATGGGAATGGCCAACCAGATCTTCCAGGTCGTCGTGCCGACGGAAGAAGAGATCGAAGTCAAGGAAGGCAAGCGCCGCACGATCGAGCGCCGCGTCTTCCCCGGCTACATCCTGGTGCAGATGCTGATGAACGACGATTCGTGGTACGTGGTGCGCAATACGCCGGGCGTCACCGGTTTCGTCGGGATGGGCAACAAGCCCACGCCGCTGCGCGGTGAAGAAGTGCAGGGTATCATCAAGCGCATGGAAGCCGAAGCGCCCAAGGTCAAGGTCACCTTTAAGCCCGGCCAAAAGGTGCGCATCGTCGATGGCCCGTTCAACGATTTCATGGGCACCGTCGACGAGATCAATATGGACAAGGCCAAGGTGCGTGTGATGGTGTCGTTCTTTGGCCGCGAGACGCCCGTCGAGTTGGATTTCTTGCAAGTGGAGAAAATGTAAGGCAAGATGCCATCTTGCCCTACTCAATTTTGTGGGAGGGCCAATCGGGTCCGTTAATACCACGAGGAGAAAAGCATGGCTAAGAAACTGAAGGTCGTCGTTAAACTCAACGTCAATGCGGGCAAGGCCAATCCGGCGCCGCCCATCGGCCCGGCGCTGGCGCAGCACGGCATCAACCTGATGGCGTTCTGCAAGGAATACAATGCGCGCACGGCCAGCATGGTCGGCCAGGTGATCCCGGCGGAGATCAGCATCTACACGGACAACTCGTTCACGTTCGTGCTGAAGACGCCGCCCACGCCCGATCTGCTCCGCAAGGTTGCCGGCATTGAGAAGGGGTCTTCGACGCCCAACAAGCAGAAGGTCGCCAAGGTCAGCCGCAAGCAGATCCGCGAAATCGCCGAGACGAAGATGAAGGACATGAGCGCCTTCGATATCGAGGCGGCGATGGAGATGGTAGCCGGCACCGCGCGCAGCATGGGCATCGAGATTAAGGACTAACGTTGAAGTGGGAGGACCGATCGGTCCGTTTGCACCACCAGGAGATACCAATGGCAAAGCACGGTAAGAAGTACAACGAAGTAGCGCAGAAAGTCGATCACGATAAGGTTTACGCGCCCGCCGAGGCGCTGCAGTTGGTGAAGGACACTTCGTACGCCAAGTTCAACGCGACGGTGGAAGCTCACTTCCGCCTGGGCGTCGATCCCCGCCAGGCCGATCAACAGGTGCGCGGCGTGGTGGTGCTGCCCGCCGGCCTGGGCAAGACGGTGCGCGTGCTGGTCTTCGCGCAGGGCGATGCCGCCCGCGTGGCGCAGGAGTCCGGCGCCGATTTTGTGATCAGCGACGACGAAGGTCTGAAGAAGATTCAGGACGGCTGGACCGATTGGGATGTCTCGATTGCAATGGCCGACATGATGGGCAAGGCGGGCCGCCTGGGTAAGGTACTCGGTCCGCGCGGCTTGATGCCCAGCCCCAAGGCCGGCAACATCACGCAGACCGCCGACGATCTGCCCCGCATGATCACCGAGGCGAAGGCCGGCCGTGTGGAATTCCGCGTCGATAAGACCGCCGGTGTGCACGTGCCGCTCGGCAAAGCGTCTTTCACGCACCAGCAGTTGATGCAGAACTTTGCGGCGTTGATGGACGCCTTGAAGAAAGCCAAGCCGGCCGCCGCCAAGGGAACGTACATCAAGAAAATTTCGCTGGCCGCTACCATGGGGCCTGGCGTGCGGGTTGATCCGAACGCGGCGCAGTCGATGGAGGGCGTCGGGTAGCCTCGCCCCGACCCTCTCCTGAAGTCGGGAGAGGGAGTAACAATTGAATAGTTGCCGCAGCCCGTGACCGCAGGCGTCGCGCCACAGCCCCGCAAGCAACGCGGGGTCAACGTGGCGGGACTTAATCAGCACCTGCCGAGGCGAAAGTCGGAAGATTGTTTGTAGGGGCAAGTCTTGCACTTGCCCATCCGCTACAGCGTCCCAAGTCTTTGCCTCAGTATCACTGCGGCAAAGACTTTTTGTTGTGAAGAACAACAGGGACGAAAGGAGGTGATTTCCAGTGCCAGTCAGTAAAGAACGTCGCGGCGAGTTGATCGCCGAGTACACCGCGTGGTTCCAGCAAAGCCAGGCTGTCGTCATCGCCGCTTATCAGGGCGTGGGCACAGCCGATCTGTATCGCTTGCGCTCGAAGATTTATGAGGCGCAGGGTGAATTGCACGTCGTGAAGAACACGCTGGCGATCAAGGCTTTGCAGAACGCGGGCTTGCCCGTACCGGAGCAGATGTTGACCGGTTCAGCCATCGTCGGGTTCTGCTTTGCCGATCCGGCGGCCGTCGCCAAGGCGATGACCACCTTCGCCGGTGAAGTGCAGAAGTTCGAGATCAAAGGCGGCCTGCTGGGCAATCGCATCATCGATGCGGCCGGCGTCAAGGCCTTAGCCGATCTGCCGCCGCGCCCGGTGTTGTTGGGCGGTTTGGTCGCGACGATCCAGGGGCCGATGTCGCAGTTGGTCAACGTCATCAATGCGCCGCTGCGCGAACTCGCGCAGGTACTCAAGGCGCGCTCGGAACAAGGACAGGCCGAAGCGGCCGCCTAGTGTCACGGTCGGCCACGGCCGCCCGTCGGGCGTGGCGGATCAATCGGACCGGCAACCGCCCGCGCGGTTTGCCCTCGATCACAAACTTTTACCTATCCATGGAGGATATTTCCAATGTCTGAGAAGTTAGAAAAAATCGTGGCGGAGCTCGATGCCCTCACGTTGATGGAAGCGGCTGAACTGTCGAAGATGCTGCAGGACAAGTGGGGCGTCAGCGCCGCTGCGCCCGTGATGATGGGCGCCATGCCCGCCGCCAGCGCCGCCGCGGCCGCGGCCCCGGTCGAAGAGAAGACCGAGTTTGACGTCGTGCTGAAGGACGGCGGCGCGAAGAAGATTGAAGTCATCAAGGTCGTGCGCCAGCTGATCCCCAGCCTGGGCTTGAAAGAAGCCAAGGACATGGTCGACGGCGCGCCGCAGACCGTGTTGAGCGCGGTGAGCAAGGAAGCCGCGGCTGACGCCAAGGCCAAGCTGGAAGCCGCCGGCGCGGGCGTGGAAGTCAAGTAGTTGTTTAGTGCGGTAGTCGCGTCGTGCGATGGTTGGATCGTCGCCACGAACGAACAGACCTGCCGGCAGATGCTGGCAGGTCTGTTTTCGTTTGCGGCGTCATTGCGAGCGTTATTTGCGAAGCAATCTCGTAGTCGAGGGGGAGATTGCTTCGTCGCATCCTTCGACTGCACTGCGTTTCGCTCAGGACGCCCCTCGCCATGACGTTTCCTTTACCGCACTACTGTCAGATCGATGCCCCTCGCTTCGGCGCGAAGGTGACGCCACTCTTCTTCGGTCTGCGGCGGCACGAGAATCTCTTCTTCCGATCGGCGCACGAGTTTCAACGCATCTGTGGAGCAGGCAAGAATGCACACGCCGCAGCCCGCACAGCGCAGCGCATCGACCTGCGCGATGTGCTCGACGGTCAGCGCATTGAATGAACAGACATCTTCACAGTCGCGGCAGCCGGCGCACAGCGCTTCGTCCACCTCGCACACAAACGCCGAGCGCGCCACGACGTTGGCCGTGCCCAATTCCGCCACGCTGCGCAGGAAGCCGCAGGCGCAGGTGCAGCAGTTGCACAGATACCACAGCCCCTCCTGCGTGTTGCTCGTTGAATGGACCAGCCCCGCGTCGGCGGCGCGCTGCAACGTGGCGAGCGCTTCCTCCTGCGTCAAAGCGCGCACGCCCTGCCGCTGATCGAAGAAGCCCGGCACCTCGCTGAAGATCATGCACACATCCAGCGGGTGATCGCAGCCGTGGCCCAACAGTGCTTGCTGCTTGCGGCAGATACAATCGGTGACGCCCCACGCTTTGGCTCGCACGATGATGTCAGACGCGCTCTCGAACGGATGAAACTCGAGGTTCTGCCGGATGCTCTGCTGGATCGGGATCACGCGATGGGTGAGCGGCTGCTGCGGCACCGATTGGCGATAGGTCTGCTGATAGTAATCCTCGAACAGGCGCGCCAGTTCGGCGTCGATGCGGCCCGCCTGCATTTCGTAGATGCCGACGACGAAGGGCAGCAGGCCGTAGCCCAATCCGCCCGTGGGTGCACGTCCCGCCGTGATGAGGCCGCGCGTCACCATGCTCTTGAGCTGCTTGCGCAGCGCTTGCGCATCGCCGCCGATGCGCGCCGCGATCTCAGCCGGAGTTTCCAGCGTCATCCGCAATTGCGCGGCGAGGGCGGCTTCTTCCGGCGTGAAGAGATAGGCCAGCAGGCGCAGCTCAGCCCCATCAGGCGCGGGTGAAAATCCGTTGGGCAGTTCGTTCAAGCGGGTGGCGAGTTGGCGATAAGGTGTGTCGTTCACGGTTTCAGCTTTCTTGCTCGATTAGAAGGTTTGATCCTTTACAAAGTAGAGCACATTGGTTTGTGTGTCAGAAATTACGCGCAAATAGACGATGAAGAACTGCGCATCTCTGATGAAGGGTCGAGGTATCTCGCACTCGGCGCTATAGCATTGCTCAAATCCTTGACAGTTGAGTTGAGTCAGCGCGAATTTCCACCCCGGGACGCAATACCGCTGCATTTCAATCGAATAATACTGCTTTAATTCTTCGAGCGAGTGATCAACTGTGTACTCATATGTAACGACGTCATACTGCCCATGCCCGATCTCACTCCACACCTCTTCAGCTGTTGTGCCAGGATAAGGTTCTGGTGACGGGAAAGTGGCGGCGGCATACATGCTGTAGCTCATAAATGCGCTGCATATCACAAATGGTGACAAGCATGCCACCATAAGCAGGAGAAGCCAGCTTGGTGGTGCATTCGAGCTACGGCGCCGATAGATTTTCAACCAGATATAACTTGCAGCAAGTGCTACAACAGCCGGAGCTATGAGGGTCAGGAAAGGAAATGTGAAGCGTGAAATCCAAAAGTGATTCCAAAACTCATTGGGGAGTAAGTCAAAAATGATCATACTGCCCCATTCCACGACGATCATCACAATCACAGCGAATAGAAGAGTAATTCCGTAAAACACGAACCTGCTGGCCCGCCTCATTTATGCCTCTTTATGATCTTTCCGTCTGTCTCTGGATGGAGTATAGTCCCGCTCGACAATTCACGTCAAGCCGCGAAAGACCTCGCAGGTTGTTATACTCTGGATAGTCGGGTCAGATAATCGATCGAGTTGATAGCCACTACTTCCCAGCTAATCTATGAAAACCTGCGAGGTCTACATCCGCCCACAACAAAACCCGCCAGCGAGATCGATCTCGCTGGCGGGTTTACCATTTACCAATGTGCCAACTTACTAACTACCGCAGCCTCTTCGTATACGTGCACAACCCGTCGCCGTCATGGTAGAAGTCCTTCAGCAGCATCGACAATTCATAACCGCAGCGCTCATACAATCTTCGAGCGGGCGCATAATGATCGGTGTCCGAGGTCTCGATGACCAGCCACACGCCGTTCCGTTTGCGGACTTCTTCTTCGACGGCGTTCATCAACGCGCGGCCCACGCCCTTGCTGTGCACGGCGGGATCGGCGCAGATCCAATAGAGATCATAGCCATTGCCCGACAGCTGACGCGGTCCCCAGCAGGCATAGCCGATGGTCTTCCCGGCCTCACGGCAGCTCAGAAAATAGTAACCGCTCTCCTCTGGCCCTTCTTCGTATCCTTCCAACAACTCTGTAACGGTGTCAACTTCCGTTTCATTAAAAACCGCCGCGCGCTTCGTCATCGCCATGATCTCGTCAAACTCGTCGCGGCGCGTTGCGCTAATCTCGAACTCAGGCATGACCGATGCGCCTCCCCCACGCCCATTCCACGATCTGGGTCGCCATCTTGGGATACGAATAGCCAGCCACGCGCGCCGCGTTAGGGAAACCGGCGTCCGGCGCCAGGCACGGATTGGGATTCACTTCCAGCACGTACGGCACGCCGTCGCGCACGCGCAGATCGACGCGCGCATAATCGCGGCAGCCCAGCGCGTGATACGAGCGATACGCCACCGTGCGAATGCGATCGGCAATCTCAGCCTCCACTTCGGCGGGACAGATCACCGGCATCGATTGATACTCGGGCGAGGCGGGATTCCACTTGGCGTCGAAGTGGCAGAACTGCTGATACGGATTCTTCCACTGCGTGAAGCTCAACTCGGCCACGGGCAGGATGTGCGTCGTGCCGTTGCCCCACAGCCCGATGTTGAACTCGCGCCCGACGATGTACTCTTCCACCAGCGCCGGTTGGCGATACACCTCCAGGATGTACTGCACCCGAGCGCGCAGCTGCGCCTCGTCGAACACCACCGATTCGCGCGTGATGCCCAGGCTGGCATCCTCGGCCACCGGCTTCACGATGGCGGGCAGCGGCACGTTGATCGCTTCGTCTGCTCGCTCGAAGACCTGGTACGGCGCGGTCGGAATGTCGTACTTTTGCAGCAGCTGCTTGGCGCGGCCTTTGTCCAGCGTGCGGCGCAGCGTGGCCGTGGGCGCGCCCGTGTAGGTGATCCCCAGCTTCTCGAGGCGCGTGGTGATCTTCACATCGTCCGCGGCGCGTCCCTGCAGATGCTCGCATAGATTGAAGAACAGCAGATCGTCGGGATCGTACTTCTCGATCAGCCGATCGATGTCGCGCAGCGTGTAGACGATGTAGGTCTCGGCGTCGAAACCGGCCTTGCGCAAATTTTTGGCGATGGTGTTCGCCGTATCGATCGTTTCCAGATCGGTTTCCAGATCGCGGGCTTCCCCGTGATCGACCTTGTCAATGGCGCTGTACCCCACCAGCACTTTGGCGGGCCGCTTCAGCGTGGAAGTTCGCACGCGGCGGCGGGTGCGGGGCTCGGCGACGGCATAGGCGTTTAAGGCTAACATGCTCTCTCCTTGGGTGCGCGCTTCGTCATTGCGAGCGCTTCTTAGCGAAGCAATCTCCTGCTCGACCATGAGATTGCTTCGTCGGCCTGACGGCCGCCTCGCACTGACACCATCCTAGCGGACGCGCACTTCCTCGTATTCGTGCAGCGGCACGGCAATTTCCAGGCCGTAACGCTTCAAAGCGGCTTCAAAGACCGAATAAACCAAGCGGGCGTGCGACCACCCCTCGGCTTCGGCCATCAACGTCAGATCGCTAATCGGCGTGATGCCGGGCAGCGAATTGATCTCCAGAATGTACGGCTGGTGGTGGTCGTGCTTGTCCAGCCGGAAATCCACGCGCGCAAAATCGAGCGTGTTGGTGACGCGCATCGTCTCGATGGTCAGGCGGCGCAGTTCGGCCGCCAGTTCTTCGGGAATCCGCGCCGGGCATTGATATTGATATTTGTCACCCAGGTCGATCTTTAACTCGGAACCGTAGACGTGCAGCCCGGTCTCTTCGTACAGCGAGTTATCGATCATCGAGATGGGGAAAATGTGCAGATCGGGGTAATTGCCCACCAGCCCCACCGTCACATCGTTGCCCTCGATGTACTTCTCCACCAACACCGGCTCGTGATAGGCGTGCAGCAGGTAGGCCACCCGCTCACGCAGCTCGGCTTCATCGCGCACAATCGAGCGATCGTCGATGCCCATGCCGGTGCCTTCGCTATTCGGTTTGGCGAACAACGGGAATTGGTTGGCCAGCCGGGGATCGAGTGGATCGTCGGCGGTGACGAATTCCTGGAACGGCGGGGTGGGCAGTCCGTGGTACATCAGCACGCGCTTGGTCATCGCCTTGTCCAGCGTCAACGCCAGCGCCAGTACCTTGGAGCCGGTGTACGGCACGCCGATCATCTCCAGCAGCGCCGGAATCTGGGCCTCGCGTGAATCGCCGCGATACCCTTCGCACTGGTTGAAGCAGATGTCGATCGCCAGATCCTTCAAGCGCTGCGCCACGTAGGCGTCGCCGTCCATCGGAAAGACTTCGTGACCACCCGCCTCCAGCGCCTTTTTGTAGGCCTCAATATTTTTCGGATGATCGAGTTCGTACAGAATGTCGTGCGGCGCATCCGGGTTGGGCTGCGGCGCGTTCTCGGCCAGGTTGTGCAAGAGGGCTACGCGCATGCTGGCACCTCGCACAACTTGGCGCTCTGTTTGCTCGATGGATCTGCCTCGCTATTCACACTTATGCTCCTTGTTCTTGATCCTCCCGAAGGCTTCAAGCCTCCGGGAGGTTTGATTCATTCCACTTCGTGATCGCTCTTCTCGACGACTTCGCCGTCCTTCAACAACGGCCGATCGGCGGTGCCGATCCCCAGCGGCTGCCACTTGCTGGCGTCGCCGCTGCGCAAGCGGTGTTCCGCCCCGCCGCGTGCGTGCACCTCGCTGAAGCCTGCCGGTTCGATCGTCAGGCGTTCGCCTTCCAGCAAGCCGACCACGCCGCGCTGACCCGGCTCCAAACGCTTGCGCGCCTGCGCGTCGAGCGCGTCGATGGCGTGCGGATCGTAATCGAGCGGCTCGGTGTACGTAGTCATGAAGCCTTCATAATTCCGCAGCACAATCTTGCCCGGGGCTTGCGATACCACGTAATTGGGCATCACTGGAATCTTGCCGCCGCCGCCCGGCCCGTCGACGCAGAACGTGGGCACGGCAAAGCCGCTGGTGTGGCCGCGCAGCCCTTCGATGATTTCGATGCCGCGCGCCACGGTGGTGCGCAGATGGCCGGAACCTTCCACCAGATCACATTGATACAGGTAATACGGGCGCACCCGCATCTTCACCAGTTCGTGCACCAGTTCGCGCTGAATGTTAACCGAGTCGTTGACGCCGGCCAGCAGCACACTCTGGTTGCCCAACGGCACGCCCGCCCGCGACAGCCGATCGCACGCCTGGCGCAGTTCGGGCGTAATCTCGCGCGCGTGGTTGACGTGAATGTTCAGCCAGAACGGGTGAACCTTCTGCACCATGTCGCAGAATTCCTGATCGATGCGCATGGGCAGGAAGACCGGCACGCGGCTGCCGATGCGGATGATCTCGATGTGCGGGATCTCGCGCAGGCGCGATAGCAGTTCTTCCAGCAGTTTCGGCGCCAGTGTCAGCGGATCACCGCCGGACAGCAGCACATCGCGCACCTGCGGCGTATTCTTCAGGTAGTCGATGGCCGCATCCCATTCGCTGCGCTTGAACGTGGCGCTGGGATCGCCCACGATGCGGCTGCGGGTGCAGTAACGGCAATACGACGCACACTGCGTCGTCACCAGGAACAGCACGCGATCGGGATAGCGATGCACCAGGCCCGGCACCGGGCTGTGGCGATCTTCCGCCAGCGAATCTTCCATCTGCGACTCGAACTTTTCCAGTTCGCGCGCCGTCGGAATGACCTGCTTGCGCACCGGGCAGTTCGGATCGTCGGGATCGATCAGGCTGGCGAAATAGGGCGTAATGTCCACGCGAAACAGGCCCGGCGCGCTGAGCGCCTGCTTCTCACTGTCGGTCAGATTGATGACCTCGCCCAGTTCATCCACGCTGTTCAAACGATTGGCCAGCTGCCAGCGCCAGTCGAACCATTTCTCATCGGGTACGTCATACCACTGGGGGGCACACGTCCGTGTGCGGGGTTGGGTTGGGTTATCCATGCTTGAGCCTCAGCGACTACTTACACTTCATTAAATACTGGTTATCGCGGGTTATTCTACCGTACTTCATTCCACCTATCAGTAAAATCACGGTGAAACTTGATCGAAAATCATTTGGTGAAATGACGGTGAAGCGGTTCACGGTTTGAACTTTTAACGGGACGTCAGCTGCTGCCAGCAGCTTGGCTGACTGTTGGGGCCAGTTGCCCGGCCGGCGTTAAAACGGAGTCGAGGCTTTAACCGGAAGGGTCGCGACCACTCCCCCGGCGAAAGCCTCGACTCCAGGCGCGGACGATTCTCTGTGTTAGCTGTCGGGCGCAGCCAGCATATAACCGTGCCCCCGCACCGATTGGATGTACTCGCCGCGCTGCGGATCGAGGCCCAATTTACGCCGCAGCAGGCGCACATGCGCCTTCAAGAGTTCCTGCGCTTCCGCGGGACTGCCATCGTAGCCCCATACTTCGCGCAGCAATTGCTGATAGCCCATCACCTTGCCGGCATGCTGCGCCAGCACGAACAGCAGTTGATACTGCACCGGCGGCAGGTTGACCCAGTGCTTGTTCTTGATGCGCGCCCGCTTGCGTTCCGGATCGATCAGCAGCTCGCCGATCTTGATGCGATGATCGACGGTGCGCTTGGGGCGGATCAGCGCCAGCGCGGCGGTTACGCGCTTCCGATCGGCCACGGTGGGCCGCACGGAGGACGTCCGCACCGGCACGATGACAGGCCAGTGGCCGGTGCTGCTTAACACGTTCAGCAGGGCGCGCGGCTGCTGATTGAGCAGCACGCGATCGATGATGAGCAGTTCGACCTGGTTTTCCTCGGCCAGAAGGCGAGCCGCCACCGTCAAGTCGCTGGCGACGAGGCACATCACGCGCTCGGCGGCCAAAGCCTGCGCCCAACGCGCGGCAGCGCGCTCGGCGGCGATGACGATCACATGGGGGCGACGACGGCGGGGTCCGGCGGCCAGATCAACCATATTTTCACCTGAGGTGAGTATACAATGAATGGCCTTGCAAGTAGAAATCGACCGTCAGGCGTACGACAGTCCGATTGGCCTGCAAATTCAATCGGTGTACAATCCACTTTGGTCATTGGTCGTTAGCCGCTGGTAGCTAGCGATTGCGGTTTGCCGTTTGTCATTGTTCATTGATCATTGCTAATTGTTCATTGCGCTCATGCCGACACCTGTCCAACACCTGGTCCTTGCTCAACGTTTGCTCGACGATGCCACGCTGCCCGAGGCGATCCGCGATCGGCTGCAGGCCCAACGCGGCGCGTTCCTCTTCGGTAATACCGCCCCCGACGTGCAGACCGTTTCCGGCCAGGTGCGCGAGGCCACGCACTTCTTCGTCATTCCGTGGGCGGAAGTGCCCCGCCCGCACAAAGCCATCTTCGCGCTGTACCCGGCGCTCGGCGCGCCCCAATATCGCGCGGCCGATCACGCCGCTTTTATCGCCGGGTACATCTGCCACTTGTGGCTCGATGTGCTGTGGGTGCGTGATATCTATCTGAGTAACTTCGGCCCTTACGCGCGCTGGGGTAAAAGCCTGCACGAGCGGCACGTCTATCACAACATCCTGCGGGCGTGGTGCGATCGGAACGATCAGCCGCAGCTCAACGGCGCGATCGGGTCCGCGCTGGCGTCGGCCAACCCGATCGACTGGCTGCCCTTCACGGCCGATCGCTACCTGCTGCAGTGGCGCGACAACCTGGCTGATCAACTCCGGCCTGAGGGCCGCATTCGCACGGTGGAAGTCTTTGCCAGGCGCGGCGGCGTGCCGCCGGAGAAATTCCATCAGGTGCTTGATTCATCCGCCGAAATGGAGCGGCACGTTTTTGCTCACGCTTCGCGCGCGAAGATTGAGAAGTTTTATCGGGACGGGTACGAGCAGCTGGCGGAGCTGCTGGTCGAGTATTTTCGCGCGGCGTAATTCATCCTGACCACGAGGTGAGATCATGACCGAACAGGCAGCCCCCAAACGCGCGCTGGTGCTATCGGGCGGCGGAGGCCGCGGGGCGTTTCAAGTCGGCGTGTTGGAGCATCTGGAATCGATCGGGTGGAAGCCGGACATCATCGTCGGCACGTCGATCGGTTCGATGAATGCGGCCGTGTACGCGGTCGGCGGCATCAAGCAGCTGCAAGCGATGTGGGATTCGATCCGCACCCGGGACATGCACCGCTTCTTCCGCGTAAAACCGTGGAAGAGCGTGTTCGATCGGGCGCCGTGGAAACGCACGCTGGAGAAGTATGTGCCAGAAGATCAACTGGCACAGATCAGCATGCCGATCTACATGGTGGCGACCGACATCACGACGGGACACCCCACGGTGTACACTAACGGCGCGAAGCCCGATCGGAACAAGGGGTTGTACGTGCGCGTGCCCGCGCTGCAGCACCAGCATCTGCTGGCGAGTTCGAGCATCCCGTACGTGTACGCGCCGATCGGGATCGAGGACAATCAGCACTGGGATGGCGCGGTCATGTATAATTCGCCTCTGCGGCCGGCCATCGACGCTGAGGCTGAAGAAATTCTGATGGTGCTGCTGTCGCCCTATCACAAACTCGAAGAGAACGATCCGCGCCCCGTGGTGCAGCGCAGCGCCCTGCCGCCCATGCCGCGCGGCCTCATCGGCAGCGTGGGCTACGTGCTCGATCTGGCGTTGATCGGCACGTTTGAAAACGATTTTGAAGAACTGCGCAAAGTCAATCGGCGGGTGCGTCAAGGCGCCGACGTGGTGCCCGATCACAAGGAAGTGCGCTGCGCCGTCATCGCGCCGGACGAGTGGATCTCGCCGCTCGACATCATCCGCTACGGGCCGAAACGCGGCGCCGAGCTGCGCGCGCTGGGTCGCCAGGCCGCGCGGCAGACCTTCCAGCGCATCGAGCGGTTGGGGTGGGATTCGTTGTATCACGTTGATGAGGACGAATGAGTAACGAGTAACCAGTAACGAGTAATTGCTCGTTACTGGTTACTCGTCACTCATTACTCGTTAGTGCTTGCCAGGAATAAATCACACAGAGGAATAAGTCATGAACATTCTCGTTACGGGTGGTGCAGGTTACATCGGCAGTCATGTGGTGGAAGAGTTGTGCGAAGCAGGCGAGTCGGTGGTGGTGTTTGATAATCTTTATACGGGGCATCGCGCGGCGGTCGATCCGCGCGCCAAGTTTGTGCTGGGCGATCTGAAGGACGCCGACGTAGTGCAGCGCTTGTTCGATGAGCACCCGTTTGACGGCGTGATGCACTTCGCCTCGCACACCCTGGTGGGCGAGAGCATGCAGCAGCCGTTCCTGTATCTGGGCGACAATGTGACGAACGCGCTGAACCTGCTGCGCGCGATGGTCGATCACGACGTGAAGCGTTTCATCCTGTCCTCGACGGCCAACCTGTTTGACGATCCGGAGCGGATGCCCATCGATGAGAAAGAACGCATCGTGCCGGGCAGCCCCTACGGCGAATCGAAGTTCATCATCGAGCGGCTGCTGCACTGGCTGGATCGCATTCACGGCCTGCGCTTTGCGGCGTTGCGCTACTTCAATGCCGCGGGCGCGTCGCCGCGCGGCCAACGCGGCGAGGATCACCTGCACGAAACGCACTTGATCCCGTTGATCCTGCAAACCGCGCTGGGCCTGCGCGAGAAGATCACGATCTTCGGCGACGACTATCCTACGCGCGACGGCACGTGCATCCGTGACTACATCCATGTGACCGATCTGGCACAGGCGCATATTCTGGCGCTGCGCGCGCTGGACAAAGGCAGCCGCACGTATAACCTGGGCAACGGGCTGGGCTATTCCGTGAAAGAGATGATCGAGGCGGCTCGCCAGATCACCGGCCGGCCCATCAAAGCCGAGATCGGCCCGCGCCGTCCGGGCGATCCGGCGACGTTGATTGCGGGCAGCGAGACCATCAAGCGCGAGCTGGGTTGGGCGCCGGAATTCGCTTCGCTGGAAGCCATTATCGGCACCGCGTGGGAGTGGCATCGCAATCATCCCAGGGGGTATAATTCTCCATAGGAGGAGTCATCCTATGGCCAAGCAAAAACGAGTCTCTGAAGCTGCTGTGACCTATGGTTTACCCGTTGCCAGTCTCTCCGATCCGCTTATTTTCGAGCGCGACGGTCAGCCGGTTTCAGTGCTGTTGCCGTATGAGGAGTACGCTCGACTAAAAATTGACGCAGCAGCCAATGCGCGCGAGCGTGAAAAGGCTTGGCAGGAACTCGACAAGATTCTAGCGCGTGTTCATGCCCGGACCAGTGCTTTAACGTCTGACCAAATTGAAGCAGAGATTACGGCGGCCCGACAAGAAGTTAGAGAAGCTCATCATGCTCGTCGCGGTAGTTGACACGAATGTTTGGATTTCTGCGTTTCTGACGCCGCACGGCTATTCTGCGCAAATCTACGGTGCGGCCCAACGCCGGCTCTTTTTTCCGGTGACCTCTGAACCATTGATGGCCGAACTGACAGAAGTGTTGTCGCGTCCCCGGCTGATGAAGGTCCACGGTGAATCCCTGCATGGAATAGAAGAGTTTGTAGCCGAGCTACAGCGGTTGTCTATCCTGGCGCCTATTACGGGCTCGCTGGCGTTGTGCCGTGATCACGACGACGCTATCCTGCTGGAAACGGCGCTGGTGGGGCGCGCGCCGTATATCGTCAGCCGCGATGAAGACCTGACGCGTGATCTGGATTTGCACAAAGCAGCTAAGCGCCGCGGCATACAAATTACAACAGTTGCCCGGTTCTTGAAGCGACTGGCCTGATTGATATGCCCATCACTTATCGCGACGATCACGACATCGATCTCGATCAGCTGACGGTACTCTTTAACGCTGTCGGCTGGGAACGCCGCACGGCCGATCGGGATCGCCTGGCCCAGCTGGTGCGCGGATCGCTGTATGTCGTGTCGGCATGGGAGGACGATCGGTTGGTGGGGTTTGCGCGGGCCATCTCCGACGGCGCGACGAATGCCTACATCAGCACGGTGGCGGTCTTGCCGGAATATCAGCAGCGTGGCATCGGACGCGAACTGATTCAACGGCTGCTGGCCGGTCACGACGGCATTCAATTCGTGCTGCACAGTGAGCATGCCCTTTCGTTTTATCTGCACCTCGACGCGGGCTTCGAGCCGATCGATCACATGCTGGTGCGGCGGCGCAAGTTCTAGATCATGCGTATCGTCATCAGCGGCTGGTTCGTCGATCAACCTGACACAGGCAGCGGGCAGTACACCCGGCAGTTGCTCAAGCAACTGCCGCGCGTTGCGCCGCAGCACGAATATGCACTGGTCGTGCCCCGCAGGAATTCTTTTGAAATTGTCGACATTGCGGCTGACACCGATCTCCAACTGCTCACTTCTAACATCCAACGTCCGACTTCTAATTTCCGCAAGCTGCTGTTCGAGCAGTCGATCATGCCGCGCGCCGCGCGCGCCTACGCAGCCGATGTGCTGCACATTCCCTACTGGGCGCCGCCGCTGCGATCGAGTGCGCCCATTGTCGTGACGATTCACGACATCATCCCGCTGATCCTGCCGCAGTATCGCGGCACTGCGTTGGTGCGCGCTTACACGCAGTTGGTCAGCGCGGCGGCGCGCGGCGCGACGTTGATTCTCACTGATTCCGACGCCAGCCGCAGCGACATCGTGCAGTACCTGCGCATCCCGGCGGATCGCGTCCGCACGATCTACCTAGCGGCCGATCCGAAATTTTCGGATCACATCGACCCGATCGACACCGCCGCGCTCCACCGGAATTACGATCTGCCCGATGAGTATGTGCTCTACCTCGGCGGCTGCGATGCGCGCAAGAACGTCGAAACGCTGCTGCAGGTCTACACGTGGGCGCAGGATGCGCTGGGCGAGAGTTATCCGCTGGTCTTTGCCGGCAGCCTGCCCGATCGGCACGATGCGTTCTTTCACGATCCGCGGGTGATTGCCCAACAGATCGAAGTGGCAGACGTGGTGCGCTTCATCGGGCGTGTGGCCGAGGAAGACAAAGTGGCGCTGTATCAGCAGGCCCGCGCGTTTTTGTATCCCACGTTGTACGAAGGGTTCGGCCTGCCTGCGTTGGAGGCGTTGGCCTGTGGCGTGCCCGTCGTCGGATCGAATGCCACGTCAGTGCCGGAGATCGTCGGGGATGCGGGGATGCTCGTCGATCCGATGGATGCGCGGGCGATGGCCGGGGCGCTCATCGCGGTGTGCACGGAAGATGCGCTGCACGATGAACTGAGCGAGCGGGCGCTGAAGCAAGCGGCGCAGTTCTCGTGGGAGCGGTGCGCGCGCGAGACGGTGGCAGCGTACGAGAGCGTGCTGCGTAAAGCGTAAAACGTAAGTGGCAAGCCTTCAATCCAAAATCCAAAATCCAGAATCCAAAATCGCCGATGCACTGCTGGGCTTCGGCTTTTTCCTATTGTATTTCTTCACGCTCATTCCCTCCGTCCTGCCCGCCGACAACGGCGAGTTTCAACTGGTGGCGTGGAAGTTGGGCATCGCGCATCCGCCTGGGTATGCGCTCTACACGATGGTTGGCTGGTTATTCTCGCGCTTCTTCACGTCGCCGGCCTTCGCGCTGAATCTGCTCAGCGCCATCCTTGCGGCGATCACGTTGGTCATCGTCAGCCGCACGGTGCGGACGCTGACTGGATCGATCGTGGCGGGCCTGTTAACCGCCTCACTGCTAGGCGTTTCGACAACATTTTGGGCGCAGGCGACCACCGCCAATATCCGCATGCCCACCGCCTTCTTCACGGCGTTATGCGTCAGTCTTCTAGTCTCGTGGTCACGTAGTCGCGT
>CAYNML010000013.1:49544-70723 GCA_964398185.1 uncultured Anaerolineae bacterium | reverse complement strand
CATCACGTCTCGCTGATCTTTCCCGGCATCTTCTTCGTGCTGTATATCTTCCTCGTCGATCCCAAATTGATCCGGCAGCCGCGTCGCTGGCTCAAGCCGATCGGCTTTTTCGCTTTGGGTTTGCTGCCGTTGTTGTATCTGCCCTTGCGCGGCGCGATGGGCGGCGCCTTTGCCGATGGGGAAGCGGCGGCTTTCCTGGCGCAGCCCGATCAATTCCTGGCGTATGCCACCGGCCGCGGCTTTGAGGGCGATTTCTTCTACTTCATCAACACGCGGCCCGAGCTGTTTCTCGATCGGGTGCAGCTGCTGCCGACACTGTTCGATTTTCAGTTCAACTGGCTCGTTTTCATGCTCTTTGCCATTGGCGCCGTGCGCCTGATTGGCAAAGATTGGAAGCTCGCGATCATGCTGCTGGGCGGCATCGCGCTGCACACCTTCGTCACGCTGGCCTATCGCGCCCCGCAGACTGTAGAGTACCTCATCCCGGCGTATGTACTGCTGGCGCTTGTTGTCGGGTACAGTCTCCAGCCGTTTGGCGTATCTTCTCACGCATCACGCATCACGCATCACGTTTTACGCATTACGCATTACGTGTTGCGTATTGCGTGTTGCGTGGCAATCATCTCGTTATTCATCAGTCACTTCCCTTCGTATCAATGGCTCCGCGCAAATGAAGACGCGCGCGCTTACGCACAAGATTTGCTCAACGCCGCGCCGCCGAATGCGGTTTTGCTGTCCAACTGGCACTGGGCCAATCCGCTGTGGTATGTGCAGCAGGTCGAAGGGCTGCGCACGGACGTCGAGGTGCAGTACGTCTATCCGCGCGGCGAGGAACTTTCGCAGTCGTGGTTGAATGCCATCGAGGCTGGGTTGAAGGCGAACCGACCGGTGGTGGTGGATATGTTCTTCCGCGATCCGTTCAAAGCCAGCCCGTATCACTTCGTCCCGATCGGGACCGCGGCTTACGAAGTGCGCGCTGCGCCATTGACTGATCGCCCGGCGGCGTTCACCTCGAGCGACATCGATTTTGACGGCAAATTCCGCATCATCGGCCAGCAATTGCTGACCCCCTCGACGGCGGCGGGTGAGCCGTTGACGCTGCTGGTTGCCTATCGGGTTGAGGCCGCACCCGAGCCGACGACCTCGTTCTTCGTGCATCTGGTGAATCCCGACGGCAGCGTCATCGGTCAGGCTGATCGCACGGTGCAGACCGGACGTTATCAAGTGGGCGAGGTGTTCGTGGAGCGCTTTCACGTCACGCCGCTATTGCATGTGCAACCCGGCGAGTATCAATTGCTGACAGGGGCTTACACGAATGCGCCGTTAAGGTCTGCCGGGAACGAGCGAGTGTTGATCGAGACGGCGAGAGTCACTGCGCCCGATCGGTTGATCGATCCCGACGGCATCGATCTGTCCGGCGGCATCGTGTATCTGAATTCGAGCGCGTTGGATGGCGCAGTGAAGCCCGGCGATGAGGTGAAGGTCAATCTCAACTTCACCGCGGCGCGACCGCTGCTGCGCGATACGGTGGTGTCTGTGCAATTGACGGGCAACGGCTGGCGCGTGACGGATGACTGGGTGCCCGCCCTCGGCGCGATTCCCACCTTGAAGTGGATCGCTGGATCAAACGTGCTCGATCGGCACACGCTGAAGATTCCAGAGAATGCCGCGCCCGGCCCCGCGCAAGTAAGCGTGATCCTCTACGATGCCTTCACGCAAGAACCGCTGGCGCTGTTGGACGCAGAGTTGGTCAAGCAGGGGCAGGCGATTCCGATCGGGACGGTGAATGTGACGCGGTGACAAAGTGCCAGCGAGACAGCGAGCCGGCGCGATAAAATCAGCGCGGCCTCAGATCGAATCGATCTGAGGCCGCGTCATTGTGCACCGCATTTACAACTCCACAAACTGAATGCGATCGTCCGCGGTGACTTCGCAGCGATAGGTATGCACGCGCACCGCCGTGCCCCAATCGACCTGCTTCAACTCGGCGGCGTCATCGGCCTGGCGTTGGCGAATCCTGGCGGCAGTGGCCGTGGGCAGCTTGCGCCGATAATCACCGCACAGCGCTTCGTCCGGGCCGTCTTCCGCCGGGCCGTGGAAGATCAGATAGAGGTCTTGAATGCCGTGCGCGGCCAGCAGGAAGCGGCATTCCCGCCGGAATTGATCGGGCCGCAGCAGCTCGATGCCGCTGGAGACCAGCGCCCCCGCGCCGCCGGGCGCATACAACCGATCGTAATGCGTGATGCCCAGGTGTGTGTTGAGGAATTCGTCCAGGTTCTCTTGCAAGCGTCCATCTGAGCAGGCGATGACCAGCGCGCGCGGACGCTCCATATTCCAACCGAATTGAGTCTGGTGAGCTTTGGTCATGGCCAATGACTCCGCTGAATGATGCACCAGCGAGTATAGCCTCAATCCAACGTCAGTCAAGGTGGTCGCTCGGTGAGACCTTGGAGGTTTTGATCGATCGGTGTGCTGCCGTGGTCATCAACTAGATCGATACTCTGGCGAGGCTTCCCAATCAACTAAACCCTTCGAGGTCTTGATAAACAACGCGGCCTCGCATCGAATGGATGCGAGGCCGCGCTTTCTTGCCTGCTGACTGCCTTGTTTCCTTACCTGAGCATCACCGGTAAGTACACCTGCTTGCCCGCAGCGAGGACCGTTACATCATCTGCAATCAACGGATGCATGCCGTGATTGCGCACGCGGATGCGCGGGCCGTTGTAGTCTTCCGAGATCAGCCCCTTCACGGTGATCTCATCGAACAGCTTCACATCATCCCACGTGCCGTTGTAGCCGTCGAGGAAGGCGCGCACCGGGCCGGAACCGTCGTCGACCATGACGTAGTCGGCGCCCTTGGCCTTGACGGTGCCCGTGATCTGCGTGAGCCAGCCTTGATTGGCCTCCAGCGCGGCGTCGTGCGTGCTGAACGGCAGCGGCGCGGGAATGCCGCCCGTCGTCGTAAGGATCTGCACCTGCTCGGCCTCGAAGAATTCCACTTCCGTGTCGCCTTCGTAGATGCCGATCGTGCCCAGCACCCGCACGGTCACCCCGCGCGCGTAGTTCGTCGCGTCGATGTCGCCCGCCGGGGCGTGTACGGTGACGCCGCCTGTCTCGTCCTGCACGTACAGCACGTTGAAGAATTCGCCGAAGGCCGCCGTGATCTTGCCTTCGACCCACACCAGATCGTCGAGCTGGTCCGGCTGATTCACGATCGAGTAGGCGCGCGCCTGCGCGATGGTGGTCTTGGTGATCGGCTCGCCCAGCAGCCACATCACCGTTTGCAGGTTGAACAATTCGTTCTGCTTGCCGTCGCCCGCGGTGTAGGCAAAGATGTTGAACGGATCGTTGGCATCGCCGTAGAGGAACAGGCGGCCCGCCGGGCCGGGGATGTCATAGCCCGCGGCGGCCGGCACCGAGTTGCCCGCCGTGTAGATGAAGGCCGGTACCGTGGCGTCTGAGTCTTCGTTGTGGGTGCGATTCGGTTCGCCGTAGGTGCCGTTGCCGGAATCTTCGTCGCCCAACGCCGCGATGAATCCGTTGGCGCCCAGATCGCTTTGCGTCAGGGCTGTGCCATTCCCATCGGTCAACGAACACAGCGACCACGACTGGATGTTCTCCACGTTCATGCCAATGCCGGTGGTGGCCGCGGCGGGGAAGATGTGCCACAGCACGCCCCACGGATAGCCGTTGTTGTCGTTGCCGTCCAGCACTTCGTCGCTGTTCATGCGCAGCGGAATGGTATAGCCGGTGCTGCTCTCGAGGGAGGCCATCAACCCGTTGAGAATCGTCGACGAGTTGCCCGCCCACGCAATCTTGCCCGCGTAGTCGGCGATGCCGTTCAGCCACAGGCTGCCGCCTGCATTGACAAAGTCGCCGATGGCTTGCAGTTCCGAGGCTTGCAGTTGGGCCGGGCCATAAGCGTTGATGATGAGCAGCTTCACGGTCTCCGTGTTCAGATCGCTGGCCGTGATCGCATCGAGATTGAGCAGCACGTTGTAGCCGTGCGCGGTCAGATCGTTGACGAAGGTGCGCACGTCGCGCGGCGTGGAGGCGATGTTGCCGTGTCCCGCATCGATCAGCACCAGCGGCACCTTTTCGTCGGTGGCGTTCATGGTGGTGGTGCGCGTGTTGTCGTCGGGATTGTCGCCCGCCGGAACGCCCGTCATGCTGGCGGTGATGGTGACCGGGCCGGTCACGATCGGCTGCCACGTGATCGCCGGATAAGCATCGACGCAGGGGCCGGTGAGGCAGCGCGGCACGGTGGTGGTGATGACGGCTTGCGGCACGCCGTTGATGTTGAACGTCACCGTCACGGTCTGCGTGGTGTCCATGCGATTGCTGATGCGGGCCGTGATCAGGCTGGGATTGTAGATGGTGGCGATGGTGGGTTCCACCGACAGATCAGTGATCGCCAGATTGACGTCGGCCTTGGTCCAGATGGGCGAGGTGACGATGCGATCATCGTCGGGTTGCGTGACTTTGACGTAGAAGTAGTGTGCGCCGGGCGCCACCGGCACGATCGGGTTCCAGGTGAAATTGGAAGAGGCCGTCGTCGTCTGCGTGACGACTTGGCCGCCGAACGAGATCAACTGCACCAACGCCGCGCCTTCGCCGTCGGGATCGAAACCGGTGACTTCAAAGGCGATCGAGCCGGTGTTGGGAATCTCACTGCCCAGCCAGACGCCGTTGCCTTTGAAACTCAACTCGTAGTTCTGGTCTTCTGTGGCAAAGGTGCGGCGAGCTTGCAGCGCGGCCATCAGATCGGCCTTGGTCAGGGCGGGCATCCACACGCCGGTGCGGTGCGGGGTGTTGCTGCCCCAGTACGGCGAGTGCGTATCGGCGTTGTTGGTGGCGCCCACCTTCCAGCCGTAGTCCAGCGAGCGGATGTATTCGTCTTCACTGAAGGCATACGATACGCCGCTGCCGTTGCCCACTTCTTCCAGTTTCATGGATGCCGAGACTTCAGGATGATACGTCCAGTCGTTGAAGTTGATCCAGCCCGGATGGTTGAACTGCGCGATGGTGCCGCCGCTGTCCAGCGCCTGCGTGCCGGTGAGGGCCAGCCAGTTGTAGAAGCCGTCCACCGTTACGCCCTTTTCCAGGTTGGGCGTGTAGTCGCAATAACTGAAACCGGTGTTGGAACGGCAGGGATGCCGCACGCTGTTGATGACGTTGATGTGGCCTTCCGCGCCCTGCGTATATTCCACGCCGCGCAGCGCCACAAACACGCCGGGGATGGTGGCGTCGGTGGCGGCCTGCAGCATCTGCGCCCACTCGTTATCATCCACCGCGTAAGAGTGATCGGTGACGGCCATGAAGTCAAAGCCGTTGGCGCGGCCGGTGGCATACGCCTGCGCGGCGGTCAGTGAGCCGTCGGAGTACGAGGTGTGATTGTGCAGGTCGCCGTGGAAGGCGCTCATCTCCGGCGCTTGGTCAGTGGTGAACGACCAGCTCAACGTGCCTGTGAGCGGATTGCCCGCCCAGTCGGTGACGCTGCTGCTGAGGGTGATCGTATGCCGCGCTTGTTCCGCCAGCGCGATCGGGTTGAGCACCAGCCGATCGGTGTTGGGATCATACGCCAGCGCTCCCCATCCGATCGATCCACTCGGCCCGACGAGCATGAAGTTCGCCGGGACCACGGCGCCGGGCTGCAAGTCTTCGCTGAAGGTGATGACGATGGCGCTGCTGAGCGGCACGCTGATGGCATTCGGCGCGGGGAAGCGCGCGATGATGGTCGGCGGGGTGGTATCGGCTGCGCCCGTGGTGAACGTCCACACGTAATCGGCCGCCAGCGGATTGCCCGCTTCATCTTCGAGGCCGGTGGTCAACGTGGCGGTGTAAACCGTCAGCGGCGCCAGCGCACTAATCGGCGCGAAGTGGGCCGTGCGGGTGCTGCTGGCATAGCTCACGTTGCCGGTGACACTGCCGTTCGCATCGGCCAGCGTGAAGGTCGAGCCATTCACCGTGGACGGCAGAAGATTCTCGCTGAAGGTGGCGCTGAGCGGTTGATAGGGGCTGACGCCAGTGGCGTTGGCGGCGGGCACGGTGGAAGTGACGGTCGGCGGCGTCACATCGGGCACGGCGATGTCGCTTTGATAACGCGGCATCAGCTGGGGTGTGCCGTTGTAGTTGCCGCTGAAGCCGATAATGGTCACCTGCGTCGGGCTGGTGTAGCCGCGCATATCGATCTGCGTGTCTTTGTCGATGAAGACCTGCACCTGGCCGGATCCATCGTTGACGTAGAAACTCCAGTCGGAAGCGCCCGGCGTGGGCGGCATGGTCGACCAGGTGGCGGTGCCGGTGACTTTCAACAGCCAGCCCTGCGCGGCGCCGATGGTGCTGGAGTTGGTTTGCGTGATCAACGGCAGCGGGGCGGCGCCTGCTTCGATGCGCACGATGGCCGTGACAGGATCGATCTCCAGCAGGCCGTTGTAGTTCTTCAACGTGCCGGTGATGCGCACTACATCACCCAGCGACATGGCCGGAATCGAGAAGCTGCCGGCGTAGATATACATGCCTCCGGTGGCGTCTTGAATGACGAACGCATTGCCCCGGTAAATATTCGGCGGCACGGTCACGTTGCCTTGCAGGCTGCCGCTCCAGCCGGGGCCAGCGGCGCGCGCTGTGGCGATGGGGGTGACATCCTGCGGCGCCAGGGATGGCGCAGCCTGCGCGGCGGGTTGAATGGCCAGGTACAGGCCCAGCAGCGCGGCCAGAACGATGGTGAAGCTGATCAAGATCGCGTGTGAACGTTTCATCGATTGCAAATCCTTTCTGCGTGATGGTCAGGAATTCTCAATCGGGACAAACTTGCTTCCACTGGACGACAGTCCAGCGGTTGGACGCGGCAGATTTTCATCCGCCTTGGGCTTTCACCGATCTTGTCCGAGTCAAATTGAGAATTCCTGCATGATGGTTGCAGGTTGTGCATGTGATAAAGACCTCCGAGTGACTGCCGGTCTCGGAGGTCTGTGTTTTAACTGCGGTCTGGTGGCCTAGCGTTGGATCAACGACATGTAGATGAAGTAACGCTTGACCACGGCAAAGGCCGCACTGTCACTGCCGCTGCCGCCGTTGTCCGCTGTGAATTGCACGGTGTTCAGGATGTCGGTGCCGTGCAGGGTTCGATCGTTCTTCACGGTCGCCGTGAAGATGACGGTGGCTGATGCGCCGGCGTTAAGCGTTCCGCTCCACGTGATGACGCCGCTGCCATAGGCCGCGCCGTTCTGCTGCACAAAGCCGCCAAAGTCCACGCCCGCCGGCAGCACGTCGGTGATCAGCACGCCGGTGGCTGCGCCGTCGCCGGTGTTGGAGAGCGTGAAGGTGTACGTCACCACTTCGCCGAGTTCAACTTCGGGGTTGGCGGTTTCGACCGCCTTGTTGATGTCGAGCTGCGGCGCAGTAACGGTCAGCACGCCGGTCTGATCCAGCGAGAACGGAATGCCGTCGAGGTCGGCGTAGACCCACAGGGAGTTGGGATTGCCCACGCCCCAGTTGCCGTTGTAGCGCGTGGCATACGAGTACACGCCGCTGGCCGTGGGTGTGATGACGCCCGCGTACACGTCGTTGTTGCCGGTCTGCGCAGCGAAGGCCATGGCCGACCACGACCAGCTCGCCGGATCGGCTGTGTTGCCATAGCCGAGTTCGGCCTTGAGGCCGCGCCCCGGCCCGGCGGGATTGGTCACTTCCTGTACGTAGAGCTGGCCGTCGATGCTGGCCGTGGGGCTGCCCAGGTTGATCGTCTGCGCGGCGGGGCCGTTGAGGTTGCCCCAGCCGATCGTGACGTTGCGGTAATCGTTTTGCAGCGTCGCGCCGCCCACCGGCGAAACCGATCGGTTGTTGGTGTTGAGCATATCCCACCCGGCGTTGCCGCTCAAACCGGTGACGAAGTACTTGTAGCCCTGGGTGGCCGTCGTGGGCAGAGTGACGGTGAGGCTGAAGACGGTGTAGCCGGCGTCGTGCGCCATGACGGCGCCGCCCCAGCTGTTGAAGTCGCCGCGCACTTCTACGTCTTCACCCGCCTGCACGACGTCTTCCAGATCGCGATAGACAAAGGTGATCTGATAGATGCGTTTGACATCGGCCGGGAAGCGCGGCTTGATTTCCATCAAGCCGTTGAACTGGGTGCTGAAGCCGGTGACGACCAGCGGATCGCCGTTGACGACGCCCAGCGCGCAGACATCGACCAGCGTGTCTTTGTCGATGAAGATCACGGTGGCGCCGGAGCCGTCGTTCAGGTTGAACTGGTAGTTGGCGGCGCCGGGCGTGCAGACCGGCAGGCCGGACACGGTGCCGGTGACGACGCTGAGCCAGCCTTCGGTGGCGCCGGCCGCGACCTGCCCGGTGGTGAAGGGCACGGGTTGGACCGGCGTGCCAGGGCCGAGGTTGGCGAAGTAGTACACAGTCGAGCCGAGCTGCGCCTGGCCGCTGAAGGCGCCGCGCGTCGCGACCAACCGCACCCGATCGCCCAGCGCGACGACGGGGGCCGGCGAATAGAAGACGGCAATGCCGCCGCTGGCATCCTGCACGCCCCATTCGTTGGTGCCAAAGGTGTTGGGCGCGTAGATGACCTGGCCTTCGACGCCAAACACCTGGCCGTTGGTTCCGGCGCGCGCTGTGCTGATGGGCACGATCTGGTAGACGGTGCTGCTGGCGGAGGAGAGATCGTCGATCGGGTTGTTGCCCAGGCCGCTTGTTGCGATCTCGATCGTGTTGGTGATGCGCGTGCTGTTCGCAATGGAAGTCGGCACGGTCAGCGCCAGCGTGAAGGTGAAGCGATCGCCCGCGGCGAGGGTCGCCGTCCACGATCGGGTGGAGGTATCGTCGATGGCAATCAAGCCGCTGTTATCGTAGGCAATGTCGGCGGTGGTGAAGCTGATCGGCAGGGTGTCGGTGAGCGTCACTTCGGCCGCTGTGGTGCCGTGATTGCCGTACACGATGGTGTAACTGATCAGCTCGCCGCCGAACACGACGGCCGGGCCGGTCTTCGTTACGAACGGATCGGCGCCCAGCACGGTGGTGGTGAAGACCGAGACGTTGTTGAGCAGATCGGATTCGGGTGAGGCGCTGCTGATGGTGGCGACGTTGACCTGGTCGCCCGCGGCGCCGGTGGTGGCGGTCAGGACGACGGAGCCGGACGCACCGACTGCCAGATTGCCCAGCGTCCACGTAATGGTGTTCCCGACCTGCACGCCGGCGCCCAGCGAGTCGGTGACGTAGGTCAGGGCCGCCGGGAGTTGATCGACCAGCACGACGCCGGTGGTGTTGAGGCTGCCGATGTTCGTGTAGGTCAGCGTGTAGGCTACTTGATCGCCTGAGTTGACGCTGGCCGGGCCTTCCTTGACCACGACTAGATCCGGCGCGCCGATGAGCGTGGGGGCGGCGGCGGTGTTGTTGGCCGTGACCGTTTCGGTGGCGGTGGTCGAAGCGGTCACTGTGTTGGTGAACAGCGTGCCGCCGCCCAGACCGGTCGAGATCACGCCGTGCACCGTGATGAGACCGCTCGCGCCCGGCGCGACATCGCCCAGGTTCCACACCAGCGTCTGCGCGTCCGGCCCTAAGAAGCTGCCGGGCAGGCTGGCGGTGTAGGTGACGAAGCTCACTTCGGCGGGCAGCGTGTCGGTCACCAGCGTGCCGGTGGCGGTGAGGTTGCCGGTGTTGGCGAGATCGATCGTGTACGCGATCGGGTCGCCGGCGCTGGCTGTGGCCGGGCCGGATTTGGCGAGATCGAGATCGGCACTTGAGACACTTGGAGTCCGCAGGCTGTTGATATACGTTGTATTGTCACCACCGTTTGGTTGACCGGGGGTCAAGGTGGTTGAGACCACGCTAGTGGCCCAGTTGCTCGCGGTCGTTGCGCCGGCCAGCGTGGAGGTCAGTACAACCCCCGTGCCATTAGCGGGAACACTAACTGTTACATTGGAATTTGCGCCGAGCGCGCCGGGAGATGAATCCCAATTCACGGCAAAGCCGTCAGTTGAGATGGTGGTAGAACCGTTCGTGCCATCGGTATCAACGTAAACTACGTCGGTTCCCGCCAGATCCCCCGTACTCCCATTGCTGCTGATATGCGAGCCTGAAGTGCTTAGCAAGATGTTCCAGTCACCACTGCCAGGATTGTAGCTAGTGTCTTCCGAGAAGGCCGCACTCCCACCAAGCACAATAAGAGTTCCCTTGGGAAACACCGCCGCAATACTGGCCGTGTCGGTGATGCGATACCCCGAGAACTTGGCCGCAGTCGAAGAGGTTGAATCGCCGATGTAGAATCCTTGTAACTGAGCTGCCGTGAGGTCCTCGACTAGCAGGACCTCAATCCACTCGTTACCAGTTCCCAGGTTGCTGTCACGATAGAACTCGTTGACCAATATCCTGATGGGGGCCGCAGGTGCCTGTGGCACGGCGGCACTCGGCGCAGCCTGCGCCGTCAGGCTGATGCCTAGAAGCGCGAGCAGCACAAACGTAAAACTCATGACGGACAACAAGGCAAATTGTTTCTTCATGGGGGTGTCTCCTTAAAATGAAGTGATGTGGGTGCGCTTCGCAACAGACAGAGGATACTCGGCAACATTCGAGCTGCGGTTAAACCGGGGCAAAGTTTTCTTAACAAGTCTGTGCGATAGCCCACATTATAACGGAAATGCGGGATTTGGCGTTGACCGGTACCAACCGTGATATAATCGCCTCGCTGCAAGCGCCCTGACCCGACTGCGAACCGTCGGGTCATTTTGTGAGAGTTGATGATACCCGAACCCACGCTCGACATCTCGATCGTCATTCCGGTCTACAACGAGGCCGAATCGCTGCCGCCGCTGCACGCCGAATTGGACGCGGCGTTGAAGCAGCTCGACCGGTCGTACGAGATTATCGCCGTCGACGACGGCAGCCGCGACGCCAGCTGGCCGGTGCTGCAACAGCTGGCCGCGGCCGATCCGCGCGTGGTGGCCGTGCGGCTGCGCCGCAACTTCGGGCAGACGGCGGCCTTTGCGGCGGGGTTCGATGTGGCGCGCGGCGCGATCGTGATCACCCTCGACGCCGACGGGCAGAACGACCCGGCGGACATTCCCCTGTTGTTGACCAAGATGGCCGAAGGCTACGACATTGTGTCGGGCTGGCGGCAGCACCGCAAAGAGCCGCTGCTCACGCGCAAGATTCCCTCGCGCGTTGCCAACGCCATCATCGCCAGCAACACGGGCATCTCGCTGCACGATTCCGGCTGTTCGCTGAAGGCGTATCGCTACGAGGTGATCAAACGCGTGCGGCTGTACGGCGACATGCATCGCTTCATTCCGGCGTTCGCGTCGTGGATGGGCGTCAAGGTGGCCGAAGTGCCGGTGAAAGATCGGGCGCGGAAGTTCGGCCAGAGCAAGTACGGTTTCTCGCGCACGTTCCGCGTTTTCCTCGATCTGTTTACGCTGAGTTTTCTGCTAAGTTTTCAGGGCAAGCCCATGCGGTTGTTTGGGGGTATGGGGGTCGCCACCGGCGCGATCGGGGTGGTGATCCTGGCGTATCTGGCCTTCATCAAGATTTTCGAAGGCGCTCTGTTGAGCAATCGCCCCATCCTGTGGCTGGGCGTGATGCTGGTGATTCTTGGCGTGCAGTTCCTCTTCTTTGGCCTGCTGGCGGAAATGCAGATGCGCACTTATTACGAATCACAGGGCAAGACCATCTACGTAACGCGCGAAGTGCTCCGGCACGAAGAGAGCAATGGGAATGAGGGATAGAGGGAACGAGAGACAGAGGGATGGAGTGATTTCTCTCTGTCCCTCTGTCTCTCTATCTCTCTGTCGAAAAAGCAACGCATCATGAACGTCAAGCTTCGCCGTGATCTCCTCGCCCTGCTCTTCTTCACCGTCCTCACGCTGCTGCTGACCTGGCCGTTGATCGCGCAGATCGGATCAGTCTATGCGGGCAACAACGAAGATTTGTGGACGTTCCAGTGGGACAACTGGTGGACGCGCTATGCGCTGCAGCACGGCTACGATACGTTGTTCACGCCGGTGCAGTTTTATCCGGTGGGCGTCAGCCTGGCCGCGCATTCGCTGAGCTTCTACAACTCCCTGCTGTGGATTCCGCTGGCCGCGCTGGTGGGCGACATTGCCGCGTACAACATGACGGTGCTGCTGACGTTCATCCTCAGCGGCTACACCATGTTCAAGTTGGTGGAATATCTACTGGGATCGGGGATCAGGGATCAGGGATCAGGCCCGATTACTGATCACCGATCCCTGATCCCTGCTTTAATTGCCGGCCTCATCTTTGCCTTCGCGCCGTATCATTTTTCGCAATCGCTGGGGCACGTCAGTCTGGCCAGTGTGCAGTGGTTTCCGCTGTTGGCCTTATTCATCTTGAAGGCAACGCGCGAAACCAAGCGGCGCAATGTCATCTGGATTGGCGTGACGACGTTGTTGATCACCGCGACGCGTCTGCAATTTCTGGTGCTGGGCGGCGTGGTCATGGCGCTGTTCGTGTTGGTCGATTGGCTGGCCTTGCGGCGCGAGTGGGCGCGCGATGCTCGCGGGCGCGGGGCGTGGACGCGCTTGATCGCCGGCGCGGCGATCGGGCTGGTGCTCTCCCTCCCGATCGTTTTGCCGGCGGCCCGGCTGTACACGCAGGCCGCCTCGCCCGATGAGCTGATCGCCAACGAGCAGACGTGGGGCCAGACGGATCTGGCGGCCTACTTCGTGCCGATGACGTATCATCCCGTCTTCGGCTCGATCGTGCAGCCGCTGTACGAGAATTTTGTCAAGAACCGCGCGTGGATGCCGTACCTGGGCTATGTGCCACTGCTGCTGGCCGTGTGGGGCGCACTGCGCGCCAGGCGCCGCGCGCTGCCGTGGCTGGCCGTGGGCGTGTTTTGCTTCATTATGGCGTTGGGGCCATTCCTGCGGGTGAACGGCGCGGAATTGATCAACATTCCGCTGCCCTACGCGCTGATCGGCGACCGCTTTCCGCTGAACATTCTGCGTTCGCCGGATCGTTACAATTTGCTGCTGCCGCTGGCGCTGGCGCCGCTGGCCGCGTGGGGCGTGCAGGATGTGCTGGCGCGCCTGCAATCTCGTGCGCGTTCGCATCGATTGAAATCGATGCCTGCTGAGGCAAACGCGCTGAAGCGCGTTACGGCGATCGGCGGCGCGATCCTCGGCGCGCTCATTCTCTTCGAGTATCTCGGCGTGCCGTATCCCACCATCGAGCCGCTGCCCACCTCGCCGTTTCAACAGCAAATGGCGCAGGACGGAGCAGACTACGCGCTGCTCGATATTCCGCTCGATCGGTCGGCCACCAAGCGCTATCTGTACTATCAAACGCAGCATGAAAAGCCCACGGTGCAGGGGCGTGTGGCGCGCGTGCCCGATGCGGCCTATGCCTTGTTCCGCCGCAGTCCCTTATTGAGCGCGTGGCAGCACGACATTCGCGCGCCGCGTCCGGCCGATCTCGGATCACAATTGCAGCCGCTGGCCGAGCGCAACGTGCGCTACCTCATGTTGCACAAAGCTCTGGCGCCGGAAGCGGTGGCCGAACTGCGCGACTACTTTACCCTGCCGCCCGTTTACGAGGACGATCAGATCGCGGTATACTCTACGGCGCCTGCCGTGCGCCCGGCGCAGATGTTGACCGATGAAATCGGCGTGGTCAACAGTTGGGCGGCGGTGGCCGGGCCGGACAAGCCCATCGAGGTGCAGGTGCGGTGGGGTGCGGCGCAGCCGATCGGGCAGGAGTTGGCCTATCGGTTGGAGTTGATCGACGCAGCAGGGGCGGCGGTCATCAGCCACACCGATCGGATTTCTCCGCCGACGACGAGCTGGCTGACCGGCACGCTTGTGATCGGAGATTATCTACTCACGCCGTCGCAGCCGATCCCGATCGGGCGGTATCGCTTGCGGTTGAGCGTGCTCGACGGTAAGCGTGTACTGGGCGCAATCGATCTGCCACACCGCATCAGCAATGTGCCCGGCCTGACCGGCGACTGGATCATGCCGGTGACCGAAGAGCCGCGCGTGCGTTTTGGCCCGGCCATCGAACTGCCCGCTGCCGACGTGAGCCGCCGGGGCAGCTGGCTGAGCCTGTGGCTGCACTGGCACGCGCTGACCGCGCCCGGCCGCGATGCGAAGTACTTTGTGCATCTGCTGGACGAACAGGGCAACGTCGTGTTGCAGGAAGACGGCATTCACAAAGAGTGGACACGTCCCACGTCAACGTGGCAGGCCGGCGAGATGTTGAGCGATCTGATCGAACTGCCGCTGTGGAACCTGCCGCCCGGCGAATATCGCCTCGCCGTGGGACTGACCAATCCTGACACGGGTGAACGACTGCCCGCGTATGATGCGGCGGGCAGCGCGCTGCCGAATAATCGTTACATTTTTTCGGAGACAATCCGAATTGACTGATGAACTATCGGACTAAGCAACATCATGACTAAGTTACTCATCATCGGCCTCGACGGGGCCACTTTCGATTTGATCAAGCCGTGGGCCGCAGAAGGGCAGCTGCCGACGCTGGCGAAACTGATGCAGGACGGCGTCACGGGCGATCTGGAATCGACGCTGCCGCCGGTCACCTCGCCCGCCTGGCCGACGTTCATGACGGGCAAGAATCCCGGCAAGCACGGCGTCTTCGACTTCATCCGCCCGCGCGCGGGGACGTTCGACATGGTCAACGCTTCGCAGATCAAGGGCCAGCTGCTGTGGGAGATCCTGAGCGAAGCGGGCTATTCGGTGGGCGTGTTGAATGTGCCGATCACTTTTCCGCCGCGCCCAGTCAACGGCTACCTGGTGCCCGGCCTGCTCTCGCCCGATCAGGGCAAGACCGTCCATCCGCCCGAGCTGCTCAAGCCCTACGAAGCGGAGCTGGGCAAATATCGCCTGACGCCCAACGTGCAGTACAAGGCGGGCAACGAAGACGAATTCATCGCCGACCTGCACGATCTGATCGATACCCAGCTGCGCTACGCGCTGCGCTTGCTGAAAGATCGGCCCACCGACGTGTTGATGCTCCACTTCCTCGCCACCGATAACGGCTCGCACGCCTTATGGCGCTTCATGGACAAGTCGCATCCGCGTCACGAGCCGGCGCTGGCCGCCAGGTATGGCGATGCGCTGCAAAAGGTGTATCAGCATCTTGACGATGCCGTGCGGCAGGTGCATGAGGCTGCGGGTGCGCCGAACACGATCGTGATGTCTGATCACGGCTTCGGGCCGCTGCACCGCACCATCAACCTCAACATCCTCTTCATCGAAAAAGGCTTGATGCACTTGAAGCCGAAATTCTTCACGCAGCTGCGCTGGTGGGCGTTCCGCAACGGACTCACCCCCGCCACCGCCTACAAGATCTTGAGCAAGCTCGGCTGGCAGAACATCACCGCCAAGGTCAGCCGCAAGGCGCGCAACGAGATGGTGGGCAAGTTCCTCTCGTTCGAAGATGTGGACTGGAGCAAGACGATTGCGTATTCGATGGGCCACGTTGGTCAGATCTATATCAATTTGCAGGGACGCGAGCCGTTCGGGTGTGTGACGCCCGATCGGTATGCCGACGCCCGCCAGCAAGTGATCGACGCGCTGAATACGCTGATCGATCCGGCGACGGGCCGACCGCTGGTCGATCGCATCATTCCGCGCGAAGAGGCCGCGCACGGCCCCTACGCCGATCAGGGCGCGGACCTGCATCTCATCCTCGACGGCTACAGGACCATTGCGTTTCCGTTGTTCGCCACGGAGGGGCGCGTGCTGACCCCGCAGATTCGCGGCGACAGCGGCTGCCATCGCCTGCACGGCATCTTTATCGGCAGCGGCCCGGCCTTTGCCAGCGGCGCGGTGGCCGGGCCGAAGATCACCGATCTGGCCCCGACGATTTTGCACATTCTCAACGTGCCGGTGCCGGAAGACATGGATGGCCGCGTGCTGCGCGAGGCGCTTGCGCCGGAGCTGCGCGGCCAGGCGACACAAATCGGCGCGGCGGCCAGCACGTCAACCGCGCAGGTCGATTTCACGGCGGAAGAACAAGCCGAGGTGGAAGATCGCCTGCGGGCCTTGGGCTATCTGGGATAATGCGTTCAATAACCTCCCGGAGGTTGAAAACCTCCAGGAGGTTGCGCCTAACCTTATGCGTTTATTTCTTCGACGACATGCCGTGCTGGCGGCGGCGCTGTCCATCTTTGTTCTTGCGCTCTTCACGCGCAGCGGCGCGGTGAAGAACTACGTCGCGCCCGACGAGCCGTCGTGGGTGTGGCGCTCGATCCATTTCAGCCAGGCGCTGGCCGCGGGCGAGTGGGCCGGCACCGCGCAGATGGGACATCCCGGCGTCACCACGATGTGGCTCGGCTCGCTGGGCATTTTGCTCAAGCGCTTCGCCGATCCGACGGCCAGTCACGAAGCGATTCAGTGGTTGAATCAGATCACCACCCTGGCGCCCGAAAACGCCGAAGCCTTCAAGCGGCTGGGCGTTTTTTTGACGTACGCGCGTCTGCCCGTCATCCTCGTCAATGCGCTGGGCGTGGTGCTGATCTATCTGCTGGCGCGGCGCTTGTGGGGGCAGCGTGTGGGCGTGATCGCCGGCCTGCTCTTCGCGCTCGATCCGTTCGCGGCGGGACTCAGCGGCCTGCTGCACGTCGACGGGCTGTTGACGACGTTCAGTGTCCTCTGCGTGCTGGCCTTGCTCAACGGCGTCGAAAAATCGACAATCCAAAATCCACGCTCCAAAATTGGCTGGTTTGCCCTCGCCGGCGCCTTTGCCAGCCTCGCCTTCCTCAGCAAATCGCCGGGGCTGTTCCTGACGGGCTTTGCAGTGATCGTGCTGTGGCTTGCGGTGATCACCAAACGACTGTCGCTCAAGCAGGCCCTGCTGTGCCTGCTGTCATTTGTCATTGTACATTGGTCACTGTTCATTGCTCTCTATCCGGCGATGTGGGTGCAGCCGCTCGAGACGCTGGGCGGCATCTTCGGGCTGGCGTCGTTCCTCGGCGCAAACGCGGTGCGGCCCACGTTTTTCGACGGGCAATATGCGCTGAATCACGGCGCGAATTTCTATCCGGTGGCGCTGGCGTTTCGTTTGACGCCGGTGCTGGTCTTCGGCTTGATCGCCGCATTCATAGCGATCATTATCACTGCGTGGAAACGATCGGACCGGCAGGCGTTCGCCGTGATCCTGCTGCTGATCGGCGCGGCGCTGTTCATTGCCTTGATCACGCCCGCTGCCAAGAAGTACGATCGGTATATGCTCCCCGCCGAAGCATTATTGATTCTGGTGGCGGCCTGGGGGATCGGACAGATCCGATCGGGTGTGGTGCGCGCGATCGTTTTGATCGGCGCAGCCGCGCTGGTGCTGCTCAACTGGCCGTACTTGCTGATGCACTACAACGCGCTGCTGGGCGGCGCGCCGGAAGCGCAGAAACGTTTCGCGGTGGGTTGGGGCGAGGGGCTGGGCGCCGCCGCCAACTGGCTTAATCAACAGCCCGACGGCTTGCAGTCCGTGACGGCGACCTCGGCCATTCCGTCATTTGCGCCCATTTTCAGCGGCCGTTCGCGCAACGCCTCCCAGCGCGATCTGGAACTGTCGGATTACTACGTCATCACGCTCAGCGAACGGCAGTTGAATCCGCAGTTCTACGACGGTTTGCTGGCGCGCGGCGAGGTGATGCAGACGCTGCGGACCGGCATAGTGGACGGGGCGTGGGTGCTGCGCAACAAGCAGGCGCGCCGGCAGGCCGAGGCGCTGCACGCGGCGAACCCGCAGACCGAGGCCGTCGTCGCGCTGATCGATCAGCCGGTGGCGCGCGCCTATGCGGGCGAGGCGCAGCTGGTCACGCTGCCGCGCGACGTGACCAGCGATGAACTGGAACAGATTCTTAACGATCTCAGCACGAAGTATGAGCGCTTGTGGTTCGCGTGGTCGGAGGCGGTCTCGCCGGTCGTGCAACAGCTCATGCGGCAGTGGCTGGCGCAGACGGCGACGCTGGCGCGACAACAGGATTTTGGCGGCACGCAAATCGCAGTCTATGATCTCACGCCCGGAAAGATTGGCCGGATTGATCCGTTCCGCGTGCAGTTGGGCGGCAACTTCGCGCTGGTGGATGTGGCGCCGGTTGCGACGGGGCGCAGTGGTTCGATCGAGGCACGCTGGCAGCCGCTGGCTCCGGTGAACGCGCCCTATACGGCCACGCTGCACTTGATCGATCCCAGCGGAGCGCTGCGCGGCGTCACGGGCGGATTGATCCAGAACGCCGATCAAGTGCCGGCTCCCCAATGGCTCGTCGGGCGCGCGGTCGATCAGTCCTTGCGCTTCACACTGCCTGCCGAAGCGCCGCCCGGTCAGTATGAGGTGCGCGTCAGTATTGATCAGGCGGACGGTCAGCGCGCCGGGCTGTTTAGCGCCGCGGGCAACTTTTCCGGCACGGCGCCGATCCTCGCGTCATTCGATGTGCCGCCGCTGCCGGAGGCGCTCGATCGGCTGCCGCGCGCGACGGAATATCCGTACACTTATCGCTGGGATGATGCGGTGGAGATCGTGGGCTTTGACAGCGGCCCGGGCGTGGTCATCAACGGCGATCTGTGGACCGTGGACGTGGTGTGGCGCGGCATGAATGATCATCTGCGCGATCTGCAGGTGGTGTGGGAAGTGCGCGATCAAGCCGATCAAAAAATGTTCAGCACACGTCTGCCGCTGAGCGTGTATCCCACGTCGGTATGGCGTGAAGGCGAAGTGATCGGCGCGCGCTATCAACTGCGCTTTCCGGTGGACCTGCGGCCGGCGGACTACCACGTCTCGATCGGCGTAGCCGGCCCCGACGGGCAACTGCTGGAAGGCGGGATGTTCACGCCGTTCGACGTGCGGCTGCTGCACCGCGAGCGATCGTTCGATCCAGTTCAGCCACAGCAGCCATTGAACGTGCAGTTTGATGATCCGGCGGTGAGACTGATCGGCGCGGACTATCCCACGCAGACCTTGCGCGCGGGCGACGTGCTGCCGCTGACGTTGTTTTGGCAGGCGGGCACGACGACCAATCAGTTGTACACGGTGTTCGCGCACCTGGAAACGCTGAACGGCAGCGTCATCGCGCAGCGCGATTCACAGCCGCAGGGCGGCGGCATGCCCACGGCCTCGTGGGCCACCGGGCAGGTCATTGCCGATCACTATCCGCTGCAAATTCCGGCCAACACGCCGCCGGGCGCGTATCGCATCGTGGTGGGCATGTACAATCCGCTGGACGGCACCCACCTGATCGACACCCGCACCGGCGACGGCGAAGTGGTCCTTGAGCCGGCGGTCATCGTGAAGTGAACACGAATCATCAAAATGAGCGGATGATTCTGTAACGCCATTCAGTATGAGTAACAGGGCTCGTCCTTCGTTGAAAGACTTCCATCCTTTTTCATTCCTCGTTGATCATTCTTCATTGATCATTGTTAATTGTGCATTGATCATGGTCGGTTTGCTTCTGGCTGCGCCGCTGCTGCAGAACGCCTGGCTGTGCAGCGACGACGGCGCGCTGCACGTCTATCGCACGGTGGCGCTCGATCGCGCGTTGAGCGATGGGCTGTTGTATCCGCGCTGGTTTCCCGATCTGGCTTACGGCTACGGCTTCCCCTTCTTCAATTACCGCGAACCGTTGGGTTACTATCTGGTCGAGTTCGTGCATCTGGTGGGCGCGAGTTTTCCGCTGTCATTGAATCTGGTGTTGGCGGGCAGCCTCATCGCCAGTGGGTTGATGATGAACCTGTGGGTCAGCGACATCTTCGATCGGCCGGCCGGGTTCGTAGCCGCGATCGTCTACATGGCCGCGCCCTACACCGTGATCGACTCGCTGGTGCGCAGCAATCTGCCGGAAGCGATCGCGCTGGCGCTGCTGCCGTTGATCTTGTGGGCGTTCCGCCGTTTGCTGTTGCGCGGCGGGCGAAAGTATTTTGCAGCGGCGGTGCTGTCGCTGGCAGCGCTGCTGCTGACGCACAACATTTCTAGTTTGATTTTTGTGCCGGTGCTGGTGGTTTACATCTTCGTAGTGCGTGGTGCGTGGTACGTGAAGCGTGAGCAAGTTAGTCGTTACTCGTTACTCATTACTTGCTTCGCTTTCGTACTCGCCTTCGCCGTTACCGCCTTTTTCTGGCTGCCCGCTTTGACGGAAGGCCAGTCCGCGCAGTTGTATTTGACGCATTCGGCGCGCGGCAATGATTTTCACTACAACTTCGCGGCGCTGAGTGAAGTCTTCGGGCCGCCGGGAACGTCGGATCCGACGCTGCTCAATCCGCCGCTGCGCATCGTGCTGGGCTGGGTACAGGTGGCGCTGGCCGTGCTGGGCGTGGCGCTGATCAAGCGCCTGTCCACACGCGAACAACGGGTGCATGTCATCATCGCCGCTGTCGCCGCGGTGATCTTCATCCTCATGGCGCTGCCGGTGACGGTGGGCTTGTGGGAGACGCTGCCGCTCATCCGCTTTGTGCAATTTCCGTGGCGCTTGGTGGGCCGCGCGATTTTGCCGGTGGCGCTGCTGGCGGGAGCCGCAACGTATTGCGTGGTGCGTATTGCGTATGACAAGGTGCGTAACCAACGCTCTTTGCTCATTACTCAGTACTGGTTACTCATTATCTTCACCCTCCCCGTCCTGCTGTCTGCCGTGCCCCTGCTCTATCCACGCCTCTGTCCCGGCCCGCTTGCTCTCAGCATGGCCGACGTGTTTGCCTACGAGCGCGCCACGGGGCACACCGGTGTCGATCCGCTGGGCGCGTATCTGCCGGTGACGGTGGTGGAGCGTCCAAGCGGATCGCCGCTGGAGGCGCAGTATGCGGCGGGTGAATCGATCAAGCGCCTCGATCGATCGGTGCTGCCTGAAGGCGCGCAGATCGTCAGCGAGGCATATCAACCCAATCGCGCCGAGATCGTGCTCGACAGTCCGATCGATTTTCAGGCGACGTATCTGGCCTTTGCTTTTCCCGGTTGGCAGGCGACCATCGCGGGTCAGGAAGTCCCGATCGTTCCTTCTGATCCCAACGGCCTGATCACGTTCGAGGTTCCGGCCGGGCGGCAGACGATTACGGTGGCGTTTGAAGATACGCCGTCGCGCACACTGGCGAATGTCATCTCGCTGGCCGCGTTGATGGTGTTTGCGGGCGTGCTGGTGCGCGGTGTGCCGCGCGATGGGCGCGATGCGCGCGATGGGCGCGATGGGCGCGATGCGCGCGATGGGCGCGATG
>CAYNML010000013.1:0-49444 GCA_964398185.1 uncultured Anaerolineae bacterium | reverse complement strand
GCGCGATGGGCGCGATGCGCGCGGGATGAATCCCGCTGCTGGTAATGGAAAGCCGGATAAATCCGGCTCAGCCTTCATCCTTCATCCCTCATCCTTCCTCCTTGTGCCGGTCGTCTTCTTGCTGCTCAAACTCCTGCTGATCGATCCGCAGCTCACGCCGCTGCGGCAGGCGCAGTTGCAGAATGGTGTGCTGCAAAACGTCGAGCATCCAACACAGATCGACTACGGCGATCAACTGCGTTTGCTGGGTTACAGCGTTTCGCCGGGCAGCGCACCTTCCGGCGAGACAGTGCGCGTGGACTTGTACTGGCGCGTCCTGCGTCCGCTCGATAAACAATATCAAACGACGGTCGGCGTGATTGATGCCAGCGGCGAAGTGTGGAGTCCCAAGACGCTCGATCGCCCGCGCGATTATCAGGACTATCCGGCGACGACGACGTGGCCGCTGGACGCTTATGTGGTCGATAGTTTTGAACTGCCGATCAATCCCGGCACGCCGCCCGGCGACTATCAAATCTTCGCGGAGGTGTTCGAGCGTGGCTCGCAGTTGACTCTGCCTGCTCAGGCGATGGCCTCACGATCAACCTCGCGTCCGGCGGCGGCACTCATCGGGCCGCTGGTGGTGACACGCGCTCAACGGACTTTCTCTGCCGACGAGTTAGGCATCTACAATCTGCACGTGGATCAACCGTTGACGCCGGAGATCAAGCTGCTCGGCGCAAATCGTGATCGCGACGCGGTGTTGAGCGGCGAGACGGTGCTGCTGACGTTGTTCTGGCAGGCAATGGGGAAGCCTGCGCAGGATTACGGCGCTACGATCGAACTGGTTGACGATCAAAATCAAGTCGTGCTCACGCGCGATTTCCCGCTGGGCAATGGCCGTTATCCAGCGTCGCAGTGGAATACCGACGAGCAGATCGTCAATCTGGATCGTGTGCGCGTGCCGGCCGGCTTGGCGAGCGGTTCATATCGCTGGCGCGTGTCGATCGGGAACAGTGAACCGATCGAGTTGGGAGAGGTGCGCGTGACCGCGCCCGAGCGATCGTTTGCGGAACCGGCGATTGCGCAGCGGATCGATCAGACATTGGGGGATCAAGCAGCGCTGCTGGGATATGACCTGGCAGGATGCAAGTTGCAGAATGCAGAATGCCGCGTGAAGTTGTGGTGGCGCGCCGAACAGGATATACCGGAGTCGTACAAGGTGTTCGTGCAGCTGCTGGATGCGAACGGCGTGCCGCGCGCGCAGGCCGATGTGATTCCGCAGAACGGCACACGCCCCACGTGGAGCTGGCTGCCCGGCGAGATCGTCGGCGACGAGATCGTGCTGAAGATTCCGGCGGATTTGCCCATCGGCGCCTATCGCTTGACGGCGGGGTTGTATGATGAATTGACGGGCAAACGCTTGACGCTGCCGGCTGGAAACGACCTCGTTGAGTTGATAGCGATAGAAATTGAGCCGTGAAAGACACTGCCATGTCTGATCCAGCGCTAAGTGCGCGCGCTTTCGATGTCAGGTCTATACTACAGCCCTCGGCTTGCAACAAAGCCGGGGGCTTTTTCATACCTGAATTTGACGCGCGATTGTTGACGAATTCACAAATGGGTGATATTATTCACATATAAAGAAGATGATCGTCATCTTTATTGGGAAGCACGAAAACATCGAGAAATACAGGCATTTAGGAGGCTGACATGGCTACTGAGAAGCGACTTACCGTAGTGATCGCCGGGGCGGGCTACGCGGGACTGGCCGCGGCCCGCACCCTGGCGCGCGAGAAGAACGTGCGCGTGGTGCTGATTAACAAGCACGCGTATCACCTGCTGCAGTTTCAACTGCACGAAGCGGCGATTGACAAGATCGATGTCGAGGCGCTGAAACTACCCGTCAACGAAGTGCTGCCGCGCGAAGTGGAGTTTGTCAAGGCGTCGATCAGCGGGTTCGATTTCAAGACCCGATCGGTGCTCACCGATCAGGGCGACTACAATTACGATCGCTTGATCATCGCGTTGGGCAGCCAACCGGCTACGTTCAACATTCCAGGTCTCAGCGAGCACGCGCTGATGCTGAAGTCGGCGGCCAACGCCCGATCGATCAGCGGCCATTTGGAGGCCACCCTCTCGGCGTTGACCTCGGCCACCCGATCGGCCCCCTACCCGATCGTGATCGGCGGGGCGGGCATCACTGGCGTGGAGCTGGCGACCGAGTTGGCCGAAGGGCTGCGTTCGCTGGAGCGGCGCTATGGCCTGAAGCGTGACGCGATCAAGATCGTGCTGGCGGAAGCGGCGGCGACAGTGCTGCCCGGCTTTGATCGAAAGACGATCGACGAGGCGGCGCGCGTGCTGAAGAAGTTGGGCGTCGAAGTGCGCACCAGCACGCCCCTCGAGCGCGTGGAGGCCGATCGGGTGTGGGTGAAGCCGATCGGATCTGATCAGCCCGAAGAGATCATGACCTCGACCGTCATCTGGACGGGCGGTGTGCGCGCCAATGCGCTTGTGCTAAACTCAGGCTTGACGCTGGGTGAGCGCGGTGCGGCGATCGTGGACGAGTATCTGCGCTCGATCGATTATCCCGAAGTCTCGCTGATCGGCGACAATGCCGTGGTGCGCGATCCGCGCGACGGGAAAATCGCTTTGCCGTGCGGGCAGTTGGCCGCGCAGCAGGGCGAGTATGCGGCTGAACAAATCAGCGCGGACTTCAAGGGCGAAGTTGTGAAGCCGTATGTGCCGCACATGGACGGGCTGCTGATCTCGCTGGGTTCATATGCGGGCGTGGGTACGGTGGGGCCGGTGTGGGTGCGCGAACTGCTGGCGCGCGTGATGAAGATCGGCGCGGAGACGCGCTATTTGTTCAACGTCGGCGGCGTGGCGCTGGTGCTGGCGCGGGGCTTGCTGCTGCGGCACGAGTTTGTCGCGGCGACGCGCTGGCTGACAGGCGGGAAGCAAACGCCGCGCGCGAAGGGCAAAGGCCAGGGGAATGCCGTCGCTTAAGAATGTGTGGGTGAATCCGCAGACACGTGTGCTCGACGACGACGGGCAGACGGCCGTCATCGAAGTCAGCGGCCTGTTGTGCGAATGGGGCTGAGCGCGCAATGTGACAGCCGCCCTGGCAGGGCTGGCAGGCGTCGAGTCGGTGGAACATGCCGCGGGGACCGCTGTGTTTGTGGTGCGGCATCGCGGGCCGTTGAGCGATGCTGCCCGCGCAGTCGATCGCGTCGTGATTTTACGCTGGGCACGGCATGCGCTCGAAAAGTTGGGGAAGAGAATCTGGGGCTAAGTCATGCACGTTACGATTGTTGCCATCGGTTCACGCGGCGACATTCAGCCGTACATTGCGCTGGGACAGGGCTTGCAGCAAGTGGGCCATCGCGTGCGGCTGAACACGCATCTTGATTTCGAAACGCTGGTGCGCGAGCACCAGCTGGAGTTTGCGCCTTTACACGGCAACGTGCGTGATCTGATGAGCAGCGAAACCGGGGTGAGCTTCACCGAAACCGGCGCGAATCCCATCAAGTTTGTGCGCGAGTTTCGCGGTATCGCGCGCACGATGATCGTCGAGATGTTGGGCGACTGTCTAAAGGCGTGCGCCGACACCGACTTGATCGTAATGACGGGCATCGGGTTCTATGCGGCTTATCCCGTGGCAGAGAAACTCGACAAGCCATTCTTGCAAGCCTACTTGCAGCCCATCACGCCGACGCGCGAATTCAGCATGTCGGTGATGAAGCCGTTGAAGTTGGGCGGTCTCGTCAACTATGCGTCGTATTTTGTGGGCGGGCAGATGTTCTGGCAGGCGATGCGCGGCGCGATGAACGATGCGCGGCGCGAAGTGCTGAACTTGCCGCCCACGCCGTTCTTCGGCCCGTTCGGCAAATTGTATCAAGATCGCAATCCGGTGATCTACGGTTACAGCCCCAGCGTTCTACCACGCCCCAGGGATTGGCCGGACTTCGTGCGCATCGCGGGCTACTGGTTTTTGGATCAACCAGCGAGTTGGCAACCGCCGGCGGAGTTGATCGATTTTCTGGGTGCGGGGTCGCCGCCGATTGCTATCGGCTTTGGCAGCATGAACAATCGCGATCCAGAGCACACCACCGAGATTGTCTTGAACGCGCTGGATCGCTCGCAGCAGCGCGGCATCTTACTCACCGGCTGGGGCGGCTTGCAGCAAGCCGATTTGCCCGATCACGTCTTCAAGATCGATTTCGTGCCGCACGAGTGGCTGTATCCGCGCATGGGCGCGATCGTGCATCACGGTGGCGCAGGGACGACGGGTGCGGCACTCCGATCGGGTGTGCCCTCGATCGGGGTTCCGTTCTTTGCCGATCAGCTGTTTTGGGCCGAGCATGCTTATCGCGCGGGTGTGGGTCCGCAGCCGATTCCGCGTCAGAAACTCACCTCGATCAACCTGGCCCAAGCGATCGGGTTGGCCGTGAACGATGAATCGATTCGTCAGCGCGCGGCGCACATCGGCGAACTCGTGCGCGGCGAAGACGGCGTGCAGCGCGCCGTGGAGATCTTTCAGCACTACTATCCGTGAAGGTGTTGACGGTTTCGCGGATGCCACCTCTGCGGCATCCGATTACAATCAGGGCGGCGGCCGGCGTGGGCGCGCTCAAGGCCGCCGCCCGCCAACGACAAAGACCTGGCAGGTTTTCTAATCTCTGCGGGCACGTGTTCTGTATTGTATAGTTGTACTGTGATGATTGAGAGATAGATGGTGGAAAACCTGCCAGGTCTGCACTGAGCGAGGTAGCGCATGTCCCCCTTCGATATCGAAGATCAAATTCAACAAGCGCTGCAGGACGGCAAGTTCGATAACCTGCGCGGCCAGGGCAAACCGTTCTCGCACCTGGATACGGATGCGCTGGAGCAGTTGGTGAAAGAGCAGGGCTTTCGTCCGCACTTCGCGGAACTGGACGCGGAGATTCGCGCCAAGACCGAGATTGCGCGGCAAGCGGTGCGCCGTACGTATGAATGGGTGCTGCAAGCGCGGGGCGGCGGCAGCGTCGATCGGCGTTACGCGCAGGACGAATGGCACAAGGCGCTGCATATCTTCGACGAACGGCTGGCGGAGATCAACAAACTGATCCGAACGTTCAACCTCGAACTGCCGGAAGCGCTGCGCCACACACAGAAGTTCCCCTTGAAGCGCGACGAGGAATTGCAGAAGATGAACTTGATCGTTAAGTTGGATTAATCCCGATTACGTCTCACGTCTCACGTTTTACGAATTACGTTTTACGCTTCGTAGTGCTATAATTCCGCCCGATTGGAGCACTGCGATGGCTGTCGAATTTCCGATTCCCTTCCTTACCGATCCCGCCGGCCACGAGCACCCGCTGCGCGGCGAGACTACCACCATCGGGCGCGCAGTGGAATGCGACATCGTCATCACCAGCAAGCGCGTCTCACGCGAGCACGCCCGGCTGGTGCGCGATGGCCGGCGCGTCATGCTGGAAGACCTCAGCAGCACCAACGGCACGTTCCTCAACGACGAGCGCATCCTGGAGCCGATGGAACTGCGCGACGGTGACATCGTGAACGTCGGCGATGTGAAATTCACCTTCCGCGATCCGGACACCACCATCGGCGGGATGCTGCGCGTCGAACTCGATCTGGATGCCAGCGCCGGGATCGTGCGGGTCAATCGGCGCGTGGTCAATCTCTCGCCCAAAGAGTTCGCGCTGCTGATGCACCTCTACGAGCGGCGCGGCAAGGTCTGCTCCAAGGACGAGATCGGCAAAGCAGTGTGGCCCGAATACCAGGAAGGCATCTACGATTACCAGATCGAAAATCTGGTGCGGCGGCTGCGCGCCCGCCTGGAACCCGATCCCAGCAACGCCCAATTGCTGATTACCGTGCGCGGGCTGGGCTACAAGCTGGTGATGCCGGAATAGCTTACAACCGATTCACCCCCATTAGCCGACTGTTAGCCAGTTGATAGGTACGACAGTCGGCTTTCGTTTATCCTTGTGGGCGAGGCAAGAGATATGGCACCGCAAAAATTGGAAGGCATGAACTTAGGCAAATATCAGCTGCGCGAGCAGTTGGGGCACGGCGGCATGGCCAGCGTCTACCGCGCGTATCACCCCCAACTCGATCGGTTTGTGGCCGTCAAAGTGCTGCGTGGCGAATTGGTGGACGACCCCGAATTTCTGGCGCGTTTTCAGCGCGAGGCGAAGATCGTCGCGGCGCTGCGTCACGCCAACATCGTGCAGGTCTACGACGCCGACTTGCAGGACGACATCTATTACATGGTGATGGAACTGCTGGAAGGCGACACGCTCAAAGCGCGCCTTCATGATTATCACGTGCGCGAGGAGCCGATGCCGCTGGGCGAGGTGGTGCGCGTGCTGCTGGACGTGCTCGACGGGCTGGCCTACGCCCACAGCGAAGGCATGATCCACCGCGATCTGAAACCGGCCAACATCATGTTGACCAAACGCGGGCAGGCCGTCATTACCGACTTCGGCATCGCGCAGATGGTGGGGGCGACGCGCTACACGATGTCGGGCGCGCTGATGGGCACGCTCAACTACATGGCGCCCGAGCAGGGCATGCAGAATCAGAGCGACGTCCGCAGCGATCTGTATTCGCTGGGCATCGTGCTGTACGAGATGCTCACCGGCAAGCCGCCCTTCGACGCCGATACGCCGCTGGCGATCCTGATGAAGCACGTCAACGAACCGCTGCCCATGCCGCCCGCCACGGGCGTGGTCATCCCGGAAGCGTTCGAGCGCATCCTGCTGAAAGTGCTGAGCAAGAATCCCGACGATCGCTATCAGACGGCTGAAGAGATGGCGCAAGCGATCCGCACGGCCGCCGATGAAGCGGCCATCCAACTACCCGATCGGATCTCGCTGCCCCTGACGGCCAGCGTTGCCGCAGCGGCTGAACCGATCTCGGTGATCTCCGGCACGGCGCGCCAGGGCATCACCAACACGGACTTTGCGAAAGATCAGACCGATGCTGTGCCGGATGCGAAGGCCGCTGCGGCCGTTGGGGCTGCGGCAGGCCAATCGGCTGGAGGACAAAACGTCGTCGTCGAAACCAAATCGATCGACTGGTGGGGACTCATCAAGAAGTACGGGCTGATCACGTTGATCTGGTTCGGCATCATCATCGGCGCGAATCTGATCTTCCTCAGCGTCGTGGCCTTTACAGGTGATCTGGCTATCTTCGTTCACGGCTGGCCGCTGCAGATTCTGGTGGTTGGACTGGCTTTCGCTTACGTGATGTTTGCCACGCGCTGGTTGTGGGTGATGATCCCGACGAACACACTTCTGGTCACCGGCGTGATTTCAGCTTACTTCTGGTTCGTCGATCAAAATAACTGGACCATGTGGATGCTGATTGCGCCGGTGGTGTTGGGTACGATCATCGTGACGATCATTCTGTATGTGGCGAATCGCCGGCTGGCGAGCCAGGTGGCTTACTATACCGGCCTGGTGCTGATGGTGTTGACGGGCACGGCCATTTTCGCCGGAACAATGTTCATCGTGACGCAGCCCGAGGCGATCCGCAAGCTGCCGTTCGCGTCCGTCATCGATGAGGCCATTCAAAAGGGCCTCGCTGAAGGCTTGAAGAACATTCCCGATGTCCCGGCGTTGAAGAGACTGCTAACGCCGACGCCGTAACCGAACCACTGTAATACATTGTCATTGCGAGCCGCGCAGCGGCGAAGCAATCTTCTTGGTAAGTCCGAGATTGCTTCGTCGCAAACGACGCTCCTCGCAATGACGGTAGTCGAAAACTTGGAGGCAACATGCAACGTTCAGGTTCTTCTCTTATCGCCGGATCGATCTTGATCGGTCTGGGTGTGCTGGCGCTGTTCATCACGCTGAGCGGCATCGATCTGTGGACGGCGGCGTGGCGCTGGTGGCCCACGGTCATCATCGCGTTCGGCGCACTGATCGCCCTGCTGCCGATCTTCATCCGCCAGCGCTGGATGGGTCTGCTGTTCATCGTCGCCGCGCCCGTCATCGCCAGCGGCATCCTGCTGCTGATCTCGATGACGAGCGGGCAGTGGTTCCTGTGGGCGCGCTGGTGGCCGATCGAGGTGTTGAGCGTGGCGCTGGGCTTCCTGCTGGCGGCGATCTATGCGCGCGAAGCGTGGCTGCTGGTCCCCGCGATCTTCATCGGCGTCAATGGCGGCTTGTTCCTCTTCAACATGTGGTACGGGCAGTGGTATTTGTGGAAGGTCTTGTGGATCGTGCCGCCGCTGTCGCTGGGGTTGGCGCTGCTGCTGGTGGGCGTGATCAAGCATTCCGGCGTGACGCTGGGCTTTGGCCTCGCGCTCTGCGGCCTGTCGATCTTCTTCTCGGCGCTGATGGGTCCCGTCTTCTACGACACGGCGCGGCTGACCGGCTCGCTGGGCGCGGTGACGCTGGTGGCGATGGGCGGCGCGCTGCTGTTGTGGAATGTGCGGCGCAAGCCACAGACTCCGGCGTTACCGAACGGTGGCAGCAGCACTAGCGGCACGATCGTGTTACCGCAGTAAGGACTAACCACGGAGGACACAGAGATCACGGAGCTGTTCCAGCGGTCTCTGTGTCCTCCGTGTACTCTCTGGTTAGCTTGCTCGTCTCTCCGTTATCCACTCTTGTGCAAAATCCACCGCCGCTCGCTGTGAAAACAGGCGCGCCGTCGCCGACCCCACCAATCCGATCTTCACCGGATGCAATCTTTCGAAGTCAGTACCCAGATCATCGAAACAGTCTGAGTCCACATCCAGCGTCGTGAAGGCCTTCCATACGCGCTGACCATGCTCCATGATCGGCGCGCCCTGCTCGATCATTTTGCCGCCGGGCGCGCGAGTTTCGCCGAGGTGGAACGAGGTGTTGTTGGCGTGCGGGACGCCAAGCAGCAGCACGTGCCCGTCGAGATCGTAGATGCGCGCTAGAGGCGACTGATCCCCCAGCCCGTTTTCAAGCGCATGATTCGCCGTGATGAATTCGGCATGGCGGCCCCATGCGGCGAAGGAGTCCTGCGGGTGCGCACTGCGGAGCGCGCCCGGCCACGTGCGGAACGTTTCGGCGATGCGGCCCATGCCGCGCGTGGGCGTGACGCGCGGATCGAAAGCGGGCATCGTCTCGCGGATGATGGGCCACCACGCTGCGGGCACGGGCGGATGCTGCCAGTGCGACGGATCGGAGTAGTCGCCGGAGTGCGCGGGCATGATCAACGTGCCGTCGGGCGTGATCACGTCCAGCAGGGCCTGCACCACCGCCACCGAACCGCCGCTCACCCACCCGATCGAGCTCAGCGACGAATGGACGATCACGACCAGGCCGGCCTGCAAGCCGAGCGCGCGCAGATCGGCGGCGAGGGAATCGCGCGTGCGGGGAGTCGGAATGCTTTGAATGGTGTCGAGTTCAGTCATGGCGATCTCTGAAACGTAAAACGTAAAGCGTAAAGCGTAAAACGTAACAGCATTCTTGCGTTTCACGATTTACGCATCACGTAATGCTTCCAACACTTTCTGCAGCGCGAGGAAACTGGCGCCGGAATGCGCGTCATCGACCTCGGCCAGTGTGTAGGTGCGCTGATAGAAATTGGCGTCGAAGTCGGCGGAGGCGAGCAAATCCGCCACATGCCGCGCCACAGTTTCGCGTTTAGCCGCGTCCCACAAGCGAGCATGCTTCATCCAGAAAACGGCGTATGAATAATCGACGCGATCGCGCGAAGCCACGCGCTGCTCGCGTTCAGCGTCGATTTGCTGAGGCGTTGTTGAGGCCGGCATTTTTCTTACTCGTCACTGGTTACTCGTTAATCGCAATTCCAACACCCACAGGCTGAACTTATCTGGATTCACGGTATAACCTGCTTCAACGACCGCCTGCACCAACGGCGCATAATCGCAGATGCCGGCGCTGATTTCGGATCGATGGCGTAAAGCCGCCAGCGCGCGGATCCGCCGGGCGAGTTCGGTCACGGCGCTCGGTTCGCCGTCGAAGTGATCGACGCGCAGGCGATGCTGCTCGCTGTCTTCGCTGTCGTCGTCGTATTCGATCGGGCGCAACAAAGCCCAGGCCGCGACCTGGCCGCTAGCATCCTTCAGGCCGTACACCAGATTCGCTTCGACGGCGCGGCGCAGTTCGGCTTCGGTCAGCGTCTTGGCGATCCACGCGTTGCGATAGACCCCGTGCAGATGATGCATCAACGGCGAGTCGATCCAACGAGCGAGCGCGGGAACGTCGTCTAGGGTCAGCAAGATTGGAAGGGGAAATTCGCTCGCTGCTTCGGCCAGATGCGCGGCGTATGTGATGATGTGCTGAAAGCCTGCTCGCGCGCCGATGGTCTGACTGCCGACGTTGCCACCGCCCGTCATGTAACGCATGATCTTGCCGCCTAACCGCCGGGCCAATGCAACATGATAGCGATTGAACTCGCTGGCGATGCCCCGACGCCGATAAGCCGGATCGATGCGCAGACCCTCCAGCCACCACTCGGCATCGCCCATGTCGGTGAGCTTGGCAATGCCGACGGCTTGATCAGCGATCACGGCGGCCGTAAACTCGCCGCGCGGATCGGACACCCACTCGTCGAACACATCCTTGATGTAGTCGTCTTCGTCAGCGCCCCACGTGTTGAACGTGAACGCGATGACGCGATCTTTGTCGGCGGGTAGAACCGGTCGGAAAGAAAGATTGCTTGGAGTCATAGCGCTTCAGCCGGGAAAGGTTCCAGATCAAACAGTTTGCCATACACGTACTGGCCGAGAATGCGCGCGGTGGCGATCATCGGCGCGGCGAGCAGGATGCCCAGCACGCCGGCAAAGCTGGCGCCGGCCAATGCGCCCAGCAAGACCACGACCGGATGCAGCTTCAAGTGATGGCCCATGATGCGGGGCACCAGCACGATGTTTTCGATTTGCTGCAAGGCGACCAATACCACCAGCACGATCGCCGTGAAGACGAGATTATCCACCGGCAGCCACGTCGAGCCGGTGAAGAACGCAATCGCCAGCGTGGGGATCGAGGCGATGATGGGGCCGAAGTTGGGCACCACTTCCAGCACGCCGAACAGGAAGCCGATCAATAGCGAGTTGCGCACGCCCAGCAGGCGCATCGACACGCCGACGACCACGCCCATCACCACACACAGCACCAGCTGCCCGCGAAAGAAAGCCTGCCAGGTCTGCGCGATGCGCGATCGGAGTCGGACGAAGTCGCCGCGATACTCTGTCGGAATCAGGTTTTCCAGCGCGGCATTGATGCGCGGCGCGTCCTTCAGCAGATAGAACGAAATCACGAAGGTCAACGCCAGCGTGATCACACCCTGCGCCAGATCGACCAGCACATCGACGGCGCTGGCCAGCAGCGGCTGCAGCAGGCCGCTCAAGTTTTCATTGAGGCGCTGCAAGGCCGCTGAGAGATCGATCGTCTGGCCGCCGAGCACAATCGGGTTGGCGAGCAAATCCTCAACGGTGCTTTGAATCTGCGTGAAATCGATCTTGAAATCGCGCGCGGCGTTGAGGCTGGCCGGGATCAGGATCGCCGTCGCCAGCAGCAGGACGACCAGCGCCAGGCCGTGCACGAACAGTGCGCCGATCCAGCGCTTCCACTTGAAGCGCCTGATCAACCGCTCGGCCACCGGGCTGAGCAGGTAGGCGAGCAGACCGCCCAGCAGCAGGGCGCGCACCATCGTCGGAAAGCGGAACAGCACGAAGACCAGGAGCGCGAGCAGCAGAATAGCGATGAGCCGTTTGGTGGTCATGGACCACGGCGGTGAAGAAGCCGTCATGCGCCAAGTTTACCATGAACGAAAAACCTCCCAGCGGGCTTACACCGGCTGGGAGGTTCAAGTTACTGTTTGATTTTAGCGACTGCCGCCGCGATTGCCACCGCTGCTGCGGCGATCACCACCGCCGCGCCGATCGCCACCGCCGCCGCCACGGCGATCACCGCCGCCGGAGCGACCTCGATCGCCGCCGCCCGACTTGGGCTTGTCCATTTCGCGCGCCTGTTCGACCGTCAGGCCTTCCAGCACTGCGCGCCGGCTCAGGCGAATCTTGCCGCCCGCGTCGACGTCGGTGACCATGACCATGACTTCGTCGCCGAGCTTTACGACCGACTCGACGGTGGGGGCGCGATAATCGGCCAGCTGGCTGATGTGCACCATGCCGTCGGTGCCGGGCATGATCTCGACGAACGCGCCGAAGTCGGTGATGCGCACGACCTTGCCGGTGTAGATCTTGCCGATCTCCACGCTGTCGGTCAGACCTTCGACGCGCGCGCGCGCGGCTTCAGCGCTGGCGCCGTTGGTGGCGGCGATGTACACCGTGCCGTCTTCGTGAATGTCGATGATGGCGCCGGTCTCATCCTGAATGCCGCGCACGTTCTTGCCGCCGGGGCCGATGAGCGCGCCGATCTTCTCGGGGTTGATGTGTACCGTGGTGATGCGCGGCGCGTGTTCCTTCAACTCGGGGCGCGGCTCGGCGATGGCGCTCTTGATCACGTCCAGGATCGTCATACGCGCTTCATGGGCCTGCGCCAGAGCCTGTTCCATGATCGCCTTGGAGAGACCCTTGATCTTGATATCCATCTGCAGCGCGGTGATGCCCTCGGACGTTCCGGCGACCTTGAAGTCCATATCGCCCAGATGATCTTCCATGCCCTGGATGTCGGTGAGGATGGCGAAGCGGCTGCCATCGCTGATCAAGCCCATCGCGATGCCAGCCACCGGCGCTTTGATCGGCACGCCCGCATCCATCAGCGCGAGCGTGGAGCCGCACACGGACGCCATCGAGGTGGAGCCGTTGGACGACATGACTTCGCTGACGACGCGAATGGTGTAAGGGAATTCCTGCTCGGTGGGCAGCACCGGGATCAACGCGCGCTCGGCCAGGGCGCCGTGACCGATCTCGCGGCGCGACGAGCCGCGCATGGGCTTGGCTTCACCCGTCGAGTACGGCGGGAAATTGTAGTGGTGCAGATAGCGCTTGTAGTCGTCGACGTCGAGGCCGTCCAACTCCTGCTTGTCCTTCAGCGTGCCCAGCGTGGCGATGCTCAACACCTGCGTCTCGCCGCGCGTGAACAAACCCGATCCATGCGCGCGCGGGCTGAGATCGACTTCGGCATCCAGCGGGCGGATTTGCGTCAGGCTGCGGCCGTCGGGGCGCAGACCCCGATCGAGAATGCGCGACCGCACGACTTCGGCTTCCAGATCATGGATGACTGCGCCGATCGTCTTGGCATCGACCGTTTCTTTCAACGCCTCGACCACTTCGTCTTGCAGCCTGTCGAGCGCACCATAGACATCAGCCTTCATGCCGCCCTTTTCGAAGATGTCGGTGAGACGGACGCCCACTTGCTCGCGCACGGCGGCGATCTTCTCTTCCGGCACGATGAACTTGGGATACGTCTCGTTCTTGGGCTTGCCCAGCGCGGCACGCATCTGTTCTTGCAGATCGATCATCGGCTGCAGCGCCTTGTGACCGAAGTCCAGCGCTTCCACCATCAGGGCTTCGGGAATCTCGTTCGCGCCGCACTCGACCATGAGGATGGCGTCCCTGGTCCCGGCAATGCGCAGATCGAGGGTGCTGTTGTCCATCTCGGTCGCGGTGGGATTGATCACCAGTTCGCCGTTGATGTAGCCCACGCGCACCGCGCCGACCGGTCCGTAAAACGGGATGTCGCTGATGGTCAGCGCCGCCGACGCGCCGTTGATGGCGAGGATGTCGATCTGATGCTCACCGTCGGATGACAGCGAGGTGATGACCACCTGCACGTCGTTGCGGAAATCGGCGGGGAACAGCGGGCGCAGCGGCCGATCGGTCAGGCGGCAGATCAGGATGCTGGCTTCGCCGGGGCGGCCTTCGCGCCGGAAGAACGAGCCGGGAATGCGGCCCGCGGCGTACAGGCGCTCTTCGTATTCCACGCTCAGCGGGAAAAAGTCGATGCCTTCGCGCGGGGTGCGGGCCATGGTGGCCGTGGTCAGGATGATGGTGTCGCCCAGGCGCACCGTCACTGCACCGTTGGCTTGACCGGCCAGCTTGCCGGTCTCGATCGTGATGGTGTCACGACCGACGGTCGTCGTAAATCGTTGTGCTTCTTTCATGAGATTAAACCTCCATAGGTTTGGCGCGCTGGAGGTCAGGGACTGGAGAGAACAATGAACAATTAACAATGAACAATGAACAATGAAAAACGGGCCGTGCCCATTGATCATTGATCATTGATCATTGATCATTGTTAATTACTCGCTCCAATTCCTGCTCTCCATCTCACGCGCGTGATAGTGATGTGTTGTCGTCATTCCCGCGTGCTTTCGGCGGGAATCCATCAGCCTGCCATATTTATCGCCCTGCGGCATGGATGCCCGACAACTGCACGCGGGCATGACGGCGCTAGGTGAGTTACAAAACAAACGAGTAGATGACAGACTCCGGCATCTACTCGCTTCGTTTCGAATGCGATACTGCCCAGCTTGAAACTACTTGCGCAGGCCCAGGCGCCCCAGTAATTCCTTGTAGCGCTTGGGGTCGGTGCGGGCCAGGTAGGCCAGTTGGCGGCGGCGCTGCCCCACCAGGCGCAGCAGGCCCTGGCGTGAACTCTGATCGTGCTTGTGCGTGTTGAGGTGTTCCGTCAGCTGGTTGATGCGGGTGGTCAACAGCGCAATCTGCACTTCCGGCGAACCGGTGTCGGTCTCGTGCGTGTGATACTCGGTGATGATGTTGGTTTTCTCGTCCTTCGACAGCATGATGCTTGACTCCTTAAAGTTATCACGTACGCAGCGGCTGTGGCACCGCGCCGTGTATTTCAAACTGCGACGGGATTGTACCACGAGTTGGGGATCGTCACAAACGGCCGGGATTTCTACCACAGCCGCGTAACGGGATAGGCGTCAAACGCCGCGTCACTGCCCACAATGGGGATGGCTTCCGCCTTGGCTTGCGCGATTAACAGCCGATCGAAAGGGTCACAATGGTGAAAGGGCAAAGTGGCAACTGCGGCGGCGTGCTCGACGGTGATATTGAGCAAAGCGATATGGTTCAGGCCGAGTTGCTGTGGTAGCAGGACCTCGAAAGGCTGTGCCAGGCGCAGTTTGCCGAGGCTGATTTTGATCGCCATCTCCCACAGGCTGGCAACACTTAGCTGGATCTGATTGTCGGCATCTGCGATGAGTGCACGGGCTGTAGGACTTAACCGGGGATTGTCATCGATAAACCACAAGAAAGTATGCGTATCGAGCAGGAGATTCATGGCTGATACTCGGCAAAATCGGCCAGCGGCGCGTCAAAATCATCGGCCATGACGATCAGTCCCCTGGCACTGCCCGGTTGGCGTGAACCAGCCGCGATAGCCTCGCGCTGTTCGGCAATGTACGCGGTCAAGGCTGCCGTATAGAGATCGCTCAGCGATATGCCGAGCTGCTGCGCCAACTGTTGGGCGACTTCGTGCAAACTGGCCGGAACAGCGACATCTGACTTGATGGTGCGGCGCGCGCGCGGCGTAACCTGATATGAGGTACGCGTTTCTTGCACAGTTTTGCGGCGAGGCTGACTGACTTTCTTCATGCGCAAAGTCTACCTGATTCCATTTGAAACGCAAGTGGCTTGGAGTTGCGGATTCTTCCGTTCAAGTTACAATCTCTCCCATCCTCTCCCGGAGATCGATCATGCCCCCTGTCCGCTTCGATAAATTCTACAAATACGACGAACTGACGGCGATTCTGCAGGCCTGGGCCGGTGAACACCCCGATCGGTTCCAGCTGGCCTCGATCGGCAAATCGTTCGAAGGCCGCGACATCTGGCTGGCGACCGTCACCAATTTTGCCACAGGCCCGGACACTGACAAGCCTGCGCTCTTCGTCGAGGCCAACATCCACGCGGTTGAGGTCACCGGCTGCACGGCGGCGCTGCATCTCATCGACAAACTGCTCACGCAATATGGCGTCGATGAGAAGGTCACGCGGGTGCTGGACACACGTGCTTTCTACATTATCCCCCGCCTCAATCCCGACGGCGCGGAACTGGCGCTGGCCGATCGGCCCAGGTTCATCCGATCGAGTGTGCGGCCCTACCCGCGCACCGATCAGCAGGACGGCCTGATCGAAGAGGACATTGATGGCGATGGTCGCATCCTGCTGATGCGCGTGCGCGATCCCAACGGCGCATGGAAACCCTATCCCGCCGATCCGCGCCTGCTCGTTCCGCGCGAGCCGGACGAAGCATCGGGCGGCGAGTTCTATCGACTGCTGACCGAGGGCACGATTCAAAACTACGACGGCGTCACGATCAAAACAGCGCCGTCGCTGCACGGCCTCGATCTCAACCGCCAGTATCCGATGGAGTGGGCGCCGGAAGGCGATCAGCGCGGTGCGGGGCCGTATCCCGCCTCCGAGCCGGAGATTCGCGCCGAGGTGCAGGCCGTGATCGATCGACCGAACATCACAGGCTACATTGCCTATCACACCTTCAGCGGTGTGCACCTGCGCCCGTACTCCGGCCATCCCGACGATGATCTGCCCACCGCCGATCTGCGCGCCTACAAATACATCGGGGAACGCGCGACAAAGATCACGGGCTATCCGGCCAGGTCGGTCTATCACGATTTCAAGTACGAGCCGAAGCAGGTCATTCACGGCGGCTCGGACGACTGGATGTACGACCATGTCGGAGTGTATGCGTGGACGACCGAGTTCTGGAGTCCGCAGCAGCAGGTCGGTTTGAAGGATTACCACCTGATCGAGTGGCTGCGCGATCATCCGATCGAAGATGATCTCAAACTGCTGAAGTGGAACGACGAAGTGCTCAACCGCAAAGGCTACGTCGATTGGTATCCGTTCGATCATCCGCAGTTGGGGCCGGTGGAGTTGGGCGGCTGGGACTTCATGTACTGCTGGAGTAATCCGCCGGTCGAGTTGCTGGAGAAAGAAATTGCGCCACATGCCGACTTTGCCATCTTTCACCTGCTGATCTCGCCGAAGCTGGAAGTCCATTCGCTCGACGTGAAGCCGGTGGGCGGCGGCGTGTATCACGTGCGGCTGGTGTTGTGCAACACGGGCTGGCTGCCGACGAACGTCACGCAGAAGGCGCTCGATCGCAAGGCCGTGCGCCCCATCGAGGTGGAACTGACTTTGCCTGAAGGCGCCACGCTCGTCAACGGCGAGAAGAAGATCGAATGCGGCCAACTGGAAGGCCGTTGTCAGAAGCGCAGTCTCATCTGGTCCACCGACGAAGGCACACCCGATCGCGTGAAGGCCGAGTGGGTCATCGCCGCGCCACAGGGCGGCACGTTGAAGATTGAAGCGCGGCATCAGCGCGCGGGCACGGTGCGATGCGAAGTCGAGTTGAAGTAAAAACGATCCACGAATCACACGAATAACCACGAATGGAATCTTCGTGAAGATTCGTGAGATTCGTGGATCAGAAACATTCAAACCGTAAATCAATTGACTCCGCCTTTTGATCCGGTGTATAACCAATCAGCGGTTGTATCTTTCTCCCAACTTCTTCTGGAAAGGAGTGCTCCCATGACCATTCGAACATTCGTTACTCCGAAGAGCGGCGCGGGCAGCGTCAACTTGCGCAGCGCCGGCAAGGTTGAACCGGCCACCGTCGTCGGCATGATCAACGAAGGCACACGCCTGGAATACGTGACCCAGACGGGCAGCTGGTACGTGGCTAAAGTCTATACTTCCACGCAGGGCGCGGAGGTCGTCAACAATCAATTCATCAAGCCCAAAGCCTTCAATGACTTTGTGAATATCCGCTCGTCGCCGGTGGTGCAGAACAACACGGACGTCGGCGATCTGAAGCAGGGACAGCACCTGGAGTTCATTGCGCCCATGGGCGAGTGGCTGGCGGGCAAAGTCTATGTGTCTACTTCGTGGTGCGAGTTGGTCACGGAAGGTCAGCCCGACGTGCCGGTGCCCATCGCCGACGGGTTCGATGCGCCGATCGGGTCGCCGCAGGAACGCGCGGGCGCGCAGTTGTGGCCGGGCGCGTGGTTCGACGCCACGCCCTACGGCACGCGCTACAATGCGACGGGCCGCTGGGCGATTCACCCCGGCGCAGACCTTAACCTGCCCAACGATCTGGATGCCCTGGCGCCCGTCTATGCCGCGGCCGATGGCATCGTGCGCGCCTCGGCGGCCTTCCCGGTGTGGGGCAATCTGATCACCATCGAGCACCAGCTGCGGGACGGCACCCGCCTCTGGACGCGTTACGGCCACTTGAACGATATGACAGTGCAGGTCAATCAGGTCGTGCAGCGGGGCGAGATGATCGGGCGCGTGGGCAATGCCTTTAATCGCTACGCCTACCACTTGCATTACGACGTGGCCGTGATCGATCTGGGGCAGCGGCCGGAGGATTGGCCGGGGGACGATCGGAACCGCGTGATGCGTGACTACGTCGATCCGCTGGCGTTCACGGCCGCCCATCGCCCGGCGCAAGCCAAGCCCAAGACGCCGCTGCTGATCGGCCTGCACGATCGCGAAGGTGCAGATTGGCTGAAACGGAATAACCTCAAGGGTGTGTGCCTGGTGCTGGCGCAGGTGCAGGATCAACCCGTGCCGCTCGATTTCAGCGATCTGGCGAATGCCGGCATTACCGTCTTGCTGCGCGTGGGCTATGGTTACGCCGATGGCACCGGGACACTGCCGCCGCCCGATCGGCTGGCGGCCTTTGAAGATGCGGTGGCGCAGACGTTGAACAACGCCAGGGGCGTGACTGCCACGCATTACGGCAACGAGATCAACAACGGTTCAGAGTCGCCGGGCTGGAATCCGGCGGTGAATGCGCCCGGCCCCAACTATTTTCCGCTGACGCCCGATTACTACATCCAGTCGTACAACCGCCTGTGGTACAAGATCCGATCGGATGTGAAGCTCGGCCCCGCGCCGCTCGATCCGTATTACGGGCCGCCCTTCCCGTACCTGGCCTACAGCAGCAACAATCGCGACTGGTGGCAGGCGATCATGAACGGCATCGCCGGGGCGGATGCGTTGTTCTTTCACAGCAAGACGCAGGACAACAATGCGGCCAACATCTGGTCGCCGGCGCGCTTTGGCGGCGAGCCGCTGACGTGGCAGTTCTTCCACTTCCGCACCATCGAGAACGGGCTGAACGACGTGCCCAATCGCTTCAAGACGCTGCCGGTCTACGTCACCGAAGCGAATCCGCAGGTGAAGAGCGACAAGCGCCTGGGCTGGGAGGCGAACAATACGGCCTGGATCACAGAATGTGTGAGCTATCTGCAAAAGTGGAACGCCGCCATCGGCACGCAGCCCGTCAACGGCGCCATCTTCTATCGCTGGGCCAACGACGAGTGGCGGCTGGAGGACAAGCCGCTGATCTTGAATCAGATCAAGACCGAGGCGAAGAAGTTGGGGATTGGGGGGTAACGGTTGTAGGGGCGAGGCATTCGCCAAAAGATCGCGTCAGCAAAGTAAGCCGAAGCGGATACATCACCGATCAATTGGCTGCATTGCGCGAATGCCTCGCCCCTCCTCAAAGATTTTCCGCACTTTAGCCAGAGGGGGCGACATGAAAACCAAATCACCTACCACCATCGACGAATACATCGCGGGCTTTCCGCCGGATGTGCAGGCGATTCTGCACAAGATCAGGACCACCATTCACAAAGCGGCCCCGCAGGCTGAAGAGACCATCAATTATCAAATCCCGACCTTCACGCTGAACGGCAATCTGGTTCATTTTGCCGGCTTCAAGAGCCACATCGGCTTCTATCCGACGCCCAGCGGCATGCAGAAATTCCAGGCGGAACTAGCGGGCTATAAAAGCGCCAAGGGTTCGGTGCAGTTCCCGCTGGATCAGCCCATCCCCTACGGCCTGATCAGCAAGATCGTCAAGTTCAGGGTAAAGGAGAATCTGGCGAAGGCCGCCGCCAAAGCAAAGAAGAAATAGATAACGAGGCGATTTACTGAGAGCCGCCTCGTCTTCTTCGTGTTGATTCGTGTGAATTCGTGGATCACTGCGGCGCTTCCACCGCCGGCGCCGCATTAAACGCGCGGTATGCGCCGTCCACCGTGCGTGCGCCGTCGGTCAGTGAATACCGGGTAATGCGCGCCGTTTGCGGATCGATCCACACCTTGAAGTCGAAACCGTTCCACGTAAACGCCACCACCTTTGCTGATCCCTCATCGCTCACGCGCGCCTGCTCGGCCACGCTGGCATACGCATATTGCGGCCACACAAAAGGAATACCGCGCCGATTGGCAAACCACGTCCCGTCGGGTCTCTGCTGATAATCGTTCGAGCCGATCTGCACGGACGTCGGCCCGTTCTCGATCGCGTAGCGCAGCCGATCGGGCGCGTTGAATTCAAAGCGCACGCGTAGTTGATTGCCCGCCGTATCGCGTACCGTCTGATCTTCGATCAGCGACTGCAAGGCATTCATCGCCGCATCCGCTGTGGCCAGCCACTCCAGCGCGATCGGATCGCCCGAGGCCGATGGGGTAGGCGTGATCGACGTGGGCACTTCCGGCGCGACGAACGACGGCGGCGTGTACGGTTGCAGCACCACCGTGCTTTGGTCAGGCGCAAGACCTGCCCCTACGGCAGGCGCAGACCCTGCTTCATTGCGCAAGCGTCGCACGTAGTTCACCACGTGCCAGATTTCATCGTCGGTCAATTTGTCCTTGAAGGCCGGCATCGGCGAGCCTTGCGAAACGCCGTTCTGGATCCAGTAGAAAATATCGCCGTCGGTGTGAATGTCCAGATGGCCGCTGCCGTAATCTGGCGGCTTGATCGACAGGCTGGCCGCTGCCAGACCATCGCCCCTGCCCCGTTCGCCGTGGCAGGCCATGCAATTCGTGTTGAACAACTCGCGCCCGATCTGTAGTGAGGTCTCATCCGGCAAGAACGGATTGGTTAGCGTCAAGCCTGGCGTGGCTTCGCGTGTGAACGTGACGATGGAATACACTCCGATTGGAATGGCGATGATGGCCGGGATGATCAGCACCGCCAGCGCTGCCGGATGATCGGCTGCCTTCCACGCGATGAACAACCACGCCGCGCCGATCGCTACCGCGAGGATGCCGCCAAATACCATGCCATAGATCGACAGCCACTTCAGCAGCGCATCGATCGGCCCCTCCTGCCCCAGCGGCTCGAGCTGTCCGTCGAGGTTCACCCGCACGCGATAGTCCGCAAACACATCAAAGGCGTCGGGGCGCCGCACCGCCGTCGAGATTTGCCACTCGCCCGGCAGCGAGAGATACGCGCCGTTCGCCGTGTATGCGCCGTCATCCGCCGCCGTGGTTTGCGCTTCCGCCGATCCAAGTCCGCGCGTCAGATACGTGAAGCGCAGCGCGACTTCCTGTGCATCGGCTACGGGCTGGCCGTTCTGTGACAAGCGTACACTGTACATCGACGCGCCTGAACGCGCCGGATCGATCGTCAGCGTCACGTCGAGATCATCGCTGCGCGTGGTGAGTTGCAGCGGCCCCGCGGCCACGGCAGGCTGCGGATCCTTCGAGCGCGGCAAGGCCGTGAGGATTCCAGCGGAAGCGAGCACCAACACCCCGACGGTCGCTTCGATCAACACCGTGCGGCGAAAACGGTGCTGCAATTGCGGCCCGGCCTCCGGGTGATCGATGGCCCGATCGAGCTGCGGCTTGATCACCAGCAGGTTGTAACCACCGATCAACATGACCACGCCCACCAGCGCCACCTTCAACAGCAGCACGCGGCCATACGCCGTGCCGATCAGCGCCGTCCAACTGCCCACGTGCAGGAACGACAGATAGGATCCGGTGACAAGCAGCGCACCTACGGCCACCGCCGCCAGCGTCGAGAAATTCACCACCGTTCTCAGCCACATCCACGATCGATCTTCGTCTCCCAACGTCCGTGCCACGCGCGGCACCACGAAGGCCAGCATCGCCAGCCCGCCCACCCAGATCGATGTCGCGATCAGGTGAATGAAGTCGATGATAAACGGCACAATCGGGGGTTGGGTGATCGCCGCGCTGTGGCTGGTCAACGTCGTGAGGAACAACAATTGCAGCGGCAGCCAGATCGACACGATGGTGCCGAAGCGCTGGCCGCGCGCCGTCGCGGCGATGTCGTCGATCAACACCCCGATCGCGATCAGCGTGGCGGCACGGCCCAGCCACACCCGGCCCACGCGCGTCCCCAGCCAATCGCCGATGGAGCCGCCGGAGTTGCCGGACTGCGCGCTCAACATCAAAATCGCACCCGCCCCGGCGCAGGCTAAGGCCACGATCAATACACGTTTGGTCAATGGCACTGAGCGTGCATCGACCTCATCGCTGAGCTGCGCTGCCTTCAATGCCGGCTGCCACACCAGCCAGCGAAAGGCCACCACCCCGGCGATGACGCCCTGCCCGATGAACGTCAACGCGCGCGCGAGCATGTCCAGTGGCGAGGTGACCGCGCCCGATCCCTGCGCGCTCAACTTCGCCGGATCGATCGGCTGCCCCACCGAGAATACATACGATCCCGACGTGACGTGCCCGTCCACTTCGCTCAGCGCGCGCCACGACACGATGTACGTCCCCTCACGCGATTCCTGCAGCGAGACGTGCAGCACCCTGGGATCATTCGGATCGCGCCACGTGTCGTTGTTGTCAGCGCTCGAACCGTCGGCGTACAGCACCTCGATCTTGGACAGGCGCGGTTCGACCGGCTCAGTGAATTCGATCGTGATCTGCGCGGGCGCCTGCTCCAGCACGGCATTCGCCGCCGGATCAGATCGCACGATGTCGGCATGCGCCAGAACGACGCCGCTGATCGACAGGGCAATCAGCAGTGCCAGCAACAGAGAAGTGCGAAGGATTCGAGGCATGGCAGGAATAAAGCGTGAAGCGTAATCGTTGCTTTTACGCATTACGCTTCACGCATCACGCTTTCTTGCGCGTCACCGCAAAGCCAATGCCCAGAATCGCCAGCACGGACACCACCACCAGCCCCAGCGTAATCACCACGCCCGACGGCAGGCCGGGTGCGGCGGCTGAGCCGGCTGACGCACCGCTGGCCTCGTAACGCACGGCGATCATGTCTGTGGCGTCGAGTTCCTGATGCAGTTCGTTGGACAGCACCACTTCAATGATATTGTCGCCGGGCTGCAAATCGCGCGCCTGCAAAGCCGGCGCATTACCCTGCGACATGCCCTGCTCTTTGCCGTTGACGTACAAGTGCCAGTGGTGGCCTGCTTCGCCCAGCGGCCAGTTGGTGGTCTCCACGCGCACGATGACGTTATCGCGATCCAGCACGGCGTTGTGTTCCGGGGCGATGATTTTGACGGCCGCGCCGTTGGCGTCGATGCGCTCGCCGTGATCGTGGCCGTGATCGGTTTCCGGCGTGCCCGCCCTGTGTCCGTGCTCCGGTGTCGGTGTACCGTCTGCGCGCGCGCGGCCGCTAACGCCGAAGGCGGCCAGCATGATCAGCGCGACGACGATGATCAATGATTTGCGAAACATGTTGTTTTCCTTCCGTGATGTCACATCTTTCAGAACGTGGCGCAAGTTGCCAACTTGTGCGGGTAAGATAACATCTTGCCCGACCTCTCACTTACGGCGACCGATGGCGACACCGGCCAGTACCAGCCCGATCGCGCCGAGCGCGGCCCCCACGAGGGCCAAGGTGCGTGTGGTACTCAACTCACTTTGCAGTGCGTCGATCGATTTTTGCAGATCGACTTGCGGCTCGGGGAACGTCAGGCTGTCCAGGCTGCCTACTTCCTCGATCTCGTTGCTCACGGCGATCGGCTGGCCGTTGAGCGTGCCGCCCAGTTTCAGCGTGTACGTGCCGCGCCGCGTGGGAATGAAATCGCCCACGTACGTGCCGGGCTGTCCGGCCAGCGGACGCAGCAGCAGTTCTTTGCTTTTGCCGCCATACACGATCTGCGCGGTGAGGGTACCCTCGGCACCTTCCACCGGTTGATCATCTTGTGCGGTGGTTACTTCCACCAGCGCGGCGTTCTTCAATCCGACGACGGGCGGCTCCTCCAGCCAGCCCAGCACGAAAGCGTAATCGCCCGACACAATGCGCTCGTGGGCCAAGGCCGTGCTGGTCAGCGCCAACGCAACCACCACAATCAGTATGACTCCCCAGCGTTTCATCTGCTCTCCCTCTGCGCCAAATGGCACGATGACTTCCTCAAAAATCATAACATCAACCCGCGCATCTTGTCGATGGGAAAGAAACCTCCCGGTGGGTCCAACCCGCCGGGAGGTCTTCGTTGTTGCTGTCGTCTACGGCACTACCACCGGCAGCACCCCGGGCCGCACTTTGACACTGACCGGCGTGCGACCGAACTCTTCGCCGTCGGCCCACAGCGCCTTGGATGGTTCGCTCTCAAGCGTGATCTCACGCCCGCGCCAGTAATACAGGCGCGCATTGAATGACGGGATCTGGAAGAAGCGCTCGGCAGCCGCGATCACGCTGATCGGGTTGCGGCTGACCACGAACACATCCAGGATGCCGTCGTCCACGCGAAACTCTTTATTGATCGAGCCTTTGCCGCCCTGGCCCGAATTCACCACGTAGCATTTGACGCCATGCGTCTCGATGCGCTGCCCGTCGATGGTCAACGTGATGGGCGCATCGACCGCCGCCTTGAGTTGTTTGCCCGTCATCAGCGCATAGGCCAGCGTGCCGTACTTGTCCTTCTGCTCGCGGCTCACCTGCTGCTCCGGCTCGATGCCGGCATACAGGCGCTGAATGCAATACTGATCGCCGATCTGCATCACATCGACGTGGCGCACATTGTGGCTGGTGCACAACACCTCCACGGCCTTCCGGTAATCTTTGGGGATGCCCATCTCGGTGGCGAAGCCGTTGCCGGTGCCGCCGGGCAGGATGCCCATGGGCTTGCCCGTGCCCATGACGGCATTGGCGATCTCGTGCTGGGTGCCGTCGCCGCCGTGGCCCACCACCAGATCGACGCCGCGCGCTAAGGCATCTTTCGCTTGCTGGGTGGCATCGCCGTACTTCCTGGTGAGGCTGATGTCCCACTCGACGTCGTACTGCTTGCACAGATCGGCCAGATACTTCAACATCGGCTGGCCTTTGCCCGAAGCGGGGTTGATGACGACGTGAATCCGTTGGTACGGTGGGGTCATGCTTTCCTCCCAGTGAATTGATTACCTGGCCGGCCGCGCTTTACGGTTGGGTTGTCTGAGCGGGTTGAGGCGCAGGATAAAGGTGCACATCGCGCTGCGGAAAGGGGATCGAAATGCCTTCGGCGTCAAAGCGCAGCTTCACGCGCTCGGGCAAATCAAACTGCAGGGACCAATAGTCTTCGGTCTTGACCCACGGCCGCACGGCAAAGTCTACGCTGCTCTCGCCCAGCGCTCGCACAAAGACGAACGGCGCCGGCTCAGCCAGCACGCGCGCATCAGACGCCAGAACTTCGTACAGCACCCGTTTGACGTGCTCGAGGTTGGCATGATAGCTCACGCTGAACGTAAAGTCAATGCGCAGCGTGCCCAGCCGCGTGTAGTTCAGCAGCGTTTCGTTCTGAATTTTGGCGTTGGGAACGGTGACTTCCAGGTTGTCGCCCGTCACCAGCACCGTGCTGAAGAACTGAATCTCTTTAACCGTGCCCTGCACGTCGTTCGTCTTGATCAGTTCGCCCAGCTTGAACGGCTGAAACAGCATGAAGACGATGGTGGCCGCCAGGTTGGCGATGGACTGCTGCAGCGCGATGCCAAGAATGACGACGATGATCAACGCAGCGCCCAGCAAGGCCGTGATGGGAAACCCAAGCAGCGCCAGCGAGACAATCAGCGTGATCAGCAGAATGCCGTAATACACCAGCAGCAGCAGCAACCGCGTCATGGACGGCGCGAGCGTAGTCTTGCCCAGCGCCAGCTGCAGGGCGGTGCGCGCGCGCACCGCCAGCCAGCGTCCCACAAAAAACACGACGACGGCTGCGACCACGCGCAGGATCAGTTGAAGCACTTCTGCTTCGCTCAATTGCATTTACCTTCCTCCGCTTAATGGCGCACGGTGACACTGTCAATGACGGCGTCCGCCCGTGAATAGAAACTGATATTCAGGCAGTCCACCGTGGCGTTGATCAACTGCGCGCCGTAGTCCTGATTATAGCGCACCACGCTGCCGGTGACGGGCCGCGGCTTGAACGGATACAAATCTTTGCCGCCCGCGCCGTTCACAAAATAGGGAATGCCGTTCGCCTGCACGCGCTCGTACAAGTGATCGTGTCCCGCGATGACGGCATCGGCGCCCCACGCCGCATACGGCCACTGCACCGTCCGATCGGACCCGTGGCGCGCTGACGACGAGTAGGGCGGATAGTGCAGCACCACGATCTGCCACGGTGCATCTGACGCCGCCAACTGCTGCTGCAGCCACTGCGCCTGCGCGGAGTTCACATCATAACCGTCGGGTTCATTCTTGTCCGTGTCGAGGATGAAGAACTCGAGCGGGCCGCGCCGCACCGCGTAGTAGCGTTCGTTGCCGGGCAGCGTGAAATAGTCGAAGTAGGGCTGCGCGCCGGGCGTGTACCAATCGTGATTGCCCAGCGCCGGGAAGAAGCGATTCTCGAGCGATCCCGCGCCATACGATCCGGTGTAGGGTGCGATGTAGGCGTGAAAATATTGGCCGATGTTGGCGTCGATCGTGTCCGCCGCGCCGTCCATGTAGTTGTTGTCACCCGCCGTCACGATCGCGTCCACCGCCCACCGATCGATCAACGCGGCGACAGCGGCTTCGGGTTGGCCCGCCTGACCGTAATCGCCGATGACGGCCACGCGCGTGCCCGGGCCGCCCGTGCTCGGGCCGCAATCCGTGGGCGACGCGGTGATCGGTTGATCGATTGCGTACACGTTGCGCCCGGTGATCCACCTCGCAAAGATGATCGCGGCAAAGAGGGCGCAGACACCTGCTATGCTGATCAGAAGTCGTGTCATGTGAGGATGGAGGATAGTATAGATCGAACGTCGCGCGCGGGCAAACGGCGCTCAACAAAAACCCGATCGGCAGGGCCGGCCCCACCGATCGGGTCTTGAATTTCACGCGCGGAGTTGATCGCGCAGTTACGCTGCTTTGGCTTCGCCTTCGGCCGGCTTCGCTTCCTCGGCTGTGGGGGCTTCAACCTGCGGCGCTTCGGGTTTGCCGCTCATTACCACGGCGGCGGCGCCTTCTTCGGTGATGACGGCCACGCCCGCGGTGACCTCATCCTTGGTGGCTACCACGCCTTCGGCCACCACACCCTCGGCGGTAGTGGTGATCTGGCTGGCTTCCACCTTCTCGTCGCTGACGGCCACGCGCGAGACTTCCAGCGCATCGCCGGTGGCGGTGGCGCTCAACGCCAGCTCGCCGCCCGCTTGCAGCTGCTGCGCGATGTCGGCGCTGATCTGCTCGGTCAACACGTCGGCGCCCGCTTCGGCCATGGCCTTCTCCACTTCGCGCACCCAGGTGTGCTCCACCACGGCGACGATGGCCGAGTTGCCCGGCCCCAGACCTTCGCCCAGTTTCTTCAGGCGCTCATCCTTGAAGCCGCCGTCCTTCAGCTTGGCCGCCAGGCCGCCGATGACCGCGCCGCCCAGCGCCGCCCAGCCCACCGGCCCGGCCAGCAAGCCGATGACGCCGCCGGCCACGCCGCCGATGACGGCGCCCTTGCCGCCGCCCATATCGGCGGTCTCCTTGATGTGCAGTTTGCCCTTCTCGTCCTTGCGCAGCACGGCCGCATCGACGATCTTGATCAAGCCTTGATTGCGCGCCTGCTTCAAGGCCTTCAACGCTTCTTTCGCCGCGTTCTCATCCTTGAACGCGGCCACCATCACCTGCACGGGTACATCACTCATGAGAATTCCTCCTGAAGAAAATGTCATGTCAGCCGAGGCGTACCGGCTTCATTTGCTGAGGGCTACTGTGCAAGCATTATACCGACATGCCGCACAGATCGCAATACCTGAAGGTAAATTTCTCATGGGTCTTCCGACTTTGGCGGGAAACCGTCGGTGCATCGTCATTGCGAGCGCTTCCTGCGAAGCAATCTCCTTTCGACCGGTACTGAGATTGCTTCGTCGCGAACAGCGCTCACCTGCCCCGCGCCGTTGGCGGGGTCGCAATGACGCACGTTGGTGACAGTAATCCCGCTGAACCCGGAAGAGCCTTTCTCATAACACAAAACCCGATCGGCGGGACTGATCCCACCGATCGGGTTTCACGATTTCGCGTTGTTTCAGCTGGTGCGGCTTATTCCATGCCCAGCGCCGCGCGCAGCTGCGCTTCTTGTTCCGCGCTCAGGTTGGTCGAGATGATCTCGAACTTCTGGCCCTTCACCGCTTCCGCGACCTTGTCCAGCACCGCGCCGCTGGTCAGCAGGAACAGCGCCGAAGTGCCCTCGGTCACCTTCTCACGCGTTTGCTTGATGAAGTTGTCGTCAATGCCGTAATCGGCAAACTTGCCGCTCAGCGCGCCCATCGCCGCGCCCACGGCCAGGCCGAAGAACGGCACAAAGAACAACAGGCCGAACAACATACCCCAGAACGCGCCCATCAACGCGCCCTGCCCGGCCAGACTCACCAGCTGCTCAGTCTTGGGGCCTTTCTTGCCCTGCGGCCACGTGACGATGGCGGCGTCCTGCACGGTGATTAGCTGCTGCTTCTGCAGCCCCAGCAGCGTCTGCTCCATCTGCTTCGCGCCGTCGGGTGTATCGAACTTCAGTACTGAAAGTGTAGCCATGTGACTGTTTCCTCCAAAAGAATGTGATTTATCCGGTTCAACCGGTCACGTCAAGTATAACATGAGACGGCGATCCTGTTGAGGTGATTCCCTGACGCACAACCGCGGCGGGCGTCACAGCAGGAAGAATCCTGTGATGACGCCAGCACGCTCAGGCAGCTGCACCACTGCTAAAGGTTATGGAGTTGATTCGCTCAGCCGATTGTATGTCTGGAGTTCCCAGGCGCGGTTGTGCATGTACTGCAGCACAAAGCCTGCCACGGCCAGGACGATGAACACAATCAGCCAGAAGGGCGAGTTCGCCAGCGTGTACTTCACGGGATTCTCCATGATCTGCGCCGCCGGGCCGCCAAACAGCAGCACAAACACACCTACGATGGAGCCTGCCCCCAGCACGGCCGTGGCCAGCTCGATGACGATCTTCTGGATGTTGAAGCGCAGGATCACCAGCGCCAGCGCCACGCCCACCACCACCGCGATTAGCCATGCGATGAAGCCGCCCAGGATGGGCTGGCCCAACAGTCCAGTCAACACCGCCATGGTCGCTGAATAGCCCAGCGAGAACGAGATGAGCCCCACCGCGAAGACGTAGAACAGGTAAGCCAGCACCGCAAACACCACGGCCACGATGAAGCCTACCACCCAGCTGGTGATCGTCGCCAGAAACGCCTCGCCGAAGAGCGCCTGGATAGACTGCGCCCCCAGCCCGAAGCCGAAGAAGAAGCCCCAGATCGGCAGCAGCAGCAGGAACAGGCGATAGCCGGCGAAGCATACTATCATGCCAAACAGCAGCGCGATCATGCCCCCACACATCATGACGAAAAACGAATCGGTAGTCATCACTTCCTCCTCAAGGAAATTTTGTTGAATTGTTGCTACGCATTTGCTCTACCATCAGGCAGCCACATTGTACGCTATTGCCTGTGACGAAGCAAATCAAAACAAAACCGCCCGACACCATGTCGGGCGGTTGCCAGGCAGTCGTATGCCGCGTTAGTTGGTGGCTTTCATGAACGTGGCCGCCAGCGCGCCGTCGGCGGTGCGCAGTTCCAGCTTCGAGCCGTCGATGCGATAGGTCGCCGCGGTGCTGAGCGCGGCCAGATATTGCTGCTCTTGATCCATCACCGCTTGTTCGCAGGCCATCATCGTCGTCGCGGCCGGGCCGATGGTGATCTTGTTGCCGTCGGTGGTGTAACTGGCGTTGTAGGTGTTGCAGCCGCTGCTGCCGCTCAGCCGGCCGTCCGTGCCGAAGTTCGCCGTGAGCTCGGCGCCGGCCTGCACGCTGACCACGGCCTGCTTGCCGTTGTTGTAGCCGGTCACGATCCACGACGTACTGGCCAGCTCGCTGCTCTGCGCGTTGAACACGGCCAGTTCCTGGCCGCCGGCATCGACCAGTGTGAGCTGCTTGGCGCTGCTCTTGTAAGTGGCGGCCTGCGCCAGCGCCTGCAGATACGCCGACGCCTGCTTCATGATCGGCTCGGGGCAGGCCATCATCGTCGACGCCAGCTGACCAAACTTGATGTTCGTGCTGTCGGCGGCGTACCCGCCGGTGTAGCGGTTGCAGCCGTCCGAGCCGGTGGCTGTGCCGTCTGCAAAATTCAGCGTGACGGTCGTGTCTTGTAGGGCCGGTTGGCCGTTCAGGGTCACCAGCAGCCAGCTGGTGCCGTCCAATGCGTTGCCGCTCACGGGTTGCTCCTTGGGTTGTGCCGGTTGCGTCGCGGGGGCGGCCGTGGGCGCGCACGCCGCGGCCACCAACGCGATGATCAAGGTCGTTAGCAATACTTTGCTGCGCATGTTGTCTCTCCTTAGAATCGAATATGAACCGCTTACTTTCTACCAGACGCCCGGGTCCGGGCCGGTGTTCCCGGTGGCAGAGCACTCTCATCATACTCTAAAGATCAACCTGCTACCGCAGCACTCCTACCGTCACACCCTCTGCGCTCAGCGCCAGATCGATCGTGCCCTGCCCGCCCAGATCGATCACGCGCGTGTCCGAGACCACGGGCGTCCACGCGAAAATCAACTGCGGTTGTTGCGGCAGCCGATCGGTGTTCCCGGCGATCACGTTGATCTGCGCCTGCTCGCTTGGCCCGATCGCCAGGCGCTGATCGCCCGTCTCGATCAACACACTCGATCCGTCGATGACCAGCTGCACGTTCGGCTCCACGGCGGCGCTCTGCAACTCGATCGGCTGGTAGTTCTTCTGCGTGATCATCTCCCACCACTCGCGCCCGGCGCGGCTGTCGGTCGGAACGTCCACCGCCATGATCTGACGGACCGTAAAGCGATCGAGCACCGCCAGCAGGCCGTTGAGCTGATCGGCATTGGCCTGCGGCACGATCACCAGATCGATGTCCCGATCCCAGAACGGCAGCACCTGTCCCAGCGCGCTCAACAACCCCGACGGGCTATTCGACCCACCAATGAGGATCTGCTTTCCGCCCGGCGTCTGCACCAGCACCGGATGTCCATCGACGCCCAGCACGTACACGTGCAGGCGATTGTCCGATCGCCACGAGAACGCCACCGCCAACAACAGCAGGATCAAGCCGCCGACAAAAATCGCGCGGCGCGGTGTGACGAGTTTTTTGAGCATCGTCGGCCTCTGTTCTTTGGGCTGTTTGAAGTACCACGTCAGCCCGATCAGTCCGGCATAATAGACAGCCACCCAGAGCGGCGATACGTACTCCAGCGGAATCGCCGCAAACGGCAGCTGCGCGAACAACTCGATGACGCCCAGCGTCCACGTTAGAAACGGCCACACCGTCCACGCCGCCAGCTGCCCCAGCGGAATGGACAGCAACCCGACACCCGTAGCCAACAACCCGAACGTCATCACGCCCGACTGCGCCGGCAGCACCAGCGGATTGACGATCAGTGCGACAGTGGAAATTTGCCGGAAGTAATACATGAGCAAAGGCAGTGTGGTCACCTGCGCGGCCAGCGTCACCAGCAGCGCATCGTTGAGAATATCCACTGCCTGCCGCGCCCAGGCGCGATTGAATAAGTGCGCCAGAAACGCGTGTGTGGAACGGGCAAAGGGCTTGGCGTACACCATCAAGCCCAGCGTCGCCATGAAACTCAACTGAAAGCCCACGTCGAACAACGTGTTGGGGTCGAAGAATGTCATCAGCATGCCCGCTGCGAACAGCGCGTTGGGCGCGGCATAGGGCCGCCCGATGTGATCGGCCCACAGGAGCAAGATCCCCATGATCGTCGCGCGCACCACCGAAGCCGATCCGCCCACCATGATGGCATACGCGATGAGGATGATGACGAGGACGTAGAAGCCGCGCCGCCGTCCCATTAGGCCGTTGGTGATGGTCGAGAAGATGCCGATCAAGATCACTATGTTATAGCCTGAAATCGCGATGATGTGCGTGGTGCCCGTCGCGCGAAAATCTTCCTGCACCACCACGGGCAGTCCGGCATCGACGCCCAGCAGGATGCCGCTCAACAGCGAGGCTTGCGGCTCCGGCAGAATTTGTTGAATCACCACGTAGGCGCGATTGCGAAAGCCGTAGATGATCGAGAGAATGGGGTTGCCTTGATCGTGCGCCAACACTTTCACTTGCGGGCGGTCGATCATGGAGTACACGCCCTGCCGCGCGAGGTAGTCGGCGTAGTTGAAGGTGGCGAATTCCGGCGGCGCGTTCAATTCGCCCGTCACCCGTACGCGATCGCCGTAGCGAAATTCGGCGGGGCGCGAGGGACGGACGAGCACGACGCCCTCGATCGGGCGTGAGGATCGATCGGGCAGCGTGAGCCGATCGGCGTTGACGCGCAGGTTGATGTACGTGTCGCGCACGTCGGGATCGGAATCGATCACGCCTTCGATCGTGACGGCGCCGATCCCGTTGTAGGTGGACAGCGAATTCTGATCGAAATGCGGACTGCGCAGCGTGAACCAGATTGCACCGCAGATAGCGAAGATGACGCTGATCCAGATCAGGCGAGCGCGGCGATCATGTCGCCAGAGGTAGAGACCAACGATCGGAACGAGCAACGCGGGGAGCAGAAATTCAAGCGGCAGGCGCAGCGCCGAGGCGAGCGCAATCCCGATGAACCAGCCAGTGCCCAGATAGACGAGTGGCATAGTCGTGCCGATCCTCGCCTAATTATACTCGCAGCTGACGAACGGCACGGTGGTGAACTTCAGGCCTGCCGAGAAATGTGTCATGCAGCGGGCATGATCGTCGTCAATGGCTGGCGCACTGGAGTTGGAACTTCAGCTGGAGAAAGCCTTCAACGCCCGTACGCCTGCCTCAATTCCTTGCGGATGCTTGAACACGGCATTCCCCGCCACGAACACGCGCGCGCCTGCCTGATACGCCGGCCGCAGCGTCTCGCTTGTCAGGCCGCCATCGACCTGAATCAAGGCCGAAGGATTGACTCGATCAAGTAATTCACGCAGGCGCGTAATTTTGCCCAGCATGTTGGGAATGAACTTCTGACCGGAGAAACCCGGATTGTTGCCGAGGATCAACGCGAGGTCAACGAGCGGCAGCACTTCTTCGATTGCGGAGAGCGGCGTCGCCGGATTGAGCGCCACGCCCGGCTGACAGCCCAATTGCCGGATCGTTTGCAACGTACGATACAGATGCGGGCATGCTTCGGCGTGAACGGTTAGCCAGTTCGCGCCTGCGGCGCTGAACGCTTCAACATACCGATCGGGATCAGCGATCATCAAATGCACGTCGAGCGGCAATGAGGTGATACGGCGGCACGTCTCGACGACGAACGGGCCAAAGCTCAGATTCGGGACGAAGTGCCCATCCATCACGTCGATGTGAATCCAATCGGCGCCGCCCCGTTCGAGAGCTTCGATTTGTTGTCCGAGACAGGCAAAGTCAGCCGACAGGATGGAAGGGGACAGCCTCCATGGATCGCTCATACCCGCCTGTCCGCCCCAGCGACAACATGCCGGATCAAGACCGCTTCCCGCTCCGCCTCGGCGGCCGTCAACGTGCCGATCTCACTGTCGCACTGGAAAAATGCGCCTGCGCCCAGTGTGCGCACGCGGCCTTGCTGCTTTTCAGCCGTGAAGCCGCTGACCCTCGCCGCCGCCGGTTCGAGGCCCAGCGCCTGTTGATCACCCGTGCGACAGATCCAGCGGACCCCGTAATTGAGTTGATCGGGCCGGTGGCGCACCACGTCGGCGCTGCCGTCGGGCTGAAGTTGCAGCGCCGGTGCCCAACCTTGCGCATCCGTCCGCACCCGCCTGTGTGCGCCATCGCACGGCGCGCTATACAACAGGCGTCCGTAATCCCCTGGCAGGAAATTGATGTGAGCCAGGGGCATCAACGGCATCGCGCTCTGCTTGAGGTTGGTCATCATCATAGCCAGCCTGACTCAACCCTTCTTCCCCAGGTAATCCTGCCACCCGGTTCGCACATAGCGCTTCAAGTTAGCTTTGACTTCCTCCAGCTCCGTCTCGACCTGCCGATACAGATAGGCATTTTCCAGTGAAATAGCCAGCTGTCCTGCCACCACCTGCAGCACGGATATATCCTGTTCGTTGAACGCCGCCACCTGCGTGGACTGCACACTCAACGCCCCGATGGTTTCTTTGCGCGTCATAAGCGGCAGCGCCAGTTCGGTCCGGGTGTCGGGCAAAAGTGGGTTGACAAAGCGGTTTTTCTCAGCCAACACATTCGCCGCAATACACGGTTTGCCACTCAGCAGGCACTGGCCGACCATCGAGTTGCGATCGACCTTTAGTTGGTGCTGCTGCTTTAACAAGGCCTGACCCGCTTCACCGGAGGCCGCCCGCAAATGAACATACTCGCCGGGCCGTTCATACAGTGTCGCGCGTTGTCCCACCAGAAACAGGCCGACGTAATACAGCTCGAAGCGCTCCCTGATCAAATCCACCACTTGAGTGATCAATTCCTGTGGATCGAGCAGGCGGCTGACCGCCATGGTCACATCTACTGCGATCTGGAGCTGGTGGGTCAAACGTTCTTTCGCTAACTCAGCTTCTTTGTGCGCGGTGATATCGCGGCTCATGCCCAGCAGGCCGATGATATTGCCCGCCCGATCACGAATGGGTAGCTTGTGCTCAGACACCCACACCACGTCTCCGGTCCCCGGAATGGGCACCTGCATCTCCCGATCGAGCACGGCCTGGCCCGTCGTCATGATGTGCTGCTCTTCCGCGTAGAATCGCCGGGCATCCGCTTCATGTCCAGGGAAAAGATCGAAATCCGTTTTGCCCACCGCCGCTTCTGGAGTGGGCAGCCCCAACATCAACCGCGCGTGTGCCGCGTTGGTAATAACAAAGCGCGACTGCCGATCTTTAACGAAGATATATTCCGGCGAATTTTCCAGCAGAGCCTGCAACAAAATGTTTCCCGGATCGATTGGTGTTGACATGGCGGGTTGCTCCTCGGCATGCCCTTGAGCCGCAATCTGGCACGGCAGCCTTTACAACTGTTGAGTGATCGGCGCTACCGCCGGATACACTTGCCGGTAGAGTTGGTATTGCGCTTCATACAATTTTTGCCGCTGTGGATCGGGCAGGTATTCAGCCGTCAATTGCAAGAACCGCTCCGCAGCCGCGCTCGCGCTGGGATACAGTCCAGCACCAACACCCGCCAGTAAGGCTGCGCCACAACCGGCGGCTTCCGTAATGCGCGGCACCACGACGGGAATGCCGGTGATGTCAGCTTTCAATTGCAGCCACAGCTTCGACTTCGCTCCGCCGCCGATGGCGCGCAGCACATCGATCTGCACGCCGCCCGCCTTCAGCAAATCAAGGTTCAGGCGCAGCTCATACGTCAAGCCCTCGAGGATGGCTTTGGCGAGATCGGCGCGCGTCGTCGCGAAGGTTAGACCCAGAATCGCGGCTTTGGAGGCGGTATCAAAGGTCGGAGTGCCGCTGCCCGAAAAGTGCGGCAACACCAAAATATTCGTAGGATCGGCAGAGGCGCCGGCCAGCATCAAATCATAGGCATCCGTGTTGGCCTGTGCAGATTGATGCACTTGCGGTTCGCAGAAGCCATCGCGGAACCAGCGCAGCGACAGGCCGCCGCTGTGATTCAGCGTCATCGCCAGATACAAGCCGGGCGCCACATGCGCGTAAACGGAGATGTTGCCTTCATATAAGGTGTGATTGATCACGGGCGAAGGCAATGCCACTTCAACCACTTCCGCCGTGCCGGTGGAAACGCTTGCCAGACCCGATCGCGTAAGCCCGGCCCCCAGCGCCCCGCACGCTTGATCGTGTCCCCCCGTCACCACCAGCGGCGATGTGATCAAGCCCAGCTCGCGCGCCAGTGCAGCACGCATCTCGCCGATCGCGGTTCCCGAGGGGCGCGGCTCAGCCAATCGGTTGGCGTCTAGCCCCAGTGCCGTGAGAATCTCATCCGACCACGTGCCTCGTTGCAGATCGTAGAGCTGCGTGCGCGAGGCAAGGCACTGACTGATCACTGCGCGGCCGGTCAATTTGTTGATCAGAAAATCCTCGACCAACAGAAACCGATCGGCCCGCCGCCAGATGTCAGGCTCGTACTCTCGTAACCACAACAACTTGGGCAGCGTGTTGACGGTGTGGATGGGCATCCCCGTCATGGCAAAGAGCTGCTCCGCGCCAAACTGATTGCGCAGCCACGCGTTCTGTTCGGCGGTGCGCGTGTCCATGCCCAGAATCGTGGGCCGCAGGGCCTTACCCTGTTTATCGACAGGTGTTACCGCTTCACCATGCACCGATAGACCAATCGCCGCAACCTGATCGAGCCGCGCCGTGACAATCGCCTCCCGCATGGCGTCCTGCGCCAGCGTCCACACCTGCTCGATATTCTGCTCGGCCCAATTCGGCCGCGGAAAATCAACGGCATACTCGCGGCTTGCTTTCGCCAGCAGCGCGCCGTCTTGATCGAACAGCACCGCTTTGCAGCCGGTCGTGCCGATGTCCAGACCCAGTAAATACATGTTATCCTCGCGCCCAGTTTATGAGGTTATGGGCTCCACCGTTTTGATCCGTCCCGGTCCCTTGTCCACGCGGATATTGCGCCGCTCCAGCCGCTTTAACAGACGCATGCGCAGCGCGTCGATGAAGACCGCAAAGAAGATCACCAGCGCGGTGATCATGTCTTGCAGATAGAGATCGACTTGCAGGTAGATCAGGCCGTTCTGGATCATTTGCACCAGCAGCACGCCGATGACGGTGCCCGGGAAGACATTGCCCACGCCGCCGAACAGACTGGTGCCACCCAGCACCGCTGCGGCGATGGCGCGGAATTCGACACCTTTGCCGAACGACGACGACACACTTCCCTGCTGGCTGATGGCGATCACCGCGGCCAGGGCGGCGCAGAAACCGCTGATGATGTAGACCATGGCCGTCAGGCGGGTGGTGTTCAAGCCTGCTTTCTTCGCGGCCTCCACATCATTACCCATGGCATAAATTTGCCGACCTGAAGCCGTGTAGCTCAACACGAGATAAGCCGCCAGTACGACGAGGGCGAAGATCACGATCGGGATGGGAAGGCCCAGAAACTTCTCCGCGCCAAAGCGCATCTCTTGCGGCACGGCGATGTGCCGCGATTGTGTGATCAATAGCCCCAATCCGCGCCCGGCCGTCAGCGTGCCCAGCGTCGCCATGAAGGGGATGATCTTCAAGCGCGTAATCAAGACCGCGTTGAGACAACCCCACAGGGTGCCCGCCACTAACCCGGCGCAGATCGCAATCAACAGCGGCGTCCCCTGCTCCAGCAGCATCGCCAGCACCGCGCCGGTGATGTACATCGTCGCGCCGACCGAGAGATCGATGCCGCCCGTCAGCAGCACGAACGTCATGCCGACCGCGACGATGCCCACGAACGACGACGACAGAACGATGTTGGAAAAATTTGCCACCGCGAAGAAGCGCTGATCGAGCAGGCTGAACAGGATGAAGATCACCACGAACAGGATCACGGGCATGTTTTTTAGGATGGGCAGGGCCAGCCGCTGCGTGTTGTTCATTTTCCGTTCTCCCGGAACGCCGTCCGCAAAATCTCTTCCTTATCGAACCGGGCGCGTTCGAACGCGCCGAGCACTTCGCCATAGCCCATCACGATGATGCGATCGCACATGCCCATCAGCTCTTCAATCTCCGAGGAGATGAACAACACCGCCGTGCCGTTGGCCGCAATCCGATCGATGATGCTGTAGATCTCGTACTTCGCGCCCACGTCCACGCCGCGCGTCGGTTCGTCGATGATCAGGATCGACGGGTTGGTCATCAGCCACTTGCCCAGCACCACCTTCTGCTGATTGCCGCCGCTCAGCCCTTTGGCCTGATTCCTGAACGCATCGTTGACCTTGATGCGCAGCGTGCTCACGGTATCCTTCACCGCTTTCGACAGCGCGCCCTGCTTGACCACGTTCACCACGCGCGTGCTGTAAGCGGGCAGCGCCACCAACCCCAGATTGTCGGACACGGTCGCCGTCATTAACAAGCCTTCTTCGCGGCGATTCTCGGTCACGAAGGCCATGCTGTCCTTGATGCTGCGCGGCGGGGAGAGCCGCTTGCTCGGCTGCCCGTTGATCAGCACCTGCCCCTGGTCGAAGCTCTCCAGTCCGAAGATGATCTGCGCCAACTCCGATCGGCCCGAACCCATCAAGCCGAACACGCCGAGCAGTTCGCCTTTGTGCAGCTTCAGATCGATATTGTGCACCAGCCCCGCTTTGGACAGGCCCTGCACCTCCAGCGCCACTTGCCCGCCGGGCCGCGCCGTGCGATCGGGATACAGATGCTCGATGTCGCGGCCCACCATTGACGAGATCATGCGGTTGATGGTGAATTCACTCTTCGGGCCGTGAATAACCAGTTCGCCATCGCGCAGCACCGCAATCGCATCGGACAGTTCCAGCACATCGCGCAGGATGTGCGAGATGTAGATGATGGTCTTGCCCGCGGCGTGCAGCCGCGCGATGATGTCGAACAGGCGCTCGGTTTCACGCGCGGTTAGCGAGGTGGTCGGCTCGTCAAAGATGATGATGCTGGCGTCCATGCTCATGGCCTTGGCCACCTCGACCAGCTGGCGCTCGCCCGGCGACAGCCGCTCGACCAGCGTGTCCGGCGACACGTGCAGATCGACCAGCGTCAGATACTCCTGCGCTTTGGCGCGGATCTGCTGGCGATGGAGCAGCGGCACTCTGCCCCGGCGCGGAAACTTGTTGATGAAGAAATTCTCGGCGACGCTGAGATTGGTAAACAGGTTGAGTTCCTGATGGATGAACGCAATCCCGGCCCGATCGGCCTCGCGCGGATCCTGCGGCGCGTACGCCTGCGCGTTGAACAGCATCTGCCCGGAATCCAGCGGCACCACGCCGCCCAGGATATTCATCAGCGTGGACTTGCCCGCGCCGTTTTCGCCCACCAGCCCCACGATGTGCCCGCGCTCGATGTCGAGCGTGATGTCTTTCAACACCGGCACACCAAAAAAACTCTTGTTGACGTGCTTGAACTGCAAAATCGTATCACTCATATTATCCGCCTCACACGTTCTGCTGGAAGATGCGGGTGCGCACGACGTCGAGCAGCGCGGCCAGCAGGATGACCGCGCCTTTGACGATCTCGATCCAGAAGAACGGCACGTTCAACAACGCTAAGGCATTGCCCAGCAGCGAGAGGAACAACACCCCGAAGAGCGTCCAGATGATCTTGCCCTTGCCGCCCGACAGGCTGGTGCCGCCGATCACGGCTCCGCCGATGATGTCCAGCAGCAGCGGATCGCCCAGCGTGGGCCGCCCCATGCCCATGCGCGACGAGTAGATAATCGAAGCGACCGCCGCGCAGAAACCGCTAAACATGTACGTGAAAATGGTGACTTTGCGCGTCGGCACACCCGAGACCACGGCAGCGCGCACATTGGTGCCGACGGTATACAACCAGCGCCCGAACACGGTGCGGCTCAAGACCAGCTGTGCCAGGATGGCCAGCACCACGGCCATGATCATCGATGAGGAGAAGAAACTGGTATCTTCACCGATGTGCGTGAAGCCGGGCGGCAGGTTGATGATGTTCTCGGACTTCACCAGGAAGATCGCCAGCGCGCCGCAGAACATGCTGGACACCAGCGTGACCATGAACGGCGGAATGCGCGCGAAGGAGACCGCTACGCCGTTGAAGAAGCCGATCAACAGACCTACGGCCAACATCGCCCCGATCGCCACCGGAATCCCCAGCGGAGAGTTCGCCAGCACCGCACCATTCTCAAACAACAGCGTGCCCCACAGCGGGCTCTTGGAAAACACGACCGGGTCGACCGCCGTGGCGATGAACGCGCCGCCGATGACGCTGGTCAATGAAATGACCGCGCCCTGCGACAGATCGATCCCGGCGATGATGAGCACAAACGTCTGCCCGATCGCCACGGCAAACAACGGCCAGATGTTGGAAAAGAGATTGGACAGGTTATAGGGCGTCGCAATGACGGGAATAAAGGGCATGAGCAGCGCAAAGAAGAACAGGCATAAGTACAGGATGAAGTATTCCGACATCAAGATGCGGCGCGGTAGATCGCGAGCCCTGGTGGATTTGGGGATTGAAATCGTCGCCATGCAGTGGCTCCTCTCGTCAACGTTGATCGATCACATTACAAGACGGTCCAGCGCCAGTACCCAATCGGGTCCGGCGAGGGGCGAAGTGAAAACTGCTGATGGGGCCGCATGTTCGCCCGCCGGGTAAAAACGGCCCGTACGGGGATCAAACCAGGCGGCTTTCACCTTGCCCGTCAGTGGGCGCAGATCCACGGTCAAGCTTTGGCCTGCCTGCGGAAAGTAAATGAGCGCAGACGAACCATCAGCGGCGCGCGTGGCGCACGCGTAAGCGGCGCGCGCTTCATGGTAATGCTCGTGCTGATCAGCAGGCGCCTGCTCAGCCTGGTCAGGCAGCAGATCAAAAGCCGGAATGCGATCCAGATAGGGACGTGACAACATCAAGTTCTTGAGATGCACCATATGCGTAGCGCCTGGCCGCAGGATGGCTTCTTCCCAGGTGAGCATGGGAAAATTGATCGGCTCGCGCTGCAGCGTCCAGAATTGCCAGACCGAATGATGCCCGTAAGTGAAACCGCAGGCCCCGGCAAAAACCGATCGGTAGGCTTGCTTCCGCACATCGTAATCGGTATAACGTCCGAAAGCCGGCTGCCAGTGACGCAGAAAAGGATCAATCGGGTGATCTTCGTAATTGGGTTCACCATCCAACGTTGGTTTGGCTGGTTGCCGCGCATAATCCGATCGTATCATTTCCCAGTTGGGCGCATCCACCAGCACATGCCCAGACTGCCACATGTGCATATCAAGCCAGTCAGCGGCATGCAGCCATTCGGCTGAGCCCGTGCCGCCCCGCGGGTGATACGTGCAGAACGGACGTCGTCCTGATCCGGCTGCAATGCCTTTTGCCAGCGCCGCCCACACGGCCTCATAGCCTGCCGCCGATCGATCGCCGCCCAACACCCACAGGAGATTGGCATCATGCCGGTAGCGTTGACCGAGATACTCGCCGTACAGGCGCGCATTCTCTGCCGTGAAGATCACCGGTCCAATGCCCCACGACTGCCCATCGACCTTGTCACCCCACGTGGGCAGCAGGCCGAGGTACAGCCCCTGGTCCGCCGCTAAACGAATGAGCTCATCCACATCGCGAAAGTAATACTCGTTGGGGCGTGTGGGATCATCGCCGAGCAAGGGAAGATGGCCGTTGGCATTCGGGGTGTGCAGGCCGTCTTGCTCGGCCAGAATCACCGCGAGGATGACGTTGAAGCCTTGCCGGCGGCGAATCGCGAAGTAGCGTTCGGCCTCAGCTCGCTTCAGGCGATGGAACAATTCCCAGGCCGTATCGGCCAGCCAGAAAAACGGTTGGCCGCTGTCCGTCACCAGAAAGTGCCCGCCGGGATCAGGGTGGATCGCGTCGAAGGTCATGCCATCTCCAACGGGAGGCGGATGTGCTCCGCCTCCCATTACTTCACTACGTCTTATTTCCCGTGGAACAACTTGCAGCCCCACATGTCGAGTTCGCGCTCAGCCATGTTGCCTTGCGTCAGGGCGAAACCCGGATCGTCCAGCCACGCATCCGGCTGCTTCTCGCCGGCCGAGGCCGCCTTCACCAGATTTTGCAGCAAGGTTTCCGCTTCAAAATACAGGTCCTGCACCCCGGTGGCATCGACGAACTTCTCATTCATTAAGCGGCACGCCGTCTTGTCGCCGTCCAGGCCGCCCATCAACACGTGGTTCGGATCACCGATCTTGGTCCACTTGCCCAGCGGTTCCAGCACGCCCTGAATCGTCGGGTACAGAAAGTCCGAGGAGGTGAACAGGAAATCGACATCAGGATTGGCCGTCATCGCCGCTTGCAGGCCGGCTTGCGCGACCGCTGCATCCCACTTGGTGGCGACTTCGATCGGCTTGTTGAACAGATCGGGGTACTTGTTGATCACATTGTAGAACCCCTTCTGCCGGCCCACGGCGTTCGGGTCGCCCAGGTCGCCCACCATGATCAGCGGCGTCATCTTCTTGCCCAGCTTCTTCGCCTCCTGCGCCATATACTCAACGGTGGCTTCTGCGATCTTCTCGTTGTTGGCCACCACGGTCAGCGCGTTGCCGTCTTCATTCTGCGGCGGGCGGTTGAAGATGCCGATTGGAATATTAGCCTTGTTCGCTTCGGCGATCAACTTCAGGGCAATCGAGCCGTCAACGGGGATCACCATGATTGCATCCACGCCCTGCGCGATGCAGTTCTTCACCTGCTCCAACTGCTTGTTGGCGTCTTCATTCGAATTGACCTCGATGACTTCATGCCCCTCGGCCTTCAACGTCTCGACGATGGCTTTGTGGCCCGCCATCCAGAATTCGGTCTCCAAGTCCTGGAACGCGAAGCACACCTTCAAATTCTTCTTCGCCGGCGCGGGTTCTTGCGCAGCGGGAGCCGCTCCACCAGCTTCATGGAACAACTTGCAGCCCCACATGTCCATCTCTCTGGTGGCCATGTTGCCCTGCGTCAGGGCGAAACCCGGATCGTCCAGCCACGCATCCGGCTGCTTGTCGCCTTTCTCGGCGGCGGCCACCAAATTCTGCAACAGCGTGTCCGCCTCAAAATACAGGTCCTGCACCCCGGTGGCATCGACGAACTTCTCATTCATTAAGCGGCACGCCGTCTTGTCGCCGTCCAGGCCGCCCATCAACACGTGGTTCGGATCACCGATCTTGGTCCACTTGCCCAGCGGTTCCAGCACGCCCTGAATCGTCGGGTACAGAAAGTCCGAGGAGGTGAACAGGAAATCGACATCAGGATTGGCCGTCATCGCCGCTTGCAGGCCGGCTTGCGCGACCGCTGCATCCCACTTGGTGGCGACTTCGATCGGCTTGTTGAACAGATCGGGGTACTTGTTGATCACATTGTAGAACCCCTTCTGCCGGCCCACGGCGTTCGGGTCGCCCAGGTCGCCCACCATGATCAGCGGCGTCATCTTCTTGCCCAGCTTCTTCGCCTCCTGCGCCATATACTCAACGGTGGCTTCTGCGATCTTCTCGTTGTTGGCCACCACGGTCAGCGCGTTGCCGTCTTCATTCTGCGGCGGGCGGTTGAAGATGCCGATTGGAATATTAGCCTTGTTCGCTTCGGCGATCAACTTCAGGGCAATCGAGCCGTCAACGGGGATCACCATGATTGCATCCACGCCCTGCGCGATGCAGTTCTTCACCTGCTCCAACTGCTTGTTGGCGTCTTCGTTCGAGTTGACTTCAATGACTTCGTGGCCTTTAGCTTGCAACGTCTCGACGATGGCTTTGTGGCCCGCCATCCAGAATTCGGTTTCCAAGTCCTGAAATGCGAAGCACACCTTCAAATTCTTCTTCGCGGCGGGCTGCTGCGCCGCCGGTTGTTGCGCGGCGGGCTGCTGCGCGGCGGGAGCTGGCGCGGCCGGCTGGCAAGCCGTCAGGACGACCGAGAGAACGATCAGTATTCCCAGAACACGATAGAGCGTCTTCATTGCGAAATCCTCCTTGCAGTATGTTAGAGATTTTTTGGTAGAATACAGGTGTGTGGAGCAATCCACACCGTACGGGGAACAGGTCATCGCGTCTGCCAGGACTACCGGTGATCTGTTCCTTTTCATTTGTCGCGGGAGCGCCGTGCCTGGCCACCTCCTTTCAGAGACATTCCCTTCTTCTCCGTTGGTACGCTGCTCAATCTGACGATGCCTGCAGGCCGCCGGTACAACGCTATTCGTGATAATAGACATCCCACTTAAAGTACGTCTCAAACGCTTCAGCCAGCACGCCCGCTGTCTGCGAGGCATTCATCGCCGCGTGGTGTTCGAAGCCGTTCTTGCAGATGTGCTTGAGCAGTTTTTGCAGGCGCGGCACGGTCACCACGGCCTTGCTGCCAAACGTCTCCAGCGGATCATCGATGAAGCGCCCTTCGCCCACATACGATCGGATCACGCCGTGCGCGTCGTCGGTGGTGAGACGCGCATAGGTCAGCGGACCGCTCGGCACCCGCCCGGCCACCGCCCCGTACGTGTTCTCATTGCCCAGGGTCGTGCCCAAAATCTCGGCCGTCTTGATCTCAATGTCAGGGATCAGGCTCTTGGCCCAGTTGCCGCAGTGGAACAGCACGCACTTGTCCGGATCGTCGCCGTAATTGTTGTTCCAATCGACCAGCGCGCTGGGCGTGCCCGACGCCAGTTGCAGGGCATACATCGACGCCACGCCGGTGATGTCCACTTCGCACGCGCTGGGCATCAGTTTGTCGCTCATCAGGCTCATCAGCGTGCAGGCATTCACGCCGAAGTTCTTCTGAATCGACGTCCAGCATTGCAGCGCGCTCGCCGTGAGATCGTTCTGGGCCATCCAGTCGCCGATCACCACGCCCAGCTTCGCCATCTTCACCAGCGCCGGCGACGGCACGCTGTCGTGTTTGGCGTAAGCCTTGATCGTGTCGAGCTGTTCCACGACGCGCGCATCGGTATCGGCCAGTTTCGCCGTCAGGCCGAAGATTTCAGAGAGATCGATCGTGGTGACGCTGAGGCCGTAAGCCTGCAGCAATTTCTCGCTGAAGCGCACCGTGTTGAAGTTGCCCGGCCGCGCCCCGATCGCACCCAGCCGCGCCCCCCGCAAGCCGTTCACCACTTTGCACACGCTCACAAATTTCTGGAGATCGGCGCGAAAACTGGCGGAGAGCAGGGGAACCGTGTGCCGATCGGTCAAGGTATAAGCAAAGCCATACTGACGCAGATCGTTGCACACCGAAATCTTCCCGCAGAACGCATCGCGCCGCCGCTCCACGGTAAACTGATCCACATCGTCGGGATAAGCCTGCACCAGGATCGGCACATTCAGCCCCGACAATTTCATGGTATCCGCCACGCCCTTCTCGTCGCCGAAGTTGGGCAGCACGACCAGCACACCCTCGATGCGCTCACGCTGCTGGCGGAACAACTCGCCACAGCGCTTGGCATGCTGCCACGTCTCCACCGAGCCCAACTTGGTTTCGCTTTCGTCCAGGATGACGGCTTCGAGATCCATTTCGGCGAACAGTTCCATTACGTCAGCACGCGCTTCGGTGACGAGCCGATCGGGAAAGAAATCGCGATTGCCCAGAATGACCGCCAGTGTTGCCTTTGCCATGATGTCTCTCCTTCGGGATGTGGTTGCTGCAGCTAAGCCGGCACTGCAAGGGGTTCGTTCGCCAGGGCATCGATCGCCTGCCGCAGTTCAGCATCGGCGATGCGTTTGGCAAACCATTCATCCTGCAGTCGGCGCAGTTCCAAAACGGTGGACGGTTTCATTTCGACGGCGTTGCACGTCACGGGTGTATCCTGCTTGATCGGCTGCAGCACGCGCGCGCCCTTGGCCAACCCGATCGGCAGCAGGCGCTCCGCGCGGGCCTTTTCGTAGGTATCGATCAGGCTGTAGAAGGTCTCGCCGCCGATGCCGTCCAGCACGTCGCCGGGGTGCAGATCGCGCTTGGCCACCGCAAACACTTCGGATACCAGGCGTTCCAACGGCTGCATATTTGATCTGCGGCGAAGCGTGAGCAGGGCGCAGGTCAGCGGCACTTCGATGCTGCACAGATGGAACGGGCGGAACAAGGTGTAATACGGGCCGTGACCCATGTCGCGCAGCACCAGTGCTTCGCGCAACCGTGGATGATCGGTGCGGACGATCAAGAATACGCCTGGCGCGACGCGGCCAATCCCGTAGTCGACCACGCCCATCTGGCTCAACACGCCGCCTTCCTCTTTCAGCGCGAACGTCTGGTTCAAATGATCGCGATCGGTCTCGGGGCCGTGCATGCCGCGCACATCGGGGATGAGGCCAGTCGCGTTGGAGACTGCCGCCATTTCGATCATCGTCTTGCTGCCGTCGATAAACTCGATCAGCATCTCCGGGCTTAGCCCGCGCCGCGCCGCCTCTTTGGCGATCTTGGGATCGTGGGGCGTGGCATGCCGATCGAGCGGGTTGTTCTTCCCCTTGCCCGCGGCGACGATCGTGAAGCCCAGGGCATCGGCGAAATCGTACAGTTCTTTGCACGCGGCCGGTTCGTCGCCTGCGGCCAGCGCGTAGATCACACCCTGCTGCTCGGCATACCAGCGCAGGATCGGCCCCACGGTGATATCCGCTTCGACGTTCATCATCGAGAGATCGTGGCCGCGCCGCGCCGCGCGCAGGGCGGCGCGCGCACCGATGTCGGGCACGCCCGTCGCGTCGAGCATCACGTCGATGTGGCGCATGTCCGTCACCACACGATAATCGCGCGTGGCCACACGCTTGCCATCGGCCACCGCCGCGTCCGCTTCTTCCGGCGTCTGCGCCACCACCACTTCGCCCGGCACCTGCCCAATCTCATACGCCGCGATCGCTCGCTCCAGGTCAATGTCGGCGGTGACAACCACTTCCACGCCCTTCATCATTTTCGTTTCGGCTACGACGTCGGTACCCATCTGCCCAGCGCCGATCAGGCCGATGCGCACCGGGTGGCCTGCTGCTTCGCGTTCTGCCAGTTCTTCGTGAAGTCCTAACATGGTATGCCTCGATAAGTTCGTCTGATTAGAATGTGACCATGACCTTGAGCGCGTCACCCGCTGCCGCTGTTTGAAAAGCCGTGTCGATCTGATCGAGCGCAAACGTGTGGGTGATCAGCTGATCGGCGGGCAGCACTCCGCGCTGCAGACTGTCCAGCGCCAGCGCATGAAACGAAGGATGATATGAAAACGTCCCCATCACCCGGATTTCGCCGTAATGAATGCGGTTGCCGTCCAACGAAGTCATGGGGTTCGCCTTGGGCAGGCCGCCAAACAAGATCACTTTGCCGCGCTTGCGCACCAGCTCAACCGCCTGCGTCTGCGTGGCCGCCACCGGATTCGCGCACACGGCTACCTCGGCGCCGCGCCCGGCGGTGGCTTGCTTGACGACAGCCACAACATCTTGCGAAGAGGGATCGATGATCAATTCCGGCTGAAACGCGCGCGCCAGCTCACGCCTCACCGGACTTGGCTCCGAGAGGATCACGCGCGCGCCGCGCGCGCGGGCTACGGCGATATGCAGGCACCCGATCGGTCCGGCGCCCATCACGACGACGGTGTCTTGCAGGCTGGTCTCGGCTTGAGCGTGCGCCGCCAGCACGGAACTGCACGGTTCGGCGAGTGCGGCGTGTTGAAACTGCATCCCCTCTGGCACACGATGCACGATGCCGTTGGCCAGCATCTCGTGCGTCAGCAGCATGTACTCGGCAAAGCCGCCGTCATAGCCGGGTGTAATGCCAATTAGCTGAAGCTGATCGCAGAGGTTGTAGAGGCCGCGCTCACAGTAGAAACACTGGCCGCAGTGAACATCAGGCGCCACAGCTAAACGTTCACCCGGGCCATAATCCTTCACGCGCCCGCCCACGGCGCTGACCACACCCGCGATCTCGTGTCCCGCAATCAGCGGCTTACTGCCGGCGATCGGTCCTTCTTTCCAACGACGTAGATCGGAGCCGCATACTCCACAGGCTTCCACTTTGAGGAGCACGCCATCGGCAGGCAGCATCGGCAGTGGGATCGACTGCACTTCAAACTGCAGCGGCGCAATCAGGTAAGCAGCTTTCATCACTTCGTCTCTCCCAGCTGAAGACCCACCGCTCCGCCTGGATGAGTCTGTCCAAATTGATCCTTCGTGTAGCCGCGCACTTTCAACAGCACCTCGCACAACGCATCGCCCAACGCCGAATTGAACAGCGAACTGCCGGTGGCAATCATGCCGTAGGGATCGCTGTCGGCGGGCGCTTTGACGCACAGCACCACATCGCAGTAACCGGCCAGAGTCGAGTTGGGATTCTCGGTCAACCCGATCAGCCGCGCGCCGCGCGCTTTCGCGATGCGCGCCAGATGATTGACTTCGATGGTTTCGCCGCCTTTGGAGATGGCAACTAACACATCGCGCGCGGTCACGGCCCCCGACAGGCCGTGCTGGCTATCGCCCGGATGAATGAATAACGCCGGGGTGCCGCAGCACGACAACAAGTGAGCCATGCGCGCCCCCACCGCGTGCGACGTGCCCGCTCCCGCGACCAGCACGTGCCCCTGACAGTTCAAGATCATCTCAACGGCCTCAATAAAGCTGGCTTCCAACTGATCGGACAACGTGGCGACCACCCCGCTCTCGCGCTGAATCGTCGATCGGGCTGCAGCCATGATTTCCACTGAATCGTATGCGGCACTCATCATCTATCCTCTAGCGCAAACGGATTAACTCTCCAGCACGCGCCTGGCTGTCACTTGATCGGTGATCAAGGCATTGATCCATCCGCCGCGCAGCACGCCGCGCACCACGTCTTCCTTTTGGGGCCCGCCCGCCACGCCGACCACGTGCGGAATGCGCTTCAGCTGCTCCAGGGAAATACCGATGACACGCGAGTCCATTTCGGAGACGACCGGCCGGCCGTTGATGTCAAAGAACCGCAAGACGATGTCGCCGACCGCGCCATTGCGCGTCAATTCAGCTAAATCGTCTTTGTGTACGATCGCGCCGTTGCGAATCAATACCGAGTCAGGCGTGGGCGCACCGATGCCCAGATACGCCACCGTGATCTGATTAAACAACTGGAACACGCTCTGCATGTGGCTGTCAGAGAGCAGGGCCTGCTTTACCGTCTGATTGTCGACGATGCCGGGCGCGGGCAGCATGGTGAGTTTGCTGTTCAAGAGTTGCGTTAAGCGGCGGCACAACGAGGTGGCGTGTTCTTCCGCTTCAGAATAGCCTAACCCGCCGATCATCTGCACCACATGCGTGTTGTTCACTTCCAGCGGGGAGAGGGCATTCACCATCGCATTCAAAGTCTTGCCCCAGGCGATGCCGATGATGTCGCCGTCCTCCACATTGCGCCTGAAGTAATTGGAGGCCGCAATTCCCAGCGTCCGTGAAACGGCGTCTTGCGATCGGGCATCGACCACCTCGACGACAACAGCTTCTTTCAGGCCAAAGCGCGCTTCGAGGGCTTCTTCCAGATCAGCAAATGTCCCGGGCGGGGTGTGCACGGTAATTTTTACGATACCTTCCTCCTGCGCCTGCTGCAGCAGGCGAGAGATTTTAGGGCGCGAGAGGTGCAGCTTATCCGCAATCTCTTGCTGATTGAGGCCGCGCTCGTAATACAGTTTGCTGACTTTGCTCAGCAGATACAGATCGACAGGTTGGGCTTTGCGTGCCATGTGCGCCTCGCTCGGAAGGGCCAGTGTGCCTGCTTGATAAATGAACAAATGTGCAATAATTATCATTTGTTCACAATTAAGATAATACAGCTGGTTTTCGTGTTTGTCAATAGGG
>CAYNML010000012.1:0-89665 GCA_964398185.1 uncultured Anaerolineae bacterium | reverse complement strand
CTCGCAATGACGCACGTTGGTGACAATAATCCCGCTGAACCCGGAAGAGCCATAATATTGGCTTTAAGCCCGCGTCTTCGCGGGCGTTCTGGGGCGGGCCAGCCAACCGCGGGGAGCAAACCCAATACCTGCCCTAGAAGTGAAAGGCGCCGCAACGATAACTCGTCATTGTATTTCGGGCGTATCGGTGTAAAATAAGAACATATTCATTTCGGGAGCATGATCTCATGAAGCGGATCCTGGTTGTGGAAGATGACAATAGCCTCAGTGTTTTGCTGCGCTTGATCATGAAGGTGCAGCAGGAAGACTGGGACGTGAGCAGCGCCGCCACCGGCGTGGAGGCTTTATCGCAGGTGGAGAAGTTCAAGCCCGATCTCATCTTGCTGGACATCATGATGCCCGAGATGGACGGCCTGGAAGTGGCGCGTCGTCTGCGCGGCGACGAGCGCTACAAGGATCAGAAGATCGTGATCCTGTCGGCGTTGAGTGATCCGGAGACGCAGAAGAAAGCGAAAGAGGCAGGCGTGCTCGAATACTGGACCAAGCCCATCAGCCCGGATGAACTGCGCGAGGGTATGCTGCGCGTGCTGGGACCGGATGCCGTGGATTTGTTGTAAAGCCAACCTCCCGGAGGGTTCAATCCTTCGGGAGGTTTTTTTACCCCAGATGTTCCTTGATGGCGATGGCTACCTCGCGCGGGATGCCGGACACCTGCGCTAGCTCGTCCACGCTCGCCGCGCGAATCCCCTCCAAAGATCCGAACTGCTTCAGCAACGCTCTGCGCCGCGCCGGCCCCACACCCGGAATCTCGTCCAACTGCGAAGCGATGCCGGTCTTGGCGCGCTTGGCGCGATGCGCGGTGATGGCGAAGCGGTGCGCTTCGTCACGCACACGCTGTACCAGATACAAGCCCTGCGACTGACGCGGCAGCAAGATGGAATCTGGACGGCCGGGCAGGAAAATTTCTTCTTGTTGTTTCGCTAAGCCGCACACCGGCACTTGCCCGAACAACTCAAACTCCTGCAAGACTTCCACCGCCACCCCCAGCTGTCCCTTGCCGCCGTCGATGATCAGCAAATCGGGCAGCATGGAAAACGACGGATCAATTTTCTGACCGGGCTGATGCTCGGCGGCTTTCGCGTCGAAGTAACGGCGGAAGCGGCGCGTCAGGGCCTCGCGCATCGATTCGAAATCGTTGGGGCCGTCCACCGTCTTGATATTGAACTTGCGATAGTCGCTTTTGCGCGGAATGCCGTTGACGAAAACCACCATTGACGCCACGGTGTTGGTGCCCTGCGTATTGCTGATATCGAAGCATTCGAGGCGCGCGGGCAGGGCATTCAGGCCAAGGCCGTCGGCCACTTCCTTCAGGGCTTGCTCCGCCCGATGGGAATCGGCATCCCACTGGGCTTTCAGAGCCGTCAAGGTTTCCATGGCATTGTCGGCGGCCAGCTTCACTAGATCGGCGGTGGGGCCTTCTTTGGGTACATTCAGTGTGACCTGCGCGCCGCGCTTCTGCTTCAGGAACTGCGCGATGATGCCCGCTTCCTGCGCTTCGATCTCGACGGGCAGCACCACTTCCGGCGGGATGTAGGCCGCCTCGTTGTAGAACTGCGTCAGGAACTCGGCCATTACCTGATGGGTCGCCTCATCCTCCGCGCCTTCCAGCACGAAATATTCGCGCCCGATGAGCTTGCCCTGGCGAATGAGGAAGATCTGCACGCAGGCATCGCCCTTGTCGCGCGCGAAGGCCAGCACGTCCTGATCGTTCTGCGCGTTGGAGATCACTTTTTGCCGTTCGACGATGTGCCGCAGCGACTTGAGTTGATCGCGGTACACGGCGGCGCGCTCGAACTGCATGGCTTCGGCGGCGGCGTTCATCTTGCGCTCCAGATCGATCAACACCTCATCGGATTTACCTTCGAGGAAGTGGCACAGCTCGTCGAGGGTGGCGCGGTATTCGGCCCGCGTCACGGCGCCGATGCACGGGCCGCTGCACAACTTGATGTCGTAATAGAGGCAGGCGCGCGGGTCGGCGCCGGTGATCTCGCGATCGCAGGTGAGATAGGGAAAGATGCGGCGCAGCGTGTCGAGCGTGTGATAGACCGCGCCCGCGTTGGTGAACGGGCCGTAGTAGCGCGCGCCGTCCTGCGCCATCTTGCGCACGGTCACGACTTTGGGATAGGCGGTCTGCCATTCGACTTTGATGTAGGGATAGCGCTTGTCGTCTTTGAGCCGGATGTTGAAGCGCGGCTTGTGCCGCTTGATGAGGTTCGATTCGAGCAGCAGCGCTTCCAGTTCGCTGTCGGTGATGATCCATTCCAGATCGGCGATCTCGGCGACGAGGCGCTCCGTCTTGGGGCCGTGATCGGCCGAGGCGTGAAAGTACGATCGCACGCGGTTGCGCAGATTGATGGCCTTGCCGACGTAGATGATCTTGCCATTGGCGTCAAAGTACTGATAGACGCCGGGCTTGGCCGGCAGGGTTTTGAGTTTCTCGGTGACTTGCTCGGTGGGCATTGCGAGGAAATTGTAACACGCCAGACAAAAACAGCCCGACATCTTCTGTCGGGCTGCCGAGACGTACAACCAACTAACTGGTCTTGATCATGCCGGTCTTGTAGGCATACCACGCGGCCGCACCAATCGCGCCGCCAATACCGCCTTGAATGAAGTTGCCGATGATGTCGCCCAGTCCCCAGCCGAAACCCAGGCCAAACAATCCACTGAAGCGAATGCTGATGGCGATCCAGGCAACAACCGCGTAGATGAAGCCGACCACCGCGCCGAGGATCGCGCCGTTGATGGCCACTTCAATGAGGGATGGCTTGGCTCCTGATTTCAAGACCAGATTGACATACCAGTATCCGGCAAAAGCGGCCACAACCCAGAACAGAATGCCCAGCAAGCCGCCTAGAAACCCGAGCAGCCAGAGTGCGCCGGCGATCACTGCGGCAATAACCGGGATCACGCCGGCCTTAATCAAGTTCTGGGTGTCAATCTTGATTTGTGGTTGTCCGCTCTGCATTGTGTAATCCTCCTGAGAAAAGTTGTTATTATTGTAGCCCCAACTGATACCCAAAAGCAAGCTAAGATTTCTTGATGACGAATCGCTTATCCCCCGCCGGTCACGGCGGCGCGGAAGAAATCCATCAGGGTGATGAGCACCAGCCCCAGCCCCACGCCCGCGAACATGGGCAGCGCCAGCTGCTTCCAGCGATCGACCGTGTTCACCAGGTTGCGCAGGGTCAGCACGATGATGGCGCCCATGAAGCCGAGCAGCAGCAGCGGCCCGGCGATGGAGAGGATCGTGATCGGGTAGAAGAGCCAATCGGCCTGGGTGAGCACGATGGCATCGAGCGCAAAGGCGACCAGGACCATCACGATCAGCTCGCGCCAGTGTTTCACGGATCGCTCGCCGCTGGGCTGCCGCCAGATGGCCGTGCTGAAGACCGGGAAGAATAACATGCACATGGCGAGGCCGAACAGCGTGCCGGTGACGATGCGATGCACATTCGTGGTGTGATACAACTGCGGCGCGCCGGGAATGATCGAGATGGTGGAGTTAATGCCATCGATACCCATGATGGTGATGAAGCCGATCAACACGGAAATGATGGCCGCCTTCGGCATGCGCGCGGCGGTGGTGCGGCGGCGGAGGATCAGAAAAATCAGGCCGATGGAGAAACCCAGATACATGCCGGTGCAGCGCGCGCACAGCGGCGACTGGTGCTCGTGGATGAAGAAGGATCGATCGGGCAGCTGGTGGCACAGCGCATAGCCGATAATCCGCGCCTTCTCCCACAGACCGGGCGGCGTGGCGGCGATGAACAGGCCGATAATCGCGGCCGGAATGGTGATTAGCAGGAATTGTGACAGGCGCGATCGTTTCGCGGCGGGGAAGTCGGCTAAATCGGTTGGAGTCTGTCCGTTAAGTTCCATGTCAAACCCTTTCCAGTGATTAGGCGGAAATTATAGCATATTGAAACACGGGCAGTTGAGTTTTCGGGAGTTTTGAGGTATCATCGGCGCTCGAGTCTGAAGAAGGAGAATGCACTGACATGAAGGTTTTGTTGAAACACGACGTTCCCAAACTGGGCAAAGCCGGCCAGGTCAAGAATGTGGCCGACGGTTACGCCCGCAATTACCTCATCCCGCAGGGTGTGGCGGTACTGGCGACCCCCGGCGCGCTGAAGCAGGCCGACGCGCTGGCCAAGGCCGAGCAGATCCGCCAGGCGCAGTTGGCGGCCGATGCGTCGGCGCTGGCCGAGGTGTTGCAGGCTACGACGCTGACCTTCACCGCGCGTGCGGGTGAGGGCGGCAAGCTGTATGGCTCCATCACCTCGCAGCAAATTGCCGACGAGCTCAAGGCCAAAGCCGGGCTGGACGTGGACAAGCGCAAGCTCGAACTGCGCGAACCCATCCGCTCGCTGGGCACGCACAAAGTGGCCGTGCATCTGGCCAGTGAATTAGTGCCGGAAGTGACGGTTAATGTGGTGGCGGAAGAAGTGGCGGCTGAAGCCGCTGCCTGATGGTCGATCGTTGATTGCTGATTGTTGAGAGTGGCGCTTCCCCCTCAACAATCAGCAATTTCCATTCCTCCTTGACCCCCATGACGGACATCGGTTCCCAACTTCGCGCCGCGCGAGAAGCGCAGGGTCTGACTATCGATCAGGCCTTCAAGGCCACGCGCATCAAGCCGTCCTTCCTGGAAGCGATCGAGGCGAATCAGTTTCAAGCGCTGCCGGGCATGGTTCAGGCGCGCGGCTTTGTGCGCTCGTACGCGAATTTCCTCGGCCTCGATGGGGAGCATCTGGCTTCGTTGTTGGATGCCGATAAAACGGTGAAGACCGATATCCGGCCCATGCCGGCCGCGCCCAAACCGATCAGCACACCGCCCCCCACGGCTCCCAAGTCCGTCGTGCAAGCGCCGCCCAAGCCGGGGGTTGTTTCCGCGCCAAAACCGGCGGTCGCTCAACCGGAGAAAACGACGCAGGCGGCCGGGACACGTCCGCCACTCAAACTGCCTTCGCTGGCTGTGAACTCCAGCAAGCCCGCTTCGTCGGCGCGGGCCGGCGGCGGTATTCCCACCTGGGTCTTGATCGCCGGTGCGGCGGTATTGTTTCTGCTGGGCCTGGTTCTGGTGATCTCGGCCCTGACGGCGACGACCAACGCACCCGCGCCGGATGCGCCGCCGGAGGAATCGAACAACGTGCCGAATACGATCGGGCTGCCCACCACCGATCGGGCGGAGCTGGCCGCCACGGGCGACGGCCCGGTATCAATCACGTTGAAAAGCGGCGAGCACGTGTGGGCGCGCATCACCCTCGACGGGGAAACCGCCTTTGAGGGCCTGCTTGATCCGGATAGTGCGAGGGATTGGCAAGCCGCTGAGCAGATCATCGTCGAGACGGGCAATGCAGCGGCGTTAACGGTGGTGCATCAAGGACAGGAAAGTGTGCTGGGCGAGCGCGGGCAGATCGTGGCGCGAGCGTGGGGGCGCAGCGGTGCGGTCGATGTGCCGCTGGCGGTGCCCGAAGTAACGCCGATGGTGACTACCGCACCGACCAATACGGTACAATGAAGCAGGCGAAGTTGATGCAGAACCATTCGCTCCTCGATCGCGTCCTTGCGGTTGAGACAAACCGCAAGGACGCGGTTTGAGAGCGTTTACCATGAAGCCGGGCTTCTCCTGACAGAAGCCCGGTTTCTCATTAGCGGGGGCAGCATGAAATCAAAACAGTATTATCTTCTCTCATTGGGTTGTTCCAAGAACTCCGTCGATTCGGACAGCATGGCGCAGCTGCTGAATGCCTCCGGCTATCGCGGCGTCTCTGATCCCGATGAAGCATCGATTCTGATTGTGAATACCTGCGGCTTCATCGGCCCGGCGCGCGAAGAATCGATCCGCTCGCTGCGTGAGTTGGCGGAAGGCAAGCAGCGCCAGCAAACGTTGATCGCGGCGGGCTGCCTGTCGCAGCTCTGGGGGCCGAAGATCGTCGCGGAAGTGCCCGGCATTGACGGGGTGATCGGCACGCGGCGCTGGATGGACATTGTGGAATTCACGGAACAATTGCGCATGACGAAACATCCGCAGCCGTTGTATCATCTCCCGGAAGAAGCGCAGGTCGTCGGGGCCGATGAACACGGCGCGCTGCGCGTGTCGCAAACGGGCGTCAGCGCCTATCTCAAAATCGCCGATGGGTGCCGGCGGCCCTGCGCGTTCTGCTCCATTCCGCGTATCAAGGGCACAGCGGTCAGCCGTCCGCCGGAAGCCATCGTGCGCGAGGCGCGCGTGTTGGCCGAGCGGGGCGTGCGAGAGTTGATCCTCATCGCGCAGGACCTCACCGACTATGGCCACGATCTCGGCCTGAAGGATGGCCTGCCCACACTGCTCGAAGCGATCTGCGACAATGCGCCAGAATTGAAGTGGCTTCGTCTGATGTATCAGTATCCCGGCGCCGTCAGCGATCGGCTGATCGAAGTGATGGCGACCCGACCGCAGATCGTGCACTACGTCGATATTCCGTTGCAGCATGGCCATCCCGAAGTGTTGAAGCGGATGCGCCGCCCGGCCAACATCGAGTGGGTGTATCGCACCTTCGAAAAAATTCGCGCGGCCATGCCCGATGTGGCGATCCGCACGACGTTCATCGTGGGTTATCCCGGCGAGACGGAAGAGGAGTTTGACGGGTTGTTGAAGTTCGCGCGGGACTTGCAGTTCGATCGGGTGGGGGCATTTCAGTATTCGTTCGAGCCGGGCACGCCGTCAGCCGATCTGCCCGATCAGGTTCCTGACGAAGTGAAGCAGGAACGCTACGAGCGTTTGATGGAGATGCAGCAGGCCATTTCGCTGAAGAGCAATCAGGCGCACGTGGGCCGCACGCTCGAAGTATTGATCGAAGGGCAGGGCGATGGGTTGACGCTGGGCCGTTCGTACCGCGATGCGCCGGAGATTGACGGCATGGTGATTCTGGAAGGCGCCGCGCCGGTGGGCCAGTTCGTGCCGGTGAAGATCGACGGCGCGCTGACGTATGATTTGACGGGGCAGGTGGAAGCGCCAGACCGAGAACCCATCCCAGAATAATACTCGACCTTATCGAAAACAGAGTCTACTTACCCCCGATCCAACTCTTGCAGGGCGCATATCGTTTCAATACCCGCCCTTGCGCTGCGCCAATGATTACTCCACCGACAGAACTGCCAACTAAGGTTTCCGCTGCTTCAACATGTGGCTATACAACACCAAATAATGACAGACGCCCCAGCGGGTATTGATTTCGCTGGTGTGCGTGATTTCTCTCGGGGCAAAGACTTTAGCCGCGTGCCTGCAGTTGCAGCACCAGCATGACCAGCGAGAGCATCACGACGACGAGGCCCAGATCGCAGCGGCGGCCCTCGGTGGACTTGCGCCCGCAAGCCAGAACCAGCAGCAGAATCACAAACGGCAGAACCAGTTCCATCGTTGCACCTCCGGCGTAGTGTGTGTTTCTACTGAATTGACGCCGAGAGGGCAGGGATTGTTCCGCGATCTGGATGCCCGCTACAAGCACTCGGGCATGACGGACGAAGCGATCACTTCACCACAATTTCTTCGCTGGTGACGAACTTCATTCCTTGTCGTCGATTCAGCACCCATAACCCCGCCGCCGAGATTGCGCCCACGCCGCCGATGATGAGCCATGGTGCAGCGGGATGACCGTTGGTCGTCGAAGCGCCGTACAGCGCACTGCCGATGAGGTTGCCCAATCCGCCGCCCACCGCCAGTGCAATGGCGCTGACGCCAAAGTACGATCCGCGCGCGTCGGGCTGCGCCATCCCGGCGATGACGGTGCTTTGATTGGCTGTGGCGATGAGGTTGCCGATCGAGAAAGCGGCGATGCACACCAGCAGCGCGGCGAACGTCGGTGTGAACGCGATGCTGCCCATCGCCAGCGACATGATGCCGAGACCGATCACGAGCGCCGGCATGGGCGGCAGGCGCTTGCCCAGGAACCGGATCAGCGGCACTTGCAGGGCGATGGTGATCGCCGCGTTGACGGCGTAGATGAGGCCCACGCTGCTCTCGTCGCCGCTGAGGGCGGTGGCCTTCAACGGCACCGACAGCGTGAGCTGCACCCACATGAACCAGTAGCCCATCAGCAGCGTGACCAAAATCATGAACGGCCGATCGCGCACGACGTGCTTCACGCCGGAGGTGAGAGGCCGATCGGGTTGGCCGACCTGCACGTTGGGCAACCACCACCACGTCAGGATCAGCGTGATCACATATAGTCCGGCGGAGACATAGGCCACCAGCGCGAAATCGACTTTCAACAAGGCCGCGCCGATCAACGGTCCGAGCGTCATGCCGAGGCTCGTGATGACGCCGCGCACGGAATAGAATTGCAGGCGCTCGTCGTCGGTGGTGAGGGCGGCCATCGCCGCGCCGGTGGGCGCATCGAACAGCGCGCCGCCGATGCCGGCGAGCAGGCTGGTCAACAAGAGTCCGGGCAGGGTGGTGACGTGCGCCATCGCGGCAAAGCCGATCGTGCGGACGATCAACCCCAGCAGGATCAGCGTCTTCGCGCCAAAGCGATCGGCCAGCGCGCCGCTGACGATGGTGAGGGTCTGCTGCACGAACTGCCGCACAGCCAGCACCAGTCCGATCGAGGCGGCCGCCCATCCCAGCCCGTCAACGAAATGGACGGACAGCAGCGGGACGATCATGAAGAAGCCGGCCCACATCAAAAACGTGGTCGCCAGCAAGACGATGAGGCCGCGGCGGCGCACCGCGCGCGGCAGAGGTGCGAAGGCTGAGGTTGACACGGCGTTATCGTCTGGTCAATGTGTGCTGAGTTGGCGCTTATTCTCCGGCGACTGGAAGTCGCAGCAACAAAGACACGAAGTCGGCCTGCGCCGACTGAGGGGCATGAGCCGACGCAGGTCGGCTTTGTGTTGTTGTCGACGCGATTTCAAGCGCCACATCCGCCGCAATTGAACCCCAGAGCGCCATTTTGTGCAAGCACCGTGCCTCAGACGTGCGCCGCCTGCCGGTCAAGTTAAGATTCGTTAAGATGGGGTGTTTAGGTATTGCACCGCACCCGCCGCGATGCTATAATCGCGCCACTTTGCTGTTTATCCTGCGTGCGACGTGGAAGCCAGACGCCGCGCGTCTCAACAGGAGACGGGATGGCCGAGATTGCGGTTGAACTGAGAGACGTGGTCAAAGAATTTGCCGAACCGGAAAAGAAGGGGGAGGCGTTCGCCGCCGTCAACCACGTCGATCTGCAAATCCATGACGGCGAATTCTTCTCGCTGCTCGGCCCGTCGGGCTGCGGCAAAACCACCTCGCTGCGGATGATTGCGGGCTTTGAACTGCCCACCTCCGGCGAGGTTTTGATTCACGGCAAACCGATGGGCAAAACTCCGCCCTATCAGCGCCCTGTCAACACGGTCTTTCAGAGTTACGCGCTGTTCCCGCACCTGACCATCTTCGACAACGTGGCGTTTGGCTTGCAGATGAAGAAGGTGTCCAAGACCGAGATTGCGCCGCGCGTGAAAGAGGCGCTGGAGATGGTGCGCCTGCCCGGTTACGAAAACCGCAAGCCCAAGCAGTTATCCGGCGGCCAGCAGCAGCGCGTGGCGCTGGCCCGCGCGCTGGTCAACCGGCCAGAAGTGCTGCTGCTCGACGAGCCGTTGGGCGCGCTGGACTTGAAACTGCGCAAGGAAATGCAATTGGAGTTGAAGACGCTGCAGCGCGAGGTGGGCATCACCTTCATCTACGTGACGCACGATCAGGAAGAGGCCCTCACCATGTCCGATCGAATAGGCGTGATGAACAAGGGCAAACTGCTGCAGGTGGGCAACTCCAGCGACATTTACGACAATCCTAACTGCCGCTTCGTGGCCGACTTCATCGGCGAGACCAACTTCATCAATGGCAAAATCAAAGGGCAAGAAGGCCGCGTGGCCGAGGTGGCCGTGGGCGACAGCCTGCTCCTGCGCGTGGACTGCGCGCAAACCCTGTCGCGCGGCACCGAAGTCAGCGTGGCGGTGCGCCCGGAGAAGATGCACGTGAAGGCCGTGGATCGATCGGGGCTGGAGAATGCCTGCCGGGGCCGCGTCAGCACGGTGGTGTACATCGGCACGGATACGCACTACGGTGTCGAGATCGCGGGCGGGCAGAAGGTGCGCGTGCGCGAGCAGAACAACATGCCCGGTTCGCTGCCGGTGGCGCAGGTGGGCGAAGAAGTCACCGTGAGTTTCGCTATCGCGGCCGGCCGCATTCTGACGGAATAATCTGATGCTGCAAAAACTCCGCGAGAACAAAGCACTGCAAGGGACGCTGCTGGCTTCGCCCGCCATGCTGTGGATGATCGCGCTGCTGATCGTGCCGCTGATCATGATCGTCATCACGTCGTTCGGGCAGCGCGACGCCGACGGCAACGTCATCTACACCTTCACGCTCGACAATTATATCCGCCTGGCCGGCTACGAAACGAACTGCGTTGACGGCGCGGCGACGTGCTTCAACTCGCTGTATCTGGAAATTTTGGCGCGCTCGGTGGGGCTGGCTTTCGCGACCACGCTCCTCACGATCGTGCTCGGCTACCCGCTGGCCTACTTCGTCGCGCGCGCTCCCGCGAAGCGCCGCAACCTGCTGCTGTTTTTGATCCTCGTGCCGCTGTGGACCAACTTCGTCATCCGCGTCTATGCGTGGATTCGCATTCTGCGCGCCTTCGATATGCTGTACACGCCGCAGGCTGTGCTGGTGGGCATGGTCTACGAGTTCATCCCGTTCATGATCCTGCCCATGTACACGTCGCTGGAGAAGATCGATCCGGCGTTGTACGAAGCGGCGGCGGATCTGGGCGCGAATTCGCTGAAGACGTTCTTGAAAGTGACGTTCCCCTTGTCGCTGCCGGGCGTGGTGGCCGGGACGCTGCTGGTCTTCGTGCCGGTCATGGGGACCTTCGTCGTGTCCGACATTCTGGGCGGCAAGCAGTTCGTGCTGGTGGGCAACCTGATCCAGCGGCAGTTCCTGGACGCGCGCGATCCGACGTTTGGCTCGGCGGCGTCCATCATCCTGATGGGCATGACGCTGATCGTGATGCTCATCTACACGCGGAAGTTCGGCTTCGGCGAGGAGGTGGCGCTTACATGAGCAGTCGTCGCTCACCCTGGCTGACCCTGGCGGCCATTCTCGTCTATGGGTTTCTCTACCTGCCCATCGTGGTGCTGGTGATCTTTTCCTTCAATTCGTCGCGGCAGAACGTGGTATTTGAAGGCATCGTCAACCGCGATCCGTGCGGGCCGTTTTACTGGTTCTGCCGCGTGTTCCAGAATCAAGACGCGCTCGACGCGTCGGTCAATACGCTGAAGATCGCCATCACGTCCACGGTGATCGCGACGACCATCGGCACCATGGCGGCGCTGGCTTTGCAGCGTCACCGCTTTAAGTTGAAGTTGTTCGCCGAGACGTCGCTGTATATTCCCATCGTGATTCCCGAGATCGTGATGGGCATCGGCATCCTGGTGCTGTTCAATGCGCTGTTCAAGTTCGTCAACACCACGTTCGATCTGGCTCCGGCGCAGCGCTTGGGTCTGGGGCTGGGCACCGTCATCATCTCGCACGTGGCGTTCAGCGTGCCCTTTGTGGCATTGACGGTGCGCACGCGCCTGCACAGTTTCGATCGCTCGGTGGAAGAGGCCGCGGCCGATCTGGGCGCGAACGGCTGGACGACGTTCCGCCGCATCACGCTGCCGTTGATCATGCCTGGCGTGATCGCGGGCGCGATGCTGGCCTTTACGCTGTCGCTGGACGATTTCATCATCACGTTCTTCACCAACGGCCCCGGCTCGACGACGCTGCCGATCTACGTCTATGGTCTGCTGCGGCGCACGGTGACGCCGGAGGTCAATGCGCTGTCGACGATGTGGATTTTGGTCGTCTTGTTCGCGCTGCTGATTTCCAATCGCGTGCAGCGGCGGACGCAGTAAACCCGAGCGGGCAACGCTGGCCCGATCGGTTGGAGTATGACGCGGAATCTCAATCAACCCAGGAGGAGAAAGATGTTCAAAGTGAGTAAAACGATCTGGATGGGCGCGGCGATCCTTGTGATCGCCAGCCTGGCGCTGACGGCGTGCGGCGGTGGCGCGGCGCCCGCGACGCCGGCGCCGGCTGCGACATCGGCGCCGGCTGCGACCCAGGTTCCGGCTGAACAGCCCGCGGCCACTGCGTCGGGCAAGACGACCTCGTCCGGCTTTGCCTGCCCCGAGCCGCAGTACAAGCTGGATGTGCAGTCCCAGGACCTGAATTTGTTCGTGTGGACGGAATACATCCCGCAGGACGCGATTGAATGCTTCGAGCTGGTCTACGGCGTCAAGGTCAATCGCAAGGAATACTCTTCCAATGAAGAGATGTACGCCAGCCTCAGCGCGGGCAGCAGCGTGTACGATCTGGTGCAGCCCACCGACTACCTGGTGCAGTTGATGATCCGCCAGGGCCTGCTGCAGAAACTCGACAAGAGCAAGCTGCCGGTGCTGGACACCTTCGATCCGAACTACCTCAACCTGGAGTTCGATCCGAACAATGAGTACACCATTCCGTATCAGGCCGGCACCGACGCTATCGTGTACAACGCGGATACGGTGAAGGACGCGCCCCGGTCGTATGCTGATCTGTGGAAGTTCATCGATGACGGTCGAATGGTTATGCTGGATGATTCGCGCGCCATCATCGGCGCGACGCTATTGACGCTGGGCTACGATGTGAACACGACCGACGAAAAGCAGCTGGCTGAGGCCAAGGCGAAGTTGGCCGAGTTGGCCAAGGGCATCAAGCTGTATGACAGCGACAGTCCCAAGAGCGCGCTCATCGCCGGCGATGTCGATCTGGGCATCACCTGGACGGGCGAAGCGTTTCTGGCGGCGCAGGAGAATCCGGCCATCAAGTACGTGTATCCCACGGAAGGCGCCGTGCTGTGGCAGGACAACTATGCCATACCCAAGGACGCGCCGCACGCCGATGCCGCCTACGCCTGGTTGAATTACACCATGCAGCCCAATCTGTTCTTCCTGATGCTGCGCGACTTCCCGTATACCAATCCGAGCCGGGGCGCGCTGGACTTTGCGAAGAACAGTGATCTCAAGGTGACCGATGCTGACGGCAATGCGATCGCCGTGGCCGATCTGTACCAGGCGTACGTCGACTCGCCGATTACCAATACGCCGCCCGAAGAATTGAAGAAGGGTCATCGCATTGAAGACGTGGGCGACGCGCTGCCGCTGTACGATCAAATCTGGACGGAGATCAAGCAGTAGCCCGACTGCGCGTCGTGCCTTAGCCAATCAACGGAATACGCAGCGCGCCGAATCCGCTAGTGACTGCGCGTTGCGTATTCCGTTATCTTTCCAGCCCACTCACGCAGAAGGAGTCACAACCACCATGAACGTTGAGGATTATTGTCGTAACCGTCACCTGCCTTCGTTGTTGATCGTCGCCCTGGGGTTGACGTTGATTGTGTCGGCCTGCGGCGCGCCCGCGGCTACACCCCAGCCGATCGCACCCACCGCCCCCGCGGCCACACCGCAGCCGATCGAGCCGCCGCCCAGCGGCGAGACGCCGTTTGTGTCCAAGCCCAGCAGCCACCTTACCGCGTCCGGTTTTGTATGTCCTGAACCGCAGCCCCGGCTGCCCGTTACCTCGCAGAACCTCAACCTGTTCGTGTGGGCCGAATATGTGCCGCAGGATATGCTGGACTGCTTCGAGAAGGTCTACGGGATCACCATCAACCGATCGGAATACTCATCCAACGAAGAGATGTACGCCAAGCTGGCGCAGGGCAGTTCGCAATTCGATCTGGCCCAACCCAGCGACTACATCATCGAGGTGATGATCCGCACCGGCATCCTGGACAAATTGGACCGAAGCCGTCTGCCGAACCTGAACAACATCGCGCCGGAGCTGGCTAAAGTTCCCGGTGATCCCAACGGCGACTATGTCGTGCCGTACGAGGCGGGCACCGAATCGATCGTGTACAACGCCGACACCGTCGAGAACCCGCCGCAGTCGTGGCAGGATTTGTGGAAGCCGGAGTTCGCGGACAGAATGGTGTTTGTGGACGATCCGCGCTATGTGATCGGGGCGGTGCTGCTGGCCGAAGGCAAGAATCCCAATACCACCAACCTCGACGAGCTCAAAGCCATCAAGCCGAAGCTGGCGGAACTGCTGAAGGGCGTCAAGTTGTTTGACAGCGACAGCCCGAAGTCCGCGCTGATAGCAGGCGATGTCGATCTGGGTTACGTGTTCAACGGCGAAGCCTTCCTGGCCGCGCAGGAGAACCCGGCGTTCACGTATGTCTATCCTACGGAAGGCACGTTCTTGTGGCAGGACGGCTTTGGTTTGGTGAAAGACGCGCCCCATCCCGATGCGGCCTATGCGTGGTTGAATTACATGCTCCAGCCGGATGTCTTCTGGCTGATGCTGCGCGATTTCCCGTACATCAACCCTAATCGGGCTGCCCTGGAGTATGCCAGGAATGCCACCTTCACCGTGAAGGACGCCGATGGCAATGACGTTACGCCGGCGGAGTTGTACGAAGCCTACATGAAGTCAAACATCACCAATCCGCCGGCGGAAGTGTGGCAGAACGGCATCAACATCAAGGATGTGGGTGACGCCCTGCCGGCGTACGACAACCTGTGGACGGAAGTCAAGAGCGGACATTAGGATTTCTGATTGACGATTTCTGATTTTGGATTGAAACAAGACGTGCGTGCGTTCAAGACAATTTTCAGCACAAGGAGACATTATGCCGTCCACTGAGCACATCGGAACCGTGTGGGGGCGCGCCTTCAACGTGATGGTCGATCGCGGCGAAGGGGTATATCTGATCGATACCGATGGACGTCGTTATCTCGATTTCACGTCGGGCATCGGCGTGACCAGCACCGGCCACGCGCATCCCCAAGTGGCGCAGGCCATCGCCGCTCAGGCCGCGAAACTCATCCACGGCCAGGCCAACATCGTGTATCACCAACCGATGATGGAATTGATCGACGAACTGAGTTCCATCGTCGCGTGGCCGGAGTTGAGCGAATACTTCTTCAGCAACAGCGGCGCGGAGATCGTGGAAGCCGCCGTGAAACTGGCGAAGCAGGCCACGCAGCGGCAGAATGTGATCGTGTTCAGCAGCTCGTTTCACGGGCGCACGCATCTGACGATGGCGATGACGACGAGCAAGACGATCTATCGGATCGGGTATCAGCCGCTGGTGTCGGGCATCTTCGTGACGCCTTACCCGTATGCCTATCAACTGAAGATGAGCGAGGCCGAGACGACGGATTACTGCCTGCACGAGCTGAAGCGCTTGCTCAAGAGTCAGTCCGCGCCGGAAGAAACCGCCTGCATCGTCATGGAGCCGGTGTTGGGTGAGGGTGGCTACGTGGTGCCGCCGGTCGAGTTCATGCGGGAACTGCGCGCGCTGTGCGATCAGCACGGCATTCTGCTGGTGGCCGACGAAGTGCAGAGCGGGGTGGGGCGCACGGGCAAGTGGTTCGCGCTGGAGCATTTTGGCGTGCAGCCCGATGTGCTGATCACCGCGAAGGGAATCGCGTCCGGCATGCCGCTGAGTGCGCTGGTCACGCGCAAAGACTTGATGGCGAAGTGGATTACCGGATCGCATGGCGGGACGTATGGCGGTAACGCTGTGGCCTGCGCGGCGGCGGTGGCGACGCTGCGTGTGATCAAGGAAGAGAAATTGCTGGACAATGTCAACGCGCGCAGTGAGCAGCTGCTATCCGGTTTGCGTAAGTTGCAGCAAGACTTCTCGGCCATCGGCGAGGTGCGCGGCAAGGGCTTGATGGTGGCGACGGAGTTTACGAAAGACGGTGAGCCGGATACGGCCACGTCAAAGGCAGTGGTGAAAGCGGCGTTCGATCGCGGACTGATGCTGTTGACCTGCGGCACGTACGACAACGTCATCCGCTGGATTCCGCCGTTGGTCGTGAGCGAGCAAGAGATTGACGAGGCGCTGAAAATTTTCGCGGCGGCGCTGGACACGGCAGCGTAGTGCGTATTGCGTGGTGCGTGAAGCTGAGTTACGCAGGACGCACCACGTTCATGCGGGCAAGGATATTGACGTGACATCACGCTTATCGGGCAAAGTTGCACTGATTACGGGCGGCACGTCGGGGATTGGCGAGGCGACGGCACGGTTATTCGCACGTGAGGGCGCACGCGTAGCGATCACTGGACGACGAGTTGAGTTGGGTGAAGCCGTCGTCGCGCAGATCAACCGATCGGGCGGCGAAGCGATCTTTATTCCCGCCGATGTCACGCGGGGAGAGGACTGCCGCCGATCAATCGATGAGACGATCGCAGCTTACGGTCGCATCGATATTCTCTTCAACAACGCCGGCATCGTTACGCAGGGAACGCTCGAAGAAACGAGCGAAGACGACTGGGTGCGCACGTTCGACGTGAACGTGACGGGCACGTACCTGATGACGAAGTTGGTGCTGCCCATCATGCGCGGGCAGGGCGGCGGCGTCATCGTCAACAATGCGTCGGACTGGGGTATCGTGGGCGGGCCGCATTACACGGCATACAGCGCCAGCAAGGGCGCAGTGGTATTGCTGACGAAAAGCGTGGCGTTGGAAGTGGCGCGTGATCACATCCGTGTGAATGCGGTGTGCCCCGGCGATACCTCTGTGGAACGTTGGCGTGTGGATGAACGGCGCGATGAGTCACTTAGCTTGGAAGAAGAGTTGCAGGCGATGGGCGAAGATCTGCCGATCGGGCGGGTGGGCACCGTGGACGAGATCGCCAACGCGGTGTTGTTTCTGGCGAGCGACGAATCATCCTTCATGACCGGCGCGACGTTGATTGTTGACGGCGGCAATACGGCGCGGTAAACACCTTGCTTGACCGAAGTGGATCGGCAAGGTACAATCAGCGCGCGTTTAGATCTGTTTCCAGATTGATTTATGCTCCGGACTCGAGGCTTCAGCCGGAATCCGCCTAAAGGCTCGACTCCAGGTGGCGTAAATCCAAACGGAATTCGCCATAGGACGTAGCGCACTTTCAAAATAGCATAGGCATTTCGGGGCGTAGCGCAGCACGGTAGCGCACACGGTTTGGGACCGTGGGGTCGCCGGTTCAAGTCCGGCCGCCCCGACTGATGCGGGAGTAACTCAGTTGGTAGAGTGCCTGCCTTCCAAGCAGATTGTCGCGGGTTCGAGTCCCGTCTCCCGCTCTAAAACACGACGAGCCGATCAAAGTTGATCGGCTCGTCGTGTTAATTGTGCTTCGCGCATTATGCGGCGGCCATCAGAATCTTCTGCAATTCCCCTTCAGTCAACGCGATCGGATTGCCCTTCATGCTGCTGGCTTTCTGCGCCTGGGCGATAACCGTCGAAATGTCGTTAGACGTGAAGCCGAACTGTGATAACGGTGCGACGTCGAGATCGGCGCAGAGTTGATGCAGACATTCGATCGCGTCACTCGCCTCGGCGGTAGATCGGCCTGTCAACAATTGCGCCACTTCAGTATAGCGTTTCAACACAGGCGAGTGCGGCTCGCGGGTTTGCAGAGCACGCACATTTGCTTCCACCACAAAAGGTAGTAGCCGCGCGCAGATCATGCCGTGCGGCGCGGGGAACAATCCGCCCAACGGTCCGGCGAAGCCGTGTACTGCGCCAAGTTTCGCATTCGCCAGCGCCATGCCGCCAAACAACGCGGCGAGGCTCATATCTTCGCGGGCAGCGCTGTCGCTTCCATCTTCATAGGCTCGCTTCAGTGATCGTGCAGCGCGCTGCATCCCCTCACGGCAGATCGCATCGACCAACGGATTCGGTGCGTTGCAGGTGTACGGCTCGATCAACTGCGTCAGCGCGTCGAGGCCGGTGCTGGCTGTGATCGACGGCGGCAGCGAGTACGTCAATTCAGGATCGATGATGGCCACACGCGGCAGCATCAACGGGCTGCGCAGACTCACTTTCACGTGATGCTCGTGCGAGGCCAGCACCGCATTGCGCGTCACTTCCGATCCGGTTCCGGCGGTGGTCGGGATCGCAATGTAGGGCAGGGGTGCTTGTTGTAAAGCCAAGCCGCGCCCGACGACTTCGAGATAGTCCAGCGGATCGCCGGGGTTGGTCAGCAGCGCCGCAATCGCTTTGCCGGTATCGATCGCGCTGCCGCCGCCGAGGCCGATGATCACGTCGCAGTTGTTCTCGTGCGCGATTGGCATTCCCGCCTGCACGGTTTCGATCGACGGTTCACCGGTAATGCTGAATGTCGCGGCGCTGACATCCTGCGCGCGGAGTTGATCGATCAGTGCAGTGGCTTGATCGGGCGTGGAACCAACGACAATCAACGCTCGGCGACCGAATGACGCGGCGATTGGCGTAGCTTCTTTGATCGAACCTGGCCCAAAGACAATTCGAGCGGCGGTGGCAAATTCAAAACGCATGACAACCTCAGAAGAACTTGGACACGGATGGAACGGATACACACGGATTGGTTTTGTTCATCCGTGACAATCTGTGTAATCCGTGTTCAATGTTTTTACCAGCCCTGCTCGTCGGGAAACACATTGCCGTACACAATGCGCGTGCGCGGTTCGGCCAGCAGCGGCTCGCAAACTTCGCGCCATTTATTGTAGTGCGCGGTCTCTTTGTGCTTCGCCGGATCATCGGGTGTGCGATAGACCTCGATCAGCACGAAGCGCGTGGGATCATCGGCCTGTTGAATCACGTCGAAGCGCGCGATGCCCGGCTCCTGCACGCTGTGCCGCGCGTTTTCGATGGTGGCGGCTGTGAAGGCTTCCAGATGCTCCGGCTTGACGTGGACGAAGACGTGAACGATGTACATGCAGGACTCCTGTGGCGGAAAAGGTGTGGCTGAATTATACGCCAAAGCGGCGAGCGACGGCTGACCCGTGAAACGGCGTGCGTGCTGCGCCATTCGGTTTGACTCATTCAAACCATCGATCTATACTTTCCCCAAAGTCGGAAATGCGGACTGTGGAATATGACTATTGCAAGGGAGGCAAAGCCATGCATGCTCGTAGACTTAGTGTTGTCCTTGGGATATTAGCTGTCTTGATTATGCTTTTGGCGGTCTCAGCCCTGGCCTATGCGGCTGGTGAACAACGTGGTCAGGCTGCCGTGCCAACGCCCCAGATGGTGGGGCCTAACATGCCCGCGCCTCTGCCCTCGTACGTGTCCAGCAATCAAGTCCAGGCCCGGCCGGCGGCCCTGGCTTCCACGCTGAGCTACTACTTCATTAGCGGCAATACCTTTACGCCGGGTGGAGCGGTTTCTTATGCGCGCCAGGTGGTTGGGTGTGTGAACCAGATGCCCCAGGGTATTCCGTTCTCCGCGCCGGTGCACTTGCCACAGGGATCGCAGGTGGTGTCGATCACACTCTATACGTATGATTCGGCGATCACGACCACCATCAGCACGGCCTACTTCATTTTGAGCGATGGAAAAGGTATCAGCGGCTATACGGTGTCGGCCAACAGTCCACCCAACACCAGCGATTACCGGCAGAATGACAGCACAGAGGACAACCCTGTTACGATTGACAATCGGAACTACAACTACCTGGTCGAATGGCGCAAACAGTATGGCACACCTGATTCGCCTTACTTGAGTCTGTGCGGGGTGCGGGTGGCTTACTATGCGCCGCTCGGCGCGGTGTATTTGCCGGTCGTCACCAAGTAGCCGAGGAGCGCGCCCGGTCGCCACTAATATTCGATTGCCGGCCCCCATCCCTACCATTCAAATACAGACCCTGGCCCAGCGCCAGGGTCTGTATTCGTTGGTCGCACCCCGTCACCGGCGTCCCTGCCGCCGTTTTTACGTGACTGAATTTGTGTCTTGATCAAACACTCACAATGTGGTTATACTATAAACGCACTGCGTCATAAACCCGGCGCACATCCCTAGCCAGGAGGTCCAGCGGTTATGAACGAGTCTCGTCCTTCGCCAGACGGTGTGGTTGTCACAGGGCCAATCACACCAGAGTACGCGGAAATCCTCACGCCTGAAGCCTTGCGTTTCGTTGCCCAGTTGCAGCGCACGTTCGATCCGCGCCGCCGCGCATTGTTGCAGCGCAGAGCCGCGCGGCAGCAGCAGATCGATCGGGGTGTGTTGCCCGATTTTCTGCCTGAGACCGCGCACATCCGATCGGATCGAGCGTGGCAGGTCGCGCCCATCCCGCCCGATCTGCAACGCCGTCATGTCGAAATCACCGGTCCCACCGAGCGCAAGATGTTGATCAACGCGCTCAACTCGGGGGCCGATGTGTTTATGGCGGACTTCGAGGATGCCAACTCGCCGACGTGGGATAACCTGCTGCAAGGGCACCTCAATCTGCGCGAAGCGATCGAGCGCACGATCGAACTACAAACACCCGATCGGCTCTACCGCCTCAACGAGCAGGTGGCGCTGTTGCTGGTGCGACCGCGCGGCTGGCATCTCACCGAGAAGCACGTGCTGATCGATGGGCAGCCCATGTCCGGCTCGTTGTTCGACTTTGGCCTGTACTTCTTCCACAACGCCAGACGCCTGCTCGACAAAGGCACCGGCCCGTATTTCTATCTGCCCAAACTCGAAAGCCATCTGGAAGCGCGCTTGTGGAACGAGGTGTTCAACCTGGCGCAGGATGAGCTTGGCTTACCGCGTGGGACGATCAAGGTGACGGTGCTGATCGAGACGATCCTCGCGGCGTTCGAGATGGAAGAGATTCTGTACGAACTGCGCGATCACATCGCCGGGCTGAATGCGGGCCGCTGGGATTACATGTTCAGCATCATCAAGAAATTCCGCAACCGCCCGGACTTCGCGTTTCCCGATCGGGCGCAGGTGACGATGACGGTTCCCTTTATGCGTGCTTATACGGAATTGCTCGTCAAGACGTGCCATCAACGTGGGGCACATGCCATCGGCGGGATGGCGGCCTTCATTCCGAGCCGCAAAGATCCGATCGTGAATGAGAACGCCTTGAAGAAAGTGCGCGAGGATAAACTGCGCGAATCGGGCGACGGCTTCGACGGGACGTGGGTGGCCCATCCCGATCTGGTGCCGGCGGCGAAAGAAATCTTCGACGGCGTGCTGGGCGACAAGCCGCACCAGAAAGAAAGACTGCGTGAAGATGTGAACGTCACCGCGGCACAGTTGATCGATTTCACGATCCCCGGCGGCCAGATCACCGAAGCGGGTCTGCGGCTCAATCTCAACGTCGCGCTGCAATACATCGAGGCGTGGCTGCGCGGCACCGGGGCGGTGGCGATCTACAACTTGATGGAAGACGCCGCCACCGCCGAGATTTCACGCGCGCAGGTCTGGCAGTGGATCAACTCGCCGAACGGGGTGCTCAACGACGGACGGAAGGTCACCACCGAGATGGTGCACGCCCTGCTACCCGAAGAGATCGAAAAGATTCGCGCGCTGTACGGCGAGGCCAACTTCGCCGCCAGCAAGATTCCGCAGGCTGCGCAAGTTTTTGAGCGTGTGGTGACCGAAGAGCAGTTTGAAGATTTTCTGACGCTGGTGGCTTATGAGTATCTGGAGTAGGGAAGGAAACAAGTAGACGAGTAGACAAGGGCCGCGTTTCGACTATCTCACCATTGCACTATCTCACTATCGCACTCACAAGGAGCCTGCCATGCACGACAAAGCACAGATGATCGAACTGGAAAACGACTGGGCGACCAATCCGCGCTGGGATGGCGTGACGCGCAAGTATCCGGCCTCGGAAGTGGTGCGGCTGCGCGGATCGATCCAGCTGCATTACACGTTGGCCGAGATGGGCGCGACGCGGCTGTGGCATCTGCTGCACCGCAAGCCGTTCATTCGCGCGTTGGGGGCGCTGACGGGCAATCAAGCCGTCGAGATGGTGAGCGCCGGACTCGACGCGATCTACCTCTCGGGCTGGCAGGTGGCGGGTGATGCGAACGACGCGTTGCAAATGTATCCCGATCAATCGTTGTATCCCGTCAGCAGCGTGCCCAATGTGATCCGCCGCTTGAACAATGCGCTGATTCGCGCCGATCAGATCCAGCACATGCAGGGCAAGAGCGACATCTACTGGTTTGCGCCCATCGTCGCCGATGCTGAGGCCGGTTTCGGCGGGCCGTTGAATACGTTTGAGTTGATCAAGGCCATGATCGAAGCGGGCGCCGCGGCGGTGCACCTGGAAGATCAATTGTCGTCGTTGAAAAAGTGCGGCCACATGGGCGGCAAAGTGCTGGTGACGGTGCACGAATTCGTACCGAAGCTGATTGCGGCGCGGCTGGCCGCCGACGTGCTCGGCGTGCCGACGATCATCATCGCGCGCACCGATTCGCTCGGCGCAAATTTGATCCGCGCGATCAATGATCCCGTCGATGAAAAGTTCGCCACTGGCGAGCAGACCGTCGAAGGCTACTGGACTGTGCGCGGCGGCATCGAGTATGCGATTGCGAAAGCCTGCGCTTATGCGCCGTATGCCGATATGCTGTGGTGCGAGACCGCGAAGCCCGACCTTGGCGAGGCGCGCGAATTCGCGCAGGGCGTGCACGAGAAATTCCCCAACAAGATGCTGGCCTACAACTGCTCGCCGTCGTTCAACTGGCAGCGCAACCTCGACGAGAAGACGATGGCGACCTTCCAGGAGCAGCTGGCCGAGCTGGGCTACAAGTTCCAGTTTGTGACGCTGGCCGGTTTCCATACGCTGAACATGAGCATGTTCGAGTTGGCGCACGCCTACAAAGATCAAGGCATGCTGGCTTATTCGAAGATGGTGCAGGAGCGCGAGTTCGCCCTGGAGAAGAACGGTTACCTCGCGACGAAGCACCAGTCGTTTGTGGGGGCGGGCTACTTCGACGAAGTTCAGATCGCCGTGACGGGGGAAGGCATTTCGACGACGGCGTTGAAGGGTTCGACGGAGGAAGAGCAGTTCAGTGCTGTGCAGTAGGCGCTGCCGATAAACCTCCCGGAGGATTCAACCCTCCGGGAGGTTTCTATTTCTCGATCGGGCGTTGTGGATTGGTAATCCACTCGCTCCACGATCCGGCGTACAATTTGGCATCGCCCAATCCGGCGTGCTTCACCGCGAGAATGTTCTGCGCCGCGGTCACGCCGGAGCCGCAGTAGAAGGCGGTGTGTTCGGCGGGCGTGTCGCCCAGCAGGGCGGTGAAGCGCGCGCGCAGTTCTGCGTCGGATCGAAAAGTGCCGTCGGGATTGAGATTGTCGGGGTAGGGGGCGCTGATGGCGCCAGGGATGTGCCCGGCCACCGGATCGATGGTCTCGTTCTCGCCGTGGAACCGATCGGCGGTGCGGGAGTCGCAGAGCCGATGATCGGCAAGATGCCGCCAGTGGTCAACGTCGTCTAACGGGATGAGCAGATCCGATCGGGGGTGTGGTACGAACTGGCGCGCGGTTCGAATCGCCACGCCGTTACGCGTGGGACGGCCTTCGCGCTGCCACTTGCGCCAATCGCCATCAAGCACGGCCACGGCTTCATGTCCCAACCAGCGCAGCAGCCACCACAGGCGCGCGGCCATGCCGCCGCCGCTGTCGTCGTAGGCCACCACTTGGACTCCCGCGTCGATGCCCCACTGCGAAAACGTCGCAGCGAGCGTATCGATCGCGGGCAGGGGATGCCGCCCGGTGACGCCGGGTAGGATCGGCCCGGAAAGATCCTCGTTGAGATGGGCGTAAAGTGCGCCGGGAATGTGCGCCTGCGCGTAATCGCGGCGGCCGCGTTCGGGATCGGCCAGCGAGAAGCGGCAATCGAAGATGGCCCAGTCAGGATCAGCCAGGTGCTGCGCGAGTTGGTCGGTGGCGAGGAGCGTCGTGTAGGTCATGCGCGTATTTTACCGCACCTCACGGCGAAAATTGACCAGACGACAGTCGTCAGACGTGTCATTGGTCATGTCTTTTCCCGTCAATTGTCATTTGCCTTCTGGGGCAGGATCACTATACTCTTAGATATGCCACCCGCACCACCCAGCACCCGCCGCAAACCTCGTGCTAATTGGAATGACGTCGCGTTCAGCCTGGCTATGCCGCTGCTGGCCGTCTTGTTTGCCCTGGCCGTTGGCGCGGTGATTCTGCTATTGCTGGGCGTGAACCCGCTGGAAGCCTATGCGGCGATGATCAGCGGCGCGTTTGGGAGCGTGTTTGGGATTACGCAGTCCATCGCCAAGGCGACGCCGCTCTTGCTGGTGGGCTTGGGTATTTGTATCGCGTTCCGCGCCAGTGTGATCAACATCGGCGCAGAGGGGCAGATCATCCTGGGGGCGCTGGCTGCGACCGCTTTTTCGCTGGCCTTCAGCCCGCTGCCGGCGTGGCTGCTGGTCCCGCTGACGATGATCGCGGGCTTTGCGGCGGGCGCGTTCTGGGGTTTCATTCCCGGTGTGTTGAAAGCGCGCTTCGGTGTGAATGAGATTCTGAGCACGGTGATGTTGAACGTGGTGGCCGCCCAGATTCTCCTCGCCATGTTGAAAGGCCCGCTCATGGATACCACCGGTGTGACCGCGGGCACTTTTTTACCTCAGTCCGAGCAATTGCCCGACGCTGTCTGGCTGCCCAAGATCGTGCCGCAGACCCTGCTGCATACCGGCGCAATTGTGGCCATCATTCTGGCAGTTGTCGTCTACATCTTTTTGTGGCGCACGACGATCGGGTATCGCATCCGCGCGGTGGGCTTGAGTCCGGATGCGTCGCGCTATGCCGGCATTCGCGTGCCGATCTATCAGATGCTGGCGCTGACGCTGGCCGGCGGCTTTGCCGGGCTGGCGGGCGTCGTCGAAGTGATTGGCGTGCAGCACCGCTTGCTGGAAGGCGTTACCAGCGGTTATGGCTTCAGCGGCATCGTGGCGGCGCTCTTCGGCGGGCTGCATCCGTTGGGTACGATTCCGGCGTCGTATTTGTTTGGTTCGCTGCTGGTGGGCGCGGATAAAATGCAGCGCGCCGTGCAAGTCCCCTCGTCGTTGGTTGATGTGCTGCTGGGCCTCATCGTACTCTTCGTCGTCGGTTCGCAATACTATGCGCGCAAGCGGGCCGCGCGCCGCGCCTCCACGACCGTCACCACCGTGGAAGAGGAGGCCGTGACGGCATGAACGAAGTTGTGTTGATCGGCATCATTGCCAGTGCGATCACGTTTGCCACGCCATATCTGTACGGGGCCATCGGCGAGATGTTCGCGCAGCGCTCGGGCGTCGTCAACCTCGGCGTCGACGGCATCATGCTGGTGGGCGCCTACGTCGGATTTTTCATCGCGCTCAATGTGCCCGGGGCAGCCGGCCTGTGGCTTGGTCTTTTCCTGGCGGGAGTAGCGGGCTTGCTGATGGGTCTGTTGATGTCCGTCATCAGCGTGTCTTTGAAAGCCGAGCAGGGCATCAGCGGCATCGGTCTCTATATTTTTGGACTCGGCTTATCGAGCCTGCTGTTTCGTGTGACCATCGGCACGGTGAAAACGGTGGACGGCTTCAAGCCCCTGCCCATCCCCATCTTGAGTGACATCCCCATCATCGGGCCAGCCTTGTTCAATCAAAGCATCGTGGTGTATGGCGCGTTCCTGCTCGTGCCGCTGGCCTGGTTCGTGCTGGAGCGGACGACGTGGGGTTTGAAGATTAAGGCGGTGGGGCAAAGTCCTGCGGCGGCAGACTCGCTAGGTGTGAGTGTCAATCGGGTGCGGTATGTGTGCGTATCCCTGGGCGCGATCCTGGCGGGCATCGCGGGCGCTTCGATGTCACTGGCGACCGTCAAGCTCTTTCAGGATAACCTCACCGCGGGGCTGGGTTTCATTGCGGTGGCGTTGGTGTACTTCGGCGGCTGGCGTCCCTCAGGCATCGTCATTGGCGCGCTGTTGTTCAGTACCATCACCTCGCTGCAAAATTTCATGCAGGTGCTGGGCGTGGGGATTTCGCCCGACCTGGCTGTGATGCTGCCATACATTCTGACGATCATTGCCTTGATGTTCCCGATCAATCGTGCGCGCCAGCCGGCGGCTTTGAACAAGCCGTTCGAGCGTGGTGAAAACTAGAAGGAGGTGATCGGCCAGCACGCAACCCCGATCGATTATCTCGGCCCAGACAACTTCACTGTCTATATTATGCAAGAGGAGAGAAAAGATGAAAGTTCGAACTGTGTTGATCGCGAGTGTGTTGATTGCCGTGTTGTTGTCCGGGTGCGCGCCGGGCGCGCAGCCTTCCGGTGGCGCACAGTCGGCCGGTGAGAAGTTCCGCGTGGCGGTGGTCATGCCCAGCGCCATCAACGACCTGGCCTTCAGTCAGTCGATGTTCAATGCTTTGAAGGCCGTGCAGGCAGAGATGGGTGGCGAAGCTAACTTTGAGTTGAAGTATTCCGAGAACATGTTCAAAGTGCCGGATGCTACGGCGGCTATCCGCGACTATGCTTCGCAGGGCTACAACCTGGTTGTGGCTCATGGTTCGCAATACGGCCCGGCTGTGGAGGAAATCGCCAAGGAGTTCCCCAAGGTGGCGTTTGCGTGGGGCACCGATGTGAATACGTTCGGGCTGCCGAATGTGACCGCCTACACGGCGGCGGCTGAAGAAGGCTGCTACGTCAACGGTGTGATCGCGGCCAAGCTGACCAAGGCCAAGCAGATCGGCGTGACCGGCCCGGTGGAAGTGGGCGATGCCAAGACCTGCATCGATGGCTTCATGCAGGGTGTGGCGGCCACTGATCCGAGCGTGCAGGTGAGCAAAACCTGGACCGGCTCGTTCTCCGACGTGGCGAAGATGACCGAAGCGGCCAAGGCCCACATCGCCAACGGCGCGGACGTGCTGACCGGCTCGTCGCAGTCGGTGGTCGGCTCGATCGGGGCGGCGAAGGACGCGGGCAACGTACTGTGGTTCGGCACGCAATCCGATCAATCCTCGCTGGCTCCGGCGCTGGTGGTTTCTTCGCAAATCTACGACTGGGCGCCCAGCCTCAAGGACTTGATTGCCAAGATCAAAGCGGGCGATCTGGGCGGCGAAAAATACGTCCTGCACTTGAACAATGACGGCTTGAAGATGGGCTTCAACTCAGGCTTTGCGCTGCCGGCGGACGCCAAGGCAGCGGCCGAAGCAGCAATTGCGGGCATCAAAGACGGATCAATCAAAGTTCAACCGTAGTCCAAATCTGATCCACGAAGAACACGAAGTTGCACGAAGGTTTCTAAGTGGGCTTCGTGTCCTTCGTGGACAATGAGCACTCATGGCCGATCAACAGCAACCCCAGATTCGCATTCAACGGCTGGAAATGCGCAATATCGTCAAGCGCTTTCCGGGCGTGCTGGCCAACGATCACGTCAACTTTGATGTGACCGCGGGCGAGGTGCATGCTTTGCTCGGCGAGAACGGCGCGGGCAAGAGCACGTTGATGCGCCAGCTTTACGGGTTGTATAAACCCGACGAAGGGCAGATCGTCATTAACGGCGAGCCGGTAATCTTCCACTCGCCCGCGGATGCGATCCGCGCGGGCATCGGCATGATCCATCAGCACTTCATGCTGGTCTCCACGTTGACGGTGGCCGAGAACGTGGCGCTGGGCTTGAAGTCCACCCGCGAGCCGCGCCTCGATCTCGATCGGGTGGCCAAGCGCGTCGAGGAGCTGGCCAAGACGTACGGTCTCAAAGTCGATCCCGCGGCCTACATCTGGCAGTTGGCAGTGGGTGAGCAGCAGCGCGTGGAGATCATCAAGGCGCTGTATCGCGGCGCAAGTCTGATCATTCTTGACGAGCCGACGGCCGTGTTGACGCCGCAGGAAGTGGACGATCTGTTCGTGACGTTCAGGCGCATGGCGCAGGAAGGTCACGCGTTAATCTTCATCTCGCATAAATTGCACGAGGTGATGGCGATCAGCCAGCGGATTACGGTGCTGCGCGACGGGCGGTCGGTGGAAACCCGATCGGCCGAGGGCGTGACGCGCAAGGAACTGGCGCAGATGATGGTGGGCCGCGAGATCAAGCCGCTGGCTCCGCAGCCGTTCAATCCCGGCGCAGTGAAGCTCAACATCAACGCCTTACAGGCGATGGGCGATCGCGGCACGGAGGCGCTGCGCGGGGTGGATCTGGACGTGCGCGGCGGCGAGATTGTCGGGTTGGCGGGCGTGTCGGGCAACGGCCAGCGCGAATTGGCCGAGTGTCTGGCGGGGCTGCGCAAGGTGACCGGGGGCGCCGTGCTGATCTCCGGGCAGGATTTGACGCGAGCTTCGCTGCGCCAGCGCATTGAAGGCGGGCTGGCTTACGTGCCGGAAGAGCGCATGCGCGACGGCGCCATCCGCGAATTTTCCGTGCAGGAGAATGTGTTCCTGCGCGATCACGGCAGCCCCAAATTCACACGCGGCATCTTCTTGAACTTCTCCGCCATGGATACGCACGCGCGCCAGTTGGTGAGCAAGTTCAACGTGAAGACGCCGCGCCTCGACACGCCCATCAAGAATCTGTCGGGCGGCAACATCCAGAAATTGATCATGGCGCGCGAATTGTCGCGCCAGCCCAAGGTGTTGATCGCGGCCCAGCCTACACGCGGGGTGGATATCGGCGCGAGCGAGTATATCCGCCAGCGCCTGCTGGAGCAGCGCGCGAACGGCGTGGCGATTCTGCTGATCTCGGAAGACCTGGACGAGATTCTGGAGTTGTCCGATCGGATTGCGGTGATGTTCGAAGGCCGCATCGTCGGCATCGTCAATCGTGGCGAGGCCACGCCCGAAGAGCTGGGTTTGTTGATGGCGGGTGAGACGAAAGAGAAATCGTAGGGGCCGATCCACGTATCGGCCCACGGGCAGACACACGGGTCTGCCCCAACGTGTTATAATTTTTTCATCCTCGATCGGTGGTCGGTGCGCGTCGGACGCGCAGCGGCGGTGAGTATCCTCACTCACTGAAAAGCGCCAGCGATCTCGAAGTTCCACAACTTACGGGGGTGCAACCATGCCTCTCTGGAAAGCGTATCATCTTCCAGCGTCGATTGACGAAGCCGTTGGCCTGTTGGCGCGTTACGAGGGCGGTGCGCGCGTCGTGGCGGGTGGTACCGATCTGATCCTTGACTTGCAGCAGGGCAACGAGCATCCGGTGGCGGCGCTCGTCGATGTGACGCGCATCGTCGGGTTGAATGAGATCCGTGAAGCCGACGGCTTCATCACCATTGGCGCGGGCGTGACGCACAACCAGATCGTCGAGAGCCGCTTGCTGCACCAGAAAGCCACGGCGCTGGTCGAAGCGAGTTACGTGGTGGGCGGTCCGCAAGTGCGCAACGTGGCGACGATCGGCGGCAATGTGGCCCACGCTCTGCCCGCCGCCGATGGGACCACTGCCCTCAACGCGCTGGATGCCGAGGTTGAAGTTGCCTCGTTCAGCGGGCGGCATTGGATTCCATTCACATCGCTGTTTCTGGGACCGGGCAAGTCGGCCATCGACAGCACGCGCGAGGTGTTGACGGCGATCCGCTTCTTTGTAGGGCGAGATGACATCTCGCTCACGCAAAATAACATCTTGCGCTACAACTTCTACAGCGCGTCCTCACGCATCATGCGGCCGCAGGGCGTGGCGCTGCCGATCATGAATTTCTCGGCGAAGGTGCGCGTGATCGATGATCGGATTGAAGCAGTCGCGCTCGCCGTCGCGCCCGTCGCGCCGACGCCGTTCCGCTGTCAGCAGACCGAGGCGTTCCTCACCGGCAAACTCGCCACTTCCGAATCGATTGAAGCGGCGGTGGCCGTGCTGCTTAGCGAATGCAAACCACGCACCAGTCCTCATCGCGCCACGGCAGAATATCGCAAGGAAGTCCTGCCGGTGCTGCTGCGCCGCACGCTGGGCAAAGCGATCGAGCGGGCGCAGACGGGCGAGGTCGTGCCGGAGATTTATCGGGTTGAATAATGAGTAACGAGTAATGAGTAACGAGTAATCCGTTTACTCATTACTCGTTAAGAGAGGGAAAGATCATGCCAACGCTTAAATTCACGGTTAACGGTAAGCCCGTTTCAGTCGACGTGCAGCCGAATGAATTTCTGGCCGAGGTGCTGCGCTACAAATTAGGCTTGACCGGCACCAAGATCGGCTGCAACGAGGCCGAGTGCGGCATCTGTACCGTCATCGTCGATGGGCAGCCCGTCGTCTCGTGCATCTATCCTGCCTTGAAGGCCGAAGGTGCGCACGTCGAGACCATTGAAGGGTTGGCCCCTGCGGGCGGCGACTTGCATCCGCTGCAAGAGCAGTTTATCAAGCACGGCGCGGTGCAGTGCGGGTTCTGCACGCCGGGTCTGATTATGCAATCGAAGGCGCTGCTGGATAAGAAGCAGGGCGAGCCGGTAACGGATGAAGAGATCAAGATCGCGTTGAAGGATACGTACTGCCGCTGCACGGGCTACGTCAGCGTGATGAATGCCATCAAGTCGGCCAACGGCCAGCCGATCGAGCTGGTGCTGCCTGAGACGAAGCACGGTCTTAACGTGGTGGGAGAGGCCAAGCCGCGCGCCGATGCTGTAGCGAAGGTCACCGGCGCGGCAAAGTATGCGGACGACATCACCTTCCCCGGCATGTTGTTTGGTGCGACGCTGCGTGCTAATGTGCCGCACGCGCTCATCAAGAAGATCGATACGAGCAAGGCGAAGGCATTGCCGGGTGTGCAGGCTGTCTTGACGCACGAGGATGTGCCGGGCCGCAAGAATCACGGCTTGGTCACCATCGACTGGCCGGCGCTATGTTACGACAAAGTGCGCTACGTGGGCGATGCGGTGGCGATCGTGGCGGCGGACACGCAAGAGATCGCCAAAGAGGCGCTGAAGCTGATCGAGGTGGAGTACGAGCCGCTGCCCGTGGTCGATACGGCGGAGTTCGCGCATCAGCCCGATGCGCCGCGCGTGCACGAGAAGGGTAACTTGCTCAAGCACATCAAGGTGGCGAAGGGTGATGTGGAGCAGGGCTTTGCCGAAGCCGACGTGGTGATCGAGCGCACGTATCATACCGCTTCGACCGAGCACGCTTTCCTGGAGCCGGAATGCGCGATCGGGCGGGTGACGGACGATGGGCGTTACGAAATCTACGTCGGATCGCAGATCGCTTATCAAGATCGCGAGCAGGTGGCGCAGGCATTGGGCGTGCCGGAAGCGCAGGTAAGAATCATCGGCACGTTGATCGGCGGCGGCTTCGGCGGCAAAGAAGACATCATGGGACAGATTCACGTGGCATTGTTGGCGCAGGCGACGAGCCGCCCGGTGAAGATGTTGTACACGCGGCACGAGTCGTTGATCACACACCCTAAGCGGCATGCCACGACGCTCAAGGTGAAGCTGGGCGCGAAGAAAGACGGACGACTCACGGCGGCGAAGGCCGAGTTGTACGGCGACACGGGGGCGTATGCGTCGCTGGGCGAGAAAGTGTTAACGCGCGCGACGACACACGCCAACGGGCCGTATGATGTGCAGCACGCCAAGTCTGATTGCTTTGCGATGTACACCAATAACGTGCCCGCCGGAGCGTTTCGCGGGTTTGGTGTGACGCAGTCGTGCTACGCGGTCGAGATGACGATGGACGAACTGGCCGGGCAGTTGGGGATCGACCCGATTGAGCTGCGGCGGATGAATGAACTGCACGTGGGATCGACGACGAACACCGGGCAGGTGTTGTCAGAGAGTGTGGGACTGGATGAGTGTCTTCATCTCGTCGTGGAGGCCATGAAGGCTGACGAAGCCCGGCGCACCAGCGAGCCGTTCATCTACGGGCGGCCGTGGAAGATCGGGCACAAGAATTACGCGTGGGGGTTGGCGATCGGCTACAAGAACACCGGGTTGGGCGGCGGCGCAGACGACTGCGCGGGCGCGGAGATCGAAGTGTTCTCAGCGGGCACAGGTCTGGCCGAGATTCGCACCTCGTCCGCCGAGATCGGGCAGGGCCTGCCCGGCGTGCTGGCCGCGGTGGTGGCCGAGGAACTGGGCTTGCCGATCGAGCAGGTGACAGTGCTGCTGAGTGATACCGATCTCACGCCCAACGGCGGCCCGACGACGGCTTCGCGCCAGACGTATGTGAGCGGCAACGCCGCTCGCCATGCGGCGATTCAGATGCGCGCAGTAATGTCGAGCGTCGCGGCCGAGCGTCTGGACGTGCCGCCTGATTCGTTGAAGTTTCGCAACGGGCGAATTGAACACAACGGCAAGTCGGCGTCGTTTGCCGAGGTGGTCGAATGGATGCAGGCTGAAGGGCGCGCCACGAAATTGCTGTATGACTATCATGCGCCTGAAACGAAACCGCTGGGGCAGGGCGGCGATATGCACGTGGCCTTCTCGTATGCGGCGCACGCAGCGCTGGTGGAGGTGGACACCGACACGGGCGAAGTGAAAGTGCTCAAAGTCATCGCGGCGCACGACATCGGCCGCGCCATCAATCCACTGGCGCTGGAAGGCCAGATTGAAGGCGGCATCGTGATGGGTATTGGCAATGCGCTGACCGAAGAGTTCCCGCACGAAAAGGGCGTGCCGTGGGCGCAGTGGCTGGCGCGCTACAAGATGCCCAGCATCAAGCACACGCCGGAGATCAAGTCGTTCATCGTGGAGCACGAAATCTCATCGGGGCCGTTTGGGGCGAAGGGCGTGGGCGAGATCAGCAGCATCCCGATCACGCCGGCGATTACGAATGCGATCGCGAACGCGGTGGGTGTGCGCGTGCGGCGCCTGCCCGTCGATCAGGACACGCTGCTGCGGGCGATGAAGAGCGGCGCCCCGAGCGTGGATTGAGGCAGCGAGCAAGCGAATCAGCGAATGAGCGAATCAGCGAAGAACGGATGGGCGGGCGCTCATCCGTTTTTTTGCTGCCTCTTTACAGCATGTGCTATACTGAAATTAGCCCCGAACTGCAGCAGGACACTCGCCCATAGGAGATGCTCGCATGATCGGTCCCCAACCTCACATCGTCGAAGGGATCATGACCTCGCCCGTAATCACGGTTGCCGCGTCCATGCCGATCGAGGACGCGCTGCACTTGATGCGCGAGAAGCAGATTCACAGTGTTGTCGTGGAACCCGATCGCCCCGGCGGCGCCTACGGCATCATGACCCAGCGCGACGTGCTGAAGAAGATTGTCGCCGCCGACCGCCCGTTATTCCACGTGACCGTTGGCGATCTGATGTCCTCGCCCTTGATCACCGTCTCGCCCGACACCACCATCAAGCAGTGCTCCATCATCATGCTCGATGCCAACATCCGGCGCGCGGTGGTGATGAAGGGCGGCAAGCTCGTGGGCATCGTCAGCGACACCGATATTTTTCAATCGGTGGAGGAACGCGGCTGGGGGCCGGACTGAATTCCTCTGGCGTGATCCGCAGCCGCCTGTTCGCAAACCAGCGCGCCGTCAGGCCGGTGTACGATCCGGACACGTTCAACCTCGTCGCCGCCGCTCCGGCCGCCTGCCGGTGCTACGGCTGCCAGCCTGGACAGCTGGCGGCGTTACAGGTCACCGATCTGAACGGCATGACGCTGGAGCAAGCAGCCGCTTGGCGCCAGGTCCCTACAGGAGCATGACTGCATGTGCCGCAGCATCAAACAGCTACGCCAACCCGATCGATCCCCGACCCCCGAAGAGATTCATGCCGCTGCGCTGCAATTCGTGCGCAAGGTCAGCGGCTATCGCAAACCGTCGCGCGCGAACGAGGCCGCTTTCCAGCAGGCTGTGACCGAGGTCGCCGCAGCGACACGTCACTTGTTGCAGCAGTTGGCCCGCGGTGAGTGAGGTTCAGCATGCGCGATGTCGTTATCGTCGAGGCGGTGCGCGCGCCGGTTGGCAAGCGCCATGGAACGTTAAGCACACTATTGCCGGTGCACCTGGCCGCGCGCGTTTTGCGGGCGCTGATCGAGCGGGCGCAGATCGATCCGGCCTTAATCGAAGATGTGATCTTTGGCTGTGTCACGCCGCTGGGTGAACAGGGCGCCAATGTCACGCGCCTGGCCGTGCTGCAAGCGGGGCTGCCGGTGGAAGTCCCGGCGGTCACGCTGAATCGCATGTGCGGCTCCAGCCAGCAGGCCGTACACTTCGCCGCACAAGCCATCGCATCCGGCGACATGGACATTGTCGTGGCGGGTGGTGTTGAAATGATGAGCCGCGTGCCGCTCGGTTCGGATTGGCCGGCGCAATGGCCGCCGGATTTTCCGTATCCGCTGGTGCATCAGGGCTTATCCGCCGAAATGATCGCCGAACGCTGGGGCTTCACGCGCGACGATCTCGATCGGTATGCGTTTGCGAGCCATATCAAAGCGGCGGCGGCGGCGAAGCGCGGCGACTTCGTTCCGGAAATCGTCCCGATCGAAGCGCCGCAGCCCGACGGTTCGATCGGGTCGCTTAACTACGACGAAGGCATTCGCTTCGAGCCGAACCTCGACAAGATGCGGCAGTTGTCGCCGGCCTTCAAGCCGGACGGCGTCATCACGGCGGGCAATGCCAGTCAGATCAGCGACGGCTGTGCGGCGCTCTTGCTGATGTCGCTTGATCGAGCGATCGGGTTGGGACTGAAGCCGCGCGCGCGTTTCGCCGCCCGAGCAGTGGTGGGCAGCGATCCGGTGCTCATGCTGACGGGCCCCATCCCGGCGACGCAAAAAGCGCTGGAGCGATCGGGGCTGACGATCGATCGGATCGATGTGATCGAGATCAACGAAGCGTTTGCGTCGGTGGTGTTGGCGTGGGAGAAGGAGATCAAGCCTGATGTGGCGCGGGTCAATCCCAACGGCGGCGCTATCGCACACGGGCATCCGTTGGGCGCTACCGGTGCAGTGTTGCTGACCAAGCTGCTGCATCATGTGGAACGCATTCAGGGCCGCTATGGCTTGCAGACCATGTGCATCGGTCATGGCATGGCCACCGCGACAATTATCGAGCGCCTGTAGGTTGTGGCTGTGCTATACTGAAAACAGACTACGCCTTTCTTGAACGGGATTTACGATGGCTGCTGCTGCGACTCCTGTTTCGTCTGAACCTGCTGAGATCGAGCAGCTGCGCGTTCGCCTGGCTGCACTTGAACAGATGGCGGCGCGCCGCGCCCGGGAGCTGACCGCCCTGCATGACATCACGCTGGAGATCGGCCAACTGACCGACCTGACCACGCTGCTGCAGACCATCATCGAGAAAGCCGCGGGTTTGTTGAATGCCTCAATGGGCGGCTTGTACCTGGTGCGTCCGGACAATACGACGCTGGAATTGGTGGTTGCTCACAACCTACCGGGCATCACGCCGGGCGTCATCTTGAACATGGGTGAGGGCTTATCTGGGCGTGTGGCGCAAACGGGACAAGTGCTGATAGTGCCGGATTATCGGGTGTGGGCTGGTCGCGCCGCGGTGTACGGCAATACTCCTTTCCGGCGCGTGGTGGGCGTGCCGCTCAGAATTGGCGAGAAAGTTATCGGGGTCATCAACGTCACCGACGATGAGCGCACTGGCGACTTTGACGAAGATGAGGTCCGGCTCGTCACCCTGTTTGCCGAGCACGCCGCCCTGGCGGTGGAAAAGGCCCGGTTGCTGGCTGAAGTAAAGGATGATCTGTCGGAACGGCAGCGCACAACGCAAATTCAATCCTCATTGTATCGCATCACAGAAGCTGTCCACACGGCACAGAATCTGGATGAATTGTATCGCTCCATTCACAGCATCATTGCCGATTTAATGCCGGCGCGCAACTTCGGCATTGCACTGTACAATGCCGCAACCAGATCGTTCAATTTCCCCTATCGCGTGGATGAGCATTATCCTGGCGAATTTGCACCGCCGCCGCGGCCGGCGGGCAGGACCCTGGTGGATTACGTCTGGCGCACGGGCGCGCCGTTGCTCGCGACCACAGCGCAGATCGAGCAGCTGGCGGCTGAGCAGGATTTACAGCTGGTTGGCGTGATGGCCCTCGACTGGTTGGGTGTGCCGCTCAAGTGGCAAGACCAGACGATCGGTGTCATGGCTGTGCAGACCTACACGGCAGGCGAGCGCCTGACGGAAGAACACCAGCAGATCTTGCAGTTCATCTCGGCGCAGGTCGCCATGGCCATTCAGCGCAAGCGTACCGAGCAGACACAGCAGGCCATCTATCGCATCTCGGAAGCGGCGCAAACGACGGCTTCGCTGGAAGATTTGTATCCGGCGGTGCATGCCATCGTGAATGAGCTCATGCCGGCGCGCAATTTTTACATCGCCTTATCTGATCCAGCGTCCGACTTGATTACCTTTCCATATCTGGTTGACGAATACGATGACGTCACTCCGCTGCAACAGCCCGGCAAGAGTCTGACGGCCTATGTGCTGCGCACCGGCCAGCCCCTGTTTGCATCTCCGGAAATTTTCGACGAGCTGGTGCGGCGCGGCGCAGTGGAACTGATTGGCGGGGCGTCGGTCGACTGGATTGGGGTGCCGCTCAAGGTGCGAGACCGGGTGATGGGTGTCATCGCGGTGCAGAGCTATTCTGAGCATGTGCGCCTGACCGAGGAGCACCGCGACCTGCTGGGTTTCGTCTCGACCCAGGTGGCGATGGCCATCCAGCGCAAACAGACCGAGCAAGTGCGAGCGGCCATTTACCGCATTGCCGAGGCGGCGCAGACCGCCCGCAATCTGAACGAACTCTATCAAGCGATTCATCGGATTGTCAGCGACCTCATGCCGGCACGCAACTTCTATCTGGCCTTGTATGATCGCTCATCCGCTACGGTTACGTTTGAGTATTTCGTTGACGAAGTCCACCCGGATGTGCGCGGTGTTTCTCGTCAAGGCGGACAGAGTCTGACGGATTTTGTACTGCAGTTGGGCGAGCCCTGGCTGGGGACCAAGGCCCAGATTGAAGCCATGCTCGAGCAAGGGCAAGTCACTAACATTGGCCCGGTACCAGAGTTCTGGCTGGGCGCTCCTTTGCAGGTCGCCGGTGAGAGCATCGGGCTGCTGGCGGTGCAGAGTTATCTGGCGCGCGTGCCGCTGACGGACGAGCACAAGGCGATCCTGCAGTACGTTTCAGCCCAGGTCGCCATGGCTATTCACCGCAAACGGGCCGAGGAAGCGCTGCGTGAGAGCGAGGAGAAGTATCGCATCCTGTTCTCGAACGATCTGGTGCCGATCACCATTTTTGACGCGATTAATCTGCAATTGGTCGATGTCAACATGGCTTTTGTGCGATTGTACGGCTACAGTCGTGAAGAACTGCTGGGCGGCATGACGATACGCGATATCAGCGCCGAACCGGAACGATCGGCAGCGGCGGTGCAGCAGGCGCTGGCTGGCGGTACCATGTCCGTTCCGCTGCGCTACCATCGCAAGAAGGACGGCACCATCTTCCCGGTGGAATTGGTCAGCGGACCGTTTCGCTGGAAAGGGCGCACGACCTTCTTTGCCTGGATTCAAGACATCACGGAGCGGAAGCGTTCTGAGACGGCGCTGCGCGACAGCGAGCAGCGCTATCACGATCTCTTTGAAGCGGCGCAGCGGCAGGCGCAGGAATTGACGCTGCTCGATCGGGTGCGCACGGCGATGACGGGGGAACTGAACTTGGCGGAGCTGTTCCGCACGGTGGTCAACGCCATCGCCGATACCTTTGGTTATACGCTGGTCAGTCTGTATGTGCTGCACGAGCACGTTCTGCGGCTCCAGCACCAGGTGGGCTATGATCTGGTGTTGTCCGAGGTGCCGCTGGCGTCCGGCGTCATGGGGCGCGTGGCGCGATCTGGCCGGCCTGAACTCGTGGAAGATGTGTTTGCCGAGCCAGCCTTTCTGGCGACGATGGACGACATCATTTCCGAGGTGGCCGTGCCGTTGCTGGACGCCGGCCGCGTGGCGGGCGTGCTGAACATCGAAAGCACGCGCGGCTACCGGCTGACCGAAGCCGACCTGCGCCTGATGATTGCGCTCAGCGAGCACGTCAACACCGCCATCACCCGCGCCCGCTTGTACACCGAAGCGCGCCAGAACGCCGCCCGTTTGACGGCCGCCGTGGAAAGCCTGCCGTTTGATTTTTGGGCCATGGATATGGATCGCCGATATGTTCTGCAGAATTCGATCAGCGCGCGACATTGGGGCGAACGGCTTGGTCAGCGCGTCGATCAACTCGATCTGCCAGGGCCTCTGCGCGCTCACTGGGACTCCAGCAATCGCCGCGCGTTTGCCGGCGAGGTCGTGCAAGGCGAAGTGACGTACGAGCTGGACGGCGAGCAGCGCCATTTTCACGAGATTATTGCGCCCATCTGGAGTGAAGGCGAAATTCAGGGGATCATCGGCGTCAACATTGACATCACCGATCGGCAGCGGGCCGAGGCGGCGCTGCGCGCCAGCGAGGCGCGGCTGCGAGCCGTCACGGCCAATATACCGGTCATTCTGTTTGCGCTCGATCGCGATGGATGCTTCACGTTTGTCGAAGGGCGCGGCCTGGAGGCGCTGGACACTCCAGCTGAGAATCTGGTGGGCCGATCGGTGTTTGAGATCGTGCGAGATCTGCCGCGCCTTGCCGCGGCCATGCAGCTGGCGCTGGCCGGCGAACCATTAAATGTCATCCTTGAGCTCAATCAGCGCGCCTATGAAGTGTGGTTGTCACCCTTGACTTCTCAGCAGGATGAGTTGAACGGCGTCATCGGGGTGGCCGTGGATATGACTGAGCGTGAGCGCACCGCCCAGGCGCTGCGGGATTCGGAAGAGCGCTATCGCATCTTGTTCGACAGTAATCCGCACCCCATGTGGGCCTACGATCTGGAGACGCTGCGCTTCCTGGCCGTAAATGATGCGGCAATCAGCCACTATGGTTACTCGCGCGAAGAGTTCCTGAACATGACCGTCGTTGACATCCGACCGGCCCAGGATGCGCCTGCGCTGTTAGAGAATGTCAGGCAGGTGACACAGGGACTGGGCGAGGCCGGGGTGTGGCGGCACCGCCGGAAAGACGGCAGCTTGATTGAGGTCGAGATCACTTCGCACACACTGGTGCTGGATGGACGACCCGCCGAGGTGGTGCTGGCGACAGACGTCACCGAGCGCCGCCGCACCGAAGAGGCGCTGCGCCGCGCCCAGAAGATGGAAAGCCTGGGTCTGCTGGCAGGCGGCATTGCGCATGACTTCAATAATCTATTGGTGGCGATTTTGGGTCAGACGTCGCTGGCCTTGAGTCAGCTGGGTGACCACAATCCGGCGCGCGCCCCCATCGAGAAGGCCGTATCGGCGGCGCGCCGTGCCGCCGATTTGACACGGCAGTTGCTGGCGTATTCCGGCCGCGGCCAGTTTGAACGGCGGCCCATCGATCTAAACCGGCTGATCCAGGAGAATCTGCACCTGTTTGAAGTGGCCGTGCCCAAACAAGTGGCGCTGCGTTCGGATTTGGCAGCCCCGCTGCCTGTCATTGTGGGTGATGCCGGGCAATTGCAGCAAGTGATCATGAATCTCATCATCAATGCCGCGGAAGCGATTGGCGACCGGGCCGGCGAGGTGGTGGTGCGCACCCAGCGGTTGATCTTGAGTCCTGAGACCGCGGCCGCGTGGCAGATCGGCGAGCAGGCACTGCCGGCAGGCGACTATGTGCAGTTGAGCGTGGCCGACAACGGCCACGGCATGGATGCTGAAACACTGGCGCGCATCTTCGACCCGTTCTTTTCCACCAAGTTCACCGGCCGCGGCCTGGGACTGGCTGCTGTGCTGGGCATCGTGCGGGGTCACGGCGGCGGCTTAAAGGTGACCAGTACACCGCAGGTGGGTACGACGTTTGAGATTATTCTACCGGGTGGCACAGTAACCGCGGTGGAAGCAGTGTCTGCGCCGGCCTGGCAGGAGGTGGATATGACACATCAGTTAGTCCTGGTGATTGACGATGAGGCGCCGGTGCGTGATGCCGTCACCGACATTTTGGAGCTGGAAGGGGTGACGGTGCTCAGCGCGCCGGACGGCCGCGCGGGAATTGAGCTATTCCGGCAACGGCAGACCGACATTGGATTAATTTTGCTGGACCTGTCCATGCCGGGCCTTAACGGTGAAGAGACACTGCGCGAACTGCGCCAGATCAATGCGCATGTGCGCGTCCTGCTGTCGTCGGGGTACAGTCAAGATGAGGTCGCAGCGCGTTTTGGCGATCAGAGCGAGGTGGGCTTCATTCAGAAGCCGTACGACGCCGAGCGGCTGGTGAAGGAAGTGAAGCGCCAGCTGGCCTAGCAGCGCGGAGAGAGACCATGAGCAACGAATTCTTTACCGGTGTGGATGCGGCCTGGCTGCGCATGGATCGACCAGGCAATCTGGCACAGATTGTGGGCGTGATGATCTTCGACGCTCCGATCGATCGCGCGCGGTTGATCGAGCTGGTGCATGAGCGCTTGCTGGTCTACGATCGCTTCCGGCAGCGTGTGCGCGAATGGCCGTGGGGGGTGGGCCTGCCGCGCTGGGAAACCGATCCGCGCTTCGATCTGAACTATCATCTGCCGCAGGTGAGCTTGCCCGCACCTGCCGGCCAGATCGAACTACAGCAGCTGGTGGGTGAGCTGATGAGTCAGCCGCTCGACCGCGCGCATCCGTTGTGGCGCATTTATTGCGTGGATAATTATCAGGGCGGCTGCGCGCTGGTGCCTGTGCTGCACCACTGCATTGCCGACGGGCTGGCGCTGGTGCAGGTGCTGCTGGCGCTGACGGATGCGCAGCCCGGTGATAGTGCGTTCCAACGGCCCGCTCCTGCCGATCGGGTGCTCGAGGTCCGATCGAGTTCCACCCCGTTCCGCCCGCTGGCGCAGTTGCTGGACGCCGCTTCGGCTGCGGCGCGCACGGTCTCGCGCGAGGCGTTGATCACGCTTACCGATCCGGCACGGGTGACACAGGCCGTTAGCCTGGGCGCGCTGGGCGTGAATGCGGCGGCCAAGCTGCTGTTGCTCAGCCCCGATCAGCAGACGCTCATCAATGGAACGTGTGGCGTGGAGAAGCGCGCGGCGTGGTCGGCGGCGATTCCGCTGGGCGAGGTGATCCGCGTGGGGCGCGCGCTGCGGGGCACGGTGAACGATGTGTTGTTGACGGCCGCCACGGGGGCGCTGCGCCGCTATCTGGAGCAGCGCGGGCAGGACACCACGGGCGTAAACGTGCGCGCCATGGTGCCGGTCAGCATTCGCGCCTCAAAAGATCTCAGCAAGTTGGGCAATCAATTTGGGCTGGTGATTTTGTCGCTGCCGGTGGGGGTGCGCGATCCGGTGCAGCGGCTGCAAGTGCTGAAGCGGCGCATGGATGACATCAAAGGCACGCCGGAAGCGCTGGTGGCTTTCACGGTGCTGAGCCTCATGGGCCTGACGCCGCAGCAGATTGAAAAGTTGATTATCGACTTCTTCGCGGCCAAGACGTCGGCCGTCATGACCAACGTGCCCGGCCCGCGCCGCTCCATCTATCTGGCCGGGCAGCGCTTGAGCAGTCTCATGTTTTGGGTGCCGCGCGCAGGCGAGATTGGACTGGGCTTCAGCATCTTGAGTTATGCGGGCAATGTGTTTGTCGGCTTTGCCAGCGATGCCGGCTTGATCCCGGATCCGCAGACGATGGTCGAAATGTATCACGCTGAGTTGAACGATCTGTTGCGGCTGGTCTCCCCAACTCGATCGGCCCTCTCGCCGATCAAGCCACCTCCCGCTAATGGCCGCTGCCATGCGGTGACCAAGTCCGGAGCGCCCTGCCGCAATCGTCCGCTGCCCCAGTCGCAGTATTGTGCTGTCCACGCAAAATAACTACACTCATCTGCCTAATGCCGCAACTGGAGTTCGCCAGAACTCCGGTTGCCGGTATAATCCGGGCGCGTTCCGCCAAATGTCGGCTGTGTGGCGGCTGGCTTACAGGCAGCTCTGCCTGAGCGGCCTTACAATCGATGCTGGTTATCTCACTTACAGAAGGATTCCTCATGACTACTCCAACTGCCATGGTCTCTCATCTCAGAAAGAATTTCGGCGCGGTGTGCGCTGTGGAAGACGTCTCGTTCGAAGTGTATCCCGGCGAGATTTTCGGGCTGCTGGGGCCGAACGGCGCAGGCAAGACCACCAGCATCCGCATGATGCTGGATATTTTTACGGCCGATCACGGCGAGATCAGCGTGCTGGGCGGCCAGATGGATGAGGCGAAGAAGAATCGCATCGGCTATCTGCCGGAAGAGCGCGGCCTGTACAAGGATTTGAAACTGGAGCCGACGTTGATCTTCCTGGCGCGCTTGAAGGGCCTGAGCGAGGCCGAAGCGAAACGCCGCCTGCCCGACTGGCTGAAGCGGCTCGATCTGTATGATCACCGTTTCAAGAAGGTGCAGGAGTTGAGCAAGGGCATGCAGCAGAAAGCGCAAGTCATCGCGACGCTGTTGCACGAGCCTGATCTGGTCGTGATTGACGAACCGTTCTCTGGCCTTGACCCGGTGAATACGCGGCTGGTGGAAGACATCATCCGCGAGCAGCAGGCGGCGGGCAAGGCCATCATCATGTGCACGCACCAGATGCACCAGGTAGAGGCCCTGTGCAGCCGCATCGCATTGATCAACAAGGGGCGCACGGTGCTGTACGGCGAGGTCGATCAGATCAAGCGCAACTTTGCAGGCAATGCCGTGACGCTGACCGGGCAGGGCGATTTCTTGAATGTGCCCGGCGTGCTGGAAGCGCGGCAGGTCAACGGCGACTGGCGCCTGTCGCTGGCGCAGGGCACCGGGCCGCAGGATGTGTTCAAGGCGCTGGCCGCGCGCGACGGGATCAAGATCGAGCGTTTCGAGATCGCCGAGCCGTCGCTGGACGACATCTTCATCTGGACGGTGCAGGGCACGCAGGAGCCAAACCATGCGTAAGTTCTGGGTGGTGGCCAAACATGAATACTTGAAGATCGCGCGCAAGCGGTCGTTCGTGCTGGGTACGCTGGCGATGCCGCTGTTTTTCGTCGGCATCACGGCGCTTGCCATCATCGTGGTCATCGCCGGCGAGAATAACAGCCCCATCGGCTATGTGGATCAAGCCGGGCTGCTGAAGATCATCGAACTGCCGGCGAACTTCGACGAGGGTCCCAATCCGGTAGCGCTGCTGGCCTTTGCCGACGAGGCGCAGGCGCGCGCGGCGCTGGAAGACCGGGAGATTCAGGCCTATTACGTGCTGCCCGCCGACTATCTAACCTCACGGCAGGCGCAGTTGATTTACTGGGACAAAGCCCCGCGCGGCGAGGCGCAGCGCCGCTTCGATAATCTGATACGCCTGAATTTGAGCACGGCGCTGCCCGCCGACGTGGCCGCACGCGCGCAGCAGGGCGTCAACCTCATTGCGCGCTCGGTGGACGGGCGGCAGGAAATTAGTGGCGAATCATTTATCAACATCTTCGTGCCGTTCTTCATCGGCCTGTTTTTCAGCATCGTCGTGATCAGCTCGGGCAGTTACCTGATGGAGGCAGTCTCAGATGAGAAAGAGAATCGCACCATCGAAGTGATGGTGACGTCATTGACGCCGGGCCAAATGATCGGCGGTAAGACGATCGGGTTGATGGCGGTGGCGTTGACGCAGATCGGCATTCTGGCGCTGACAATCGCGGTCAGCCTCATCGTCGGGGCGCAGTTCATCGAAGCGCTGCAGGCGATCACCATGCCGTGGAGCATGTTCCTGACACTGGCGGTATTCTTCCTGCCCACTTACGCGCTGATCTCTGGCATGATGATTGCCGTGGGCAGCATGGTGACTGAGACGCGCCAGGGCCAGCAGATTGCCGGCGCGCTGAGTATGCTGTTCACACTGCCCTTCTTCTTCATGGTCGTGTTCTTCTCGGCGCCCAACAGTCCGCTGGCGACGCTGTTGACGATCTTTCCGACAACGTCGTTCCTCACTATTGCGCTGCGCTGGGGTATGACGACCATTCCGTTGTGGGAGATGATCGTGGGGTGGATCGCCGTGACCGCTTCGGCGATTTTCATGGTGTGGGCGGCGGCGCGCATCTTCCGTTTGGGGATGCTGCAATACGGCCAGCGGCTGGATGTGAAGAGCATGCTGCGCGCCGTGCGCACCGGGGCTGAAGGGTAGGATAAGCATGAGCAATGTCTGGTTGGTCATCAAACACGAAATTGCGACGACGCTGCAGAAGCGATCGTTCTGGCTGACGACTTTCCTGTTGCCGGCGTTCATCCTGGCGTTGAGCCTGGGTTCGCAGTCACTGGCGCAAAGTTCGATGGCGACGGGCGGATCGAATCCGTTGTTAGGCGGCATGATGGCGGCCGGCAAACCGATCGGGTATGTGGACCTCGCCGGTATCATCGAGCAGATTCCCGCACCACCCCCGAGTGACAATCCTTGGCAGACGGCGGGTCCGCTGCAAGCGTATCCCACGGAAGCGGCGGCGCAAGCGGCGCTGGCGCAAGGGGCAATCGCCAAGTATTACTTGGTGCCGGCCCGCTTCATCCAGAGCGGTGATCTCATCGTCGTGGATCCCAACTTTAGCTTGTTCAACAGCCTGGAGAACAACGCCTACTTTGAGTATGTGCTGCGCCTGAATCTGGTGAAAGACGCCGACCTGGCAAGTTTGCTGGACGATCCAACTCCCGACGTGACGTTTCAGGCGCTGGCGCCGCAGGAGGCGCAGCGGGACGACAACGACGACTTCAGCGGCCTGGGCGTGCCGTTTGCGGTGCTGATGATCTTCTATCTGGTCATCACCATGACGGGCGGCTTCATGCTGCAAAGCGTGTCGAAGGAAAAGGAGAATCGCACTATCGAGATTTTGCTGCTGAGCCTGCGCCCGCGTGACTTGATGCTGGGCAAGATTTTGGGGCTGGCCGTGGTCGCGCTGCTGCAAGTGGCGATCTGGGGCGGCGCGCTGCTGATCTTCGGCGGCCTGTCCCTGGCAGGGCTGAGCAGTCTGGGTCTGCCGGATGGCTTCTTCTTCTGGGCGATTCTATACTTTATCCTGGGGTATCTGCTGTACGCTTCGCTGTTGGGCGCCGTGGGCGCGTTGGCCCCCTCGACGCGTGAAGGGACGCAGTTCACCTTCCTGGTGCTGTCGCCGTTGTTCATTCCGTTGATGCTGAACTCGGTGTTGATCCAGACGCCCGACGGCGCGTTGACGACATTCTTAAGCCTGTTCCCGTTGACATCGCCCGTGACGATGATCACGCGGTTGGCCAGCGGACCGGTGCCGTTTGGACAGCTGGCGCTGGGGCTGGTGCTGCTGGCGGTCACGACTTACGGCATCATCGTCTATGCCGCGCGCTTTTTCCGCGCCGATACGCTGCTGTCGTTTAACACGCTGAACTTCAAGCGCTTGTTGCAAGAGCTGCGGCGGTAGTCAGTGAGTGCGATAGTCCAATAGTGCGATAGTCCAATAGTGCGATAGTCCAATAGTGCGATAGTCCAATAGTGCGATAGTCAGATAGTTGATGGCGAAGAGACCGGGATTCTCTGTTCTGAATGGAAGCGAGCCTTCAAAGCGGAGAAAGCCGGTTTCTTGTTCATTGAAGAAACATGAAAGCCGAAGCCTATCGTCAAACGCTGCGCACTCTCCGCGATTGGGATCAATTCCGGCTCTTCCGGGTTCAGCGGGATTATTGTCACCAACGTGCGTCATTGCGAGGAGCGCTGTTCGCGACGAAGCAATCTCAGTACCGGTCGAAAGGAGATTGCTTCGCAGGAAGCGCTCGCAATGACGATGCACCGACGGTTTCCCGCCAAAGTCGGAAGACCCTCAATTCCTTTTGAAAGAATCCAGCTTGCCGGGACCGCGCGCCAATCTGGAGTTGGTGCAAAAGGCAAGCGTGCGATGGCGAAGTGGCTCGTCCATCCTGATCGCGATGTGGCCTGGATCATGCGGGAGAATGTGAAGAAGAATCGCCTCGCGCGCATGGATACGCAGTGGGTCAAGGAGCGGGGCGCAGCGTGAAGCTGCCTTTCGCGCTTCTTTCGCATTCGATATAAAATAGGGACAGCCGTAGTCATTCTTTGGAGGAGCTCTGATGCTCAAAATCCTGACCCTCAGCGCGGAAGTGGCGCCGTTTGCCAAGACCGGCGGCCTCGGCGACGTGGCCGGATCGCTGCCCAAAGCCCTGCGCGAACTGGGCCACGACGTGCGCATCGTCATGCCCGCCTATCGCGCCATTGAAGATGCGTATCATGCCGGTCGGTTGAAACTCACCTCACCCTTGCCCGGCGGGATGCTCGTCCCCACCGGCGTCGGCGCAATTCCCGCCGGGGTCTTTGAAGGCCAGCTGCCCGGCAGCGATGTGCCCGTCTACTTCATCGCCGAGGGCAACCTGTTTGGCCGCCCCCAAATTTACGGCTATGGCGATGACGTGTATCGCTTCGCCTTCTTCTGCCGGGCCGCCCTGGAATTCATCCGCGCCATCGAGTGGCGGCCCGATATCGTCAACGCGCACGATTGGCACGCCGCGCCCGCACTCACGTGGCTCGACACGGCCGGTAACAGCCTCGCCTGGTTCCGCAATATCCCAACGGCATTCACTATTCACAATCTCATGCATCAGGGCAAGACCAGCTGGTCGATCTTCGACTATTTGCAGTTGTTCACGCATCGCCTTGATCTGGAAGAAGGCTACGACGAGGTCAATTTCATGGCGCGCGGCATCTTTCACGCCACGCTGGTCAATACCGTCAGCCCCACCTACTCCCGCGAGATCATGACGCCTGAAGGCGGGATGGGCATGGACAAACTGCTGCGCCATCGCAGTTACGATGTGCATGGCATCCTGAACGGCCTCGACTACGACGAATGGAATCCGCAGACCGACAAACACCTGGCGCAGACCTTCGATCTCGAACAGATTGATCAGCGCCTGGTCAACAAACGCGCGCTGCAAGCGCGCGCCGGACTGCCGCAGCGCGACGATGTGCCGCTGGTGGCGATGGTCACGCGCCTCGACTGGCAGAAGGGGCTGGACATCACCGGCGAAGTGGTACACCGGCTGCTCAACGATTTCGCCGGTGAAGCGCAGTTTGTGGTGCTGGGCACCGGCGCGCCGGAATACGAGCAGATGTTTGCGCAGATCACAGGCTATCACCGCGAGAAGGGTCACGCCTTCCTGACTTATGCGGCTGATCTCGCTCCCTTGATCTACGGCGGCAGCGATCTCTTCCTGATGCCCTCGCGTTTCGAGCCGTGCGGGCTGGGTCAGATGATCGCCATGCGCTACGGCAGCGTGCCCGTCGTGCGCGCCACCGGCGGTCTGGCCGATACCGTGCGCGACGGCGTCACCGGTTTCACCTTCTATCAATACAGCGCCGACGATTTCTGGCGCGCGCTCGAGCGCGCGATCTACATCTATCGGAACGATCGCGTCATCTGGCAGGCGATCCAGCGCAACGGCATGCAAGCGGATTTCTCGTGGGCCCGATCGGCTTACGGCTACCAACAGCTGTACGAATGGGCCATCGCGCGCGTGCGCGGTCATTAGCCGCCTGGAAAATACCAGCGACATTCATCACAGCGCCCCGCGCCGTCACTTTCCAACAAAGGAGAAGAACAACATGGGTGTTAAAGATTCGTTTACGGCTGAAGAGTGGCAGACCTTGTTACGCCTGCCGATGAAAATTGGTGTGACGCTGATGGTGGTGGCGCCCTCCGGCCCGATCGGTTTGACCAAGGAAACGATGGCCCTGGCCAAAGCTCCGTTTGCATTGGCGCAAGCCAGTAACGCCAATGCATTGGTCAGCGCGCTGGCTGTGGAATTGCAGGCGCAGGCCAAGGATGTTGTGAAGGCCGAGGAATCGTTGTTCAAGCAGTCAGATCCGCTGACCTATAAGGGCCAAACGATGACCGCGTGCACAACGGCAGCCGCGGCGTTGCGTAAGGCAGCCGCGGAAGATGCCGGGGCCTATCGGACGTGGGTGCTGGCCGTAGGGCAGAAAGTGGCCGAGGCGGCGAAAGATAGCGGCGTGCTCGTCAGCGATCAAGAGAAGGCGCTGCTCAAGGAAATGGAAGAGTCACTGGGTGCTGGCGCGTAGCAGGCGTCGTTCACGCCTCGTTGTCTGTGTCGACCGCGGGGTGTTTGTCATTGCGGCATGTCACTGGCGCAATTGAGATGTGCTATACTGCGCAGTGAGCTGCTGGCCTTGATCTTCCATTCGCGAAAGGAGCACTATGGCTGTAGATGCCTTACTCAATGCGGTTGTTTTAATCGTCCTGGGAGTCGCGGCCTTGTTTTTTGGGCTCCGCTTGTTCTGGTTGTTCGCCGCCGTCGTCGGCTTCGCTGTGGGCTGGTGGCTGGTGGGGCTGATCCTTCAGCCGGGTTGGCTGCAACTGTTTGCAGGTGTTCTGGTGGGTGGGATCCTGGCGATTCTGACGCGGTGGTTGGGCAAGTGGGCCATGCGCCTCGTAGCGGCGCTGGCCGGTTTTGTGCTGCTGCCCCTGCTGCTGGGCAACCTGGGCATGCTGGGCGGCCTCAGCGAATTGATCTGGGCCGGGCTGGGCGCGGCGCTGGGCTTTGTGATGGCGGTGTTCATGGCCGATTGGACGGTGATCTTCCTGTCGGCGTTGCTGGGCGCCGGCCTGATCATGAGCGGCGCCGACGAGGTGCTGCGGGCCTTCCGCCAGCCTCCGTTATCAGAGGTGCTGCATCTACTTGCCAGCTTCGCGTTGCTCGTCGCCGGCGTGGTATTCCAATCGCGCCGTAAACCGGCTTAACGCGCCGCCGTCTACGCCAGCGCACGCGTGTTCCGAAAAATCAAGTTTGGCAAATTCGCCGCCCGGACGCGGCCTATCGAGGAGAACCATGACCCCCCGTAAACGCAAAATCCTGGGTTACACCGCAATGTTTCTCAGTATCGATGTTCTGGTCGCCAGCATCCTGGGCTTGATCTTCATGTGGCTGGCTTTTACGGCGGCCGGCAATCTGCTGGTCAACCTGTTTGAAGCCGGCGAGAAAGCCACCGCCGTCGCCGACAAGGCGCTGGCGCAGCTTGACACGGGCATGGTGGAGTTTGGCAACAAATCCGCCGATCTCAGCGCCAACATTGCCGCTGTCGGGCAGAGCGTCGAGGATACGGGCGTCATCGCCACGCTGCTGCCGCCTGACCAAGAAGCGGCTTTCACGGACAAGGTCAACGAAATCACCCAGACGATGGCGCAGGTCAAGGACGCCATCGACTCGGTGCGAAATTTCATGGAGGCGTTTCAGGCCCTTCCCTTCATTCAAACGCCCAGCCTCGATGACACGTTGCTGGGCAAGCTGAACGAAGGGATCATGAAGATCGAGAACCTGGCCGCTCAGATTAAACAGGGCATGGAGAATGCGCGTGACGGCATTGCCGGGGCGGTCAATCAGATCGCGGCGGCGCTGGGGCAGGTGAGCGACGCCGTCTTCGAAGCGCGCTTCCCACTGGCCCAGCTGCGCGGTTACGTGCAGGCGGCCAATCAAGTGATCCTGCCGTTCCTGCAGACCTTCACGCCGATTTTCTTCGTCTTCATCGGCTTGATCTTCACCCTGCTCTATGGCTGGACGGCGTTTGTGATGTGGAAGTTCTTCCAGTGGGCGCGCGCCTGGCGCAAGGGCGCCTCGCCGACGCTGGTTCCCGCGCCGGCGGCGGCAGCTGTCGAACCAGCGGTGAGCGAACCGGTGGAAAAGCCATAAGCCGATCGGGCAGCTGGCGGCACAGGCACGCTCCGGCTCAATCGCACACGGCGATCGAGCCGGAGTTTTTCGTTAGTCGGCCAGCCCGATCGGTTCGCGCAGCAACAAGGTGAAGGTGACGCCCTGACCGGGAAGACTGTTCACCGTCAGGCGGCCATTCAAGCGCTGCATGATGGTGTAGGCGATTGCCAGTCCCAGACCAGCGCCGGGTACTCTGTAATCACGCGCCGCTTCCCCGCGATAGAAGCGCTCGAACATGTGCGGCAGCTCTGCGCTGGAAATGCCCGGCCCCGTGTTGTGCACGGCAATGGCGCACGTATAGTCACCGGCTGTGGCCAGCCACTGCGTGGTGATGGTAACCTCACTGTCCCGCGGCGCATAGTGCAGCGCATTTTCCAGAATATTGCTCAGCGCACGCGCCAGCCAAGCCCGGTCAGTGGTCACCCGCGTCTCTGTCAAACGCGGATCAAAGTGACGCTTCAGCAGCAGGTTGTGCTGTTGCGCGCGCGGCTCCAAATTGAGGAGCAGATCTTCCACCAACTGATTGGCATACACCCCCGCGAGGGTGGGCGCGGTGCGGGCCGCATCCAGTTCGGCCATTTCCAAAAAACTGTCGTTGAGATGCGTCAGGCGGTCGATCTCGCGGTGCAGCGTCTGCAGGTATTCGGGCCGCCGTTCCGGCTTGCCGCGCTCCAGCAGCTGGGCGTAGAGTTTGATGTTGGCGATGGGCGTGCGCAGCTCGTGGCCGATGCGCGAAACGAATTGATCTTTCAGGTGCTCCAACTCCTTCAAGCGGGTAATATCGCGGTGGACGACGACAAAGCCCGTCACCTGCTGCTGGGTGTCCTTCAACGGCGTGACGGTCAGCGCCGCATCGTACAGCGTGCCGTCCTTGCGCTGGTTGATAATCTCGCCCTGCCAACTCTCGCCCTGCCGCACCCGCTGGCGCAGATCGCCCAAACTCGCGGCCGGATTAACGTCGTCGTTCCAGAGGCGCGTGGTCTTGCCGAGCATCTCAGCGCTGGCGTAGCCGGTGATGGCTTCGGTCGCCGGATTGACGTAGATGATGCGGTCGTCTGGATCCATGATTTGAATGCCTTCACCGGCCGAATCAAGGATGGCTTGCAGGTGCTGCCGCTCGTGTTCCAACTCTGCGGTGCGCGCGGCCACGCGCTGCTCCAATTCTTCCGCATAGCGTTGCAGCTGCCGGTGCAGGCGCGCATTGTGCAGCGCGATGGACGCTTGGGCGGCCAGCAGGTTCAGGATCGAGCGCTCGGATTCGCTGAAGGGGTGCGGCGTGGCGTAGCTGATGTTCATCACCCCGAGTACCGTGTCTCCCACGATCAGCGGCAGCCCGGCGATGGCCAGCAGCGGCGAGGGCAGCGTGCTGCCAGCGTTGAATACTGGATGCCGGGAGGTATCTTCGATGAAGATCGCCTGGCCCGTGTGCGCCACGGTATAGGTCAAGCCTTCGGGCCGCGGTTCGAGCGGCGGCCAGGCCATCTTCTGCCCGTGCGCAGAGAGGCCGGATCCGAATTTCAAGCGGCCGTCATCATAGAGAAAGAGCTGCGCGGCGGCGGCCGGCACTAACTGCATGACACTGTTCAAAATGGCGTCCAGCACCGCTGAGAGATCCAGCGATTGCGTGAGCTGCCGGCTGGCCGAGTTCACGGCTTCCAGTTCGCGGCGGCGCTGTCGCTCGGCTTCAAACAGGTGTACATTCTCGATGGCGATGGCCGCCTGATTGACAAAAATCTCCAACGGGCGCAGTGATTCGATCGTGGGGCGCAGGCCGTCTTGCGGCGCATCGAGATAGATGGTTCCGACGATGCGGCCATCGCGCAGTTCGATGGGGATGAACAGCACATCGTCGGGGTGCCAGGCATCCGGCTGGTCAGAAATGGGCAGGTCCGGAACGTAGATGGGGCCGCGCAAGTCGTCGCGCCAATCGAGCGTGCCGTGCGGAATGAAGTAGGCTCGGCCCAGCCGGTACTCGGCGCGCAGCAGACGCTGCTCCTCTTTCCAATCGTAGGCGCCTCCCGCCAGCGCCTGTTGTCCGGCTTTATCGAGTCCGGCGTAGGAGTGCACCACCATCTGCTGGGTCGTTTCATCCAGCAGGTTAAGCACCACCATGCCGTAGCCCAGGCTCTGCTGCGCACCTTTGACGATCTCATCCAGCACGTCGTTCAGGTTCAAGTTCAGGCGCAGCAAGTTGCCCGCTTCCAAGATCTGGGTGAGCTGCTGATTGCTGCGCTCCAAATTGGCGCGCACGCGCGCTAATTCTTCTTCGGCCTGGCGGCGTGCGGTGATGTCGCGAAAGACCGAGAACGCGCCCAGAAATGTGCCGTCGTCGTCAAAGCGCGGTCGGGCGGTGACCAGTAAGGTACGCACCTGTCCGTCAGGCCGTAAAATCCTGGTTTCATACGTGCTGGTCCGTCCGGTGCGCCGGATTTCGGTTTCCTGGCGGATGAGGGCGTATTCCGACGGCGGCATGAACTCGCTCAAATTGCGGCCTGCCAATTGGCCGGGCGGCACCCCCAGGATGTCATGCGCTGCCGGATTGACGAACGTCAAATATTCATTTTCATCGACGAAGCTGATTCCTTCCCCCAGGTTGTCCACCAGGGTGCGATAGCGTTCCTCGCTGCGCCGCAGCGCCTCTTCAGCCTGCCGCCGCACCAGTAGTTCGCGCTGGGTTTGTTCGTACAAACGGCGATTCTCAATCGCGATGGCAGCTTGATCGGCAAACAGACTGGCCAGGCGAATGTCCTCTTCCAAAAAAAGGCCGGGCGCTTCATCTTCGACATTCAGCACGCCGATGATGCTGCCCCGCAGGCGCAGCGGTACGCCCAGGACGCGCCCGAGTGGGACATGGGCATAGCTGTCCGCCCGATCGGGCCAGCTGGAATAATCGGCGATGAACATCGGCAAGCCGCTCTGAGCAATCCGGCCGGCCAGCCCCTCGCCCTGTTGCAGCACCGGGCCAGCGTAGTCCGCCGGTACGCTGGTCACCAGCACTAAGGACTGGTCCTCTTCGTTGATCAGATAGAGTCCGCCCATGCTGGCGTCCAGCAGGTTTGTCGCGCGCTGCACGATAGCGTTGAGCAGGGTGGCCACATCGGGCTGCGAATTGATCTCCAGCGAGGTTTCATACAGCGCATGCATGCTGCGCGCATAGCGCGCCAGCGTGTCTTCCGACTGCTTGCGGCTGGTGATGTCGCGGTTGATCAACACCGCGCTGCTGAGCTGCTGCGCCTCAAACACAAACTGGCACGACGATTCGAGCCAGCGGTATCGTCCGTCGGCGTGCCGCGCCCGTAATTCCAGCCGGCTGCTCGTGCGTCCCTCCCGGAGCGCTTGTTGCACGACGGCTTGCAGATTGGCCGCATCGTCCGGGTGGACGTAGTCCATGATTGCGTGCCCGATAAGTTCCGCCGGCTCGTAACCCAGCCCCGCGCGAAACGACTGGCTGGCGAACGTGACGGCGCCCTGCGCGTCGATCTCGCAGATGAGGTCTTGCGAGTTATTCACGATGCGTTGCAACCGCTCTTCGCTCTGGCGCAAGGCAAATCCGGCGGCGTCCATTTGGGCAATGGTCCGCCGGGTCAGCCAGACGATGAGGGCGGTCAGTCCCAGGCCAAACAGAATATCGATCGCGATATGCCCCAGCGCGTTACTGCGATCCTGCCGCCACATGTCCACCAGCAGCAGGGAGAGGGTAGCGGCTGCCACCAGACCGATGACGACCAGTGTGACGATCGCGCGGGTCAAGTGTCGCGCGCGCGTTGACGGCGTCTGGGATGGCGGGGTGGAAGTGGTCATGCACGTTTCCTCTGGGACTGCCGGGACCCGGTTGGCACTAAAGCTATTATACGCCATGTGTCCGACTGCCGACTACCAATTGCATTACATCTCCGTGGCGTCGCCGGGTAATTTGTCACCGGGTTGTAATCTTCAAATTCAAGGAACGTGCTAAGATCAGGAGAGCGCAGAGAGGCGCGAGGTCGGCTATGGACTATGATGCCCGGACACGGATGTTTACCCGCCCGCCCGTCAAAATCGGCGTGGTGGCTGATACTTATGATAATCGCGATGGGCTGCGGCAGCTGCTCGATCGGTTTCTGGTGGGCGGCGCACGCTGGTTGTTTCACTGCGGCGGGCTGGGCTCCGCTGGCCTGGTCGACTTGTTGAAGCCGTGGCAGATTTACATCGTGGCGGGCGAGAAGGAGCGCGATCGCGCGGCGATTGAAGTGGCGCTGCAAAAAGCCCGCCTGCAGGCGACGCTGCCCACTTCACTCACGACGACGATTGAAGGATTCCGCATTGGCTTGTGCCGTGGCGACGATATGCCGCTGGTCAATCGCTGGGCCAAGTCAGGCGAATTCGACTATATCTTCTACGGCCACACGCTGCGGCGCAGCGATAACGTCATCGGCAAGACGCGCGTCATCAATCCCGGCGCGTTGGGCGGCCCGCGTTACCAATCTCGATCGGGCTACTTGCTCGATCTCGTCTCGGGCGACATCAAACTGCTGGAGGTGGCGGGCTGACCGGCGGCGGTCAGCAGCTCAGGCAGCTGCTCGCGCGTGCCCAGCACGATCAGGCGCATCCCCGGTTCGATCAGGGTGGCCGCGGTGGGCCGCAGATTCATGCGGCCGCCGCTGACGCAGGCCAGCACCGTGATCCCCCAGCGCGGCCCGAATTCCACTTCGGCCAGGCTCTTATTGACCAGCCCCGAAGTCGCGGCGATGGTGACCTGTTCGACCAGCAGCTCCAGATCGCTGGCGTGCGAGATCACGTCCAGATAGTCGGCCACCTCGGGACGCATCAGCATGGTCACCATGCGCCGCCCGGCAATATTGGACGGCAGCATGACGCGGTTGGCGCCCGCGCGCAGCAGTTTGGTCTCCGATTCCTCGTAGTTGGCGCGCGCGACGATGCTCAACTCGGGGCGCAGGCCGCGCGCCGTCAGGACGATGTAGACGTTCTCCGCATCGGTGCCGGCACAGGCGACCAGCCCGCGCGCCCGATCGATCCCGGCAGCCCGCAGCAGGTCTTCGTCGGCGGCGTTGCCGGGCAGGGCCAGGTGGTTGAGCTCGCGCAGGTGCTGCACCAGCGCCGGTTCATTCTCGATGACGACAAAAGGCAGTTTCTCGGCGCTCAACTGATGCACCACGCTTTTGCCCACGCGTCCGTAGCCACAGACAATGATGTGATCTCGCAATTGCTCCAACATGCGCCGCCGCCTTCGTTCCTGTAGATAGATTTGCCAGTCGCCCGACACGATGAATTGCGCCGCGCTGCCCAGGGCATACGCCGCGATGCTGACCCCGCCGATGATCAAGCCGATCGTAAACACGCGTCCCGCCGGCGATAACGGCTGCACTTCGCCGAAGCCCACGGTGGTGATGGTGGTGATTGTCATGTACAATGCGTCGATGAAGTTCATGCCCTCCAGCACCCGGTAGCCGCCAACGCCGATCACGATCAGTCCGATCAACGTGACGAGCGTGATGGTGAAGCGGCGCGAGATGCGTCGTCGGGCGCGACGAATCCGATCGGGTGGAGTGGAAGACGCGGCGTTCATCGCCCATCATCATAACGTGAAGTGCGGCGAAAGTAAAATCGCCTGGCCTCCCGCAGCCGCGGCTGTGAAACTTTTGGCCGTAAGCGGGGTTACTTTTACGAGAGACAGGGGATTCTGGAAGTGAGGCTAAATCGTGGAAGAATATATTGACAAGTTGCGCGCCAAGCGCAAACAGGCCGCTGGTTCGGCCAAGGACGTTGAGGCGCAGCACGCCAAGCGGCGCTTGACGGCGCGCGAGCGCATCGACGTGTTGTTCGATCCCGGGACGTTTACCGAGATCGATACGCTGGTGCTGCCGCGCTACGAATCCTACCTGGGCGGCAAAGGCTCGCGCCTGGGCGACGGTGTCATCACCGGCTTCGGCCTGATCGATGGGCGGCACGTCTTTGTCGCCGCGCAGGATGCGGCGGTGATGGGCGGCTCGCTGGGTGAGATGCACGCCAATAAGATCGTGAAGGTGATGCGCATGGCGCTGGAATATGGCGCGCCCTTTATTGCTTTGAACGATTCCGGCGGCGCGCGTATTCAGGAAGGTGTGGATAGTCTGGGCGGGTACGCGCGCATCTTCGACGCGAACTGCGAGGCCAGCGGCGTCATTCCGCAAATCTCGGTGATCATGGGGCCGTGCGCGGGCGGGGCGGTCTATTCGCCGGCGCTGACCGACTTCACGTTCATGACCGAAAACAGCTACATGTTCATCACCGGACCGGACGTGGTGAAGGCTGTGATGCAGGAAGAGGTAACGCAGGAAGAGTTGGGCGGCGGTCTGGTGCACAGCAGCGAAAGCGGTGTCAGCCATTTTCTGCTGAAGGACGATCGGGAATGCCTGGCGCGCGTGCGCGAATTGCTGAGCTATCTGCCCTCCAACAACCAGAACGATCCGCCCTACGTCAAACCGATCGATGATCCGCTGCGCCGCTGTCCCGAGCTGGAAGAGATCGTCCCCGTCGAACCGCATAAGCCGTATGATGTGCGCGATGTGATCACGAGCGTGGTCGACGATGGACGCTTTTTGGAGGTGCGCCAGTTGTGGGCGCAGAATATGGTGGTCGGTTTCGCGCGCCTCAACGGGTGGGTCATCGGCCTCGTGGCGAATCAGCCCAAGGTGCTGGCCGGCTGCATCGACATCGCGGCCTCGATCAAGGCTGCGCACTTCATCCGCATTTGCGATGCGTACAACATCCCCATTGTGACGCTGCAAGACGTGCCGGGTTTCCTGCCGGGCAAGTCGCAGGAATACGGCGGTATCATCCGCAACGGCGCGCGCATGATCTACGCCTACAGCGAAGCCACTGTCCCCAAGTTGATGGTGATCCTGCGCAAGAGCTATGGCGGGGCCTACTGCGTGATGAGCAGCAAGGGCTTGCGCGGCGATCTGCTGTACGCGTGGCCCAATTCCGAAATTGCGGTGATGGGGGCGGCGGGCGCCGTGAACATCCTGTTCCGCAATGAGATCAAGAACGCGCCTGACCCCTCGGAGCGGCGCGAGCAGCTGGTGCAGGAATACGAAGAGAAATTCAACAATCCGTATGTAGCGGCCTCGCGCGGGCTGATCGACGATGTGATTGAGCCGCGCGACACGCGCCGGGTGCTGATTCGCGCGCTGGAGTTGACGCTCTCCAAGCGCGAGAAGCACGTGCCGCGCAAGCACGGCATCTCGCCAATGTAACGAGTAACCAGTAACGAGTAAGGAGCTGGAACAGTTACTCATTACTCATTACTCATTGGGAAAAACTATGTTCAAAAAGATTCTTATCGCCAATCGCGGCGAGATTGCGGTGCGCATCATTCGCACCTGCCGCGACATGGGCCTCAAGACCGTGGCGTTGTACGAAGCGGCCGATCGCGGCTCGCTGCATGTGAGGCTGGCCGACGAATGTGTACTGCTGGCAGCGGGACAGGGCTATCTGGATACGGCGGCCATCTTGAAGATTGCGCTGGCGACCGGCGCAGAAGCCGTCCATCCCGGTTACGGCTTTCTCGCCGAGAACATCGAGTTCATTGCGGCCTGTCAGCAGGCGGGGATCGTTTTCATTGGGCCGCCGCTGGAGGTGATGCTGGCGCAGCACAGCAAGATTGATGTGCTGAACCGCGTGCGGGCTGCGGGCCTGCCGACCATCGAGTATTCGGCGCAGACGTTTGGCGCCGACAAGGTGGAGGCGCTGCGGGTTGAAGCTGACCGGTTGGGCTACCCCGTCGTGATCAAATCCACACGCGGGGGACGCGGGCGCGGGGCGTACACCGCCCAGTCCGCCGGACAGATTGAGCGGGCGCTGCGCCGCGCGCAGACCGAGGCGCAGATCATCTACGGCGCCACGGACTTCTACATCGAGAAACAGATCGCGCCCGCGCATATGATCGGCGTGCAGGTGCTAGCCGATCACTTGGGACAGGTGGTGCATCTGGGCGAGCGCGAAGGCTCGCTGACGCGCGGCAACCAGAAGATGATGGAGGAAGCGCCTGCGCCCTGCCTGACGCCTGCGCAGCGCGAGCAGTTGTGGCAGGCCGCCGTGGCGATTGCGCGCCTGATCGGGTTTCGCGGCGTCGGCACCGTCGAGTTCATGGGCGATCTGGACGGGCAGTTCTACTTCACCGAGATCAAGCCGCGTATCCAGATCGAACACACCGTGACCGAGATGATTTCGTCAGTCGATCTGGTGCGCGAGCAAATCCGCCTCGCCGCAGGTGAAGCGTTGTCGTTCACGCAGGCTAATATCCACTTGCACGGTCACGCGATTTCATGCCGGATCACCGCGCAAGATCCGTGGCGGCATTACATGCCCAGCCCGGGCACGCTGCGCCGCGTGCGCCTGCCCACCGGCCACGGCGTGCGCGTGGATACCTACGCCTATTCAGGCTGTGAAGTCCCGGCGCAGTATGATCCGATCGTGGCGAAGGTCGTCACCTGGGGACAGGATCGATCGGAGAGTGTGCGGCGCTTGCAGCGCGCCTTGAGCGAGATCGCGCTGATCGGTGTGGCGACGACGCTGCCCATTCAGCAGCTCATCGCGCATCATCTGGAATTTCTGCAAGCGGCATATAACACGGACAGCCTGCGGCGTGACATGCCGGAGGACGAACTGCCGCTGGAGCACGCGCGCGATCTGGCGATTGCGGCGGCGATTGCCTATGCGCGCCGCAATTTGGCCGGGCAGCCCAGCGTACCGGATCGCTTGCAGAGCGGCTGGCATCGCACCAGCCGCCGGCTGCCGGAATAGTCTCTCTCCCTGCCAGGGAGGGGGTTGGGGTGAGGGTGTATGAGCAAAGTGGAAGTGACCCTGGGCGGTCACACCTTTGAAATCGAAGTCAATCTGAATCAACGCGTCGATCACGATCTGCCGGTGATCGTCAACGGCCAGGCGTTGACAGTCACCGTGCCCGATCTGGATGCGCCGATCGATCAGATGGAATGGATCATCGTCGATCAGCGTCCGCACGAGATCGTGATCGATCCCGATCTCCACTGGCTGCGCGATTATACGGGCGCGCACTTCCTGGAGGTGCGTGATCTGGATGCGCGTGTGACGCGGCCCGTCAGCCGCGATGGCCGCATCAAGGCTCCCATCCCCGGCCAGATCAAAACCGTGTTCGCCGCCGAAGGTGATCGGGTGGAGGTAGGCCAGCCGTTGTTTATCCTGGAAGCGATGAAAATGGAGAACGAGATTCACGCGCCCAAGTCCGGGGTGGTGCATCAAATCCGCGTGAAACCCGGTCAGGATGTGATGCTGCATGAAGTGCTGGCCGAAATTTTGTAGGGCCACGGAGGAACGATTGTGTTAAAAGCGCGTGACATCATGACGAGCCGGGTGATTACGGTTCAGAGTGTGGCGACGGTGGCGGAAGCGCTGGAACTGATGCGCAAAAATAAAGTGCACGAGCTCGTCGTCGAGCGTGCCGGCCCGGACGACGCTTACGGCATCATCACGGATGAAGACATCGTGTACAACGTCATCGCCGAAGGCGAAGACCCAGCCGCCGTCCAGGTTCATGAAGTGATGATGAAGCCGTGCGTGGTGGTGAACCCCGATCTGGGCGTGGAGTTCGTGGCGAAGTTGTTTGCCAATGTGGGCATTCGCTGCGCGCCGGTGATCCAGGAGAAACTGCTGGGCATCATCTCGGTGAGCGACATCCTGCACAAGGGCGGTTGATCCATCGACCTATTCCCTCAAAACTGCCAATAGTTGCTCATTCACCTCAGCCGGTGCTTCGTTCTGCACCCAGTGCCCGCAGTGCGGAATGTAGTGCACGCGGAGATGGCTGATCCACTGCTCCAGCCCGTAGGTCAACGACCGCCCCAGCGCGATGTCGTCTTCCGCCCAGATCAGGAGCGTGGGGCGCTCGATGGGGCGCATGTCGGACAGGCCTTCACGCTCGCGCACCAGCGCGCGATACCAGTTGAGCATGTTGGTCAGCGCGTCTGGCTGCGCGATGGCTGTCGCCATGACGTGAATGTCGAAACTGCTGAACGCTTCTTGATTGATGGCGCTCTTGCGGAAGAACAGATTCGCGCTTTCGATCGGATCGACCCCCAGGGCTGCTTCCGGCACGATCGGCAGTTGGAAGAACCCGATGTGCCACGACTTGCGCTGCTGCGCCGGGTTGTTGCGCAGCTCGCGCAGGTAAGCCGCCGGGTGTGGGGCATTCAGCACGATCAATTTTTCCACGGCGTCAGGATGATGCATGGCCAGATACCACGCGACCATGCCGCCCCAATCGTGCCCCACCACGATCGCGCTCTCACGCCCGAACGATCGGATCAACTCCACGATGTCAGATGTCAACGCCTCCACGCGATAGTGGTGAATGCCGTGCGGCTTGGCGCTGAGGTTGTAGCCGCGCTGATCGGGCACGACCACCCGATAGCCCGCCTCGACCAGCGGCTTGATCTGCTTGCGCCACGTGTACCAGCATTCGGGAAAGCCGTGCAGCAGCACCACCAGCGGCCCGTCGAGCGGTCCTGCCACGATCGTATGGAGTTCCAGTCCGTTGAGGGCGATCATCCGCGCTTCGGCGGCGACGTTTAACTGGCGCAGCGCCTGCCACGTCAGCTCTTCCGTGTTGCTCGCCAAAGCCGATCGATTCACGCGGCCCTGACGGATCCACCACGCCGTGAGGAAGGCCGTCGCGCCGGCGGCCAGGCTGAACGGAACGAGGAAGTTGCGCAAGCGGGACATGATCACCTCACAGAGGACAGGATAGTGGCGCAGTAATTGTATCACGGACGCCTTTGACGGATTCCCCGTGGTGTGGTATGATTTGCTGCGTTAGAGAGCAAGTAAATCCGGTTGAACCCCGCCACCCGGTCTTGTGACTGAGTGGCGTTTTATTTCCCGCGCTTCTTGCGTGCTGACCCGATGTGTCCCCGCGGCTGTTCACTTCGGCAATACTTTTGCCGCCTCTTAGGAGATTCATGTCTTTCAATAGTTTCAACCTCGACGCGCGCCTGCTCAAAAACGTGCAGGCCATGGATTTCGAGGAACCCACGCCCATTCAGGCCGCGACGATTGCTCCGGCCCTGGACGGTCGCGATATTCTAGGCTCGGCCGAGACCGGCACGGGCAAAACGGCGGCGTTCCTGCTGCCGCTGCTGCAAAAACTGATCAACACGCCGCGCGCGCGTGAGCCGCGCGCGCTGGTGCTGGTGCCCACGCGCGAACTGGCCTTGCAAGTGTCCGAGCAGGCGCAGCAGTTAAGCCGCACGACCGGCCTGAAGATCGTCACGGTTTATGGCGGCGTCGGCTATGGCCCGCAAGAAGATGCGCTGCGCAAGGGCGTCGATATCGTCATCGCCACGCCGGGCCGCCTGATCGATCACCTGGAAAAGCGCAACGTCAACTTCATGGCGCTGCAAGTGCTGGTGCTGGACGAGGCCGATCGGATGTTGGACATCGGCTTCCTGCCGGACATCCGCCGCATCATGCGGCAGCTGCCCAAAGAACGGCAGACGTTCCTGTTCTCGGCGACGCTGCAACCGATTCTGGCGCTGGCGCGCGAAGTCACGCGCGACGCCGTGCGCGTGGAAGTGGAAAAGGCTGTCGTGCCCGACACCGTCACGCACGCGTTGTATCCGGTGCCGGAGCACATGAAGTCACAATTGCTAAAGCGCTTGCTGGAAGAAGAAAACCTGGAAAGCGTGCTGGTCTTTGCGCGCACCAAGCATCGCGCCGACAAGATTGTCCGCGATTTGCAGCGCGCCAGGATTCCAGCGGCCGTCATTCACGGCAACCGTTCGCAAAGCCAGCGTGTGGCTGCATTGGACGCCTTCAAGCGCGGCAAGACGCGTGTGCTGGTGGCGACCGACATCGCCGCGCGCGGCATCGACGTGGAAGGCATTTCGCACGTCATCAACTATGATATGCCGATGCAGGCTGAGGACTACGTGCACCGCACGGGCCGCACGGGCCGCGCTCAGGCGATCGGGGAGGCGTACACCCTGGTGACGCCGGCCGACGAGCGCATGGTCAATCGCATCGAATACGTGCTGAAGCAGAAGATCGAACGGCGCCAGGTCGATGGCATCGACTATCGCACGCCGGCCGCCAAGATTCCCGACGCGGAGGCGATTCGCCGGTATGTGGAAGCCAATCGGCGCAAGCCGCAAGCGCAGGCCGCACCGGTCCGTGCTCACGCCCGCTAAGATTTACTGATTCGACCATTGAACCGCCAGGCCCCCTCATGAGTATTACAGGGGCGCCTCGGCGGTTTTATTTTGCCTGACGGTGGTACAATCGTTTCGCCCAATTCATCTGGAGCAACACCGTGATGACTTCCGTACCCGCGACCTTTGATTTCAAATCCACCGTCTCAGACAAGCGGCTGCGCGGCCTGTGGCGCATGATGCGCGGCTATCGTTTGATCTACGCCGGCGCGCTGCTCTTCATTGGCATCGGCGCCGCGATCAATATGCTGACTTATATGCTGCTGGCCTACTTTGTCGACGACGTGCTGGGCCAGGGCATCTTCACGCCCGTGGTACTGCTCGTCATCGCGTTGACCTTCGTGGGCATGGCGCTGCTGCAAGGTTTCTTCACGTTCTGGGGCGGGCGGCTCTCGGCGCAAACGTCGGAAGGCATCACGCAGCGCCTGCGCGATTACCTGTACGATCACATCCAGCGCCTGTCGTTCCGTTATCACGATAAAGCACAGACCGGCGAATTGATTCAGCGCTCCACGTCCGATGTCGATGCGATCCGCCGCTTCTTCGCGGATCAGGCTGTGAACGCCGGGCGCATCATCATGCTGTTTGCGATCAACTTCGTAGCAATCTGGCGCATCGACGCCGGGCTGGCGGTCTTCTCGGTGCTCGTCATCCCGATTGTGCTGGTCGTCTCGCTGTGGTTTTTCAAGCACATCAATCGGATATACGAAGCACACCAGGAGCAGGAGGCTGGACTCTCGACGGCCCTGCAGGAGAACCTCACCGGGGTCCGCGTGGTCAAGGCCTTTGCGCGGCAGGATTACGAGCGCGAGAAATTTGAGAAGGCCAGTTGGGAACTGTTTTTGCGCGGCAGGAAATTGCTCACCTTCCACGCATTCTATTGGCCCCTCACTGACATCCTGTGCGGCTTCCAGATGCTGGCCGGTTTCCTCGTCGCGGCGCTGATGACCATCGACGGCGCATTGACGCTGGGCGCATACGTGGCTTACGCCGGCCTGTTGATCTGGCTGATCTGGCCGATGCGCAATCTGGGCCGCCTGATCGTACAGATGTCGTCGGGGCTGGTGTCGTACGGGCGCGTGATGGAAGTGATCAAGGAAGAGCGCGAGCCACTGACCGAGGGGGCCTACCGGCCGCAGGGTGCGGTGCGCGGCGCGATCGAGTTTAAGAATGTTTCATTCGAATATGATACGTCGGTCGCCGTGCTGCACGAGATTTCGTTCCGCTGCGAACCGGGGCAGGTGGTGGCGCTGCTCGGCCCCACCGGTTCCGGTAAGTCGTCGCTGGTGAATCTGCTGCCGCGCTTCTATGACTATACCGGCGGCGTGCTGCTGCTCGACGGCGTGGAGCTGCGCGCTTATCCGCGCAAGTTCCTGCGCCAGCACATCGGCGTTGTGGAGCAGGAGCCGTTCCTGTTCTCGCGCACGATCCGCGAAAACATCACGTACGGGGTGGGGCGCAGCGTGCCGCAGAGCGAGATCGAAGCGGCGGCGCGGGCCGCGGCCATTCACGACGTGATCATGACGTTCCCCGACGGCTACAACACGCTGGTTGGTGAGAAGGGCGTGACGCTCTCGGGCGGGCAGAAGCAGCGCGTGGCCATCGCGCGCACGCTGTTGAAGAATCCGCGCATTCTGATCCTGGACGATTCCACCTCGTCGGTCGATCTGGAGACCGAGCAGGAAATCCGCGAGGCGCTGGATCGCCTGATGCAGAACCGCACTACGTTCATTATTGCCCATCGCGTTCAAAGCGTCATGAACGCCGATCTGATCCTGGTGCTCGAACACGGGCGTATCGTACAGCGCGGCAAGCATGAAGACCTGCTGCAGCAGCCGGGCATCTACCGGCAGATCTACGACATCCAGACGAAGATCGAGAGCGAGCTGGAGAAGGAAGTCGGCAGCGTGGCAGAATCAGCAGTCGGTTTGTCGTCCACGAATTGACACGAATCAACACCACTGATTCGTGTCGATTCGTGCTCACTCGTAGAGAGAAAAGATCATGGCAGACGAGATCGAATTCGAAGAAGAAGAATTTAGCACGCAGTTCAACGGCCAGACCATCATGCGGATTCTGGCGCAGACGCGACCGCACTGGAAGTGGGTGGTCGGCTTTCTGGTGACGGTCACGCTGGTGGCCGCGTCCGATGCGGTGTTCACGCTCCTGCGCAAACAGATCATCGACGCGGGCATCACGCCGGGTGACACGGCGGCGCTGGCGCACATCGGCGTGGTCTATGCGCTGATGATCGTGCTGCAAGCCGCCGGGGTGTTTACGTTCATTTACCTGGCGGGCGTGCTGGGCGAGCGGGTGAGCTATGATCTGCGCAAAAAGACGTTTGAGCATCTGCAAGACTTGTCGCTGACCTATTACAGCAAGACGCCCGTTGGCTGGATCATGTCGCGCGTGACCAGCGATACGGTGCGCATCGCCGAGCTGGTGACGTGGGGCATGCTCGACGTGACGTGGGGCGCGGTCAGCATCATCACCGCCTTCCTCTTCATGCTGGCCATCAACTGGCAGCTGGCGCTGCTGGTGCTGTTGATCATTCCGGTGCTGCTGTTCGTGGCCGCGTACTTCAAGCAGAAGATCATCGTGGAATACCGCAAGGTGCGCAAGATCAACAGCAAGATCACGGGGGCGTACAACGAGAACATCACGGGCGTGCGCGTGGTCAAAGCGCTGGGCCGCGAGGAAGAAAACCTGCGCGAGTTCGGCGAACTGACCGACGAGATGTACGAAGCCGGTTTCCGCGCGGCGTGGTTGTCGGCGCTGTTCCTGCCCGCCGTGCAGGTGATCAGCGCCGTAGCGATCGGCATCATCATCTTCTATGGCGGGGCGCAGGTGGAGATCGGCGGGCTGACCATTGGCGGGTTGGCGGCGTTCATCTCCTTCGTGACATTTATGCTGTGGCCGATTCAAGACCTGGCGCGCGTCTATGCCGAGATGCAGCATTCGGTGGCGTCTGCCGAGCGCGTCTTCTCGCTGATCGATGCAGTGCCGGAGGTGGTCGATCGGGACGGCGCGATCGATCCCGGCTCGATTCGCGGCGACATCGAATTCGATCACGTCGATTTCGGCTACGGCGACGGCAAGTTGGTACTGAAAGACTTCTGCCTGAAGGTGAAGCAGGGCGAGATGATTGCGCTGGTCGGCGCTACGGGCGGTGGCAAGTCGACCATCGTGAACCTGCTGTGCCGCTTTTACGAGCCGGTGAGCGGGCAGATCACGATCGGGGGCAGGGATTACCGCAAGCTGACGCTGCACGCCATCCAGTCGCGCATCGGCATGGTGCTGCAAACGCCGCACCTGTTCAGCGGCACCATTCGCGAGAACATCCGCTATGGCAAACTCGATGCGACGGACGAAGAGATCGAAGCAGCGGCGAAGCTGGCGGGCGCGCACGATTTCATCATGACGCTGGAGAAGAAATACGATGATCTGGTGGGCGAGGGGGGCAACCTGCTTTCGACCGGGCAGAAGCAGTTGATCAGCCTGGCGCGCGCGGTGCTGGCGAAACCGGAGTTGTTCATTCTCGACGAAGCGACCAGTTCCGTCGATACGCTGACCGAAGCGTTGATCCAGCGCGGCGTGGAGGTGCTGATGAAAGATCGCACCACGTTCGTCATCGCGCACCGCCTCAGCACGATTAAGCGGGCCGATCGGATCCTGGTGATCGAAGAGGGCCGCATCGCCGAGATGGGCACGCACGCCGAGTTACTGCGGAAGCGCGGGCACTACTACGATCTCTACACGCGCCAGTTCCGCCACGATTTGAGCAGGGAATATAATCTGTTCGCGTTGACGGGTGCAGCGGTGAACTAGACCGCGGATTAGAAATCGGGTCTCTCAGACGGGGCGCAACCACACCTTAAACACGTGATCAATCGCGTGTGCTGTATAATATTGATGTGGGGCGACTATCGTCCAGACAATGAACATGTCGACGCCTGTGCTGTTCGAAAGAAAGCGTCGATCACGCGAGTATGAGCGACGTTCCGTAGCGCGTGTGTAGATAGTTCTTGTCCGAAAAGTAGCGGACCGGGCTCCCATGCCCGGTGAAATCGCGGCGTGTCCCATGGAGAGGCTGCGCTAGGAGCCGCTCCTGCTGGGTTTTCGGACAGAAACTGGATAATGGGAGGCGAAGATGGAGAATGTTTTAACACAGCATATTGAAATGACCCCCGGCGTGCTGGGTGGTAAGCCACGCATTGCCGGGCATCGGATACGGGTCAGCGACATTGTTGTCTGGCACGAGAAACGCGGTCTGTCCCCTGATGAAATCGTTGCTCTTTATCCCACCATCACTCTCTCAGACGTTCATGCGGCTCTGGCCTATTATTTCGATCATCGGGAAGAGATTGAAGCTGAATTCCAGCGTGAAAGCGATTTGGCTTCGGCCATAAGGGTCCATTTTCCATCAAAGCTTCGGGAAAAACTGAGTGGCTGAGCGCATCCGTTATTATTTTGATCAGCATGTCCCTGTATCTGTGGCCCAAGGCTTGCAGCGGCGCGGCGTGAATGTGCTTACTGCGCAAGTCGCCGATCGTTGCGGACTGCCGGATAGCGAGCAACTGGGGTGGGCTAAGGCCGAGGACCGCGTCCTGGTGACGTTTGATGACGACTTTCTATCGCTTGCCGCGGCGGGTGTTCAACATGCGGGCATCGCGTTTTGCAGCGCGACGAAGTACACCATTGGCGAATTGATTCGTGTTTTGCTGCTTCTTCACGACGTGCTTGACTCAACTGATATGCAGAATCACGTCGAATTCCTCTAAACCTGAAGGCGATCGCGGTGCAAAAAGAGACCTGACGATTCATTAAGTTTCGTCAGGTCTCTTTTGTTTTGACCAGCGATTTTACGGATTTGCCGGTCGTGCCGCGAGCGTGACGGTTACTTGCTGCTGTTGACCATCACGCACGATGGTGAGCGTCACCTTCTGATCGACCTTGCTCGCCTGCAAGATGCTGAGCAGATCGTCCATGTTGGTCACGGCTTGGCCATCAACCGACGTGATCACATCTCCGCCGATTTGCACTTCCTGCCCGCCGATGGTCACAGTCTTGTTGCCGCCTCGGAGTCCAGCTTGCGCCGCCGGGCTGTTCGATCGCACGGATTCCACCAGCACGCCCGTTTGAGTTGACGGCAATTCCAGATCAGTCACGATGTCGGCTGTAATTGACAGACCCTGAATGCCCAGCCACGGTTGACCGGCGGTGGGGCTGCTGCGGCGCTGTTCTTGCGGCAGCTGGGGCAATTGCTGCTCTGCTTGCTGCTGACGCGCCTGCGTCGCCGGGCGCGCGGCGAGCGTCACTTTGACGTCCTGCTGCTGCCCGTCGCGCAGGATCGTCAGGGTGACGGTCTGACCCACACCGGTCGAGCTGGTCAGATAGGCCACCAGATCGTCAAAGGTCTTCACCGGTTGACCATCGATGGCGACGATGACATCACCACCCACGTTCACGCTCTGCCCATCGATGGTTGCCTGCTGAGTGCTGCCGCGCAGGCCGGCCTTCTCGGCGGGGCTGCCCGACGTCACTTGATTCACCAGCGCGCCGCGTTGATCGCTCTTGAGATTCATCGCGGTCGCCAGATCAGGAATCAACGATCCGCCGCTGATGCCCAGCCACGCATGATCGTACTTGCCCGACTTGATCAATTCAGGCACCACGCGCGATACGATGTTGGACGGAATCACGTAACCGATGCCCACCGAGGCGCGCACCGGCGAATCGATCTGCGCGGTCACGCCCATCACGCGGCCTTCAATGTCCAGCAGTACGCCGCCGGAGTTGCCGGGATTGATCGGGGCGTCAGTCTGGATCACGTCAGGGATCGAGTACGATGTGCCGGTGGTACCGCCGTCCGCCGGGATCGAACGTCCGATGGCGCTGACGAAGCCCACGGTCATGGTGTTCTCATTGCCGAACGGATTACCGATGGCGACGGCTAGCTGCCCGACTTTGACCTGCTTCGAATCGGCCACGGTGACGGGGTTTAGCTGATCGGCTGGCAGATCGACTTTGATCACGGCCAGGTCGCTGTCGGGATCGGCGCCGACCAGCGTCGCCGGAACGATCGTGCCGTCGGCGAACGTCACCGAGATTTTTTCAGCGCCGTCGACGACGTGATTGTTCGTCACGATGTGCCCGTCTTTATCCCAGACAAAGCCGGAGCCGAGCGCTTGCTGCGGGATGACAGGCTGTTCATCGCCGTTATCGCCAAAGAAGGGAATCACGGAAGTTGCCGAGGCCTGGCCCACGACGTTGATCGCAACGACGGAGGGATTGACCTGCTGATAGATTTGCTGCAGGGTCTGTTCCAGATCGGACACACTGCCCAGCGCGGAAGCAGCGGTGTTGGCCGCGGGGGCCGAGTCAACCACGGTTGACGGATTCGTCACGGGTGCGGCGCTGAGTGTGCCCGTCAACGCCGCCGGGCTGCACGCCGCCAAAGCGAGTGCTGCGATCATGACGATGGTCACGAACCACAATTTCGATTTCATGTTGTCCTCCACTGAGTAATGATTTTTGCTTTAAGCCAGTGTGAATGGTAACGCCGCGAGCTTAACAGAAGCTGTTGAGTAGTTTAACTCGGCATTAGCAATTCACTAAAAACGGCTGAGAGATGCTCAAGCCGTTGGCTGGGATGGCCTAAAGCCAACACTGTTTCGTTAGCGCTCGCCGCCCGCGAGGACGCGGGCTTGGAGCCTTATCTTCACCGTAGAGCGGGTTTGTTATAATGCAAGCGGCCAGCCGAACTTACACCGCATTCGCGAGGAGGCAAGATGACGACCCGTATCTACTTGATTCGCCATGGTGCAACCGTTCTCAGCGCCGAGGATCGTTTCGCCGGCGCCACCGATGTTGATCTGTCCGACGAGGGCCGCGCTCAAGTCCGGGCGCTGGCGCTGCGCCTGGCGGACGATCGCATTACGGCGGTGTATTGCAGTCCATTGAAGCGCACGATCGAGACCGCCACTCTCATCGCTACACCGCACCGCCTGACACCGATTCTGCGCGACGGTCTGCGCGAGATCAATCACGGCCGCTGGGAGTCGCTGCAGCGCAGCGAGGTGGAGACGCGGTTTCCCGAAGAGTATGCCGCGTGGGAAGAGGACCCGTTCATCTACGCGCCGCAAGACGGCGAGTCGGGCTTGAGCGTGATGGCGCGGGCGCTGCCCGTGATCCGCGAGATTGTGTTGAACCACGCGGGCGAGAATGTCGCCGTGGTGTCGCACAAGGCGACGATCCGCTTGATCGTCAGCAGCCTGCTGGGTTTCGATCCGCGCGGCTATCGCGATCGGCTCGATCAAGCTCCGGCCTGCCTCAACGTGCTGGACTTCAAAGATCCGGTGCGCGCCCGCTTGATGGTGTTCAACGACGTGTCGCATTACGTCGATCAGCCGGGGCGCTCGTCGGCGCGGCTGTCGAAATGGTGGGATGTGGAGCAGCAATGATGAAGTGCGGAATGCGGAACCTGGAATGGGGAATGAAGCGATGATGTTGAATGGCATTGGGCTTGTGGCGGCGCTCGCCACGTTTCTGAGCGTGTGGCTGGGGCACGTTAGCGTGCGCAAGATCGAGTATCACGCGCCGAAGTTGTGGGCGCCGATGTTGATTGCCGCGCTGGTGGGTGTGGCGCTGGAACTCGCGGCGCTGCTCAGCGACAATCTCTACGTGTCGGCGGCGCTGGGCATCGTGGGCATCACGGTGTTGTTCGATGCGCTGGAATTTCGCCGTCAGTTCAAGCGCGTGAAGAAGGGGCACGCTCCGGCGAATCCGCACAATCCGCGCCACGCGCCGCTGCTGGCGACGGGACAAGCCACCACCATCGAATGGCTGGATCGTGAACCGACGGGACACTTCGTGGGTCAGCAGGAGCAAGGCGCATGAACTTCTTCGGACTGGCGCTGGGCATTGCCACGCTGTTCATCATTGGCCTGGGGTTCGTGTGGGTCATTCGCGGCGAGTATTATTTCGGCTATCTGTGGTGGCCGTATGTGCTGGGCTTCGGCTTGCTGCTGATCGTCGTGTCGCTCATCGTGGAATCGATCTGGGGATCGGCGCTGCTGGGCGTCTTTGGCGCATCGATCGTGTGGGGTTCCACCGAACTGCGTGATCAGGCCGTGCGCGCCGAGTTGGGCTGGTTTCGCTTCAATCCCAATCCCAAGCCGCAGCCGCCGCTGGTGAAGTGGATCAAGAAAATCAGGCCGCCGCATTTGTAGGAGTGATGTTGATTGTGGAGATGAATCTTGGATTCTTTGCTTCGCTATTTTCTGCAAGGCGCGGCGCTGGGTTTTTCAGCCGCCGCCACGCCCGGTTCACTTCAAACGCTGTTGATCTCGGAAACGCTGTTGGGCGGCTTCAAGCGCGGGGCGCGCATTACGCTCGCGCCCTTGATCACCGACGCGCCGATCATCATTGCGGTGCTGTTCGTCTTGCAGCGCGTACCGCCGATCGCGGTGCAACTGCTCAGTTTGGCCGGCGGCCTGTTTGTGCTGTACCTGGCGTGGAGTCTGTTCAAGCAGTGGCGCAGGCATGTGCCGCTACAGGTGAACGTCGAGGGCGCACAACCGATCGGGTGGAGGGGCTTGTGGCGCGCGTCGATCGTCAACTGGCTCAATCCGAATCCGTATATCTTCTGGACGTTGGTCGGCGGCCCGACGTTGATCGCCGCATTGAATCAATCGATCGGATATGGTGTGGCGTTTCTGGTGGGAATGTATGGCGTGTTCATCGGCAGCATGTTGATTATTGTGGCGGTGTTCCACTTTGCGCGCAACCTCGGTCCGCGCGTGGTGCGCGGCTTGCTATTGATCAGTATCGTGGTGTTGGCGATCTTTGGGGTGGTGTTACTTCAGCGAGGATTGTGGGGTTAGACATGGAATCGATTCGTGAACTTTACCGGATTGGCTACGGGCCGTCGAGCAGTCACACGATGGGGCCGCGCAAGGCCGCCGAGATTTTCAAGGCGCGTTATCCGCACGCGGCGAGTTATCGACTGACGTTGTTCGGCAGCCTCGCCGCGACGGGCAAGGGCCACTTGACCGATCAGGCGGTGCAGGCTGCGTTTGCGCCGACCGCGGTGCACATCGTGTGGCAGCCCGATCGGCTGCTGCCGCTGCATCCGAACGGCATGCAATTCGAAGCGATCTTCGCCGACGGATCGTTCTCGGAATCGTGGCAGGTGTACAGCCTCGGCGGTGGGGCGATCGGCGAAGATGCGGCGGCGCCGCGGCCACAGGTGTATGGCATGCGCACGTTCAACGAGTTGCTGGCGCATTGCAAGCAACACGGCGTGGCCGTGTGGGAGTATGTGCAAGAGTGCGAAGGTCAAGACATCTGGACGTTCCTGCGCAGCATCTGGCACGCGATGCTGGAAACGATGGATCGCGGTCTCAACGCGGAGGGTGTGCTGCCCGGCGGGTTGGGCATGCCGCGCAAAGCGCTGTCGTTCTATCGGCGAGCGCTGATGACGGCGCTGCCGTCACAACGGCTCGGTCTGATCTCGGCGTATGCGCTGGCGGTGAATGAAGAGAATGCGTCGGGCGGGCGGGTGGTCACCGCGCCCACCTGTGGATCGAGCGGCACGCTGCCGGCGGCGTTTCGTTACGTGCAGGAGACCTATCGCTGCACGGAGGATTCAGTGCTGCGCGCGCTGGCGACGGCGGGCTTTATCGGCAACCTGGTGAAACACAACGCGTCGATCTCCGGGGCGCAGGTGGGTTGCCAGGGTGAGGTGGGCACGGCGTGCGCGATGGCGGCCGGCGGGCTGACGCAGCTGTTGGGCGGCACGGTGCGGCAGGTGGAATACGCCGCGGCGATGGCGCTGGAGCATCACCTGGGGCTGACGTGCGATCCGGTGGCGGGGCTGGTGCAGATTCCGTGCATTGAGCGCAACGCCTTTGCGGCCTCACGCGCGTTGAGCTGCGCCGAGTACGCCCTCTACACCGACGGCACGCACCGCATTCCATTTGACGATGTGGTCACGGTGTTGTGGGAGACGGGTAATGCGCTGCCGTCGCTATATCGTGAAACGTCCAAGGGCGGCCTGGCGACGGCGTATCGGCGGCGGATGAAGAAGTGATCTACGATAACGGCTCACCCGTCATGCCCGAGTGCCGCGCCTAGAGCAAATTCCAGTTTAGTTTACGATCCGTCATTGCGAGGAGCGCTGTTGGCGACGAAGCAATCCCCGCCCCGCCCTGCCCAGCCTGAGATTGCTTCGTAAAAAGCGCTCGCAATGACGCACACCCGTAAATCAACCTAGAAACCGCTCTAGCGCGCCCCCGCTTCGCGGACAGGGCGTAATCGGGCATTCAGTTACTTCGTGAATGATAAAACCCTCTGCACAAACTCGGTCTTGCTTGCGCTGTACTGCGCCCGATCGTTCCGGTGGCGATCCGCGAGAGCGATCTTCAGCACAGCGTATTGATCGCGCCAGTCGGCATTCGTGCGCAGCGCATCGCGGAAGATGAGATGATCGCGCAGTTCGGCGCTCCCCATCTCGACGATGTGCACGTGATGGGTGCGCGGCTGCCCCTTGCGAAAGAAACGCCGTTCGGTGTTCTGGGGATAGTCGATGAAGGCATAGCCCAGATCGCTGAGCGGGCCGATGCAGTCAACAGCAGCGGCGAGTTGCCGCACCGCGATCATGACGTCGATGACGGGTTTGGCAGGCAGACCGGGCACGGCGGTGCTGCCCACGTGATGAATCTCTGCGACGCGATGCCCCAGTATCCCGACGATCTTCTCTCGCTCTTGTTCATATAGCTGCGGCCACGCCGGATCGTAGGGCGCGATGGTAACCTCGGACGTGATGTCACGCCAGATCGCATCGGCCACTTCCTCAATCGATAGATTCGTTGTATCGACAACGAAACCCAGATCGCCGCGCCGCGCATTGCGATCCTGAATCGACTGCAACTCGCCGAAACGTTTCAGTTCCCACTCGAGGAAAACCGGATCGCTGTTGCCGTGCGTACGAATACGTCGCGCGATCTCTGCGGCGCTGCACGTCAACCGATAGGCATACGTCACGTCGTCGATCTCGTTCAGCGCCCGGCGCAACTGCGCCAGTGATTCCGGCGTCTCGAACACGTAAGCGATGACGAGGTTCTGCCAGCCGTGCTCGACGTGGAAACGCGCAACGTGGCAGATGGTTTCGTAGAGATAGGCCACGCGCTGTTCGTCGTAGATTTCAAATGGATGCACCGCGCCGAGATAATCACCGTCCAACATGATGGCGCGATCGAACCTCTCGATGAGTTTCCACGCGACTTCGGTTCTGCCCACACCTCGCGGGCCGTTAAGGAGGATGATCATGGTTGTTGGTTGTTGGTGGCTGGTGGTTGGTCGTTGGTTTTTCGTGTCCGCAAAATTCTTCTTCCGCGATGCATGAGCTTCTCCAGCCAACCGGCAAAGGCTTCTGGTTTGGGATAGTCAAGCATCGCCCACGGTTGAAGGTCACGCGACTTCAGCACTTCATTCGCGGCGGCGATGCCCGTTAAACAGGCGCGCTCCATGAAGAAGGCGGGTTCGGGGCGGCGCACCCAATCGCCGCAGCAATAAAGTTCGGGCCACGGCGTGACAGTGGTCAAGTGCTGCTCGGCGCGACCGAGGCCAAACAAGGTGTGCAGCGGCGCGTTGCGCTGTACATGCTGATGGATGAGATGGCCGCGCAGTTCAGGGAAGGCGCTCTGCACGTCGGTGGCCGCGCGAGCCAGCAGCAGCGCGTCGGGTTTTTGCAGCAGTTCCGGCGGGCCGTAGAGGTGCACCTCGATGGCGCTGCCGCCCGTGGCTTTGCTCCACCTCGCATACTGATCCTGTAAGCGGTGCAGCCAGAAATAATTGTCGACGATCACATCGCCGGTGATGATGCCCGCTTCCACTTTCGACTTCGGTTGCACGTCGTACCAGAAGCGCAAGATCAGTGTGGGCAGACTGCGCGGAAAATACAGTGTTGCCGCGATGTCACGAGTTGCTTCACTCGCGCCGAGGATTGATCGGGTATGCTGGGCATCAGTCGCCAGGATGATCGATCGGGCGGTGAATGAACCGATCGGGCTGTGGGCCATCCACCGATCGTCCGATCGTTCAATCCGATCGATCGCTGCGCCCAACTGGATCGATCCACCCAGTTCCTCAATCCGCTTCGCCAACGGATCGATCAACGTCGTGCCGCCATCGCCGGGAAGGTAGGAGAACTGCCACGCGTCGCGACGCAGCAAGGTGTAGAAACGCATGAAGGCGACGTAGCCCGACAGCGGAATCTCGGCGGGCGTGCCCGCGAGGCCGTTGCGCGTGAGGCCCATCATGAATGAGCGCACACCCGGCCCCCAGTGATCGACCAGATCGCTAAGCCATTGATCTTCCAGCGGCTGATCTTCTTTTAGCGGATCGACGCCGAGGGCGAGCACGAGACCGTACCACACTTCGAGCAGCGTCAGCCCGTCGCGAATGTCGAGCGCAGCCAGAAAACGCGGACTGAAGAACAACGCCAGATAATGCAGCGGCGCGGGGAAGAGGCTGTGCCGAATGTGGCTGCCCGCATTCACGCGCGTGACGCGACCATTGGCGCGTTTGTAGATCCAGGCTTCTTCGCGCGCGGGCACAAAAACTGGCCGCAAATTGTGACGAGCCAGCATCGCTTGCAGGTTGCGATACGGTGACCAGAAGCCGTGCACGCCGTGTTCCAGTCGAAAGCGCCACGTCTGCCCGCTTTGCTCAAACTCGATCGTGTCGCCGCCCGCGAGACGACCGCCGCAGTATTTCGGATCGGCTTCCAGCACGAGCGGCTTTAATCCGCGCTCGGCCAGATGCAGCGCCGCCGACAGTCCGGCGAGTCCGCCGCCGATGATGAGGGCGTCAGGGGAGTTTTCAGTAGTGATCAAGATGGTTGACTCAAAGGGATCGCTTTTGAAGTCGTAATGAGTAACGAGTAACGAGTAATGAGTAATGAGCAACCGTCGTGTTCACGTATTACTCGTTACTCGTTATCCCGGCGCATGTTTCCACACCGCGCCGTGCCGCGATGGCGCGTAGCGCAGCTCGCTCAATAACGACAGCGGTTTGGATTGCAAGAGCGATGCTTCCGCGAAGCACTGTTGAAAACAACTGGTGCAGGTCTGCGGCGGATCGTCGTATTCGTGGGATGCGCGCTGAAGCGCTTCGCCCCATGATTGCACGTCGAGCAGGTTGCAGGGCCGCCCGCCGCGTGTGGTCGCGCCGCCTTGTGCGGCGACGCTGAGTTCGATCGGGCGGCAGGGATAGATCAGATCGCCGTTGGGCATGACGCGCGGCACCAGCAGCGAATAGCACGAGTAGGGCGTGAAGTCAGACAGCATGTTGAGGTAGGCCAGACTGCCGAGGATGGGCGCGCCCGCCCGTTTGCGATCGATCAGGTGTCGAATGACGTCGCGATATTCCTGCGCCGTCAGCAGATCGTAATGCGGCCAGTTGTTGACCGACTGCGGCGAGAACGAGATCAGGATGCGGCGCGCTTCGCAGAAGTCCAGCATGGTGCGCACCTGCGCCAGGGTCTGCGGCGTGATGACGCAGTTCACGACGAGATGATAGCCGAATTCGTGCTGGCGCGCGGCATAGGTGCGGATGTTGTTCAGCACGTCGTGCGCCACGCCCGGCGTCGTGCCGATGATCTCGCTCCAGATGAGGGGATCGGTGGCGTCGAGGCTGATGACGAGCCGATCGAGGTGCGGCAGGATTGCTTCGTGATCGTGCAGCAGGCTGGCGTTGGTCAACAGTGTGAGATGGCGGAATTTGACTTCACGCTTCGCGGTCACGATCAGCTGATCGATGGCGGGATGCAACAATGGCTCGCCGCCGGTCAGGATGAGACTATCGACGCCGGTGCGGATGACCTTGAGGACCTGCGCCGCCCGATCAAGATCGAGCTGCTCTTCGGCCTGCGGATTGCGCCGCGCACCGAAGTATTCGCAGTAGGCGCAGTTGAAATTGCACTGCGTGGTGGCGTAGTAAGTGGCAATCAGCGGGTGCAGCACGCGATCGCCACGGGCGAGTTTGGCGAGGTTGAGCAAGTAATTGGTCGAGGTTGCGGGCATGGTTGGAAAAGACCTGGCAGGTTTTTGTTGATCGTCGGCTGGCGTGTCTGGCCGCCAGAAACCTGCCAGGTCTAGCTGTCAAAGATTTGCACCGGCCCGTGCCAGCGCTGGTTGTTCACGTTGACTTCCCGGTAATGGCCGTCCGTATAGCGATCGATCACGGTGCGCCAGAAGTGCTGCGCCTCCACGTTCTCTGGAATCTCGCCCACTTCCCACGTGCCCGAATAATGATTGAAGAGCCACACGGCGGCAAACTCGCCCACGCCCCGGCGGCGATATTTCCGCAGCACAAAGAATTCATCCATCAGGAAGTTGTGCGCGTCGGGATCGCTATAGCCGCCAAAAGCCACCCAGGCAAAACCCGCCCAGTGCCCGGCCACGCGGATGAGGTAGATGTGCAAATCGTCCGGCCACAGATCGAGAAAATCGTCGCCCGTCCAGTAGCCGTCGGCGCCGATCTCGGCTTTGGTCAAGGGGCTGAAGTCATGGCAGTACAGTTCGTAGAGCTGTCGCAGCAGCGAGCGGTGGGCGGGTGTGGCGCGCACAAGATCGATCATCAATGATGTTCTTCCAGCAAATGGCCGTACAGCCACCAGCAGGGATTTTTCGGAAAGGCGGCTTGCAGGCGTGGATCCCACACGAACTCGCCAGGCACAAAGACTTCGTACAGTTGCTGATCGATCTGTTCGCGCTGCTGCCGGATTTCCGCCGAAACATCGGCCCCCAGCGCGTTTTCCAGCAGGAAGATTTTGGCGCGCACGCGCACGTCCTGCGCGTAGAATGACTTGGTTTTGCGGCCTTCATCGTCCAGGTCGGCCTTCCAGGCGTTGAGGCGGCCATGCAGTTCGTGAATGGCCTTGCTGACGTACACGGCCGGGTGGGCCGCGCGGATCCGATCGAGTTGGGCACGGGCCGTTTCCAGCGCGGCGCGATCCACGCCGCCCGCTTCGGCACGCACCAGCGCTTCCAGCAAGGCGCCGATCGTCAACTGCGGCATGTGACTGCCCAGTGGGTTCGGCTCGGCCACGTGCCAGTACAGCACATCGGACTTCAGATAGTCTTCCAGGTCGCGCAGCATGCACTGGACGATGGTTAATTCGGTGCTGCCATCGAGTTTGGGAACGCTCATCGTGACACCTCCACCGAATGGATTTCACTTTCATTCTAAGCCGTAAAGGGCGCGGCGTCAATTGGTCGAGAACCGGCGTTGCTGCCACTCTCAAGTGGGAAATGATCACCATGACAAGTGTCATATCGCCTCACTGACATCTTACACTGTCGAGGATGCCGCGGTGGATGTATCCTAATTCCTGACAAAACTTATCCGATTTAATAACCCCCAATCATGGAAATTACCCAACAAGCCGATTACGCCGTGCGCGCCGTCCTCGAGCTGGCTTTGCAGCCCGCTGGCGTGCGGCTGTCGTGCGAGACCATCGCGCAGCGGCACGCCATCCCGCTGCCTTTTCTCACCAAAATTGTGGCCCGGTTGGCCAATGAGGGCATCCTGCGTAATCAACGCGGCGTCAACGGCGGCGTGCAGTTGGCGCGGCCCGCGAAAGACATTAACCTGTTGGAAGTAGTCGAGGCCATCGATGGGCCGATCACGTTCAATCGGTGCAACCGCAAGCCCAGCGAGTGCGAACGATCACGCACCTGCCCGGTGCATTCAATCTGGTCTGACCTGTGTCGTGACTTTCGTGCGCGTCTGGCAAGTTACAATTTTGCGTTGATGGCCGACAGCGCCACGCGCACGCCGATTGCATTGGTTCAACTGTAAGTCTCACTCAAGCGACGGGCGGATTTCCATCCGGCCCGTTCAATTTGCAAAGAGGAGGATGCATGGACGTTGAATTGCTGTCCCGGTTGCAGTTTGCCCTCACGGCCAGTTTCCACTTCATCTACCCGCCGTTGTCCATGGGGTTGGGGTTGATGCTGGTCATCATCGGCATCATCTATGTCCGCACCAAAGATCCCAAATGGCGCAGGCTGTCCTTCTTCTGGGTGAAGGTCTACGGGTTGATCTTCGCCATCGGGGTCGCCACGGGCGTGGTGATGGAGTTTGAGTTTGGCACCAACTGGGCCAACTACTCGCGCTTTGTGGGCAACATCTTTGGCAGTTTGCTCGCAGCGGAAGGCGTCTTCGCCTTCTTCCTGGAAGGCGGCTTCCTGGGCTTGATGTTGTTTGGCGGCAATCGCCTGGGGCCGCGCCTGTGGCTGGGCGCGACGTTCATGGTGGTGTTTGGCGCGCACTTCAGCGCGCTGTGGATCATCATGGCAAATTCGTGGATGCAGACGCCCGCCGGCTATACGGTGCAAGCCCTGCCTGCCCCGGCGCGCGCCTACATGACCGATTTTGCGCAAGTGGTCTTTACGCCGTCGTTCATGTCACGCTTGCTGCATACCTGGGGCGCTTCGTGGACGGCTGGTTCAGCGCTGATGTTAAGCGTCAGCGCCTGGTTCATTCTACGTAAACGGGACGTGGAAGTCGCCAAGTCGAACTTCAAAGTGGCGCTGCCGGTCTTCGCCCTGTTCGCCTTTGTGAACGTCGCCTTTTTTGGCGCAGGCCAGGCCGTCGAGGTCACGAACTTCCAGCCGGTCAAGCTCGCCTCGTTTGAAGGGCTGTGGGAAAGCCAAGCGTGTGCGCCGATGTATCTGGTCGGCTGGGTCGATGAAGCCGCCCAGACCACAACCGGGATCAAAATTCCCTGTTTGCTCAGCTTCCTGGCGTACGGCGATCCCCAGGCCACCGTCACCGGCCTGGAAGCTTTCCCGTCCGCGCAATATCCGCCGATCAATCTGGTTTTCCAGGTCTATCACGCGATGATTGGCCTGGGGTCGCTCTACATCCCGATCGGCTTTGTGGGCGTCTTGTTGTATTTCTGGAAGCGCAAAATCTTTGAGCTGCGTTGGGCGCTGTGGCTGTTTGTCATCACCGTCTTCCTCACGCTGGTCTCCATCACGGCGGGCTGGTGGTCGGCCGAAATCGGTCGGCAGCCGTGGATTGTGTACGGCCTGCTGCCCACCGGCGCGGCCATTTCACCCACTGTCACCGCCACGGATGTGATTATTTCCATGATCATGTTCGTGCTGCTGTATCTGCTGCTGTTTGCCCTGTTCATCTTCTTGTTGAACGGCAAGATTCAGCACGGGCTGGAACCCTTGGACGAAGTTGAAATTGCACCGGTTTCATCACTGCCGGATACCTTCCGCGACATCTTCCGCCGCCGTGGCGCGCGGGCTTAGCGAGGTGCTGCCATGACTCTCAACGACATTTGGTTCATCTTGTTCGTGATCATCATCGCCGGCTATCTGATTCTGGATGGCTTTGATATGGGTGTGGGAATTGTGCACCTCTTCGTGGCCAAAACCGACAACGAGCGGCGCGTGCTGCTGAACAGCATCGGGCCGGTGTGGGACGGCAACGAAGTGTGGTTGATCCTGGGCGGCGGCGTGTTGTTCGCCGCCTTCCCGCTGGTCTACGCTTCGCTGTTCTCCGGCTTCTACCTGGCCATGATGGCCGTGCTGCTGGTCTTAATCCTGCGCACGGTCGCCATCGAGTTTCGCAGCAAGCGTCCCAGTCCCCGCTGGCGTTCGACGTGGGACTTCATCTTCTGGATCTCGTCGCTGGGTCTGGCACTGCTGCTGGGTGTGGCCTTCGGCAACGTCATCAGCGGCGTGGCGCTCGACGCGCGCGGCAACATCCACATGACGCTGTTCGATCTGCTGACGCCCTTCGCGCTGCTGGTCGGCGTGACGACGGTGGCGATGTTTGCCATGCACGGATCGATCTTCTTGACCATGAAAACCGACGGGGAACTGCAAGCGCGTATCCGCCAAGCGATTCCCAAACTCATGGCCGTGTTCTTCGTCTTGAACACGCTGGCTGTCATGGCAACGTTCCTGACCAGGCAGCAAATCACGGCCGTTTATACCACCAACCTGTGGCCCGTTATCTTCCCGGCGGCAGCCTTGATCGCCCTCCTCGTCGCCTGGCGCATGCTGAACACAGGCCACGAATTCTGGGCCTTTGTCGCCTCGGGCGTGATGGTTGCCATGCTATTGATCTCCGGCGCGGTGGGCATGTTCCCGAATCTATTGATCTCGACGATCGATCCAGCCTACAACCTGACCATCTACAACGCGGCTTCGGCTGACAACACGCTGACCGTCATGTTGATTATCGCGCTGATCGGCATGCCGCTGGTGCTGCTCTACACCACAGGCGTCTACTACTTCTTCCGTGGCAAAACCATTGTCGAGCCAAAGGGCTATTAGCGCTGTCCCGTACAACATCGGAATTGAAGACCTTGAGTCGCGGGGATGGCCGTGAGAAACGACAACGGATTTGGAATCGAACGGATTGTTTGCCGCTCTATCCGCTGTTTCCTGAATCCGTTGTAGTCTCTGGCCGTGAGCATTCCGGCTATTCCCACACAATCAAACCGCTTGAAACCATCGACTGAAAGACGCCTGCTTCAATCCAACCGTGCGGCGCGCCGGCTGTTATACGCGGGCGTGGCCGCCGGTTTTTTCGCCGCCGTGTGCGTCGTCGCTCAGGCCACTGTCCTGAGCGATGTCGTTGATCGCGTCTTCCAGAAAAAGCAGACGCTGGCCGATGTCACTTCATTGCTGGGCGTGCTGTTGGCGCTCGCCTTGCTGCGCGCCGTCGTCATTTGGATCAGCGATGTGCTGGCGCAGCGATCGGCCAGTCACCTTAAAGGCAGCTTGCGCCAGAACCTGACACAGCGGATCTTCGCGCTCGGCCCGGCTTATACGCAGAGCGAAAGCAGCGGCGAACTTGTCAACGCCACCGTCGAAGGCGTGGAAGTGCTTGATGACTACATCACCACTTATCAGCCCGCGCGGCTGCTGGCCATGCTGGTGCCCGCCTTCGTGCTCGTCGTCATCTTCCTGCTCGATCCGCCCACCACCTTGATCCTGTTGTTCACCGGCCCCATTCTCGTCTTGCTGTTGGCCTTCATCGGCGGGCGCGTCAAAGAGATCACTGAAAAGCGCTTCCTCGAACTGAGCTGGATGAGCGCCTTCTTCCTCGACATGCTGCAAGGACTGGCGACGCTTAAGATGTTTGGCCGCAGCCGCGAACAAATCGACAACATCCGTGACATCAGCCGTCACTACGGCAGCACCACCATGGAAGTGCTGCGTGTCGCCTTTCAAACCGGTCTCGTGCTGGAATGGGGCGGCACGGTGGCCACCGCTCTCGTCGCTGTTCAAATCAGCCTGCGCTTGATGGCCGGTTACCTGCCCTTTAATCGCGCACTGGCCGTGTTGATCATCACCCCCGAATTCTTTCTGCCGCTGCGGCAACTCGCGCTGAAGTATCACGCGGGCACCGCCGGCAAAGCCGCGGCCGATCGGATTTTTGCCATTCTCGATACGCCCATCAAGCAGGCGCGTGCTCAAACTAGCCGATCAGTTGTGCCCGTCCGATCGGACATTCACTTCGAACGGGTCTCTTTCGCTTACGCCGACGGTCAACGTCCCGCTCTGCAAGATTTCTCGCTGCATATTCCACACGGCCAAACGATTGCGCTGGTGGGCGCAACGGGCGCCGGCAAGAGCACGGCGGCCCAACTGCTGCTGCGCTTCATCGAACCTGATCGCGGATCGATCACACTCGACGGTGTTCCGCTGAATGAGATCGATCTGTCGGCGTGGCGCGCGCACGTTGCGTGGGTGCCGCAGCAGCCGCATCTCTTTCACGGCACCGTCGGCGACAACATTCGCCTCGCGCGAGCAGACGCCAGCGATGCGGACGTCATCGCCGCCGCACAGGCGGCGCACGCGCACGACTTCATCACGCAACTCCCGCAGGGTTACGCCACACCGATCGGGGAACGGGGCGCCCGCCTGAGCGGCGGCCAGCAGCAGCGGCTCGCCATCGCGCGCGCCTTCCTGAAAGATGCGCCCTGCCTCATCCTTGACGAAGTGACCTCGCATCTGGATTCAGTCAGCGAAGCCGCGATTCAAGACGCGCTTGAGCGGTTGCTGCGCGGTCGCACCGTGTTGATCATCGCGCACCGCCTGAAATTGGTCTACTCCGCCGATCGGGTGGCCGTGCTCGATCGGGGCCGCGTGATCGAAGTGGGCGATCCCCGCGCGCTGCTCACGCAGGGCGGGCCGTATCAAGACATCGTCGCCAGTTATGAAGGAGCGGCATGACGGCCAGCGGCATGAGCACCTTCACGCGACTGCTCAGGTTAATTGCGCCCTTCAAATGGTGGGTGGCCTTTGGCGTGCTGCTGAGCTTCCTCACCATCGGGTCCAGCGTAGGCTTGATGGCGATGTCGGCATATTTGATTTCCAAAGCCGCGCTCGTCGTCGATGTGTCCGACCTCGCGTTGGCGATCACCACTGTGCGCGTCTTTGCCATCGCGCGCGCGGCCTTTCGCTATCTGGAAAGATACTTCACGCACACCGCCACGTTCCGCATTTTGACGCAGCTGCGCGTCTGGCTCTTCGCCGCATTGGAACCGCTGGCCCCGGCGCGCCTGATGCCCTATCGCAGCGGCGATCTGCTCACACGCATCGTCGGCGATATTGAGACGCTGGAAAATTTCTACGTGCGCGTGATCGTGCCGCCCATCACCGCCGTCTGTGTGACGATCTTGGCGTGCCTGATCTTGGGTGTGTTTGACACATCACTCGCCAGCGCCTTGGTGATCTTTCTCGTGTTGACGGGCCTGGTCCTGCCGCTGCTGTCGCGCTGGCTCAGTCAACCACCGGCGACCACACTCATCGCCACGCGCGCCGATCTCAATGCGCTGCTCGTCGACGAGATTCAGGGCCTGCCCGATTTGATCGCGTTCGATCAAACGCAGTCACATGCCGCGCGCGTGCTGGGCTTGAGCCGCTTACTCAATCGCACGCAGGAACAGTTGGCGATGCTGCGCGGCGTGAGCAGCGGCCTCGCTGCGCTGTTTACCAGCCTCGCCGGGTTGACCGTGCTGCTGCTGGCGATTCCATTGGTCAGCGGCGGCCAGATCGAGGGCGTGTATCTGGCGCTGCTGCCCCTCACGGCAATTGCCAGTTTTGAAGCGGTGCAGCCGTTATCGCTGGCGTTGCAACAACTGGAAGCCAGTCAGGCCGCCGGGCGGCGTTTGTTTGAATTGATCGATACACCCCCGGCGGTGCGCGATCCCGCCGCGCCGATGTCATTGCGAGGAGTTCAAGGGACGACGAAGCAATCTCGCTTGGATGCAGGTGAGATTGCTTCGTCGCACACGGCGCTCCTCGCAATGACGGACATTGCTTTCAAAGATGTGCGCTTTCACTACAACCCGATTGATCCCCCTACGCTCGACGGGGTGAGCTTCTCAATCCCGGCGGGCGGCCGCGTCGCCATCGTGGGCTCGAGCGGATCGGGCAAATCAACGATCGTGAATTTGCTGCTGCGCTTCTGGGACTATCACGCGGGAACGATCACACTCGGCGGGCATGATCTGCGTGAGTATCGCGCCGACGATGTGCGCGCCTTGATCGGCGTGGTGCCGCAGAACGTACATCTCTTCAATGCCACCGTGCAAGACAACTTGCTGCTCGCCAATCCCGATGCGACCGCTGAACAAATGCGTGCGGCCTGCCAGCAGGCGCAGCTGCACGATTTCATCGAGACACTGCCGCAGGGCTATAACACATTGATTGGGGAAAACGGCGTCTTACTCAGCGGCGGCGAACGGCAGCGCCTGGCTATCGCGCGGGCTATTTTGAAGGATGCGCCGATCCTGATCCTCGACGAAGCAACGGCCAACCTCGACGCGATCACCGAACGGCAGTTGCTCGCATCATTGGAGCCGTTCATGGCCGGGCGGACGGTGATCATCATCACCCACCGGCGCACCGTGATCGAGCAAGTCGATCAGGTGATTGAGTTGGAACAGGGGCGGGTGGTTGGTGGAGCGCAGGCGAATGCGCCAAGCGGCCCGCCATGGCTTCGCCACGGATAAGGGCAATGCGCGCCTGCTGAGCGTGACCGCTGATCGTCCACCTGCGTGGACGAAGCGCCAGGCGTGGTGCGGTTGTGCTACAATCGCGCGCATGTCACGTCGCACTGGAATCTTCATCGCCGCCGGGCTGGCCGTGCTTGGCGGGTTGTTGTTGATCGTTTCGATCGCCTCGCTAAGCGGCCAGCCCGCCAGACTTTCTGCTACGGCACCAGCGGTCGTTCTCTCGCCTGCTGCATCGTCTACACCGACGCATACTCCCACGGTGACGCCCACGCCCACCACGACGCCTGTCCCCAAACCACATCTCGGCGTGCAAGGTCAGTTCATCGGGCCGGAGGGCGCCAAGGGGATTCAGTCCGCCGCGAATCTGGGCGTGGGCTGGATCAAGCAGCAGATCGATTGGAACTCCGTCGAATACGAGCGCGGAAAATATCGTTGGGACGAGATCGATCAGGTGGTGGCCGAGGCCGAGAAGTACGGGCTGAAGATGTTGTTCAGTGTGGCGCGCGCGCCGGGCTTCAGCCGACCGGAGCCGGTGGAAGAAGATGGCCCGCCGATCGACTTTTCGATCTTTCGTGATTTCATGCATGCGCTGTCCACACGGTATCAAGGACGTGTAGCAGCATATGAGCTATGGAACGAGCCAAACTTGAAGCGTGAATGGCGCGGCTTCGATCTCAGTGCAGCGCAGTTTGTGGAGTTGATCAGAGCCGGGGCGGAAGGTGTCCGTCAGGGCGATCCGAATGCGATCATTATCAGCGGCGCGCCGGCGGTGACGGGCATCGATGATGGTGTCAACGCCATCGATGATCGACGCTTCTTACGCGAGATGATCGCGGCAGGCGCGGGCGATCTGGTCGATGCGATCGGGGCGCATCCCTACGGGGCGGCCAATCCGCCCGACGAGCGGGCCGCCGATGCCGCGCACAGCCGATCGGGTTACAACAACCACCCCAGTTTCTTTTTCCTCGACACGCTGGAGGATTATCGCAAGATTCTGATCGAAGCCAACATCGACAAGCCGTTGTGGGTGACGGAATTCGGCTGGCCGTCGATCGAGAACTTCGGCGCAGTGGATACAACGGGCTGGGAGTATGCGCGGGAAGTGACCGAAGCCGATCAGGCGGCGTATCTGCGGCGCGCGCTGCAATTGCGCCGCGAACGCGCGTGGGTGGGGCCGCTGGTTATCTGGAATATCAATGTCGCACCGCTGCTGGGCGCCGAGTCTTCACAGTCGGCGTACAGCCTGCTGCGCCCGGACGGTTCGGAACGGCCGGCGTATCAGCAGCTGCGCGGAGCGGGGGAGTAGGGCGGTGGGTTGGTCGGCGGTTCCCCGATTTCAATGATGTGCCCGTCGGGATCATACAGGCGCATCGCGCGTTGGCCCCAGGGCTGTTCCCGAATCCCCTTGATAAACGCCACGCCTGCCGCCTGTCAGCGTTGATAAATCAACTCACTTTAATCCGTGTCAAAATACCACTTGCCGTTGTGGGCCTGCGCGAAATCCGCGCTGTCGCCCGGACGGCGGTGCTTTCCTGCAAGTCAGCGCGCTGACGCCACCTGCCAATGAAATCTTCCTGCTTCAGCGGCGTAGGCTTCAGGGGCTTGCGCGAGCGAGGGGCTGCGTAGCGCGTCTGTAAAAACGCGATGAAATCTACCACCTGCTGCTGGGCTTCCGGCGGCAGCGTGGCGAAACCTTCCCAAACGGCTTTCTGGTTCATGTCTCACCTCAATTCACGCAACATACGATCAATATCGTTTTTCAACTGCGGCAAATCATGCTGCACTGCCGACCAGACGATGTCGACATCGATGCCGAAATAACGATGTGCCAGAATGTTCCGCATGCCGATGATCTGTGACCACGGAACATCCGGATAGCGGCCGCGCAGTTCAGGCGAGAGGGAACGCGCCGCTTCGCCGATGATTTGCAGGTGATAGATCACCCACGTCTGAATCAATTCATCACGTTCAAGCGCCGAGCGACCAGCGGCGGTGTATTTCTCAATGCGCTCGATGGCTTCACGCAGATCGAGCAGCCGTTCGCGATCGTCTCTCATAGCGGCCTGGCCTCTTGCAGCACACGGGTGCGAATTCGATCGCGCAAGCCCTTGTCGGTGACGACATCGACTTCGCGGCCCAGCAGCGCCTGCAAGTCCATCAGCAAGCCGCCCAGATCGAGCAGGCTGCGGCCGGCCTCCATCTCGACCAGCAAATCCACGTCGCTGTCGGGACGAGCCTCGCCGCGCGCTACCGAGCCGAACACGCGCACGTTATGCGCGCCGTGCTGCGCGGCGATGCGCAGGATGTCCTCGCGGCGATCTTTCAGCAATTCTTCGATGCCCATCGCTCAACCTCCATCTAGAATGGAGTATAGCATAAAGATGATGAAGCGAGCGGCACTCGCCTTCGCGCTGGAGAGACCTCGCAGGTTTTCACCGGCTGGCGGGCGAGGCTGGCCGGTCAACTCGATTGGCTGTCAGCCAGTGCCTGATTGTCCAATAAAACCTGCGAGGTCTTGGCGTCCGCTGTCAGTCCGCATCCGCTCATCCGCTTCAACAATCCGCTGATTCGCTGCCTATCCGTTGACACCGTATCCCCCGCGCTGATGGCCTGTGCTTCGGCCAAGGCCCGTTCGAAATCCGCGCTTTCACCCGGGCGGATGTTGAGGTTCGCCACTTCGAGGATCATTTTGATGTTCCCTTTGCTGACGCCGAGACGTGCATTCGCTTATCCGCTTCAATAATCCGCTGACCGCCCCATCCGTTGGGCGGCAGCGATATAATCGGAAGTGCGCCTTGCGTGATTACGCGCGGATGCGTCGATAGCGGCAGGGCGGCTTACGCGCTTAGTAGCCCCGACATTTCTAGAACGCGCTTTGACCAAGTGGCCGATTGTTCAGCGAGTTGTTGGCGTTCCAGCGGATCGCTCCACGTCTTAGCCCAGGTCAATTGCCAGCGCGCCATTTGCACCTGCAATTCGACTAATTGTGCAGCGACCTGCACTTCGGCTTCGGCGGCTGTCCATTCGATGAAGTGCTTGCTTTCGTCGAGCATGCTTTCGACGGCGTCACGGCTGGCATCCTGTGCGGCGAATGATTTGATGCGGCTCAAATTAGCGGCCAATCCGCCCAGTCGGACTGGCAAACTGTCGCGCAGATAGCGCTCGCGAATCGCGGTCCAGTCTTTCATACGCCCTCCAACAATTCGCGAATGATGCGGGCAACTTGTTGTTGAATCTCCGGATCGAGGATTTCCAACGCGGGATTGTTCTGCCGTGGACGGATGTTGATCAGCGATTCAAACGTCACTTGCTGCGTGGTCGGATTCCAATCTGCGCCCCACACGTCGGCTTGCTGACTGCCATCTTCGAGCAGAGCCGCTTCACAATCAGCGTGCATGGCTCCGCCACCCGCCAGTATGCGTCGCTGAATATCGACGGCCAGTTTAACGTATGTCCCCAGCATTTCCAGCATTTCGCTCATCTGCTGGTGCGTGGCATGTGCGCGGATAATGTGGATCACGATCTTCCAGACCTTTTGCTTTGATGGGAAGAGTATACCTTGAATTCGCCCTTACGCGAACGTGGCCCGACCTCGCCGCGATGATAGCCTGCGCTTCGGCAAAGGCCCGCTCGAAATCCACGCTGTCGCCCGGGTGGATGTCGAGGATCGCCACTTCGAGGATCATGGTGATATTTCCGCTGGTGACGCCGCGTGAACGCATCCGCTGATTCGCTGCCTATCCGTTGACACCGTATCCCCCGCGCTGACGGCCTGTGCTTCGGCCAAGGCCCGCGCGAAATCCGCGCTGTCGCCCGGGCGGATGGTGAGCATCGCCACTGCGAGGATCATGGTGCTATTCCCTCTGCTGACGCCGAGTGCGAGCATCCGTTGACGGGAGCACTGCACCGCCTGTGTTCGTTGCCTATCCGTTGACACCGTATCCCCGCGACATGGTAGGCAGTGCGCCTTGCGTGATTTGCTTGCGAGCACATCGACGGCGGCAGGGTGGTGTCGCTAAGCCGAGGCCAATCTGGTGACAGTCTGTAACTGTTTGCGGATAGTCACTTCGGTCGCCTTAAGATCGTAATCTGCCTGCAGATTGAGCCAGTATTGCGGTGACTGATCCAATGCGCGGCCAAACAGCAAAGCCAGTTCCGCCGTCACAGGCCGGGTGCCATTGATGACGTGCGATATCCGCATCGGCGATACGGCAATGGCGCGCGCGAATTGCGCCTGAGATATGCCCAGTTCTTCCAGCGTCTCGGCCAGAAATTCACCCGGATGGATGGGCGGCAAGCCACTGTTGATCATGTGAATCCACGCTTGGTGATAAGAAGTATCTATGCCGGAACGTCTTCCAATTTCACGCCTCGCCCGGCGCGCAGGCTTTGCCGCGCCTGTTCGACTCTTTGCAAAAACGCCGGATCGTGTTCGAGGCGATAATCAAACCACTCATCTTCCGACTCGAAGCCGATCAGAATTCCAGCAGGTTTGCCGTGGCGGGTGATGATCACTTCTTCCTTCTCGGCCATGCGGAGATATTTGGACAAATCATCTTTGACTTCAGACAAGGCGACCTGTTTCATTCTTCTTCTCCTACCCTTGCCAGCCACTCAGCCGATTCTGCCTTGCTGATGATGGCGACAATCTCGACGTTGGATTCGATCACATCGTAATATACGCGGACATCATCAATGCGAAGCCGATACTGTGGGCGTTTCAAGCCGCGCAGCCGCTTGATGCGGCTCTTGCTCGTCTTGGTCGGCGCATGCCGCAAATGCGTTTCAATGGCATCCCGCACACTGGCGCGCACGCTTGCCTTGAGGTGCCTCAAATCATCGACGGCTTCAGGTGAGAGGATGATGTCGTAGCGCATATCTGGCTAGATTATAGCCAGAATTTTGGGGAATGGCAATAGGTGGAAAATGAGGAACGAAAACGCCTGCGCGCGAGAGACCTCGCAGGTTTTGATCGACCATCAGGCAGTGATTGACTGTCGATCGAGTTGACGGGCCAGCCTCGCCCGCCAGCCGATGAAAACCTACGAGGTCTTGACGGCCTGCGCCTCGGCCAAGGCCCGCTCGCAATCCGCGCCTTCGCCCGGGCGGATGTTGAGGATCGCCATTTCGAGGATCATTCTCAGCTACGGCGTGGCGACAAAAGGCCGAGGATAAGGCAGTAATTGAAGTCCGGCAATGAATCGATAATCGCCCTGATTCTTGGTAACAAAAGGCTCGTCGAGCGAGAGGGCAGTTGCGGCGATGAGGCTGTCGGCGATCAATAGTCCATGACTCAGCCGATAACGATGCAGTAGATCAACGGCTGTATCTGAAATCGGCTCAGTCAATTTGATGACCTGAAACCGCTTCAAGAAGCGATCGAGGGCGCGCTGTTCGGCTTTGTTCTGGCAGCCTACCAGCAATTCCATCTGAGTAACGACACTGATCGCTAACGTGGAGCGTTTCTCGATGTCTTGCAGACAGGCGATGGCGCCAGCGCTGCCGCGCCCGGTGTCGATCAAGATGTCGGTATCGACGATGACCATAGACGGCTACGACTTTCCCCACTCGGCGGAACGTGTCTTGCGGACCCACACGGTGCTGTCCTGTAAATCAGCGCGCTGACGCCATATGCCGATGAAATCTTCCTGCTTCAATGGCGCGAGCTTGAGCGGCTTGCGTGAGCGAGGAGCCGCGTAGCGCGTCTGCAAAAACGCGATGAAATCCACCACCTGCTGCTGGGCCTCCGGCGGCAGCGTGGAGAAACCTTCCCAAACGGCTTTCTGATTCATGTCTCACCTCACGCTTAGTTATCGGTCATCTGAGGCGGATTGTCAAGTCAACAAAAACAGGCG
>CAYNML010000011.1:72602-93194 GCA_964398185.1 uncultured Anaerolineae bacterium | reverse complement strand
AATCTCCAAAACAAATTCCCAGTTCTCGTCCCGTCAAGATCGTATCGCAGTCGAGCGGCACCTGCTTCATGCGACCGGCCACTTTCTTCAGCGGCACGTAACGCACCGTCGGCGGATCGAGCGCCACCATCACGCCCGATTGACCCTCGGCCAGACCGCGCACCGCTGCCGCCCCAAAGCGCAGCGCAATGAGGCGATCGAACGACGTGGGCGATCCGCCGCGCAGCAAATGTCCCAGCACCACGGCTCGAGATTCTTTGCCGGTGAGTTCCTGCAAGTCGTGCGCGACCCGCTCGCCCAGTCCACCCAGGCGATCGGCACGTCCCAATTCTTTGCTGACCACGGACACTTCGCCGCCGATTGGTTTAGCCCCCTCGGCCACCACCACGATCGAGGATGTGCGCCCCATCCGTTCGCGCTGCTCAATCTTCTCGGCCACCTTCTTCAAATCGTACGGAATCTCTGGAATCAAGATCGCGTCCGCCGAGCCGGAGATGCCGGCATTCATCGCAATCCAGCCGGCATAGCGCCCCATCACTTCCACCACCATAATCCGTCTGTGCGCCTGCGCCGTGGAATGCAAGCGATCGAGGCATTCCGTCGCAAACGATACCGCCGTGTCGTAACCGAAAGTAATGACTGTCTGCTCCAGATCGTTGTCGATCGTCTTCGGCACGCCAATCACGCGCAGCCCCTTTTCCGCAAACGCATTCGCAATCGATAACGATCCATCACCGCCAATGGCAATCAACGCATCGATCTTCTCGCGGCGGAATGCGCGCATGACGTCGTCCGAGCGATCTTTCTCATACGCCTTGCCCCGTTTATCAACCATCGGATAATGTAGGGGATTGCCTCTATTCGTCGTGCCGAGGATGGTGCCACCCATGTGCGTGATGCCGCGCACGCGCGCACGGGTCAAATTGATCAAGCCGCCATCGGGATACTGCTCCGGCAGGAACAAGCCGTTGTAACCGTCGCGGATGCCCACCACTTCCCAGCCGCGATTGAGCGCGGCCAGCGTCGCGGCGCGAATCACCGCATTCAGCCCAGGCGCATCGCCACCGCCCGTATTGATCGCGACTCGACGAATCTTGCTCTGTCCGCTGCTCTTTCCAGATGCCATGGTGCTCTCCTGAAATGACAAGGTGACAAGATGATAGGGTGACAAGGTGATCGACTGACTGCTGCCATCTGTGATTATTCTACACCCAACTCAAAACCATGTATAATCTCCACCAACCGTCGGCCTCTAACGAGCAACAACCAACAACTAACAACTAACAACCAATGTCCTTTACCCCACGCGCCGATCAACAAAAAGTCCTGAACTTCCTCAACACCGGCGGTTACCTCGGTGTCTCAGCCGTGCCCGGCAGCGGCAAGACGGCGATCCTGTCCTACCTCGCCGCCGAGTTGGTACGCCAGCGCATTCGCGGCGAGGAAGAAGTGCTGATCGTCACCTTCGCCAATTCCGCCGTGGATAATTTCGCGCGGCGCATTCGCGGTTTCCTCAACCAATCCGATCAATCCCTGCTGCCCGACGTCGGCTATCGCGTGCGGACGCTGCACGGCCTGGCGCACGACATTTTGCGCGAGCGCCCTGCCCTGCTGGGCTTGCCCGAAGACTTCGACATTGTCGACGAGCGCATCTCGACGCAGATTCTTGACGATGCCGTGCGCAACTGGATCAGAGCCAATCCGCAGACGTTCGACAACTTCGTCGATCGCACGCTGGATGAGAACCGCCGCAAGTACGTAGCACGCGAGCGCTGGCCTGAATTGACCATCGCCGTTGCCCGATCGTTTATCCGCCGCGCCAAAGATTATCAATTCACACCGGCTGCGCTGCGCGAGCAACTGCCGCACTTCACCGACGCGTGGGCCATCGGATCGATGTGCCTTGACATCTACGATCACTACGAGCGCGGCCTGCGCTATCGCGGCGGCCTCGACTTCGACGATCTCATTCGCCTCGCGCTGCTGGGTCTGCAAACCGATCAGCACCTGCTCGATCGCTTGCGCGCCCGCTGGCCGTACATCCTCGAAGATGAAGCGCAGGACTCCAGTTTCCTGCAAGAAAAAATTCTGCGCCTCCTCACCGAGAAGGGCAGCTGGGTGCGCGTGGGCGATCCCAACCAATCGATCAACACCACCTTCACCACGTCGAGCATTCGCTATCTCAACCAGTTTCTCACCGAACCCGGCGTAGTCGAAGTGCCGATCGTGTATTCGGGTCGATCGAACCGGCGCATCATCGCATTGGCCAATCAACTGATCGATTGGGTGATTGCCGATCATCCCGATCGCAACGTGCGCGCCAACGCGTTTCGCGCACAGCACATCGAGCCCACGCCGCCCGGCGATCCGCAGCCCAACCCGATCGATACACCCGACGATGTCGTGATGCTGTATGACAAGGCGCTCTCGCCGGAACAGGAACTTGATCTCGTCGTGAAGTCGATCGGGCGCTGGCTGCCGCAGCATCAGGATCGCACCTGCGCGGTGCTGGTGCCCGATAATCAACGCGGCTACAAGATCAGCGAAGCGCTGGAAACCGCACAGATTCCGCACGACGACATGCTGCGCAGCACCGTCACCACGCGCGAAGCCGCCCGCGCGCTGGGACACCTTCTGCGCTACCTGGCTGCGCCGCTGTCCGGCTCGCTGTTGGCGCGGGCCTACAAAGTGTGGGTCGAACGGTTTGAAGAGGCCGAAGAAGAGACTGAAGAGGCGGACACGTCACTGGTCAATCGCATCATGACCGGCCTGCGCCGCCTCGATCAAGTGGAAGCCTATCTGTGGCCGCGTCCCGATCTGGACTGGCTCGCCACTTACAAGCCCGCGCAAGAAGATCAAACCCTGCGCGCCGAGCTGATCGCTTTTCGCGCCGTCATCCGCCGCTGGCTGGAAGCAAGCGCGCAACTCCCGATCGATCAACTCATCCTGACGATCGCGCAAGACCTGTATCAAAGCGCCGATCTCGACAAGGCCGCGCGCGATCTGGCGCTGGCGCATAAGCTCGCCGTGGTGCTGCGCCAGGTGGCGAACGAGCACCCCGCGTATCGCCTGCCCGATCTCGCCGCCGAACTCGATCGGGTGGCGAACAACCAGCAGCGCTTCATCGGCTTTGGCGAAGACGATCTGGGCTTCGCCGCCAAGCCCGGCGTCGTCACCGTCGCCACGATGCACAAAGCCAAAGGACTGGAGTGGGATCGTGTGTATTTGCTGGGCGTCAACAACTACGATTTCCCGTCGGTGGAAGCGCACGATGTCTATCGCGGCGAAACGTGGTACATCCGCGACGGTCTAAACCTCGAAGCCGAAGCCGTGGCGCAAGTGGAAGCCATCGCCGAGCGCAAAGATTATCTGCTTGGCGTCGCCACCGAGAAAGCGCGCCGCGATTACGCCGAGGAACGCCTGCGGTTGTTGTACGTGGGCATCACGCGCGCCCAGCGCGAATTGATTCTCACCTGGAACACCGGCAGCCGCGACGATCAACCGAAGCAGCCGGCGGCGCCATTCCTGGCTCTCTACACGTTCTTTGAAAATCATGACAAGATGACATGATGACCAGATGACAAGATGATCTTGTGCGCGAGATCATCTTGTCATCTCTTCAGCTTGTCATCCTGTCAGAGCCTACCTGATTTCGTGGAGGTAACTCATGCCCTCCGTCCTAGACGGCATCCGCGTCATCGATCTCACCGAAGCCCTGGCCGGCCCTTACTGCACCATGATCCTGGGCGATCTCGGCGCCGACGTGATCAAGGTTGAGCGTCCACAGGGCGGCGATCAGAGCCGCAAATGGGGGCCGCCCTTCATCGGCAGCGAAAGCGCCTACTTCCTCGCGGTGAATCGCAACAAACGCAGCATCACGGTCGATATCACGAGTGAAAGCGGCCAGCAGACGATGCGTCGTTTGCTGGGCAAGGCCGATGTGTTTGTGTGCAACGTGCGCAAGGTTGAATCGCTGCAAAAAGTGGGACTCGATCCGGAAACCGTGCGCGGTTACAACCCCCGCTTGATCTTCTGCTCAATCACGGGCTATGGCCGCACCGGACCGTATGCGGGACGCGGTGGTTACGATCTCGTCGCGCAGGCCGAGTCTGGTTTGATGGCCGCCACCGGCGATCCCGACGGCGAACCAATGCGCTGGCCGGTCGCCATCGCAGATATGACCACGGGCGTGTGGTCGGCATTGGGCATCCTCGCCGCGTTGTATGCACGCGAGAAGACCGGGCAAGGCCAGTTCATCGATCAGGCGCTGCTCGACGGACAATTGAGCTGGGCGCAGGTGATGGCCAGCGATACGTTTGCCACGGGTCAGCGTCCGCCGCGGCTGGGTAATCGCCATGCCACCATTGTGCCCTATCAAGTCTTCAAGACGCGCGACAAGCATGTGATCATCGCCGTGGGCACGCCTGCCTTGTGGGATCGTTTCTGCGAGGTGCTGGGCTTTGGCGCACAACTGCGTGACAATCCGCGCTTCGCTACCAACCCCGATCGGCTGGCGCACTATTCCGAGTTGATCCCGATCCTCGAAACGGCGCTCACGCAGCAAGACGCTGCCTTCTGGCTGGAAAAATTGCGCGCTGCCGAAATCCCCTGCGGGCCGATCAACGCCCTCGACGAAACGCTGAACGATCCACAGATCAAGCATCGCGGCATGATCGTCGAGTTGGAACATCCCGTCGGGATGCTGAAGATGCTCGGCAGTCCGCTGCATCTCGCCGATACACCCGTCACTTATCGCCGCCGTCCGCCGCTGCTGGGGGAGCATACGCAAGAAATCTTGGCGGAGTTGTAGCGCAAGATGATATCTTGCGCCCGCGAGTTGACAACTCGCGCTACAAAGATTGCCATTATCGTCGGAGCCTCATCCGGCGTGGGAGCGGCCCTTGCTCGTCGTCTGGCGCGTGAAGGTTATGCGCTGGGTCTGGTCGCCCGCCGGATCGATCGCTTGCAGGCGCTGTGTGATGAGATCACCAGCAGTTACTACATCCGCGCCTATGCATACCAGCACGATGTGGTCAACACGGCTGAAGTTCCTGTGTTGCTCGGCAAAGCAATCAGCGATCTAGGCGATCTCGACCTCTTCATCTACTGCGCGGGCGTGCTGTTTCCGAACGATCCCACCGCTTTCAACGGCGATCAGGATCAACTCATGTTGCAGGTCAATCTCGTCGGCGCGGCAGCGTGGATCAATCTCGTGGCGCAGCGATTTCAACAAAAACACGCCGGGCACATCGTGGGGATTGGCAGCATCGCGGGCGATCGCGGGCGGCGCGGCCTGCCGGCTTACACCGCATCAAAGGCCGGGCTGCACACCTACCTCGAAGGGATGCGTAATCGCCTGTGGCGCGAGGGCGTGACCGTGACGACAATCAAACTGGGGCAAGTCGAAACCGATATGTTGAAAAACGCCGATCGCACTCGGCGTCCTATCTCAGCCGATCGCGCCGCCGAATTGATCTGGCGCGCCATCGCGCAGCATAAGCAAACGGTGTACGTGCCAGCGTGGTGGCGTTGGATCGGGTTGGCGGTACAACATCTGCCGTCGTTCATCTTTCGGCGTTTGAATATTTGACCATTGCAGTCGGAGTCGAGGCTTCAGCCGGAGATTCAGCAGCTAATCGAACCGGCTAAAGCCTCGATTCCAGAATTGCCCCAAAACTAAGTTGCCACAGCGCCCCACTCTGTGCTACCATGCTCCTACCAACAACCAACGACCAGCAACTAACCACCAGGAAGGCCCACCATGCTCATCACCCACGGACGCATCGCCACATTCGGATCAAACCCGCAGGTCATCGAAGACGGCGCGATCTGTCTCGCCGACGATCAGATCATCGCCGTTGGCCCCACGGCTGAATTGCGCGCGCGCTACCCCGAAGCGGAGCAGCTCGATGCCAAAGGGCAGCTGGTCATGCCCGGATCGATCTGCGCGCACACGCACTTCTATGGCGCATTCGCGCGCGGCATGGCGATCCCTGGCGCGCCCGCGAAGAACTTCATCGAGATTCTGCAGAAGTTGTGGTGGCGGCTCGATCGGGCATTGGACGAAGAAAGCATTCGCTTGTCGGCGCTGGTGTGTCTCGTCGATGCGATCCGCAACGGCACAACCACGCTGATCGATCATCACGCCAGCCCGCATCTGATCGACGGCTCGCTCGACGTTTGCTCGGACGCGATCGTGCAGTCGGGTCTGCGCGTGTGCGAATGCTACGAGGTCACCGATCGCAACGGGCCGGAAGGCGCGCAGGCCGGCATCGCTGAAAATGTGCGCTTTGCGAAGAAACTCGCCGCGCAACCTAATCCGCTGCTGGCGGCCTCATTCGGTCTGCACGCTTCATTTACCGTCGGGCTGCCGACGCTCGATCGGTGTGTGGCCGAAGCGCAGGCATTGGGCATCGGCTTCCACATTCATGTCGCCGAAGACAACGCCGATGAAATCGACAGTGAGACGAAGTACGGCCAGCGCGTGGGTGAACATCTGAATGCGCGCGGCGTGTTGGGCGAGAAGACTTTATCGGCGCACTGCGTGCACGTCAACCAGAACGAAATCAACTTACTGGCACAGACCAATACCAAGGTCAGCCATCAACCGCGCAGCAACATGAACAACGCCGTGGGCACGACGCCCGTGCAGAAGATGCTGGATGCCGGTGTGTGTGTGGGATTGGGCAACGACGGCTTCAGCAACAACATGTATACCGAGATGAAGGCGGCGTATCTGGTGCACAAATCCGCAGCGGGCGATCCGCGCGCGATGCCGGGCGATACGGTGATGCGCCTGGCTTTCGAGAACAACGCGCGCATTGCTTCGCTGTTCTGGCCCCGCCCGATCGGTGTGATCGAACCCGGCGCGTATGCCGATCTGGTCATGCTCGACTACCACCCGTACACGCCGCTGACGGCTGGCAACCTGCCGTGGCAAATCATCTTCGGCGTTGATGGCACGCACGTCACCACCACGATTGTGGGCGGCAAAGTGCTGATGCGCGATCGGGTCTTGCTGACGCTCGACGAGGAGCGCATCGCGGCGCAAGCCCGCGCCATCGCCCCACAAGTCTGGCAGCGCTTCGAGGAAATCGGCCTGCGCGAGGGGTAATGGAATAAACTAGAATTCTCTGATAAATATTGACAGGGTCGGGGCGTGTGATACAATTTTTCCATAATGCTAACCTGACGGGCGATCCACCGTCACACAGTCAAGGGAAAAATATGACGGACACACGCCAGGAAATTCTGGAGTATTTACGTGCGAAGGGTGAAGCCGACGTCAACGAACTGGCCGAAACATTGAGCCTGTCGCCGGTGACCATTCACTATCACATCAACGTCCTGCAGCGCGATGGACTGCTGGAGACCAAAACCGTGCGCCAGGGCGTGGGGCGACCACGCAAAGTCTTTACGCTGCGCGACTCGGCTTACGAGAAGTTCCCGCAGAGCTATCATCGGCTGAGCAACCGCCTGCTGGACATCTTGAAGAGCCGTATGACCGAGGCCGACATCCAGGCCCTGTTCGAGCGCATCGGCGCCGACATCGCCAGCGAGCACGCGATGGACCTGCACGGCAAGCCGCTGGAAAAGAAAATCGCGACGCTGATCAATCTACTCGGTGAAGAAGGTTTCATGTCGCGGCTGGAGAAAACGGGCGCCGATCAATTTGTGTTGACGCAAGTCAACTGCCCGTATCAATACGTCGCCACCCGCCACCCGGAAGTGTGCGAACTCGACTTGCAGTTGATGAACACCGCGCTCGGCACCGAAGTGAAACGCGGCGCGTGTGTGGCTAGCGGCGACGCCGTGTGCACCTTCCACATTCAATCGCAACCGATTCAGTTGCAAGCATAGGAGTCAGCATGTCAGATACCCCGGAAGTTCAAGAATACACGCCCGAAGAACAGGCGCTGCGCGATGCCCTGCGCACCGTGATCGATCCGGAACTGGGTATGAGCATCGTGGAACTGGGGCTGGTGCGGCAGATCACCATGCAGCCCGACTTCACCGAGATCAAGATGATCATGACCACGCCCTTTTGCCCGTATGGGCCGGCTTTGCTGGAACAGACGCGCCGCGCCGCCGAAGCGCATCTGAATGCACCCGTCAAGATCACACTGGGCATGGAAATGTGGGAGCCCTCCATGATGGAAGGCGGCCCGCCCGCCGAATGGGGTCTCTTCTAAAATAACCCAACCCTTCGGAGTGATCAACATCCGAAGGGTTTTTCCTGCTCAACGATGGCACCCAACCCTGAATTTCGCGCCGCCGTACAACGCCCTGCGCCTGAAATCGATCTGGCGCAGGCCGCCCTGCTCTACGCGCGCGATGCCTATCCCGATCTCGATCCGGCGCTGTATCTCAATCAGCTGGACGCGTGGGCGGCAGACATCCGATCGGACGTAACCCGCTCGATCGATCCCCTGGCCACGCTCAACCATTTTCTGTTTGACGAACTGCGCTTTCAAGGCAACCGCCGCTACTATGGCGATCCGCGCAACAGTTACCTCAATCAGGTGATCGAGCAGCGGCTGGGTTTGCCCATCACGTTGTCAGTCATCCACCTCGAGGTCGCCCGCCGCGTTGGATTGCGGGTGGAAGGCGTGGGCCTGCCGGGTCATTTCATCGTTCGCTGCGTCGATCGGGATGGCATCCGCTACATCGATCCCTTTCATCACGGGCGGCGGCTCACCCCGGATGATTGCCGCAAGCTGGTCGTCGATCTTTCGAACGGCACACTGGAATTCCAGTCTGGCATGTTGCAGCCGGTCGACGCGCGATACATCCTGACACGCATGTTGACCAATCTGAAGAACGCCTACGTGCAAGCACAGCAGTTCGATCGGGCCGTGCCCGTCGTCGAGCGGCTGCTCGATCTGTCACCCGACGAACCCGCGCATCTGCGCGATCTGGGCTTGCTGTACTACCAACTCGATCAACATGGCCCGGCCCTGCACGCGCTCAAGCGCTATTTATCGATCGCCGCCGCGCCCGCCGACGATCCCGTCCAGCAAGTCATCGCGCACGTTCAAGTCCAAATCGCGCGCCTGAACTAAAAACCTCCCGAAAGCGTGGAACTTTCGGGAGGCTGCGTTTACTTCTTCTTCGTTTTGGGCTTCGCCCTGGCGAGGGGCTTTTTGGCCTTGCGTGCTGCTTTCGCGGCCGTCTTTTTCCGGGCGGGCCGCTCAGCGGCGATTGGCTCTTCCACCGCCTGATGCTTAAGAGATGATTTGGGCGGAATCAATTCGACCGCCGCCAGCGCCGCGCCCACGATGCCCGCTTCATTCAGCAGCTGCGCCGGGACGATCTTGGCCCGCTCGGCCTGCAAGTAACCGCCGAACTTCGCGTAATTCTTGCTGACCCCGCCGCCGATCACAAACAAGTCCGGCGAGAAGTACAATTCCAGCCGCGCCAAAAATTCATTCACCCGTTTGGCCCACTTGGCCCAACTCAAATCTTTCTGCGCGCGCGCCAGATCAGAGGCGCGCTTCTCCGCATCCTTGCCGCGAATTTCCAGGTGGCCGAGTTCAAAGTTAGGCACCAGCTTGCCGTCCATCAGCAGCGCACTGCCGATGCCCGTACCAAAGGTCAGAACCATCACCACACCGGGCACGTCCCTGGCCGCGCCAAAGGCGCCTTCGGCCAAACCGGCTGCATCGGCATCATTGACCAGCCGCAGGGGGCAGCCGGTCTTCTGGCGCAAAAACGGCTCAGCGTCAAAGTGCATCCAGCCCGCATCGACGTTGGCGGCGGAGTGCGTGACGCCATGCTGCACGATGGCGGGGAAAGTGCAACCGACCGGACCTTTCCAATCGAAATGCTTCACGATCTCGGCCACGACATCACCCACTGCCTCCGGCGTCGATGGGTCCGGCGTCGGGATGCGAAACCGCTCTTGCGTCAACACGCCCTTGTCGACGTCCACCGGTGCGCCCTTGATGCCCGATCCGCCGATGTCGATCCCCAGAACCTCCATGCCCTGCCTCCGTGCCATAGGTTGCGATCATTCTACACCAAAATGAGTATCAATTTCAAATCGTGATCTGGACAAATGCGCCCGCTTGGCTTATACTCCAACTGGTCAGACCTCTTACCAATCTGGAAGGGATACCATGAACTGGGAACTACCGCTGCGCCCTGCCGAGCTCGTCGAACAGCGCCTGATCAACGCCATCGTCGACGGCGATTTTCCGATCAACTCCAATCTGCCGCCCGAACGCGAACTGGCGCAGCAGCTGGGGGTGACGCGTCCCACGCTGCGCGAAGCCTTGCAGCGGCTGGCGCGCGACGGCTGGCTCGAGATTCATCACGGCCGAGCAACCCGCGTGCGCGACTACTGGCACGAGGGCAATCTCGCCGTGCTGGGCACCATCGCCCGTCATCAAGATCATGTGCCGCCCGATTTTGTGCCCAACCTGCTGCAAGTGCGCGAACTGCTGGCCCCGGCCTATGCGCGCCTGGCCGTCAAGCGCTCGGCCAAAAATCTGGCGAAATTTCTCGCTGGTTATCAAGACTTGCTTGATACACCCGACGTTTTCGCCACAGCCGACTGGGAATTGCATCGCTATCTCACCATCGAGTCAGGCAATCCGATCTTCACACTCATCCTCAACGGCTTCAAAGATTTGTATCCGCCCATGGGCAGCGTGTACTTCACACCGCCCAGGGCGCGTGCGCGATCACGCCGCTTCTACGCCGATCTGCACGCCGCCGCGCAGGCCCGCGATCCCGATCAAGCTGAGGCCATCACGCGCGAAGTCATGCGGGACAGTATCAATCTATGGAAAAGCATCAAACGCTAATGCAGCTCCTGTCATTCCCGCGCGCTTAAGGCGGGAATCCAGGGAGTATCAAGCCGGCGCAGCGAACACCGACCTGGATGCCCGATTGAAGCACTCGGGCATGACGGAACCGTCAAGCAAAGTAGAACGCATCCCGGAAGACGATGACAGGAGGCAAGACATGCGACGTTGGAACGGCTGGGGCGATGAAGCCACTACTTACCACCTTCCCGAATCGGCCGGGCGCTATCTGGAAGCGAAAGTTGGTTCAGGATCGATCATTCCCGATGTCACATTTGAACGCGCGCTCGTCGCCGTGCCGCCCTCGCGCCTGAAGCCGCACACGCACCTCGCGCTCGATCCCGCCGATCGGCTGTATCACGCACGCGGCCAGAGTCTGCCCGACTGGGTCGCCCTGCGTCATGGCCGCATCGACGCCTTCCCCGACGGCGTGGCCTACCCGACTTCGGATGAAGACGTGCGCGATCTCTTCGCGTATGCCAGGCGATCGGGGTCGCGCTTGATCCCCTTTGGCGGCGGCACCAGCGTCGTCGGGCACATCAACCCGCGCCCGATCGATCCCCCCGCCCTCACGGTCGATCTCAGCCGCCTGAATCGCTTGATTGATTTCGATGCCGTCAGCCAGCTCGCCACGTTTGAGGCGGGTGTCTGTGGCCCCGATCTCGAGCGGCAACTCAAAGAGCGCGGTTACACGCTGGGGCACTTTCCGCAATCGTGGGAATTGTCCACGCTGGGCGGTTGGATTGCGACACGATCGAGCGGGCAGCAGTCGTATCACTATGGCCGCATCGAAGATTTGTTTGCCGGCGGGCATACGGAAACGCCGCAAGGCCCGATCGATCTTCCGCCGTTACCAGCCAGCGCCGCCGGTCCCGATCTGCGCCACCTCCTGCTGGGTTCCGAGGGTCGCTACGGCATCATCACCCGGGCCAGCGTGCGCGTGCAACATCTTCCTGAAGATGAAGACTTCCACGCGATCTTCTTCCACGATTGGCGATCCGGCGCGACTGCCGTGCGCGAGATCGCGCAGGCGGGAATTCCCGTCTCGATGCTGCGCCTCAGCAACGCGCAAGAGACCGAAGTCACGCTGGCGCTGTCCGGCAAAGATCAACTCGTCGGGCTGGCTGATCGGGGGTTGCGGCTCTTTAAGTACGACGAAGATCGCGCCCTGTTGATCTTCGGCGTGACCGGCGACAAGGCCCTCACGCGTTTTGCGCGGCATGAAGCCGCGGCCATCGCGCGTAAACATGGCGGCTTTGCCGTCGGCACCACCATCGGACATCTGTGGCGCAAGAGCCGCTTTCTGTCGCCGTATCTGCGCAACACGTTGTGGGAACAGGGCTACGCGCTCGATACCGTGGAGACTGCACTGCCGTGGAGCAAAGTTGAAGCGACCGCGCTGGCTGTGCAAGCGGCGATCCGTGAAGCCCTGCAAGCGTTCAATGAACGCGTGCTGGTCTTCGCGCATCTCTCGCACGTCTACGGCGACGGGGCGAGCATCTACACGACGTATCTGTGGCGGCGCTCCGTCGATCCCGATCAAACGTTGGCGCAGTGGCACGCGATGAAACATGCCGCCAGCCAAGTGATGATCGCCCACGGCGGCACGATCAGCCATCAACACGGCATAGGCGTTGATCACAAGCCGTATCTTGAAGCCGAGAAGGGAACAATCGGGTTGCAGATGATTGAAGCTGTGCGCCAGCAGATCGATCCCGATCGGCTGTTGAATCCCGGCAAGCTGGTTGAGTAGATAAGTAGACAAGGAAACAAGTAGATGTTTCCTTGTCTACTTATCTACTTGTTTCCTTTAACGAGGTTAACATGTGGAATAGAAACTGGCGTGAACAAATCTGGAGCGATCTCGACCAGCCGTGGGATCTGATCGTGATCGGCGGCGGCATCACGGGCGCCGGCATTCTGCGCGAAGCGAGCCGTGCGGGATTGAAAACCTTGCTCGTCGAGGGACACGATTTTGCCTCAGGCACCTCCAGCCGCTCATCGAAGATGGTGCACGGCGGACTGCGCTATCTCCGCAACGCGCAGATCAAGCTGACCGTCGATTCAGTACACGAGCGCGAGCGTTTGCTGCGCGAGGGGCGCGGCCTGATCGAGCCGCTAAGTTTTCTCATCGCGGGCTACCTGGGCGATCGGCCTCCGGCATGGGTGTTTGGCCTGGGCCTGATGGTGTACGATGTGCTGGGCCGCCGCTGGGCGCATCACCATTACGACGCGCCGCGCCTGCGCGAACTCGCGCCCCAGATCACCGGACGCGACCTGCTCGGCGGCTATCAATATTACGATGCCCAGACCGACGATGCGCGGCTGGTCTTGCGTGTCATCCGTGAGGCGGTGCGCGCGGGCGGTTCGGCAGTGAATTATGCGTGCGTGGAAAGATTACTGCGCGATCGAACCGGGCAAGTGCGCGGGGTGCAGCTGCGCGATCAAGTCAGCGGTGCGACAAAAGAAGTGATGGCGCCCGTGGTCATCAACGCGACGGGCGCATGGGCCGATCGGCTGCGCGCGCATCTCGACGAACGACCGCGCCTGCGACCGCTGCGCGGAAGTCATTTGATCTTTCCCTGGCACAAGCTGCCGCTGACGCAGGCGGTGAACTTCTTGCACCCGATCGACAATCGTCCCGTCTTCGCTTTTCCGTGGGAAGGCATCACGCTCGTCGGCACTACCGATGTCGATCACGGCACGGACGTGCAGACCGACCCGCAGCTCACCGAGCAGGAATTCGATTATCTGATGATGGGCGCGTTGTATGCCTTCAGGCCGGCGGGCTTGCAGCTGCGCGACGTGCAGGCCACGTTCTCCGGCATCCGGCCTGTGGTTGATACCGGGCAAAGCGATCCGTCCAAAGAGTCACGTGAATCAGTCTTGTGGGATGAGTGCGGCCTGCTGACCATCGCAGGCGGCAAGTTGACCACCTTCCGCTTGATGGCGCTCGAAGCATTGCGCGCCGTGCGCAAGCGTTTGCCGCATCAGCCACGTTTCAGCACGAAACAACGCACGCTCGATCCGATCGAGACGCAGCTAATCGCCGAGCTCGATCCCGGCGCGGCGCTGCGGCTCTTTGGCCGTTACGGCGCGGACACGGCCGATCTGCTGCAAGCGGCCCGCTCGGATGAGCTGCAGCCGATCGATCAGACTCCGGCATTATGGGCCGAACTGCGCTGGGCCGCGCGCGCCGAAGGCGTGGTGCACCTGGACGATCTGCTGTTGCGGCGAGTGCGTCTGGGGCTGCTGCTGCCGCAGGGCGGGCTGACGTACCTCAATCGCATTCGATCGATCGCGCAGCCCGAGCTGGGCTGGAGTGATGAGCGCTGGGAAAAAGAAGTGAGGGATTACACCTCTTTGTGGAATCGATGCTATAGTGTTTTATGAATCTTATCCACGAAGGACACGAAGAAGCACGAAGAGGTTCTATCAGGGAGCAAAGCCATGCTCCAATCTCGCAAGCCGGTTGATTTGCTTTACAAAGACGAGGTCTACCAGATTGTTGGCGCTGCAATTGAAGTTCACCGCGAGTTGGGGCCGGGCTTCCTCGAAGCAGTTTATCAGGAAGCGCTCGAAATAGAATTGACTGAAGTGAAGGTGTCCTTGAGTGGGAGCGGCGCATTAAGTAACACGTCTTTCGTGAACTTCGTGTACTTCGTGGATCGAGAAGGGAGGAGAGATGACCCGCGACCGAATTCTCGCCATCGACAACGGCACGCAAAGCGTGCGCGCGCTGCTGTTCGATCTGCGCGGCAACTTACTCGCCAAGAGCCGCGTGCCGATCGAGCCGTATTTTTCCACGCAGCCCGGGTACGCTGAACAAGACCCAGAAGTGTTCTGGCAGGCGGTGTGCGCTGCCTGCCAACAGCTCTGGCAGATGCCCGGTGTGAGCAAAGACAGCATCGCGGGTGTGGCGCTCACCACGCAACGCGGCACGATCGTCAACCTCGATCAGAACGGCCAGCTGTTACGGCCCGCGCTGAGCTGGCTCGATCAGCGCCGCACGGAACACCTCAAACCGATCGGCGGATGGTGGGGACTGGCATTTCGCCTGTCGGGCATGACGCCCACGGTGGCTTATCTGCAAGCTGAAGCAGAAGCCAATTGGATTCGCACGCATCAGCCCGATGTGTGGAGTAACACGCACAAGTATCTGCTGTTGTCGGGTTACCTCACCTATCGCCTGACCGATCGCTACGCCGATTCGATCGGCTGCCAGGTGGGCTATCTGCCGTTCGATTACAAACGCCAGCAGTGGGCCAAAGCCAGCGATTGGAAATGGCAGGCCGTGCCGCTCGATAAATCATGGCTGCCCGATCTGATCGCACCCGCGCAACCGTTGGGGGAGATCACCCGATCGGCTGCTGAGGCCACCGGCATTCCGATCGGTCTGCCGTTGATCGCGGCCGCCGCTGACAAAGCCTGCGAAGTGATCGGCTCCGGCGCGCTCGATCCGCACATTGGCTGCCTGAGTTATGGGACAACGGCCACCATCAACACCACGCACCGCAAATACGTGGAGGTGATTCCGCTCATTCCGCCCTACCCGTCGGCCGTGCCCGAGGCGTACAGTCTGGAGATTCAGATTTATCGTGGCTACTGGATGGTGAGCTGGTTCAAGAGCGAATTCGGCCAGCACGAGCAGCGCCTGGCTGACGAGCGCGGCATCACGCCGGAAGAATTGTTCGACGAGCTGGTGCGCGTTGTGCCGCCCGGCTCCGAAGGGTTGGTGCTGCAGCCCTATTGGTCGCCCGGCTTGAAGTTGCCCGGCCCGGAGGCGCGCGGCGCCATCATCGGGTTTGGCGGAGGGCACACGCGCGCGCATCTCTATCGCGCGATCCTGGAAGGGCTGGCGTACGCGCTGCGGGATGGCGCAGAACGCACGTCGAAACGCAGCGGTACACCGATTACGGAACTGCGCGTGGCGGGCGGCGGCAGTCAAAGCGATCAGGCGATGCAGATCACAGCCGATGTGTTTGGCCTGCCGGCCTCACGTCCGCATTTGTATGAAGCGTCGGGGCTGGGTGCAGCGATCGATGCGGCGGTGGGTCTGAAACTGCACCCCGATTTCGACACGGCCATCAAAGAGATGACGCGGCTGGGCGATACATTCGAACCCAATTTGCAGGCGCTGGCGATCTACGAGGAGTTATATCGCAACGTGTACGGCAAAATGTACGGGCGGTTGAAACCGTTGTATGAAGCACTTCGCCAAGTTGGCCGTTAGCAGGAGATCGATACGCTCATCGACTCCGCAAGCCGGTCAATTGCGCCTGGCCCAGAACGTGATCCTGCATTGCCTTCAGCACCTCGACGCGAGTGACGCCCTCGGATAGCGATAAGGTCGTATCCAGCGCGTAAAGCGTGAAGGCGTAGCGATGCGTGCCACTGGGCGGACATGGTCCTCCATAGCCCAGCTTCTCAAAGTCGTTCTTGCCCTTGACACCAATGGCTGGCCCTGCTTCGGCCTCGGGTAACGACGAAGCATCACCGGGAATGTTGAACTGCACCCAGTGCACCCAGTCGCCGCCATCGGGATCGTTCACGATGACCACGAAACTCTGCGTGTTGGCGGGTGCGCCGCTCCACATCAACTCAGGCGAGAAATTCGCGCCAGCGCACTGTCCTCCCAGGTTGAAGGTATGTTGATCGGGGATCGCTTCACCTTCGGCAAAGGCCGTGCTTGTCAAGGTGAAAGGCAAATCTGGAGCCACCGTTGCAGATGGAGTCGGCAAGGCCGGCGACGTTGCCGCCTGGGCCAACGTCGGTTCTGGAGTTGCTGCTGCGGCAGGCACAGGCGTTGCAGACGGTTCAGCGGCAGGGGCTTGCACCACGGTGGCCGTGGGCGCCGGAGTCGCAGCGCCACACGCGCCGAGCAGCAGCATGATCAACACCAGCATAGGCAGTGATACCAGCACATTGAAACGCTTCATTCAGCACCTCGCTTCGATTTGAGTAGTTCAACACACAATACAGCCCCGTTGTGCCACATCATAACACAGCGGCCGCCAGCACTCAATTCCCGGCGGCGACAGGCACAACCGCGAATAGAGCCCCTGCGGTATAATGTTAACGAACTTGGAACAGGGTTGTCAAATCCCCACAGGTCGTACTCCGCGGAGCAAGCCGATGACATCTCGATCTATCATCACCGCCTTGCTGTTACTGGTTGCAGCTGGATGCACTGCCATGTACCCGACCCCCAATCCTTTAGACACGCGTCCCACCGATTTGAATCTAACCTATGAATGGCAGGAGGGCAGCCTGCCGCCGCCCTATCATTACGAGTACACGATTAAGATCAAGCCCGACGGTCAGGGAGAGATCGTCATGCTGCCCGATTATGATACGGATGCCACGCCATACTGGATCGAGAGTTTCACCGTCGCGCCCGCCGCGCTCGATCAGTTTTACCGGCTCTTGGTCGATAAGGGGCTGTTTACGCAGCGCTGGCAGGCGCAATCCGATCCGCCGGTGGGCGGCAGCTTCGATTCACTGCTGGTCACCGCGCACGATCGGACGATCGGCATCCCGGCGTTTGTGGTCGCGGCGCAGGCTCCGTCTGCTGAGGCCATCCATGCGGCCGTGCGCGCCCTGGTGCCACAGGATATATGGGACAAACTCAACGCGCAACGGGAGCAATATGTCCGCGAACATGAAAACTAGCGCGAGGCGCACACCTCTGTTCGGCGGCTGGCTGGTGATGATCTTGCTGGCCGTTGCGTGTCACTCGGGCGGGCAACCGCTGGCAGAGCCGACGCCAATCCCTCTGCCCACCAAACCGCCCACCCCCGTCGCGGCCAGCGGCGTCTTGTTCGACGATTTCTCGTACACCGATCAGGCGAGCCTGCTCAATCACGGCTGGATCATTCGCACCGAACCCGGTTGGCCCGGCGTGCCGAACGCCGTATGGTCCCAGAACAGCGTTAGCTTTGTCGACGATGCCGAAGAATCTGACAATCGTCTATTGCGCATGACCTCATCGACAAACAGCACGGCAGCCAGGCAGACGCAATTTTGCCACGAGCGCAAATATCTGGAAGGAACGTATGCCGCACGGGCGCGCTTCACCGATCAGCCCGTCTCCGGCCCCGACGGCGATCAGATCGTGCAGACGTTCTATCTGATCAGCCCGCTCAAAGCGCCGATGGATCCCGACTACAGCGAAATCGATTTCGAGTACCTGCCCAACGGCGGCTGGGGCAGCGCTACCTCGCTGCACATGACAGCGTGGGAGACCTTTAGCCCGGAGCCCAACTGGCGAATGGACAACCGCAGCGACACCGCCGCAGGAAGTTACGCCGGCTGGCACACGCTGGTAGCGCAGGTGGGCAACGGGCAAGTGAAATACTACGTGGACGATGTGCTGCGCGCCAGCCAGGGCGGCAAGTTCTATCCCGAAGTGCCGATGTCGATCAACTTCAATCTGTGGTTCATCCGCGACGGGCTGATCGACTCTGCTGAAATTCGCGAGTATGTCGAAGACGTGGACTGGGTCTACTTTGCAGGCGGACAGATTCTCGCGCCACAGGAAGTGCAGACCAAAGTCGACGAGCTGCGCCGGAGTGAGATAAAATTCAGAGACACTGTACCCGCTCAAGAACCGCCGCTGGTCTCAGCGTGTAATTTCTGAGTTGCGAAATCGGGTTTCTTCATTCAGGCTGAAATGGCACCCGGCTTGCAGAAACCCGATTTCTTCGGGGGCATATGAAAATTCTCGCTATCGAACACGATCCGCCCGACGTGCGCGATGATCAGTTCACTTCAGAGCTGCTGCGCGCTGAAGCGCAGCGCGCGTGGGAACTGCATCAAGCCGGCATTATCCGCGAGTTGTACTTCCGCGCCGATCGGCACGAGGCGGTGTTGATGCTGGAATGCGCCGACGTGGACGAAGCCCACTCGGTCTTGAACACGCTGCCGCTGGTGCGCGAGGGACTGATCGGGTTTGAGTTGATTCCGCTGAAGGCCTATCCCGGCTTCGCGCGGTTGTTTAGCGTTGACCCTTAGCGCTCAATCTACACACAAGGAATCAGGCATGTCAGACAAAGCGGAAGAGTCAAAAGAGAAAGCGGCAGACGAAAGCAAGCCGGTTCCGAAAGATCAGATTGTCGAGGTGCAGCACACGGTCACCATTGGCGGCAAAGAGATTTCCTATACCGTCACGACCGGCACGCTGGTGCTGAAGGAAGAGAGCGAAAAGACGGGCGACAAGGCGGGCGAGTCGGAAGGCGAGAAACCCAAGGCCTCGATCTTCTTCATGGCCTACACGCGCAACGATGTTGAAGGCAAGGCGCAACGCCCGATCACATTCTCGTTCAACGGCGGGCCGGGATCGTCATCGGTATGGCTGCACCTGGGGGCGCTGGGACCGCGCCGCGTGCGGATGGGCGATGTCGGCAATCTATTGCCGCCACCCTACGGGCTAACCGACAACCCGGAATCGATCCTCGACGTGACCGATCTGGTCTTCATCGATCCGATGTTGACCGGGTACAGCCGCGCGGTGGTGGGCGAGAAGGCCAAAGAGTATCTCAACTTCAAGAAAGACATCGAATCGGTCGGTGATTTCATCCGGCTGTACACCACGCGCTACCAGCGCTGGCTGTCGCCCAAGTTCCTGATCGGCGAGAGCTACGGCACCACGCGCGCCGCCGGGCTGAGCGGCTACCTGCAGGATCGGCATGGCCTGTATCTGAACGGCATCATGCTGGTCTCGTCGATCCTGGACTTTGGCACCGCCGATTTTCAACCTGGCAACGATCTGCCGCACATTCTCTATCTACCCACTTTCGCGGCCACGGCCTGGTATCACCACCGGCTCGATGCCGCATTGCAGAAAGACCTGCACGCACTGCTGGACGAAGTCGAAACGTTCGCGCTGGGCGAATATACTTCTGCCCTGATGAAAGGCGCCGCGTTGAACGCTAAAGAGCGCGCGGCCATCATCAAGCGGCTGGCGCGTTACACCGGCTTGTCCGCCGACTATCTCGATCGCGTCAACCTGCGCCCCGAGATTATGCGCTTCACCAAAGAGCTGCTGCGCGATCAACGCCGCACGGTCGGGCGCTTGGACAGCCGCTTCACCGGCATCGATCGGGATTCCGGCGGCGAAATGTTCGAGCACGACCCCAGCATGTCGGCCATCATCGGCCCATACACGGCGGCCTTCTACGACTACGTGCGCCGCGAGTTGAAGTTCGAGAGCGATCTGCCATATGAGATTCTGAATTTCAAAGCGAATGAACAGTGGAGTTTCGCGCAGCATGAGAATCGCTACGTGGAAGTGGCAGAGACATTGCGCAAAGCCATAGCGATTAATCCCTACCTCAAGGTCTTCGTCGCCAACGGCTATTACGATCTGGCCACGCCGTACTTTGCGACGGAGTACACCTTCAACCACCTCAGCCTCGAGCCCAGTTTGCAGCCGAACATCTCGATGGGTTACTACGAAGCCGGACACATGATGTACATTCATGAGCCATCACTGGCGAAGTTGAAGCAGGACCTGGCGGCCTTCATCAGCGGCGCTGTGCCGCACTCGTAGAGGACACGTGGACACCGAACAATACGCCGCCACCGCCGAATTCTACGACTACGTCGTGCCGTATCAAACCCGCCCGGATGTGGCTTTCTTCGTGGAAGCCGCGCAAGGCAGTGGAGGCCCCGTGCTCGAGGTGGGCTGCGGCACCGGGCGCGTGTTGATACCTACCGCGCGCGCGGGCAGCGCCATCTACGGAATTGATCTGTCGCCACACATGCTGGATGTCTGCGAGCGCCG
>CAYNML010000011.1:0-72502 GCA_964398185.1 uncultured Anaerolineae bacterium | reverse complement strand
AGCGCCGCAGCCGCGTGGTCAAGCGCGATGTGTTCAAGCAGTATCAGGATGTCGAATTGATCTACAACGTCACCCATCCCGATGGCCGCGCGGAACGACTCGTGCACGCCTTCCCGATGCGCTATTTTTTCCGATACGAAGTCGAACATCTGCTGGCGCGCTGCGGCTTCGAGGTGGAAACGTTGTACGCCGACTACGACAAAAGCCCGTACGGATCGAAGTACCCCGGCGAGTTGATCTTCGTGGCAAAGAAGAGGTAGGGCAAGTTGATAACTTGCCCCGCCGAACTTCTAACACCCGATCGGCGCCCGCGCCCGATCGGGTGTTGGCTTGATCGGGGTCAACGGCAGCGCGCAGGTCAGCGGTTCGGTCTGCAAGTGCTGCCGGTAGAATGCGCGATGCTGGCGGCCAAACCAGTTGGCGAAGTAGGATTCCTCGTAAAGCGTCAGCGCTGCTTGAAGCGCGGCTTTGACTTCGTGCAAAACGCGGCACGCACGCTGCAAGTGCGCGCCGAGGCGGCACGGCGCCACCGTCAGCGACGGCGTGACGAGCAGGCAGTACAGGCCCTCAGGGCACGGAAAGTTCGGGCAGTTGCGGCAGGTGGCGTGATAGTGCGTGCCGTCAAAGCAGTTTTTGATGCGGACCGGCACGCCATCGATCAGCAACTCACGCGTGGGTGTGCCGAACTTCTGCGAGTAAGCATACGCGGGCGCGGCAGTCCCCTCAAGATGCAGCGCATCGGGCGCGGCGTACAACTGCCGCCAGCGATCTTCGGTTTCAGGCACGGGGTACATGTCGAAAATCTTCAGGCTCAGGCCCAACTCTTTGCAAAGAGCCAGCACGCCGGGAACCTGATCGACGTTGAGGCGGGTCAGCACGAAGTTGATACGTTTCACGAGGCCCAGTTCTGCGCCGCGTCGCAGATTGGCAAGCACCGTGTCGAGGCGAGTGACGCCGTTCACGCGGCTCAGCGCCTCCCGCGTCACTGCATCGAGGCTGATCTTGACCACGAGTCGTGGCACGTCCTTCATCCAATCGAAGTGCTGGTGCAGCAACAGACCGTTTGTGTTAACATGCACCTCCAACCCCAGGTCCGCGCCATACTCGACGATCGCGCGCAAATGCGGATACAGCGTCGGTTCGCCGCCCGTGAAACGCACCTTGCCCATGCCCAACTCGGCGGCCATGTCCAGCAGCGCTTTGGCTTTATCCAGATCAAAGACAGCCCGCGGGGTGTGATAGTTCTCCCCCGCCGGCGGGCAGTAGACGCAGCGGAAATTGCAGATATCGATCAGCGACATGGAGAGATAAGGCTTTACGGCGTTCACAGTCGGCTCCCTTGATCAGAAATGGACACAACGCTAGAATACCTGAAGCAGCGCGCCGCGGCTATGAACTACTTCACAGGAAGAGCAACTTGATCGCTATCACCCGCCAAATCAGCCCGCGATTTCATGAGTGCGAACTCACCCATCTCGATCGGCAGCCGATCGATCTCGATCTGGCGCGTGCGCAACATCACGAGTACGAAGCGGCGCTGCGCGAACTCGGCTGCGCGGTGATCTCCCTGCCCCCTGAACCCGATCTGCCCGACTCGGTGTTTGTGGAAGACGTGGCGCTGGTGTTCGACGAGATCGCCATCATCACGCGGCCCGGCGCGGATTCGCGCAAGCCGGAGATCGAATCGATCGTGCGGGCGTTGCAGCCGTATCGGACGCTGTGCTTCATCGAAGCGCCCGGCACGCTCGACGGCGGCGATGTGCTGCGCGTGGGCCGGACCGTGTACGTGGGCCTGTCGAGTCGCAGTAACCAATCGGCCGTAGAACAAACGCAGAAGTTTCTCGCACCCTACGGCTATACCGTCACAGGCGTCGAGATCACCGGTTGTCTGCATCTCAAATCGGCGGTGACGCAGGTGAGCGAAGATACGCTGTTAATCAATCCAGCATGGGTGGATCAATCGATCTTCGGGGCGATGAAGTTCATCGAAGTGGACGAGAGCGAACCGCCTGCCGCAAATGCGGTGTGGGTCAACGGAGCGGTGATCTATCCGGCAAGTTTCCCCAAGACCCAACAGCGATTGGAGAAAGCTGGCCTGCGCTTGAAGATGGTGGACGCGACGGAAGTGGCGAAGGCGGAAGGCGCGGTGACGTGCTGTAGCTTAATCTTCAAGGAAATGTGAGATGCCGCAATTGGAACATCGCCCCAATCGGTTGCAGCGCAGTCTGTTTTTCATTCCCAAGTCGGCACTGGGATCCGGGATTGCGGCGCGCTTCTTGCACTACGTTGACGGCCCGGTGCTGCGCCTGTCGGGCGGACGCTACTCGGTGACCAGCCTGTTCGCCGGGCTGCCGATTGTCAACGTGACTACGATCGGCGCCAAGAGCGGCCAGCCGCGCAGTGTACCGCTGGTCGCCATTCCCGACGGCGCGCAGGTGATCCTCATCGCGTCGAACTTCGGTCAGAAGCGGCATCCGGCGTGGTACTACAATTTGCGCGCGCATCCCGAAGTGCAGCTCACTTACGAAGGGAAGACCGTCACTTACCTGGCGCGCGAGACAGCGGGCGCAGAACGTGAGCGCTGCTGGCAGCGCGCGGTCGATTTATACTCCGGCTATGCGGCCTACAAAAGACGCGCGGAGCAGCGGACGATTGGCGTGTTCTTGCTGACGCCGCAGGAGAAGTAACGGCGCTCCGCGATCAGCGCGGCAGCGTCACGCCTTCCTTTTCTCCAATCGCTTCGAGGGTTAGGTAGGCCGCATCGCGCACGGCCTTATCGGGGTCGGTGAGCATGGCGCGCAGCTTGTCGTGCAGTTCCAGATCGCCGACGTAGCGCAGCGTTTGCAGCGCGGCCTGCCGCACGTTGGGTTGGCCCTGCTCCAGCGCCCGCAGCAACGCATTGGTCGATTGCCGCCCCACGCCAATGCCGATGCCCTGCTGCGCGGCCCACTCCACCAACCAGCCCTGCTGCTCGATCACGATGGGAGACAGATCGAGCGGCGGTTGCTCGGCGGGCGGGGCGGCGTTCTTCGTCATGCGATTTAGCGCATCAAGCGCCGCCTGCCGCACATACCACTGCGACTCTTCACGCTCCATCTTCTGCAGCAGTTCGCGCGCCCAATCGGCGCCGATCTGCGCAAGGCCGAAGGTCGCCGCGCGGCGCACCTTGATTTCGTCTTCGCCTGCCGCTTCGCGCAAAATCTGATGGCCCTCCTCGCCGCAGTCCGCGAGCAGCTCCGCCACCAGCCGCTGACCGTCTTCGTCCAGTTCCAACAGCAGACGAATGAGCAGCTCCATCGCCGGCGCGGAGCCGGTGCGCGCCATGTGGGCGATGGCGCGAATGGCCGTGTGCCGCACCTCGACCGTGGGGTCTTTCAATGCCGCGTTGAAGATGGGCAGATCGCTTTCACGGCCTAACTGCCCAAGCCCGCGCAAGCACAGCATGCGAATCGTCGCATCGGTCTGCGACAGACCGCGCTTCAAGACAAAGGCCAGGCCCTTGTCGTGCGTCGTGACCAGACCGTCGAGCGCGCGTTCACGCAGCGGCGTCAGCTGATCGGGTTGCAGGAAAGTGCGGGCCAGTTCGCCCATGGTGCGGCTGCGCCACGGCGCATCAGGCGCGGCTGAACCGGTCCAGCGTGCGGCCATCCACAAATGCGTGCGGCTGAAATCGTCGGGGGACGTGAGCGCGCGGCCCACATTGGCCGCCGGATCGGTGAGCGCGGCATAGAAGTCGAACACCTCGGCCCATTCAGGCTGATCCCAATGATCGTCCAATGTGATGCCGCCGTGCACCGCGTGATAGGCCGCCAGATAGGCCGACAAGCGGCGATGCGCGAAGGCATAGGCATCCGCGCCGAACGGAATGAACAACCCGGACTTGTCGGCGATGGCGCGCGCGCTGGTATTGGCCGCGGGGGGTGCGCCCCTGGCGGTGTTCTTGGCCGTCGACACATCCAGGGTTGGCGCAGGCAGCGCCGCCGCAATGGCGCGCTCGATCTCGTCGAGGCCGATGTCGAGGCGCTGCTCCTGATAGATCGTCCAGGCGATCTGGCCGAGCGCCGCGCTGAGCTTGTCGACGCTCAGGAGATCTTCGGTGAACCCGCTGGGGCGTACCGCGCGTTCCAGCCAGTGATCGTAAACCTCGACGCGGCTGGTGGGGAAGCGCGTGCGCGTGCGCCAGTCCAACAGGGCCAGGGTGAAATCGATCGGGCTGGTGGTGAGGTCTGCAAGTTGTCGCACGCCTTCGAGCAGCACTTTGCGATCCTGCCGCCCGCCGCCCAGCACGGCGATCCAGTTCTCCGTCAAGCGATCGGCTTCGCGGTGTGTCCAGGCAGACAGCGGCAAGGCCGCAAAGCCCAGATTCTGCAGCGCGCCATAGCCCAACAAGCCGGTAGTCACGACGACTTGATTGTTGGGATGGTGGGTCAGCAGAGCGGCCAGCCAGCTCACACACGCTGCGCGCTGCCCCACCGTGATTTCATCCAGGCCGTCGAGCAGCAGAATGGCCGAGCCGCTGCGCAGGCGGGTCTTCATCAGGCCGGCGACATTGGGTTGAATGAGACTGGGGACATGCGCCGTCGCCGCTGGCAGCAAGACGCCCAGCGGATCGTTGTCGTTGGCCTTGCTCCACTCCACTTCGGCCAGATGTACGAGCATGGGCAGGCGATTGGTCGTGCCAAATTCCACCTCGGCCTGCTTGTCGAGGTGAACCCGTGCGAGATGGGATAACAACGTGGTGCGCCCCGTACCCGATTGACCCAGCACGGCCAGACGCTGCGTGCTGCGCAGCCCCACCGCGATGGGCACGGGCTTGCGGGATTCGGGATCGATCGGGTTGAGGGTGGGCCGCGCCGGGGGTGGATCCAGTTTCTGTGCGACGTAGATCGCATCGAAGGCAGCTTGTTCCATCGTCAACGCCAGTTGATCGCAATGCGCCAGCAGCGCTTTGGAGTAGCGCTGTTCCACGCCGGCGGTGAGTTGGTTCTTGAGGGTCTCGAAACGGGCGCGAATCTTCTCCCACACCACGCTGAGTTCTTCGCGGCGGCGATAGGCCACGAACGAAATGGCGAAGGCGACAATGGCGCCGATGATGAATGAGCCGAAGTCAAATCGCATGGTGTCCTCTCACACTCTCACCAGAATTCGCTCGCAGTTGCCGCAGCGGGCCAGGTGTTCGGCCTGGCTGAGCTGCTGCACGATGTGCGCCGACACGCGCACGCCGCACGCGCCGCACACGCTGCCTTCCAGCTCGACGACGACCACGCCGCCCTTGCGCCGCCGCAGTTGATCGTACTGCGCCAGATCGGGCGCGCTGAGCTGCGCGCGGGCAGCTGTTTGCTCGGCGGTCTTCGCGGCGAGTTCGTGTTCCAGTTGGGTCAGTTCGGTCGCCAGATCGCCCTGACTGGCACGCCACTCAGCCTCGACGCGGGTCAGAGTATCCGCGCACGCCTTCAATTCATTTTCGGCTTCTTCCAGCGCGACCATGGCCGCGAAGAGCTGATCGTCGAGGGTGTTCTTCTGCCGTTTCAGCGAGGCGATATCGTTCTGCAGATCGAGCAGTTCTTTGGGGTTCTTGACCGTGCCGCTGTACAGGCGCTTGTCGGCGTCTTGGATGCGGGTCTCCAGGGCGGCGTCGGCCAATTCCAGGTCTTTGCGCTGCGCGCGCTTGTGCGTCACCGATTCGGCGGCGGTGCGCTGGGCCGATCGGGCGGCGATCAATTCATCGGTTTCGTGCAGGGCCGCTTTGATCTCGTTGAGGCGGCGCGTCACGCGATCGATCTCGGAGTCAACATCCTGCAGGTCGAGGAGCAGTTCGGCTTTGGTCATGCCGCAATTATAACGTTGAATGGGATTGCGAGGCAACTTGTGCTAGAATCGGAAACATGCTTACCCCGGTGCGCATTTCTGCGGCGGAACGCCGCTGGTTGATCGGTGCGGCGCTGCTCGTGCTGCTGCTGGCGTCGCTGCCGTACCTGATCGGTGCGGCCACCGCCGGACCCGATCGCGTCTTCACCGGCCTGCAAGTCAATCCACTGGACGGTGTGAGTTACCTTGCCAAGATGCGTCTGGGCTACGAAGGCGATTGGCTGTTTCAGCTGCTCTTCACGCCGGAGCAAGGCCAGGGCGTTTTTCTCTTCACGTACTTCATCGCGCTGGGACACCTGGCGCAGATGCTGAGTCTGCCGCTGATTGTTGTCTTTCACGCAGCACGGTTGCTGGGCGGCCTGGCGCTGTTGTGGATGATTTACGAGTTGGTCGCGCGCGTGACCGATCGGATCGACCTGCGCCGCCGGGCGTGGTGGATCGTGGCGCTGTCGTCGGGGGTGGGCTGGCTGGCGGCACTGCTAGGCCATGCGGATTCCGCCGACATGACGATCCCGGAGTCGAACACGTTCTACATGCTGATCGCCAACGCGCACTTCGCGCTGGCCGCGGCGATCATGATCGCGATGTTTATCCTGATTCTGGAGATGCGCTCGTTCTCGATCGGACGAGTGATCACCCTGACGGCTCTGTCACTGATTCTGGCGATCATCCAACCCTTTGCGCCCGTGGCGATGTACGCGATCGCGGGTGTGACGCTGCTGGCGTTGTGGTGGCGCGATCGATGTTTTCCGCGTTTTCCATTCAGCGCCGCGCTACTCGCCGGCTTGGTCACCGTGCCGCTGCTGCTCTATCTCTACAGCGCCACGCAGGCCGATGACGTGCTGCGCGCCTGGTCGCAGCAAAATCAAACACCATCGCCACCGCCGATTGATTATCTGCTGGGCTACGGCCTGTTGTGGATCTTTGCCTTCTTTGGCGCGCGGCAGGCGTGGCGGCGCAAGACGGATTGGGATATGCTGCTGCTCGTGTGGATCATCGTGACGCTGCCGCTGCTGTACGCGCCGTTTCCCTTGCAGCGCAGGTTGTCGTTGGGACTGCACGTGCCCATCGGGATTCTGGCGGCGATCGGGTTGACGGAGATCGTGCGAGCGAAGTGGCCGCGCCGCGCGTTGATCGGCGTGACACTGCTGACCTCGCTCTTTATCGAGCTGGCGTTGTTCGGCGGGGCAACGGCGCGCGATCCGCGCATTTATCTGACCACGCACGAAGCGGCGGCGTTGAGTTGGCTGCAGGCCAATGCACCGCGTGACGCCGTGGTGCTGGCCTCACCGGAGCTGGGCGGTTTCATCCCGGCCTTTGCGGGTCAGCGTGTGGTGTACGGTCATCCGTTCGAGACGGTGAACGCCGAGGCGCGGGAAACACAGGTAGAGGATTTTTTTGCGGGTACGTCGGATCGTGTGCGGTTGCTGAACGCCTACGCCGTAAGTTACATCATCGTAGGACCGCGTGAACGCAAGTTGGGCATGTTCGACGCGGCGCAGCTGCCGGTGGAAGAAGTGTTTTCGAGCGGTGAGGTGACAGTCTATCGCGTAAAGCGTAAAACGTGAGGCGTGATGCGTGATGCGTAAAACGTAACACCGTGATCCCGTCCGCCTTTTACGCATTACTCGTTAACCGTTACTTGTTTACTCGTTCTCATGCACCGATCGATCATCGTCCTCTTGCTCATCTTTCTACTCATCGCCCTCGCCATTCTCGCACCCGTGGCGCTGCGTTTGGGCGAGGCGTTGATCTATCCGGCCAACGCGCAGTTCTCCGATCTGACGATCACGCATTGGCCAGCGTTTGCCTATACGCGCGATCAACTGCAAGCCACCGGGCAGATTCCGCTGTGGCGCGCATCGATCTTGTCGGGCACGCCGTTCGCGGCTGATCCGTTGTCGGGTTTGTTCTATCCGCCGCACTGGATCGCGTTCATTCCCGTCGCGCCGCTCGGTCTGGCCTTCAATGTGTTGCTGCTGTTCCACCTCGCGCTGGCTGCCGGGACGATGTACTTTTTGATGCGGCGGTGGGAAGTGGGACGCACAGCGGCGTTGATCGCGGCCTTCGCGTATGCGGCCTCACCGAAGATCATCGCGCACATGGGCGTGGGGCACGTGACGCTGGTGGAGGCGTGGGCGTGGGTGCCGCTGGTGATTGCGGGCGCAGTGCCGTCGCCGCGCACCGGCAAATCGAATGCGCTCTTATCCGGTCTCGCGCTAGCGCTGTGCGTGCTGGCCGATGCGCGCCTGGCCGTGTATGCCGTCGTGATGTTGGTGTTGTATGTTTTGATCGTGCAGATCGACAAGACGCGCCGTGCGTGGATCCACGCCCTCGGCTTGTTGCTCATTGTGGCCGCCGTGGCGCTGGCGTTATCAGCCGCCGCATGGCTGCCCGCTTTGACGTTGACCGATGGCTCGGCGCGCTCAAATCTGTCCGCGCAGGAAGCGGGGACGCTGTCGCTCGATGCCGTCTATGTGCTGGGCACGCTCATCGCCGATCGCAGCGGCGCGGCGGAGCGCACGACTTACTTCGGGCTGGTGGTGTTGATCCTGGCGCTGGTCGGCCTGAAGTTGCACTGGCAGTCGCGGCGACGCTTGATGATCTGGTTCGGCGTCGTGATCATCGTCGGCGTGATCGCCGCGTTGGGCGCCAACACACCGCTGTACGATCTGATCTATCGTCTGCCTGGCACCGCGTTGTTGCGCGTGCCGGCGCGAGCCTGGTTCATGCTGGCGTTGGCGATGGCGGCGCTGGCCGGATTCGGCGCGCAGGGGTTGATTGAATGGAGCGCTCGTCCCCGGCCCCGATCGGTTTTGCTGGCGACGGCGGTCAGCCTCTTTGCGATCTTGTTTGGCGTGCTCGGCGGACTGCTGACGGGATCGCTCAGCCTGTGGGCGGTGGCGATCGGCGTGCCGCTGGCCGTGCTGCTGATTGGGCTGCGGCTCCAGAAGCGTCTCACGCCCGATCGATTTACGGCGGCGATCGGGACGCTGATGATTGCCGATCTGCTATTGATCGCGTGGGGGCTGTATCGCCCGATCGGGTTGGCCGAAGCTTTTGCGGATGGACAACAACCAGCGGCATGGCTGGCCGATCAACCAGGATCGTTTCGCGCGTATTCACCGTCGTACTCGCTGCCGCAGCACGTGGCGCAGCAGTACCAGCTGCAACTCGCCGACGGGATCGATCCGCTGCAATTGCGCCGCTATGTGATGTTTATGCAGCGGGCAAGTGGTGTTGGTCTGTGGAACTACTCGGTGACGCTGCCGGCCTTTCCTGGTGTGAAGCAGGATGATGACATTCGCAGTGCGCTGAAGGATGTTCAACCGAATGCGGCACTATTGGGCTTGCTTCACGTGCAGTACATCGCGGCGGCTTTTCCGATCGAGCAAGATGATCTGCGCGAACGCGCACGCCTCGGCGCGACGTTCATCTATGAGAATCAACGCGTTCTGCCGCGCGCCTTCCTCGTCTCCAAAATCGACGTGGCGGATTCGCCCGAAGCGGCCGGCGCGTGGCTGGAAACGCACGAGGTCTCGACCGCGGCGGTGGTCGAAGGGCTGCCGTTTCCGATCGAGTTACCGGTGAAGCCGGGCGAGGCTGAGATCGTCGCGTGGTCGCCAGATCACATCGAGCTGCGCGCGGAAGGGCCGGGCTGGCTGGTGCTGAGCGAGATCATCGCGCCGGATTGGGCGGCGACGATTGATGGTGAAATCACTCAAATCTTCGCCACCGATCTGACTTTGCGCGGCGTGTACGTGCCGTGGGGCGCGCACAACATCGCCTTTGATTATCAACCGCGCCGCGTGTATGCGGGAGTGTTGATCAGCGGCTTGAGTGCAATCGCCATTGGAATGACTTTGCTCGTCAAGCGCTGGGTAAGGAGATAGGCTTATGGAAAAGCGGAATATTGTCACACGCGTTGAATGGCGCTGGGTGATTATTTGGATCGTCATCGCGTTGATCGTGACGGCGATCCCGTACGTAATCGGCGCGGCGCGCTCAACTTCAGATCACATCTTCGGCGGAATGGTGATTGCCATTGAAGACGGTTACTCTTACCTGGCCAAGATGAATCAAGGCGCGCATGGCGCCTGGCTGTTTCACTTACCGTACACTTCTGAACCGCACACCGGCGCACTCGTTTACATCCATTATTTACTGCTCGGAAAAATTGCAGCGCTCTTCGCTTTACCGCTCAGCGTCGCCTTTCATGTGGCGCGGATGATGGCGGCAGGGCTGTTGTTGCTGGTGTTGTATCGCTTTATCGCTATGTTCGTCGTAGCGCGCGCGGCCCGCCGGATCGCTTTTCTGCTGGTGATCTTTAGCGGCGGACTCGGCTGGCTCCTGATCTTGGTGGGGCAGCCAGATTGGCTGGGCAGCGCCCCGCTCGACCTGATCTCGCCGGAAGCGTTTACGTTTCTAACCATCTATGCCTTTCCGCACATTACCCTGGCGCGTATGTTTTTGCTGTTGGGGTTCATTGTGTTGTGGTCTGATCATTCACACCCGATTAGGGCGGGGCTCTGCTGGCTATTGATGGGCGTCCTCGTGCCTTTAGATGTCGGCGTAGTTTATGCGATCCTGGCGGCGAGTGTGCTTGCGGTCTCAATCGATCGACGTCGTCTGGCGGGAGATTTATTGTCCCGCTCGATCGTGGCAGGCATCATGATCGCGCCGATCATTGTTTACAGTTTTCTGATGTTTACGTTTGACCCGATTTTAGCCGAGTGGTATGCGCAAGGCATTATGCTCTCGCCCTCACCATTGCATTACGTCGCGGGCTATTTGCTGGTGGGCGTGCTGGCGATTATCGGACTGAAGGCAAATCCAAAATCTGAAATCCGTGACCCCAAATTGCTGGGGTGGTTCGTGGTTGTTCCGCTGCTGGCTTTTCTGCCGTTTAGCTTTCAACGCCGCTTGATCGAGAGCTGGCAGGTTCCGCTGAGTATCTTTGCCGCGCTTGGCCTGGTGTATCGTGTTTTGCCCGCGTGGCATCGATCACGGGTGGTGCGCCGGCTGGCGGCCCATCGCCGGTATTCGGCGCGCGGCTTGCGGCAGTGGGCGCTTGCGGCGTTGTTATGCCTGCTGTTTGCGACCTACATCTTATTGTTGAGCGAACAATCGACGCGCATGCTGGCGCAGCTGCCGCCCAGTTTCCGCGCCAGCGGCGAGATCGCTGCGCTCGAGTGGCTTAGCCAACGCGCAACATTTGATGACGTGGTGTTATCCTCCTACAACACGGGGAATTATCTGCCGACGCGTGTGGCGGCGCGCGCCTTTTTGGGGCATGGTCCTGAGACGGCCTACAGCGATCAGAAGCGCGAACTGGTTGCCGAGTTCTATCATTCGGCTACGTCTGACGCGTGGCGGCGCGAATTCTTGCGCCAGTGGCCCATCACCTATGTGTTCTTCGGCCCGCTGGAAAAGCAGGTCGGTCAATTCGATCCGGCGCAGGCCGATTACCTGACAGTGGTGTATGATCGCGACGGGTATCAGATTTATCGGGTGGGTGAGCCTTAGTGGGGTTGTCAGGCCCGAGCGCTTCCGTCGGGCATCCAGGCTGCAGATTGAAAAGTCGCGCTGAGGCGCAATTGGATTCCCGCCAACTGCACGCGGGAATGACGCCTTACCAACTCGCTGATTCGCTGATCCGCTGATTCATTAGCTCACCATGCGCAAATCGTTCTGGCAAAAATACTGGCCCTTGTTCGTCTTGATCGCCGCCCCGCTGGTGATCTTTGCGCCGATTGTGCTGGGCCGGGTGTGGTACTGGGGCGTGCCGCTGTTGCAGTTCTATCCGTGGCAGCGGCTGGCAGCCGAGTATTATCACGGCGGGCAGCTGCCGTTGTGGAATCCGCTATTGGGCAGCGGCGCGCCGCTGGCGGCGAATCTGCAAACGGGCGCGTTTTATCCGCTGAATTTCCTGCATTTGATGCTGCCCACCGAATACGCCATGGGCTACACAGCGATTCTGCACGTCATCCTCGCCGGATTGTTCATGTATGCCTATCTGCGAGCGATGAAGTTGTCCATGCTGGCCGCGCTGGTCGGTGCGCTGGCATTTGAGTTGAACGGTTTCCTCATCGCGCGGGCGGGCTTCCTGAGCGTAACGGCGGCGGCGCCGTGGCTGGCGGCGTGGTTGTGGCGTGCGGAAGCATTACAGTCCACCGTCCACAATCCGCGTTCTGCATTTCGCAACACGCTGTGGCTGGCGCTCGCCGTCGGGCTGGGTGTCCTCGCCGGTCACGCGCAGACCGCCGTGTATGGTTTGCTCTTCGTCTCGCTCTATTTTGTGTGGCGCGTCATCTCTAACCGCTCATCGCTCCATCGCGCCATCCCTCGTTCTCTCATTCTCTTCGGGCTCGCTATTCTGCTTGGCCTCGCGCTGGCCGCCGTGCAGCTGTTGCCCGCCGCCGAACTCACGCGCGAATCGCAGCGGGCAGGCGGGCTGGACGACACCCGGATCATGACGCATTCGTTCTGGCCGCTGCGCTTGCTGACGCTGCTCTCGCCCGACTTCTTCGGCAATCCAGCGCAGAACAACTTCTGGGGCTATGACAATTACTGGGAGAACGCAGGCTACATCGGATTGATTCCGCTGCTGTTGGCGCTGTACGCAATCTGGAATCGCTTGCGGCGGCGGCCTTCTCCAGGCCCGATCGGTTTTCTGGCGACGACGGCGATCGTGGCGTTGGTGTTAGCCTTCGGCTGGTTTACACCGATCTATTGGTTTTTGTACAACACTGTTCCGGGGTTTGATCTGTTGCAAGGCCCGGCGCGCTGGTTAATCGTGACGATCGCGGCGCTGTGCGCGCTGGCGGGCTTCGGGATGCAGCAGGTGATCGATCGCGGTGTTTCGCGGAAGGCGGCCAACCGAGTGATCCTCTTCGGCCTCGCGCTCTCTCTCGCGGGTCTGGCTGCGAGTTGGGTGCTGACGGGTCGCGTCGAAACCTTCGGCCCGGCGACGCTGCGTCTGGGTGCGCTGCTCATCCTGGCGGGCTGGCTATTCCGATCGGACTTGAGAAAACCGCAGTGGATTACTGCGCTGGTGCTGGTCGTTGCGCTCGATCTGATCACGGCGCATTTTGCGTTGAATCCCACCTTGCCCCCGGCGATCTATCAGGCCGAGAATCCGACAGCCACGGCGATCGCGGCCGACGGATCGATCGGGCGCGTGTTTACTTTGGCGCGCGACGAAGAGTCGATCAAATTTGGCAGGTATCTGGCGCACGAAACGCCCGACGGCAAAAAGCAGTTCGACGGCTTTGGCCCGAATGATCTGGCTTACTGGCTCGGCGCACGCACCGCGCTGCTGCCCAACGCCGCCCTGATCGATCGCGTGCCGTCGGCCAACAACTTCGATTCGCTGATTGTGGGCCGTTATCAGGCGCTGCTCGATCGGGTGGAGGAACTGCCGCTGGAACAGGCGCTGCCGATCTTGAGCCGGATGCACATCGGGTACATCGTGAGTCCGCGCGAGTTAGGTCTGCCGATCGTGACGCGCACACCCGACGTGACGATCTATCGCAACGAGCACGTTTTGCCGCGCGCCTGGATCGCGCCGGCGTCGGCGGACTTGAGCGCCGTGTCAGCGAGTGTGCCAGAATCTGCGGTGCAGTCTTTGACCGATTCCGGCAACGCCGTTACAATACGCGCCAGCTCACCACAAGCCGGTTGGCTGATCTTGTCCGATACGTTTTATCCGGGCTGGCAGGCGACGATCGACGGCGCGCCGGTCGAGATTCAGATCGCCAACGGAGCCTTCCGGGCGATCGAATTTCCGGGGGGCGAGCACACGATCGAGTTCCGGTACGAGCCGCGCTCGGTGTTGATCGGTCTGATGGTGTCACTGGCGAGTCTCACCGTGATCGTCGTGGGTCTGATCGTGTTGTACGGGCGGAGCGCACACCCATGATCGCGCGCATCAGGCCGTGGCATGTGGTGCTGTTGGTCTGCGTGGCGTATGTGCTGTTGACGCTGGCGCGCTATGATTTCGATCCGAAGATTTTCGCCTTGATCGGCACGCAGTATGATCCGGGCGTGTCCGGCGGGCGGCCCGGTTACGACGGACAGTTTGCGTATCAGATCGCGCGCGATCCATTGAATGGTTGGGCGAAGATCGATGTGCCCGCCTATCGCTATCAGCGCATCCTGTACCCCATGGCGGCGCGGGTGCTGGCGCTGGGCAATGCTGAGCTGGTGCCGTGGACGCTGATCATCGTCAATGCCCTCGCGCTGACCGCCGGGGTGTGGTTGACCGAAGAGATGCTGCGGCACTTCAACGTCAGCCGCTGGTACGCGTTGATCTACGGGTTAAGCGCCGGCACGTTGATGTCGGTGCGGCTCGATCTGACGGAGCCGCTGGCGTATGCGCTGGCGCAGGCCGGCGTCCTGCTGGCCTTGAAAGATCGCTGGCGTTGGGCGGCGGTGATGCTGGCCCTGGCCGCGTTGACTAAAGAGATGACACTGGCCGTGGCGGCGGGCATTGGGCTGGTGTATCTCTATCGGCGTCAGTGGACGAAGTTGCTGACTTTCAGCGCGATCGTGTTGCTGCCGTTTGCGATCTGGCAGATCGTGTTGTGGCAGTGGTTTGGACAGCCGGGCATCGGATCGGGCGGAGCGCTGGCGACGCCGTTTGAGATCGTGCCGCTGCGCGGGTTGTGGTCGCTGGCTTTTCTGGACCTGCGCGTCTTTCTACTCTTTGCGGCGATCATGATCCCGCTGGCTGTGATCCCGGCACTGATCAGCCTGTGGGTGGCCGGGCGGCAGATGTGGCGGCGGGTGATCGACATCCCGACGCTGGTGCTGCTGCTCAACGCGCTGCTGGTGCTGATCACACCGCAATCGACTTTTCGCGAGCCGCTGGCAATGGCGCGTTATATCGTGGGGCTGATGGCGGCGGTTTTGTTGTATGCCGCCGCGCGCCATTCGTACCGCGCGCTGCGCTACGCGTGGTTGTGGGTCTTTACGCTGGCGCTGGCATTAAATGAAGCACAATTGCCAATCTAATGCGTGATGCGTAACCGTCCACGTCCCATTACTCACTCAATACTCGTTACTCATTACTTGTTACGGACTTTCTATGAAACCAGTCGTTATCGTTCCCACCTACAATGAAATCGACAACATCAATATCCTGCTGGACGATCTACTGTCGCTGCCCGTGAACCTGAGTGTCATCAACGTCGACGACAATTCACCGGACGGCACGGGTGAAGCATCCGAGGCGTGGGCGGCGCGGTATCCCGATCGGGTGCAGGTGGTCCATCGGGCCGGCAAGCTGGGCCTGGGCACGGCCTACATCGCCGGCTTCAAGCGCACGTTCGCATCCGATTTCGATCGGATCATGACGATGGACGCCGACTTCTCGCATCACCCCCGCTACATTCCTGCCATGCTCGATCTGAGCCGCGAGCGTGATCTGGTCATCGGTTCGCGTTACGTGCCGGGCGGCGGCACCCTAAATTGCACCTGGAAGCGCAAGCTGTTGAGCCAGGGCGCGAATACGTTTGCCAAGGTGATGCTGGGCCTGCGCGCCAAGGATTGCACGGCGGGCTTCCGCTGCTATCGGCGCGAGGTGCTGCAGGCCATCGACTTGGACAGCATCCGTTCCAACGGCTACTCGTTTTTGATCGAGATGATCTTCTACGTTCAACGGCGCCGGTTCTCGATCGGTGAAGTGCCCATCATCTTCGAAGATCGACGGCGCGGCGCGTCCAAGATTTCCAGAAACGAGGTGCTCCGCGCTTTGCAGACGGTACAGCGCCTGAGCGTGCGGCGCTGGCGGGAAAAATTCACGCAGCAGTCAGGTTAAGCGATGGAATACGTCACCTGCAATTTGTGCGGGCACGACCAGACGCGCGTCCGCTTTCCTTCAACCCTGCCGGAAGGCGCCACGCCCCAAAACGTGGAAGCCTTTTGCTGCACCAGTCCCGGCTATGGCCGCCATCACACAATTGTGCAGTGCCAGCACTGCGGCCTGCTGTACACAAACCCGCGCTTTGCCGGCGGCGAGATTCTGGATTCGTATGTGGCCGTGGAAGACCCGTTGTATCTGGAAGAGCGTGATGGCCGCGTGTTGACCTTCGAGCGGCATCTGCGCCCGCTGGAAAAGATCAAAGCGCCGCCCGGCAGGCTGTTGGATGTGGGCGCCTACTCGGGCGTGTTTGTGGAGATTGCCGCACAGCACGGCTGGGAAGCGTGCGGCGTGGAACCCAGCCGTTGGGCGGTGGAGCAGGCGCGCGAGCGCGGCCTGCACATGATCGAAGGTACGTTGGCCACGTCCGGTCTGGCCGACGGATCGCAGGATGTGGTAACGATGTGGGACGTGATCGAGCACGTCACCGAGCCGCTTGGCGAGATGCAGCAAGCTCATCGGCTGCTGAAGCCCGGCGGATTGCTGGTGGTGCACACCATGGACATCGATAGTCTGTTTGCGCGGGTCATGGGCAGCCGCTGGCCGTGGCTGATGGAGATGCACATTTACTATTTCTCGCGCCGCACGTTGAAAGCCATGTTGGAAAAGGCGGGCTTCACCGTGGTACGAATCGAGCCGCAGGGACGCTACTTGCGCCTGGGTTATTTTGCCACGCGCATTGGCGGGTTCAGCCCGCTGCTGGGCAGATTGCTGGGCCGCGTGTTTCGACTGCTGCATGTCAGTGAGTTGCCAGCGCCGCTTAACTTCGGCGATCTGGTGACGGCGTATGCGCTCAAAACAATCTGAACGGCGCTTAAAACAGCGTCAACGCTCGAACGTGCGCAACCCGATCAATCCCGTTCGCTGACCATGTTCTCCGGCGAGTCACGCGATGAAGCGACCTATTCCATTTTTCTGGCTGTTGGTCTTTCTGCTGGCGCTGCTGATCCTATTCGCCGGCGGACGCACGGCGCCGCAGGATGAAGAAACCACCTACCGGATGGCGGCCAATCTGGTCGAGGCGGGACGCTTGACGATCACCACGCAGGACTTTACGCTGGAGGCGCAGACCTATCCTGGTTTCCTGCCGCATCGCCAGCCGCGCACGTACATCACCACCTGGGCGGGGCCGGGTCACGATGGGCAGACCTATCCGCAATATACGCATGCCCAGGCCCTGTTTGAGGCGCCCTTGTATCTGCTTGGCCGGCTGTTCAGCGGCGCACCTGACAATTGGTCAAGTGTAGCCTTCACCAAATTCACCACGTCACTGTTGAACCCCATCTTGATCGCAGTGACAGGCTGGCTGGTGGCGCTCTTTGCGGCGCGCCTGGGGATGTCATATCGCCTGAGTGTACTGCTCGGTCTGGCGGCGCCGCTGGCCACCATGGCCCTGCCCTACATCGATACCAACTTCAGCGAACCCTTGTTGGCGCTGACCGTGCTGACGGCGACCTATGCCATCTACTGCGCCCGCCGCGATCATCCGCTGCGCTATCTGGCCCTGGCAGGCATAGCGCTGGGTCTGACCATCTACACGCGCGAACGTTCGATCATTCTGCTGCCGCCGTTTTTGTTGTACGCCTTCATGACCCAACCGCGTCGGCGCTGGACAGGCTGGCTGGCGCTGCTCATTCCGATCGGAGTTGGCGGATTGCTCGTCGGGGGCTGGAACTGGCTGCGTTTCGGATCGCCGCTCACGACTAGTTATGCGGCGTGGCAGCCCGAGACCGGGTTCAGCACACCCCTCGTCGTGGGTGTCTTCGGCCTGTGGCTGAGCGCGGGCAAAGGGTTGTTGGTGTACAACCCGATCGCATGGCTGGGCCTCATCGGCCTGATTCCGTTGTGGCGGCGCGATCGGGCCTTGGCGGTATTAATTGGACTGCTGATTCTCATTCCAACATTCTTCTTCGCGCGCTATGATCTGTGGACGGGCGGTTGGAACTGGGGGCCGCGCTATCTGCTGCCGTTAGTGCCGTTACTGGTGGTGACAGCAGGAGTCTGGGTACAGGCCAACCCGTCGCGTTTCAGGCGCGGAGCGCTGCTGGCCGCGTGCGCGCTGGGATTTGTCCTGAATGCTCCCGCCGTGCTAGTCGATCATTCACGCTACATGATCGCCGCCGGCGAGCGCGATCCGCAGAATTACCTCACGACCACCGTGCTGCACTTTGACGCCGCACCGCTTGTGCAGCAATGGCCCACCGTCTTGGAAATGGCGCAGCTCCAGCGGCAGCCGGCGACATGGGAAACGGCGCAGCAGACAGTCGATCAATACCTGCGCGCCGTGCCAGCCAATCTCGATCAAGAAACACTCGGCACCACGCTGCTGTGGGTGGATGAATTCCTGCGACTCAATCTGCCAGCCCCCTGGCCGTTTCGGATGCTCCTGCTTGGCTATTCGCCACTGCTTGTCGGAGCGGTGGTGACAGCGTTGTTGGGGCTACTGGCCATCTCTGGTTATAAGTTGTTGCGCGCATTGCGCTCCTCAAATACCTAAGCTGCGAGATCGATCATGTCCACTGCCGAGTTCCGCTACAGCCTCAAACCCGATCCTTATTCATCACACGGGCAAATCGCTGCGTGGCTGCAGCATTATCGACAGCAGCATTGTCCGCAGCGCCCACTGATCGTGTATGACATGGGCTGCGCGCAGGGCCTACTGGGACAGCTATTGCCCTCAGCCGATTTCACCCTGTACGGTGTCGATGCCGATCCCGCCTCTGTCGAGCTGGCCCGCGCCACTTATCGCGTCGTGCAGCAGGCCGATCTGGAACAACCGCTACACTTCCAGTTTCCCGAACCGGCCGATGTGATGATCCTGGCCGATGTGCTGGAACATACGCGCGAACCGGACGTGTGCTTGACGCGTCTGTGCGAAACCTGCCTGTCGCCCGGCGCCCCGATCGTGATTTCGCTGCCCAACGTGGCGCACCTGTACGTGCGCCTGAAATTGCTGTTTGGCCGCTTTGACTACGCGGCGCGCGGCATCTGCGATGAAACTCATCTGCGCTTCTTCACCAAGAGCAGCGCCATGCGCCTGGTGACGAGCTGCGGCATCACGATCGATCAGGTGGCGGCGACGCCGGTGCCGCTGCCGCTGCTGAATGCACGCTTCCAGCCGGGGCGTCCGTGGTGGCCGGTGCATCGAGCCCAGGCGGTGGCGGCGCGCTGGTTCAAAACGATCTTCGGGTATCAGATCATTGTCTATGGCCGCTACCGCGCCTGAGCGCCGCCGCCTCGATCGGTTCTTTCCGCCGCCGCCCGGCGTGACCGTCGTGATCGCCGTGCTGTACAAGGCGATCTGGGCGATGGCCGGAGCAGTTCCCTTCAACGGCGATGAAGCCATCGTGGCGTTGATGGCGCGTCACATCCTGCAAGGTGAGCGCCCGGTCTTCTTCTACGGTCAGGCCTATCTCGGCGCAACCGATGCCTGGCTGGTGGCGCTGTCCTTTGCCATCTTCGGCGAGTCGGTGCTGGCCATTCGTCTCGTGCACATGGTCTTGTTTGCGGGCGTGGTGTTCACGACCTACTTACTGGCGCGGCGTTACGTGCAGAGCGAATGGGGCGCGCGCGCGGCGATGTTGTGGCTGGCGCTGCCGCCGACCATGCTGACGCTGTACACCACGGCGACACTGGGCGGCTATACCGAAACACTGTTGTTTGGCAATACCCTGCTGCTGATGGCAGACGGCGGGTGGCTGCAAGCCGATCGGTGGCGCGCTGGCCGCTGGCTGCTGTTCGGCGCCCTGGCTGGATTTGCCTTCTACACCTTCCCGCTGATCCTGATCTACCTCATCCCGATCGGTCTGCTGCTGCTCTATCGGCTGCGGCTGAAAGCATGGCGCGAGTATCTCAGCGCGCTGCTGGGCTTCGCGGTGGGCAGTCTGCCGTGGTGGTGGGCGCTGATCCAGTCGGGCGGCGTGCTGGTGGCCGAGATGACGGGATCGGCCGTAGCGAGCACCGTCGAAGCATCGGGCGCGCTGAGCGGGCCGGTGATCCGCCTGCTCAACTTCTTCCTGTTCGGCGCATCGGCCTGGGGGGGCCTGCGTTATCCGTGGTCGCCTGAGTTTGTGCTGCCCGTGCTGGGCGTGGCGGCCTTCACGTTCTATCTGGGCGCGCTGGGCTATGCGGTCAAACGCGGGCCACGCATCTTGTGGGGCATGATCATCACGCTGCTGGCGACGTTTCTCGTCACACCGTTCGGCGGCGATCCCTCCGGTCGCTACTTTCTGCCGCTGTACGTGCCGCTGGCAATCTTTACGGCAATGCTCTTGCAACGTTTCCGCAAGCAAAATGTGATCGTTGGCACATTGCTTCTGGCCCTGCTTGTTGGTTACAATGTAGCAGGCACGCTGGCGGCGGCGGCCAGGAACCCGCCGGGCATCACCACCCAGTTCGATCCGGTCACGTGGATCGATCATGCACACGATCAAGAGTTGATCGATTTTCTGCTGGCGCACGGTGAAACGCGCGGCTACACGACCTACTGGGTGCAGACGCCCATTGCGTTTCTGTCTGGCGAGCGGATTATCAGCGCGGCGCGGCTGCCGTATCACCTGAACCTGGGGTACACGCCGCGCGACGATCGGTATCCACCGTTTACGCAGATTGTGCGTGAAGCACCGCAGGCGTTTTACATGACGCACAACAATCCGCCGCTGGAGGAGCGGATTCGAGACGAACTGGCGAAACTGGCCGTGACTTTCCAGGAACACGACATCGGGAACTATCACATCTTTTATGCGTTGTCGCGCAAAGTGGAACCGGAGGAGTTGCATATCGACAACGCTTCACCACCATGAAAGCACTCACCCTTCCCCGCCTGGTTACTGCGCTGGCCTTCCTCGGCGTTTTCGCCCTTGCCCTCCGCACGCCCGCCGACACCGACATGTACTGGCATCTGGCCACCGGCCGCTTCATGGCCGCCACCCGCGCCATTCCCATGAGCGATCCGTTTTCGTGGACGATGCGCGGCGCGCCGTGGGTGGATGTGCACTGGCTGTCGCAAGTGATCTTGTATGGCGTCTATCAGCTGGCGGGACTGGGCGGACTGGCGCTGGGAGTAGGACTACTGGCCGTGGCGGCGTTCGCCTTCGTCTGGAAGCAGATGTCCGGCGGAGTGTTCTTGCGCGCGGCAATCATCTTGCTGGCCGCGACGACGGCCAGTCCCAATCTGACGCCGCGGTCGCAGATGGCGACGTTTGTGTTTGTTGCCGTGCTGGGGTACCTCTTGTTTCTCTATAAATGGCGGCAGATCGATCGGTTGTGGTGGCTGCCGGTGATTTTTGTGCTGTGGGTGAACCTGCACGGCGGCTACATCGCCGGGTTCATGCTGCTGGGGGCGTTCATCGCCGGGGAAGCGCTCAGCAATCTATTGCAGCTGTCGGGCGTTGAGATCGTAGCGTGGCGCAGATTGATCAAGGTCGTGATCGTCACGCTGATGTCTGGCGCGGTTTTACTGCTCAATCCGTACACCGTCGCTGCGCTGCAATTGCCCTTCAAAACAGTCAACATCGGTGTGCTGCAGGACTTCATTCAAGAGTGGGCTTCGCCGAATTTTCATCAGCCGTCATTGCAGCCGATGTTGTGGCTGCTGCTGTTGACGCTGGCGGCCATCGGTTTTTCGCGGCGACGACTGGACCTGACTGACGCGGTGACGCTGGCGCTGTTTGCCTACCTCACGTTTTTAGCGCAGCGCAACATCGGGTTGTTTGCGTTGGTCTGCGCGCCGATTCTGAGCCGGCACGTCAGCGCCATGATCGAGCGATCGCGGTGGGGGCAGCGTTCTTTGTCGAGAGGTAAGCCGATCGTGAACGCGGTGCTGCTGGGCGTTATCGCGGTGGCGGTTATCCTCTACACGATCGTCACCCTCAGCCCGGCGGCCCAGTCGAAGGCTGAGGCGCAAGCGCTGCCGGTGGCGGCTGCGAACTGGATCGATCAGAATAAACCGCGCGGGCCGCTGTTCAACTCGTACAACTGGGGCGGCTATCTGTTATGGCGGCTGGGCGCGGCGTATCCCGTGTATGTCGATGGCCGCACCGATGTGTACGATGATGCGTTCTTGCGGAACTTCCTGGCGATCACGTTGGTGAGCCCCGATTACGATCGGCGGCTGGCGAACACGGGCGCGCAGCTGGTGTTGATTGAGTCGGGCAGTGTGCTCGATCATTTTCTGGCGCGGCATGCCGGGTGGCGCGAAGCTTATCGGGATGAGTTGGCCGTGATCTATCGGCGAGTGACAGGTTAATGCGACGCCTCGATTTACGCACCACGTTGACGCTGCTCACCTTCATGGCGATCTTTGCCATGGCGGTGCGCGCCGTGGTGGATACCGATCTGTACTGGCACCTGGCCGCCGGACGGTTCATCGTGCAGACGCGCACGGTGCCCACGACCGATCCGTTTTCCTCCACGATGCTGGGCCGCCCCTGGGTGGATATTTACTGGCTGGCGCAAGTCGCGTGGTATGCGATCTATCAAGCGGCGGGACTGGCCGGTTTGTCACTGCTGGTGGCGGCGCTGGTCACGCTGGCGCTGTTCTTTGTGTGGAAGCAGCTGGACGGGCCGATCTTTCTGCGCGCGCTGATCGTACTGTTGGCGGCGGTGGTCTCCGGGCCGGTGTGGACGGCGCGCCCGCATTTGATCACGTACCTGCTGACGGCGGTGGTGGCTTATCTGCTGTTCCTCTATAAATGGAAGCAGATCGATCGGTTGTGGATTATTCCGTTGCTGTTTATCATATGGGTCAACACGCACGGCGGGTACATCGCGGGCTTCATGCTGCTGGGAACGTTCATCGTCGGCGAGGGACTGAGCAATCTGTTCCACGTGGCGGGCCGCGAGATCGTCGCGTGGCGGCGGCTGCGCAAAGTGCTGTTGATCAGTGTGATCTCCGGTGTGGTGCTGCTGATCAATCCGCACACGATCAATGCGATCCTGCTGCCGTTGAAGACCGTCGGAATCCAAACGCTGCAAGCCTCCATCGACGAATGGGCTTCGCCGAACTTTCATCAGCTGTTCCAGCAGCCGTTCAGCTGGATGCTGCTGCTCACACTGGTGATCATCGGCTGGTCGGGACGCCGTCTCGACGTGACCGATGCCATCACGCTGGTCGTGTTTGCGTACATCTCGTTTTTGGCGCGGCGCAACATCGGCCTGTTTGCGCTGGTCTGCGCCCCGATCTTGAGCCGACATGCCGCGGCGTTGTGGGAGAAATCGCGCTGGGGCCAGCGGCAGCTCTCGCGCGGGCAGCCGGTGATGAATCTGTTGATCCTGATCGTGGTGGGCGCGGCGGCGATCCTGAAGATTGCGATCCCGCTCGCCCCGGCGGTGCAACAACCTGCTCTACAAGCAGCATTGCCGATCAAAGCAGCGGACTGGATTACACAGCATCAGCCAAACGGCACGATGTTCAACGGGTACAACCTGGGCGGCTACCTGCTGTGGCGCTTGTGGCCGGATTATCCGATCTATGTCGATGGCCGCACTGACTTGTATGACGATGTGTTTCTGCGCGAGTATGGATCGATTGTCAGCACAGCGCCGGGATTTGAGGAGGTGTTCGAGCGCCGGGATGTGCGCCTGATTGTGATCGAGAAGGGCGCACCGCTGGCCGTGTGGCTGGCGCAGTCCGATCGGTGGCAGCTGGCCTACGAAGATGATCACACGGTGATCTATACAAAGCGGAGCGGCGCATGACCGAACTCGCCCCGGCTTCCACGAAAGCGACTGCACACTTCCACTGGCGACTGATCGTCACAGGGCTGGGCGTGGGCGCGGCGATTATCGGCAGCGCGGCGATCTTCAGCCAGATTCTGCCGCCCGCTTACGATTTTCACGGCGTGTATTACCCGGCTGCGCAGGATTTAGCCGCTGGCCGCTTCTCGTACGCGACCTCGCCCGGCTACCTTAACCCGCCGTGGGCGTTAATCATGCTGGCGCCACTGAGCTGGCTTGAAGTTGATTTTGCGCGCGGCCTGCTGCTGGCCGTGACGCTGGTAGTGATGTTCCGGGCAATGCGCGATTATGCGCGCTTCAAGTTCTCGTTTCCACTGGCCGCAATCTCCCTGCCGCTGCTGGCCGTCGTCTGGCTGGGGCAGATCGAGGTGTTTGCGCTGGCAGGCGCCGTGGTGGCCTATCGCGCGGTGCAACAGCGTCGCGCGTGGTGGCTGGCAAGCGGGTTGCTGTTGATGCTGGTCAAGCCACAAGAAACCTGGATCATCATGGTCTGGGTGCTGCTTGTTTCGCGGCGGCACTGGTCAAAGACCGACTGGCTCCAAATCATCTTGCCGGTGGTGATCGTCGCCGGAGTGACTTCGTGGTGGATGGGCGCTGATTGGCTGACACGATTGCTGAGCGCGCCCACGGCCTATGCGCAACAGTGGCAAAACTTTGCGCTCTATCAAGTGGCGGCTAATCTGCCGCATGGCACGAATGTCGCGCTCTGGCTGGGCGTGGCTGCCAGCACTACCTGGGGGATCCGTCGCACTGGTGTGGATCGGGGCGGTCTGGGGTTGGCCGCGGTGAGCAGCAACTTGCTGTCACCTTATTTGACAAACCCGCAGGTGTTGGTGACCATGTGCCTGGGCTGGGGCGCGCTGCTCGATCGATCGGGGCGCTGGGGCGCACTGGCCTATCTGGCTTCGCTGACGCCGCTGCTGCGGTTTACGTCAGCCGATCAAGCGTGGAATCAACTCGATCTGCTCTTTCCCGTGATAGTGTGGCTGGGATTGATATGGCGGCTGGTGCGGCAGCCCCAGGCTAAGCAGGCAAGCCATGTTTCGCGCAGCGCAACGTAAGCTCGCCCGCCATCCGTCTGCGGCGATCTTCGTGCTGGGCCTGGTCTTCATGCTGGGCCTGCTGTGGGTGATGCAGCCGCAGGCGCTGGACGGCGTTTACTTCCAACGCTGGTCGTCGGAAGACATGATGCAGACGGTCTCGGTGGTCGATCTGCGCGCCGAGCCGCTGGCGTCGCTGTATTACCTGCACGTGCAGCCGCCGCTGCTGGACGCCCTCCGCGCAGCACTGGCACAGTTGTGGCCAACGGCTGATGCGCGCGCGCTGGTGGTCAACGTCGATCGTGGACTATATGTGGTGGGGGCGGTGATCTATGCGGGGCTGGGGGCGCTGCTGTGTCACTGGCTGACGCAGATGATCAATGTCCGCTGGGGCGTCGTGGGATCGATCGGGTTTTTGCTGCACCCGGCGGCCATCTTTTATGCGACGTTTCTGGAAAGCACACTGTTGTTTTCGTTCCTGATCACGTGGTCGTATTATGCGCTCTGGAAGATCGCGCAATGCAGCGGATCGATCGCGCCCCTGGCGATCGCGGTGGTGCTGCTGTATTTGACGCGCGCACTGGTGCAATGGCCGTTCCTGCTGTTGTATGTGATCGTGTTGTGGTTGCTGCGCGTGCCGTGGCGCAAGACGGCCGTATTCGTGGCGCTTGTCGGAGCGGTGATGGGCCTGTATACGTTGAAGCAAGTGACGCTGTTCGACATCACGTACACCTCGTCGTTTGCGGGCCTGAATTGCTATCACGGCCTGGGCGACTATCTCGATCGCTATCCTGAAGTCGGTGAGCCGCGGCCGCCGCCAGCCAACGCGGGGGTGTTGACAAATCCGGCCAAGGTGTCGGGTGTGGACAACTTCAACACGATGTGGTATCTCAGGCAGCATCAATTGCTGCTGGCCGGTTGTCTGCCGCGCTGGTTGAGCAAACCGTTGGGCGAGACGGCGGCAGCCTATCTGGTGAACTTTGTCAATTATCTCAAGCCGTCGGCGCAATTCACCACGCCGCACGTCATCGCCGATCAGCTGCCGTGGCGCGGTCTGTACAATGCGGTGTTCTCGGGTCTGCCGCTGGTGCTGTTGTCAGGCGCGGCAGCGCTGTGGTGGCTGCGTCATGATGGCCGTGGAACTTCGCCGAGGTCTGGCTTTGTTGCTGCCCGCCGCCGCGCTGCTGGCGCTGTCGGTGGGTTTTGAGATGGGCGAGAATATGCGCTACAAGTTCTTTTTGGAACCGATGCTGTATGTGTTCCTGCTGTCGCAGCTGCGGGCCGTCTGGCAAACGATCCATGACACGCATCTGCGGCGTCAGGCGCGTGCGACCGAAGCATGACGATGAGGCTGCGCTGTGCGGCTCAGCACGGCGCACAGGAGCCACGCGATGCTCTTTTCACTCACCCTGCCGCGCAAAGTTGTCGTCGTGATGCCGGCGTACAATGCCGCCAAGACGTTGAAGATCACGTATGACGATCTGCCGCGCGGCGACATTGGCGAGATCATCCTGGTGGACGACGCCAGTCGCGACGAAACGGTGCGGGTGGCGCGCGAGCTGGGGCTGACGGTCTTTGTCCATTCGCGCAACTTCGGCTATGGCGGCAATCAAAAGACCTGCTATACCGAGGCGCTGCGCGCCGGGGCAACCATCATCGTGATGGTGCATCCGGACTACCAGTACGATCCGCGCCTACTGCCGGAGATGATCAGGCCGATCGAGCAGGATGAGGCCGACGTGGTTTTCGGGTCGCGCATGATGGGCGTCTCGGCGTACCGGCAGGGCATGCCGTGGTGGAAGTATCTGGCTAACAAGTTTCTGACTGGCGTGGAGAATCGCGCGTTCGGGCTGCACCTGTCCGAGTTCCACACCGGGTATCGCGCCTACCGGCGCGAAGTGCTGGAAAGCATTAATTTTCGCGCCAATTCCGACAACTTCATCTTCGATCAAGACATTGTGGCGCAAGTGGTCGAGGCGGGTTATCGCATCAAAGAGATTCCAGTGCCGGTGCGGTATTTTCCTGAAGCGTCGTCGGCGGGTCTGCTGGCCAGCTCACGCTATGGCTTCAGCATCCTGTGGCTGGTGGCGCGGTATCGCCTGCACCGCGCCGGCCTCTATCGCAGCCGGCAGTTTGTGTCGTTCCGAGAGCGCTACCGGCGGGTGAGTTAAGCCGAAGGGAGAATTGATTCTTTAGAATGGAGCGATGACATGCCCACCTGGCTGCAATCAGAATTAGATAAAAGCCAACAGGACTACCGCAACTGGCTTACCAAGCAGGCGCGGCGTCCGAGTGCTGAGCGTCTCGAAATGATTAGTCTGCTTCGTTTCCTGGCGCTGGTGGCAATCGGATATGTATGCCTGTATTTGGTGGCACTCTTGATACCAGTAGGGTTTGACTGGAAATGCTGCTATCTGGCGTTGTTTGCGATCATTTTGCCAACACCAGTTCTCGAACAGCTCTACTACTCGATCGGAGCGGTGGGCGCGGCCCTGCCGGTAGCGGGTTTACTGACCTTGCTGAGCTTAAGGATTTGTCAAGAAATAACTTGGTCGATTCGCACGTCATGCCCGAATGCTTTGATCGGGCATCCAGCTTGGCGCTAGGCAAATCACGCTGATGTCCCGTGGATTCCCGCCACGCTCTGTCCGCCGCTATGCGGCGGGAGCGCGCTAGGCGAAAACGCGCGGGAATGACTTGGCATGGCGTGCGCTGTAACGGCTTGATCATCGCAAATGAACAACTTATTCTTTGACAAACCCTAATGGGGTGGCGGTTGCGCACGCGGCGCGCCGTGCCTTGAACTGACCGAGTATGATTCGCAGAATCTGGCAAGCCCTGAAACAGAATCCGGCACCAGCTGTGTTTGTCGGCGGACTGGTGTTCATCCTGTGCCTTGAATGGCTCATGCAGCCGCAGGCGATCGACGGCGTGTATTTTCAACGCTGGTCGTCGGAAGATATGATGCAGACCGTCTCGGTGACCGATCTGCGTGCCGAGCCGCTGGCGTCGTTGTGGTATCTGCACGTGCAGCCGCCGCTGCTCGACGCGATCCGTGCGGCGCTGACGCAGTTGTGGCCCACGGTCGAGGCGCGCGCACTGGTGGTCAACGTCGATCGTGCGCTGTACTTAGTGTGGGCCTTTGTCTATGCGGGCTTGGGCGCGCTGCTGTGCCACTGGCTCGTGCAAGCGATCAATGTCCGGTGGGGCGTGGTCGGCTCGATCGGGTTTTTGCTGCACCCGGCGGCGATCTTTTACGCGACGTTTTTGGAGAGCACGGTGCTGTTCTCGTTCCTGATCGCGTGGTCGTATTACGCGTTGTGGAAGTTGGCGAAGCGTGGCGGTTCGATCGTGCCACTAGCGAGCTCGGTGGTGCTGCTTTACTTGACGCGTGCGCTGGTGCAGTGGCCGTTCCTGCTATTGTATGTGATCGTGCTGTGGCTGCTGCGCGTGCCGTGGCGTAAAGTGGCGATGTTCGCGGCCATTGTCGGCGCGGTGATGGGATTTTACACGTTGAAGCAGGCGACGTTGTTTGGCGTCACGTACACGTCGTCGTTTGCGGGCTTGAACTGCTATCACGGCCTGGGCGACTATCTCGATCGCTTTCCCGATGTCGGTGAACCGCTGCCGCCGCCCGCCAACGTGGGCGTGTTGACTAACCCGGTGAAGGTGCTCGGCGTAGAGAACTTCAACACCATGTTCTTCTTGAAACGGCATCAGATGTTGCTCAACACTTGTTGGCCGCGGTGGCTGAGTAAACCGATCGGGGATACGCTGTTTGCCTACTTCTCCAACTTCGTCAACTACCTGCGGCCATCGGCGCAATTCACCACGCCGCACGTTATCGCCGATCAATTGCCGTGGCGCGGGCTGTACAACACGTTGTTCTCGGGCGGGCTGTTGTTGCTGGCGGTGTTGTTGGCCACCGTGTGGTGGCTGCGCTACGATGGGCGCGGCCATCTGCGGCAGGGCCTAGCACTGTTGTTACCGGCGGCCGCCCTTCTGGTTTTGTCGGTGGGTTTTGAGATGGGCGAGAATATGCGATACAAGTTTTTCCTGGAACCGGTGCTGTACGTGTTTCTGCTGACGCAGTTGCATTCCGTGTGGCAAGCGATCCACCGGATGCGATCGCAGACACCAGCTCGCGTGGAGCAAGCATGACTACCTTGCCAATGCGGGCGCGGCCAGTCTCGAGCGGCGCGCGGGCCTTGCTGGGATTTCTCAGCGGCCTGACGTTCATGACGGCGGCTGTTTCGATCTTCTTTACGAGTACTTTTGATTTTGAAGCGATCCTGTCCGGTGTGCGTGCGATTCTGGTCGGCGTGAATCCGTGGTCACCCGCTGTCAATCTGCATGATTACTACAATCCGCCGCATACCGTGCTGTTCCTGTGGCCGATGTTGTTCATCACCCCGAAGATTCTACTGACCATCGGTGGCGCCTTGCTGATGGCAACGGCGTTCTATCAGAAGACGTGGGTCGGGTTGGCATGGTTCGGCACGAATATTCTGCTGTATTTGATCGCCGCCGGGAACATCGATATGTTGATTATCGGCGGCGGCTTGCTACTATTGTTTGCGGCAGATGCGCGGCGGGAAAAGCGTGGCGGACTGCTGCTGCGCGTCATCGCCTACGGTTTGCTGATGATCAAACCGCAAGCGGGGATTTTTATCGTGGGCCTGTACGTGCTCTTGCGGCACGATTGGAAGGGTGCGCTGATCGCCGTGGTGGTATATGGTCTGCTGTTCGCGCCGTTATGGCCTGAGTGGGTACGCCACCTGATGGCCGATCCGCCGCGTTCGCAATCGGAAGCGTCGCAATCGTTGCTGGGCAAGTTCGGGCCGGTGTTCGCCGCGGTTGTCGCGGTGGGCGTGGTGCTGGCCCGGCGTTGGAAATACTGGCAGTTGGGCGGCTTGCTGGGCGGCATCCTCGCGCTGTATGCGATGCCGGGCATCCCGATCTTTCTGGCGTTGTGCGCTGTCCGTGCGCGGGTGGCGATTCCGATCGTAATTCTCTTTTCGGCGGGGTTGGCCAGCATGGCGCTGGCGCCGCCCGCTTATCCAATTCCGAACATCTACGACTTCATCAATCCGATGATTTCACTGTATCATTTGAGCATGTTCGGCCTGGCGTTGGCGTTAGCGATTGTTTCTCCCGAGCCGTGCGCCGATCACGACACCATCGCCGTTGGTGATTTCGTGTGGCGACAAGTCAGACGGCTGCGGCGCTGATACTTGATCGATTCACTGTAAGGCGGTGCGCTTATGGAACTCACCGTACGCCGTTCACGGCGCGAACTCATGATCGCCATCATCGTGGCTATCGGCCTGTGGTCGGTGTACGCCTTCATCGGCCCGGGTGATGACTACAAGCGCGCCTACACCGACATGGTCATTCACCCCGAACGGATCGCCGAAGTACCGGAGCGCACGTGGACGTTGAACCCGCTGTGGCAGAATTGGTTCATGGCGCCGTTCGTGACCATGCCGGGCCGTTGGGGTTATCTGGCTTTCATGGCCTTCACGCTGGGCGCGACGATTTGGGCGGCGTATCTCTTCGGCGGACGCCCCACCCTGGTGATCCTCTCCTCGCACATGGCGTGGATTCTCTGGTGGGGACAGCTGGAAGGCTGGGCGGCGCTGGGGCTGGTGCTGGGCTATTATGCGCTGCAAAACCGGACGTGGCTGCTGATGTGGGTCGCCTTGATGATGGCCACCTTCAAGCCGCAAGCCAGCCTCATTCCGGTGGCGGCGTTGTGGTGGTGGCTGGGCTGTGAAAAATGGAAAGCCGCGGCGGCGATGGTGGCGACGTTGATCGCGACGGTGATCGTCTGGGGGCCGTGGCCGTGGTGGTACTGGCAGGCGCTCAGCAATTTCGTGGGCGATCGGCACTACGATAACTGGAATGCCTCGATCGGGTTGATCGCACTGCCGTTGTTTATTCCGGCTTTGCTCGTGCCGCTGACGCGGCAGCAGCGCCTCATCGCATTGACGGCAACGGCCTGCCTGGCGATTACGTACATGCCGTATTACAGCACCATTCTGCTGCTGTGCATGGCGGTGCCGGGTTGGGCGTATATCTTCGGATTCACCGGCTACCTGGTCTGGCTCGTTGGGCCGCTGGGTTGGAATATCGTTGCCCTGCTCCCCGCCTTGCTGCTGGTGTGGATCTACTGGCCGATCGCGCGCGATTGGTACCGACGGCGGAAACATGAACACTAAGACGCAGCCACACGTGGTGGTCATCGGCGGCGGGCTGGCCGGCCTGACCGCGGCTTACGATCTGGCGCGCACCGGACAGCGCGTGACGCTGATCGATAACGCCCCGGTGTTGGGCGGATTGGCAAGTTCGCTAACGCTTAACGGCGAGACCGTTGAAGCCTTTTATCACTTCATCTGCCGCTCCGATCGACATCTGGTCGATCTGGTGACGGAATTGGGATTGGGCGATCAGCTGCACTGGCGGCACACGCAGACCTCGTTTTATCACAATGGCCAGCTCTACGGCTTCGGCACCCCGATCGATCTCCTGCGCTTCAACGCGGTGCCCCTCATCCAGCGGGTGCGCTTTGGCCTGCACATCCTGCGCTCGCGCTACCGTTCGAACTGGCGGTGGCTCGACGAGTTTCCGGCCAAGGCGTGGCTCATCGAAAACATCGGCGAAGAAGCATACAACGTCATCTGGCATCCGCTGCTGCGCATCAAGTTCGGCGACTACTACGACACGATCTCGGCGGCGTGGATCTGGCATCGCATCTGGCGCGTGGCGCGTTCGCGGCAGCAGCTGTGGGGACGTGAAGCGTTTGGCTATCTCACGCACGGCTCGGCGACGCTGGTCAATCGCCTGGCCGAATGGCTGCAACAGCAGCCCAACGTCACGGTGCGCACGGGGACGCCAGTAAAATCGATCGAGCTTGAAGATCAAACCGTGAGCGCAGTCGAACTGGAGGATGGCCGTCTGCCGTGCGATGCCGTGATCTCTACCGTGGCGTTGCCAGCGCTTGATCGGCTGGTCCCCGGCCAGTTGACCGAGTATTTTGCCAGAGCGCGGCAGGTGAAGTACATCGGTGTGGTGTGCGCGCTCTTTAGCTTGCGGCAACCGTTCAGTCACAACTTCTGGCTCAACATTAACGACCCGCGCATCAGTTTCAACGGCATCATCGAACTGACCAACTTGAATCAGCACCTGCGCGACGCAGGCTTGAATTTGATCTACGTGCCGTACTATCTACCCACGACTGAGCCGCGCTACAGCTACAGCGACAATCAATTGTATGCCGAGTACTGCGCCATGCTGCAGCTGGTGAACCCGGCCTTCGACGAGAGCTGGATCAAGCAGTGGTTCATCACGCGCGCGCCGTACGCGCAGGCGGTGTGCAGCACCCGCTTCGCTGAGTTGATCCCGCCGCACCGCACCCCGCTGCGCGGCCTGTACGTCACCGACTCAACGCAGTTCTACCCCGAAGATCGCACACTGAGCGCCGCCATCGAGCAGGGGCGCATCGCGGCGCGCTGCTGGCGCGAGGATGTCGGCGCATGACATTGACGACTGTGCCGTGCGCCGTATGCGGCGGAACCGACTTCGCGCTGGTCTATCCCGCCACCATCACTGATCCCGAAGCGGATCCGGCGACATACTATTCTTCCTCGCGCACACGAGCGGGCTACCTCAATACCATGCGCTGCCGCCAATGCGGCCTGCTGCTGACCAATCCACGTGATAATGAGGCGACGCTGGCCCGGGTTTACGCCGCGCTGGAAGACGCGACCTACGATGTTGAAGACGAGAATCGCTTGCGCACGGCGCGCGCGTTCTTACGCTGGGTTGAGCAGTTTCAAGCGCAGCGCGGCCGCCTGCTGGATGTGGGCTGTGCTTCGGGCATGTTCGTCGCCGCCGCCGATCAAGCGGGATGGCAGGTCACCGGCCTCGAAGTGTCCAACTGGGCCATCACACGCGCGCGCGAACGCTGTCCGCGCGCTACTTTCGTCACCGGCCTGTTGGAGGATCAGCACTTTGCCCCGGCGAGTTTTGACGCGATCACGTTGTGGGACGTGCTGGAGCACGTCCATTCGCCACGCAACGCCTTGCAGCAAGTACGCACCTGGCTGACACCGGAGGGCTGGCTCTTTCTGAACGTACCCGACGAGCGAAGTTGGGTGGCGCGGTTGATGGGCAAGCGTTGGGTCTTGTTGCTGCGCGAGCATCTCTGGTACTTCTCACACGAAACACTGGCGCCGTTGTTGACGCAAGAGGGCTTTGAGCTGGTCCGCGCCCGATCGAACTGGGTGCATTTCTCGGTGACGAACGTGCTGGTGCGCCTGTCACAGTATCCGGGCTGGCTCGGGCGTGTGGCGCAGCGTCTGGCGCAGCAGGCGTGGCTGCGACGTATCGCAGTGCGTTTTCCGATGGGCGAGATTACGATCGCCGCGCGACGCACCAGGGAGGATCGCTAATGACGCCCGCACAACGACGAGAGATCGCACAAAGTCGCTGGTCGCGCCGCCTGGCCATCATAACGTGGTCTGCCGTAGGGGCCTGGCTGGCCGTGACGATTTTTGTAGCCGTCACTCAAGCGTGGGGTTATGACATCCGGTTTTTCTGGGCGAGTGCGCGCACGCTCCTGGACGGCGGCGATCCCTTTATCCGCTTTTACACTTATCCGGGAGTGAATCTGTCGGGCCATACGCAATTCGTGGGCTTGCCATGGGTGACGCTGCTGACTGTGCCGTTTGCCCTGCTGCCCTTCGAGCTCGGCACCGTCGCCTGGGCGATTTACAACGTCGGCCTGCTCCTGGTGATTCTGGGGGCGGTCTATGTTCTGGCACGGCGCGATCTGGCTTCCTGGCAATGCGCGTTGTTGCTCCTGTGCTGCTTGTGGTTGTGCTTGCGCTGTCTGGTGATGGGACAGATTGGCTTGTTCGTGACAGCCGGCGTGCTGGTGGGTGTGATCTTGTTGCGCCATGAAAAATGGCTGTTGAGCGGGTTGTGCCTGAGCCTGACCTTGTTCAAGCCGTGGATCGCAGTGGGCGTGATGCTCGCTATCGGTCTGATCGCCGTTACACAGCGTAAATGGCGCTTCTTCGCCGGGGTGCTGCTCGGCGGCGGCGGTGTCCTCGTCCTGACAACCATCGTGTGGCCGCAGTGGCTGGCCAGTCTGGCCGGCGTCGATTTTGCATTTGCCTATGGCGTGAGCGTCAACGGAAACTACATCGTCTATTGGCCGGTTGCCACGGTGGCCGATTTCATGAAGTACGTTCTAGGCTGGGCAGCCGATGCGAACCTGCTGCTGGTCAGCCGGCTCCTGATTGGCGGCGCCATCGCGGCGGCTGGCGGGCTGATCATTCAGCGCTGGTGGCAGCGGAAAGCGGATGCGCTGCTGCTGATTGGAACCGGCGCGCTGCTGAGCGCGTTGATCGTGCCCTACATCCGTTTCTACGACTACGCCATCTTGAGCGTGTGGGTCGTCGGGGTTTTTGCGGGCGGCAAACGATCCGGGGTCCGTCCGGTATTTCTAGGGATCGCCGCCAGTCTCCTGGTGGTTGCCTTCCTCTTGAATCTGGGAACACACCCTGAGCCATGGGTACTCCAGATTCTGTTCTGGATGTACCTGGCCACGCTGATCGTTGTGTGGAATGTGCCGCGGCCCGGTGATCGCGAAGTGACGGCACAGGCCCAGCGACGGCGGCCAGAAGCAGAAGTAACGTGAAGGCCGATCGACGCTGGCGTCATTCCGTGAGCGTGGACGTACTGATCGGCATGGGGCTTGGCCTCGCTGCCCTGCTGGTGCGGTGGTGGCTGGCGACACAATTGCCATTCCCGCAGCTCGACGATCCCGCGGCGTACATTCAAGTGGCGCGCCACTTCGCCGACGGGCGCGGCCTGGTGTCGGATGTGTTGTGGAACTACTGGATTTTATTCCCAACTGTGACGCATCCCAGCAACGAATTCTGGATGCCGCTGACGTCGCTGCTGATGGCCGGTTCCATCCGGGTGTGGGGCGATACCTTGCTGGCCGCGCAAGTGCCGGGCATTGTCGCCGGATCGCTCCTGGCGCCGCTGACTTACGGCATGGGGCGGGCGCTTTGGCCGCAGCACCGCCGCTGGAGCATACTGGCGGCGAGCTTGATCGTCATCAACGCGGTGCTGGTGTATCAATCCGCCAGCGCAGACAGTTCGGCGATTTATACCGTGTTCGCCGCGCTTGCTTTGTTCAGCGGGGCGCTGGCGATCGATCGGCAGCAGGCAGGCCTGCTGGCGCTGTCTGGAATTTTTTGCAGTCTGAGTTATCTCACGCGGTCCCATGGCTTATTGCTACCCGTCGCGATCGGGTTACTCGCTCTGATCAAGCTGCGGCAGGAACGGGGGCAGCTAAGCAAACTGCTGCTGGCCTTACTTGTCGGCTTTGTGCCGTTGATCGGCGTGTGGTCGCTGCGGAATCTGGCCGAGTTTGGCGCGCTACAACCCTCATCACTGCTGATTGCGTCGGCGGCGCGCAGCTACGACGAGTGGTTCAACTACGGCGACCTGCCCTCATGGGCCAAAGCAGCGGCCGCCGGTTCGGGACCACTCATTGCGGCGCGTCTGAACGGTCTGTGGCACTGTCTGGGCGTCATCGTGCTTGGCACCTTTCCCTTCGGGTTGATCGGCTTGCCCGTCGCAGTAACTCGCAAAGAGTCGCTGTTCCAAGTATTTTCGCTGTTTGGGGTGATGTTACTGCTGGCGGCCGGTCTGATCTTCACCGTGCCATCCTTGACCGGCTCGTTCTACCATTCTGTGGGGCCGTATGTGATCTGGGCCGCCTTAGGCTGCATGGTGGCTGTGAAGTATTTAGCGGAGCGACCACGCACACGGATCTGGGCCGTGGCCAGCTATACCCTGATCATTGGATTGATGCTGGGGCAGTCGCTGGCGGCATGGCCCAGCGCCATAACGAGCAGCCGGACAGACGGGCGGCAGTTTGCCGCGATCGCGCACTGGGTGAAAACGAACGTGCCGCCCGGCGAGCCGATCATCACAACCCAGGCCAACACCCTGAACTACGTCACCGGCCAGCCGGCTTTGACGCTGCCGCCCTTGCAAGAGGTGAACGTGGTGCGGCAGTTGGCCGATCGATACGGGGCACGCTACGTGATCGTCACGGAGAAAATCGGCTTGTATCCGGCCGCATTGGACGATCCGGCGGCGCGGGCCACGCTGCTGACCCGCTTGGGCAGCACGGCCATCTACGAACTGCGACGTTGAGATGAATTCCAAGATTTTGCGGCGAGACGTGTGGGTGATCTTTGGCCTGGCGCTGCTGGTGCGCGCGCTGGCGGCAGTGCCGCAGACTCAGCCCAACTACATGGACGCGGCCTACTATCTCGTCGGCGGGCAGCGTCTGGCGCAGGGTTTCGGATTCAACGATCCCTACGTGTGGCATTATCTGGATCAACCGACGGGGCTGCCGCATCCCAGTCACCTGTACTGGATGCCGCTGCCCTCGATCTTGGTGGCGATCAGCCAGGCGATCTTCGGCGTGAATTACCGCGCGGCACAAATTCCGTTCGTACTGCTGGCGGCGCTGCTGCCGGTGCTGGCTTACCTGATCGCGTGGCGCGTATCTGCCGTGCGCCGCCACGCGTGGCTGGCCGCCTTGCTGACGATCTTGAGTCCATTCTATCTGCCGTATTGGGGCGTGCCGGAAAGCTTCGCGCCGTTTGCCGTGTGTGGCGCGCTGGCTTTGTATTGGGCCAGCGCCGAAGCGAAGTGGAAGTGGCTGGCGGCTGGTGCGTGTGCGGGACTGGCGCACCTTTCGCGCGCGGACGGTGTGTTGCTGCTGCTGCCCTTACTGATCGTTCAGGTCAGATTCCATTCTGCGAATGGCCAGCGGAAAATCTTCATCCCGCAGCCCGTATCCCTCATTCTGATTCTGATCGGGTATGGCGGCGTGATGCTGCCGTGGTTCGCGCGCAACCTCAACACGATCGGCACACTACTCTCAACGGCCGGCTCACAGGCGCTGTGGCTGTGCCGCTACGATGAGCTCTTTGCGTACGGCCAGACGTTCGATCTGGCACACCTGCTGAGCTGCGGCAACCTGATCGGTTCGCGCGTGAACGGCGTCGGGGCGGGCTTGCTGCACTGGCTCGGCGAAGCCGGTATGATCTTCCTTGCGCCGCTGATTGGACTGGGCCTGTGGCGGCAGCGGCGCGCACAGGTGCTGCACGCGGCGCTGTGGTATGCCGGGCTGTTGTTTGCGGCGATGACGCTGGCCTTCACCTATGCGGGTGATCGCGGCGGGTTATTTCATTCGACTGGCGCGCTGCTGCCCTTCTTTTATGCGGCAGCGCCGATCGGGCTGGATGCCAGCGTTGCGTGGATTGCGCGGCGGCGGCGCACCTGGCGGGCCGATCGCGCACAGCAGTTTTTCAGCGCGGCTTGCGTGATCTATGCTGCGCTGCTGGGGTTCTTCGTTTATCGCGGGCGCGTCATCGGGCCGGATTGGAACGCGCCGATCTGGAATCAGGCCGGAGAGGTGGATCAGGCGATCGGCCGGTGGCTGGCCGAGCGGGATGCCGCCGATCCGATCGTGCTGGTGAACAACCCGCCGCTGTTCACTTATCAGACCGGCCTGCGATCGATCGTCATCCCCTATGGTGACGTAACCGATCTCTTGCTGGCGGCGCGGCAGTTTGGCGCACGCTGGCTGGTGGCGGATTCGAATCGGCCGGAACTGCTGGCGGAGATATTCGCCGGGCCCGGCGCGTCACCGGCGCCGTTGCGGTGGCGTGAGACCATCGCTGGCGTCCAGATATTTGAAGTGCTCGATCCACCATGAGCGCGACCGGGAGGATACTGGTTGCGCTAAACGATTGTTGCATCTATACTCGTGCCGTGCGGGGAAAGGCTGCGGGGGATGATAAAGGAGAATGGTCACATGAAGACGTTAACGCAGGTACAGACTTTCCGACGCGTAGTGCCCGTCATCGCGATCTGCCTGGTCATGGTGGCGGTGGTGTTCCTGGCAATCGATCGCCCCACTGCCGCCGTCCCGCTGCCCGAGGGAGAGGCGCCAACCGCCAATGATTTACAGATCGACGTGCAGGGGCCAGATACCACACAGGCGGGTCGTTCCATCACGTTCACCATCATGGTCACCAACGCGACAGGCCAGGCTTTGCCGAACGTGGTCATTACCGACTCGTGGTACTTGCTGACCTATAACGGAAATTTCCAGATGAGCGGGCTGGGATTGGTCACGTACACGTATCGGCCTACCGCGACGCAGCCCTACATCCGCTGGGAATTAGGCACGCTTGGTCCGGGCGCGTCCGGCTCGATCGTGATGACGACCGACGTAGCATCCACTCTGCAGCCCAGCACGACCAAGACCGTCATCGGCTCGCCGGTGATTCTGGCCAACACGGCGTCCATCGCCACTTCGGCGCCGGGCGTACCCAGTGCGGCCAACGGCGTCAATCCGCTGGTGATTGGCCCGGTGATGTATCTGGAGAAAACCTACACCCCCACGCTGCAGCGGCCGGGCCGCCTGGTGACGTTTACGATGAAACTCGCCAATCGCCCCGTGTCCGAGCGGGCCGATTCGATCTCATCCACGAACACGATCATCACCGAAGTGATCCCGCCCAAGATGTCCTTGTGGAGCATGACGGCGGGATCCGGCATCACGTATGACTACCTCGACAGTCTCAAGGTGTTGACGTATTACGTGTCAAACGCGATCCTTCCCGGGCAGAGCGTGTATGTGACCTTTACGGCACGCCTCAGCCCGACGCTCAAGAATGCCAACGATGTGAACACCATCCGCAACAACCGCGGCAATTATGGCTTCCGTTCGACGGAGGTGACCATCGCGCGGCCCGGCGATGCCGATGTGGTGTTGACCGGCAACGATGTGCTCGAGAAGGTGGTGCAGGTTGGCCCGCCGCCGCCGACAGCAGGCAACCCGCCGCGCACTTTTCCAGATCGCATCGTGACATTCACCATCGGAGTATATAACCCCTTCACGGAGACCGTCAGCACGCTGCGGTTGACGGACACACTGCCGCAGGCCTATGCGGGCGGGCCATACTTCGTCTATTCCGACACACTGGCTGTGCCGCCCTTCAGCGCGCCGACGGTTGTGTCACAGGCCGGCCGCACGGTGGCCTGGATGCTGCCCAGCATCGAGGCCTGGGGCGTCTACAGCTTTGCGGTGCGGGTGCGCGTGCCGGCGCAATTCGACACGACCGTTTCCGGACGCACCGTCGATAATTCGATCTACGCGATTCGTTTGCCGGAAGCGCCCGTGATCTACGATAACCTCACACCCGTGGAAGCCAGGGTCACCGTACTGCCGCAGATTGTGCCGGTCAAGACGATCTGGCCAGGCCCTGTGTATTCAGGTTATCCTGAAACATATACGCTCTGGTTGACCAACACGGGCAACACGACCATCACGAACTTAATCATCACCGACACGCTGCCCAGCGACAACCGGGGCAACCGGTGGAGTTTTCAAGAGATGATCTTCGGGCCAGCGCCGGTGTACACTTCCGCCAATCCGCCGCTGATCGTCTGGCCGGGTATTACGGTGCCGGCATACTCAACAGCTCGCTTTGAGTTTCGCGTGACAGCCGTGGGGGTGCCGCCGCCGTCGGGCGGCAATTACTGCAATACGGTATCGGGTTACAGCCCGGACACCTTCATTCCCACTGCCAACAATTTAGCCTGCATGCAGTTTTTGAATCCGTTCCGGATCAACAAGACGGCGCTGGCGCCCAATGGCTCGATTGTGCTGGGCGACGGCTTCTCGTATCTCATTACGGTGTTGAACGTCAGTCTGCAGGACTACGCCGTCACGCAGATTCACGACAACCTGCCCAATAACTTCTACGTGCTCGGCGGCGGCTCATTGTACACGCTCGACTACGATCCGCCGGCGCTCTTCTCGGCAAATGGCAGTCTCTCAACGCAGTTTGACGTGATTGCCGAATCGGTGCCCCCCGATACGTGCAACCGGCTGCCGGCCAACATTGAGCAGGGAACCGCCCGGGTGGGGTTCACGCTGGCCGATCCGCCCCAGACCTGGGTGAACGCCGGCCCGCTGGCGCCCCTCATGACGTATCCGCACATCGGCATGGGCAACACTGCGGAACTGCCGGGCGCCGGACCGGGCGAGATTCTCACCTATACAATCTATCTGACCAACAATACCTCCAATTCGTATTCGAATCTGCTGATTACCGACACCTTGCCGGCAGTCGATGTGAGCAACGCCTTCCAGTTTGCCCGCATGAAACCGGGCTCCAGCGTGCCGGCGCCGCAGGTCAACGGACGAGATCTGGTCTGGTCAGGCATATCCATGGGGCCGAACAGCACTTTGAGTTTTTCGTTCGTGGTCACCGTCACACAAGTGACCGGAGAAAATCTCGAGAATGATCTGATGGCGGTAAATCTGGCAGACGCTAAGACCTGTATTCCGTGGCTGGGCGTCGGCGCCAATGCCCGGGCGGGCGTGCGCGTGAATGTGCGCCCCAAGCGCCTGGAATACACCAAGACAACAGGGAACACCTCGGTGGGGCCGCTGGGTCTGGTGCAGTACAACGTGTCCATTGTCAACCGGGGGCCGTATGCGGTGTCCAACATCGTGGTGACTGATCTGCTGCCCTCGGCGGTGGCAGAACCTTACTGGCAATTCAACTCCAACGTCAGTTTACCGGCCGGCGTGACGCAGGTCAGCAGCGATCCGCCCGCGTGGCTGATTTCGCAGATCAACTACAATGCCAGCACCAGCTTCTCGTTCCGGGCGCGGGCGTCAATTTATCCCGGCGCAAACTACAAGAACTATATGGATGGCTTCTCGCCGGGCTGGGTGATCACGCAAGCGGTGAACTACCTGGGTGCGCCGGTGACGATCGTGCCAGGCGCTGCGCTCGACAAAGTCGTGTCACCTAAGACCGTCACGGCGGGCGATCGGGTGGTGTACACGATCACGCTCTATAACCAATCAGGATCGGCGCTGACCAACATGCGCATCACCGATACCCTGCCGGCCGGCTTCACCTTCGACGGCATGGTCAGCCCATCGGCTCCGACCCCGGACACGATCGCGCCGCTGGTCTGGGCCAGCAAGCTGCCGGCGAGCCTGAACAACTCCGCCCGGCTGGAGTTGTCGTTCTACGCGCGCGTCTCGTCGACATTGTTGTCAGGGACGTACTACAATCGCGTGGCGGCCAGCGCGGCGAATATCTCCATCCCCCAGACGGACGATACCGCCGGTGTCAAAGTGCGCGGCGCGCCCAACGTTTCGTCCAGCAAGATCGCCATTCCGGGCAGCACCTACCGCGGCGGCACCACGGCGTACACCATCACATTGACGAATGAGGGCGAAGATCCGTTGACCGTCATGGTCACCGATACGCTGCCGGCGGGACTGTCATTCGTCGCGCCGCTCGGCGATACGCCCCTGCCCGACGCCGTATCACCCGTCGTCTGGAACGCGATTCCGCTGTCCAGCACGCAGGTGCGCACGCTGGGCTTCATTGCCTACGTGGCGACCGACGCGCCATTGGGCACGCACTACAATCGTGTCGATGTGTCCAGCGGTTCCCTGCGCTTCCCGGGCACCGGCAACACCGCGCCCATCTTCGTGTCACCGCAGCCAACCTATGACGTGCAGATCACCAAGTCCAGTGATCCGCTACTGGTCGCGGTGGGCGAACGCGTGACGTACACGTTGAGCTACCGCAATGTCACGACGAACAGCGTGGACCTCAGCAACGTCATCCTGAACGATTCTTTCCCGGCGACGGGTGTCACCTATCTCGACGGTTCCGGCTGGATCGAAATCGGGCCGGGGCAGCGCACGCTCAACGTCGGTGATCTGCCGGCCAATGCGTCCGGCACGGTGACGATGGTACTCCAGATCGATCCGTCCTATGTGGGCGACCACATCTACAACACAGTCATCATCACCGGGACGCCGTCGGTCAATGCCATCGAGTCGAACGCGGCCAACGACACGGCGCAGGCCATCACGTTCATCGGCGGGCCGCCGCAAGTTGACATCAGCAAGGCGGCTTCCCCCGGCCTGGCTTTTGCCGGCGAGCCGCTGATGTATGTCCTGACGCTGACCAATCAGAGTGGCGCACCGCTGACCCTGCGGGTGACGGACACCATGCCGACGGGCTTTGTCTTCTCGCAAACCGTCGGCACGACTCCGCCGCCCCAGTCGGCGGCGCCATTGGTGTGGCAGAACCTGGCGCTGCCGCCTGGTCAGTCACTGGTCCTGACGTGGTATGCGCTGGTCGGCGCAGGAGTCGCGCCGGGAATCTACACGAACGATGTTGCCTTGGACGCCAACGATCTGACCCTGCCCGGCGCCGCAGGCCTGGCGCCCGTCGAAACGGATATTCGCCGGTATTACGATCTGGCGATCTTTAAGTCCGACGGCCAGACTTCAGCGATCCCGGGCGCGACCGTGACGTACACGCTGCGCTACACAAACACCACGGCCAACGTCACGCTCACGCAGGTGTCGTTGACGGACATCTTCACCCCCAGCGATTACCTGACCTTCCAGGCCGCGGGCTGGACGCAGGCGGCGCCGGGGCGCTACACGCTGGCGCGGCCCGATCTGCCGCCGGGCGCGGGTGATAGTGTGCTGGTACCCATCCGCATCGAAGCCAGCCTGCCGATTACGGCGTTGTCGATCGAGAATACCGCCCTCATCAGCGCCACGCCAGTCGTGCGCGGCACTGATACCAATCTTGGCAACAACACCAGCACCGACATCGACATCGTGCGCGGGGCTGACATCGCGGTGTTGAGCATGACGTATACGCCGGCGCGTCTGCGGCAAAACGGACCGATCACGATCACCGTGGTGATGAAGAATCAAGGCTTCGATCCGACAAACGGGCCCGACGGTCTAGGCTGGTTCGGCACCGACTTGTATATCAAGCCCGCCGGTTCGCCCCCGCCCAGCGGCCCGAGCGACCACACCAATGGCAAGTGTCCCACGCCGACCGGTTCCTGCAAGTACGTCAAGGCTTTCAACGGCGCTGGCCTCGCCACGGGCGAAGTCTTCACTGTAACCTATACCTACGTCCTGACACAAGGCGGGAATCAACTGTTGTACGTCCAGGCCGATCCATACTGGAACGTGCCGGGCACCAACGCCTATGGCACGCCGCAGCATGGCCGCATCATCGAAGGCGACGAAGTCAACAACATCTTCGGCCCGGTCGCGATCTACGTTCAGCCGCCGGTATATCTGCCGTTGATCAGAAGGAACTAGTGAAACGCTTCCTGACGTTCACCGCGCTGGCGGTGCTGGTAGTAGGATGCTACACAGGAGTGGCCGCGGTACGCGGCCACTCTGGCTATCCGCTCGACGACGCGTGGATCCATCAAACCTATGCGCGCAACTGGGCCGCGACGGGACAGCTGGCCTATGTCGTCGACGTGCCCAGCGCCGGCTCGACCGCGCCGCTGTGGACACTGCTGTTGAGCGCGGCCTATCGTTTGCAGATCGATCAGCAGCTGTGGGCGCTGATCCTCGGCGCGATCACATTGGCGATCAGCGCGTGGCTGCTGTCGCGGTTGGCCGATCGGTTATTGCCCACCCGATCGCTGGTGAGCTGGCTCGTCGGTCTCGCGTGCGTGATCGAGTGGCACCTGGTGTGGGCCGCGGCCTCGGGCATGGAGACGCTGCTCTTCATCGTTTTCGCGCTGGCGCTGATCGAGCGGGTGTGGGCGAATGCGGCGGGCTGGATCAGCGGCGCACTGGGGGGATTGTTGATCCTGACGCGCCCCGAAGGTCTGCTGCTTGTCACGCTGAGCCTGATCGTGATGATCGTGCGCGCAGGGCGCAGCGGCTTGATCGAGGTGGCGCAGGCCGCCGTCGCTTTTGTGATCGTGCTGACACCGGGCGCGTACTTCAATCTGCAAGCGGGCGGATCGATCTTTCCCAACACGTTCTACGCCAAACAGAGCGAGTACGGGGAGTTGATGAGTTCCGCCTCGATCTGGCTCGCCTCCCTCGGTAACATGCTCATGGCGCCGTTGGCAGGCGGACTGCTGCTGTTGATCCCCGGCCTGATCACATGGGCTGTGGCGCAAGTGGGTAACTTGCGCGGCGAGATGAAATCTCGCCCTGCGGTAACGCGCTTCCTGGTGTTGAATTTTCCTCTGCTCTGGATCGCCGCGCACATCGGCGTCTATGCGCTGCGCCTGCCGGTGTCGTATCAGCATGGACGTTACCTGCTGCCGATCATTCCGATCGTGCTGCTGTATGGCATCGTCGGGACGGCACTGCTGCTGGAGTGGATCAAGACGCGGAGCACTAAGCCAATCATGCGCCTCTTGCGTCGCGCCTATGCGCTAACCATTGTGATCGTTTTTGTGCTGTTCGTGCCGATCGGAGCGCAGGCTTACGCCACGGATGTCGCTATCATCAACGGCGAGATGGTCGCCGTCGCGCAGTGGCTCGATCGGAATGCGCCGCCCGACGCCGTCATCGCCGCGCACGACATCGGCGCGATCGGCTACTTCGCGCAGCGGCCCATCCTCGATCTGGCGGGCCTCATATCGCCGGAAGTGATCCCGTTCATGCGCGATGAGGCCAAATTGGGTGACTGGCTGCAAGCGAAGGGCGCGCACTACTTCGTTACGTTCCCCGGCTGGTATCCGCACCTGGCGGCGCGCTGGCCGCCGGTCTTTGCCGGCAATTCCGCGTTCAGCCTGGAACACATGACGGTCTATGCCGTGGAACCGTAATCGCCCGGTCTTGCGGTATAATCGTTGTGGCTAACCACATCTCTTACGAGGAGCAACATGGAATATCGATATTTGGGCCGATCGGGTTTGCAGGTGTCGGCGCTGTCGTTGGGCGGCTGGGTGACGTGGGGTCAGCAGGTCGGTGAAGACATTGCGTATGAGACAATGGTCGAGGCGTACCGGCACGGTGTGAATTTCTTCGACACCGCCGAGGTGTACGCGGAAGGCCGCAGCGAGATTGCGATGGGCAAGGCCATCAAGCGGGCCGGGTGGAAGCGATCGGATCTGGTGCTGTCCACCAAGTTGTTCTGGGGCGGCGCGGGGGTCAACGACAAGGGTCTGTCGCGCAAACACATCATTGAAGGATTGGATGCTTCACTGGCGCGCCTGCAGTTGGAGTACGTCGACCTGCTGTTCTGCCATCGGCCCGACAAGCGCACGCCCATTGAAGAAACCGTGCGCGCCATGAACCACGTGATCAATCAGGGCAAGGTGTTCTACTGGGGCACCAGCGAGTGGAGCGCGCAGGAAATCATGGAAGCGCACTTGATTGCGCGGCGCGAGCACCTGATCCCGCCGTTGATGGAACAGGCTGAATACAACATGTTTGCGCGCGCGCGCTTCGAGAAGGAGTATGAGCGCCTGTATAGCGAGTTCGGCCTCGGCACGACGATCTTCAGCCCGCTGGCGAGCGGCCTGTTGACGGGCAAGTACAACAACGGCCTGCCGGAAGGCACGCGCGCCACGCTGCCCGGTTACGAATGGCTGCGCGAGGAGTTTGAGAAGCCGGAGACCGCGCAGAAGATTGAGAAGGTCAAGCAGCTGGTTCCCATCACGCAAGAACTGGGCGGCACGCTGTCGCAGTTGGCGCTGGCGTGGTGTTTGAAGAACCCCAACGTCAGCACCGTCATCACGGGCGCGTCCAAGGTCGCGCAAGTGACCGAGAACATGCAAGCGCTCGACCTGCTGCCGAAGTTGACGGCTGACGTGCTGGATCGCATCGAGCAGATTCTGCGGAACAAGCCGGAATTGGTCGGCGATTTCCGCTAAAATTTCCGACACTGTGGAGGCGAGGCTTTAGCCGGTTACCCCTGGTGTCTCCGGCTGAAGCCGCCACGCCTGCTGCTGAGAGACTGTTCCCGGAGGCCATGCTGCCCATGTTTGAATTTCACGTATCCCGCCGCGCCCGTGACTATTACGGCTTTGAGGAGTCGCTGTTCTCGTTTAACGGCAATGTGATCTTCGCCAACTTCTATGCGGCGCGCGTCTTTGCCCAGAAAATCAACGCCAAACGCCCGCCCGATCAGACCATCAAGGCCGCGCACCTCAACGCGCTGGGCCTGATCGATGAGCTGCAGCACTACGCACTGAAGCAATACCGCGAGCAGAAGAATCCGCGCGTGATGCAGGAGGCGCTGGACTATCTCACAGCGCAGATCGGGCCGGCGGAAGTGGAGAAGACCCTGCGCCGCTTTGTCGACGAGTTTCCGCCGGTAGCCGTGTACAAGGGCGCGATCGCCAGCGACGAATATCTCCAAGGCGCGACCAACGGCATGCCGCATCACCAGATCGAACTGGAAGAGCTGTTGATGCTGTGGCTCGCCAATCAGAACCCGGCCTTCGAGCCATATCGCGAACTGTTTGACGATACACCGCTGCGGCAGGAGACGGCTTACGCGCAAGTCATGACGGGCATACGCGAATTCTTCGCCACACAGCCGACGTTCGGCTTCGACGGGCAGAACCTCATCGATTTCTTGCGAACCCCGGCCCTGGCGGCGCCCGGCTCGTTGCTGGATCAATTGGAGTTCATGCGCGGGCGCTGGGGCCTCATGCTGGGGCAGTATCTCTATCGGGTGTTGGGCGGCCTCGACTTTATCCGCGAAGAAGAGAAGGCCATTTTCACCGGCCCCGGCCCGACGATGGTCCCGGTCTTCGGCGAAGAAGCACAGCGCGCCTCACTGGCGCTCTTTGGCCCGGCGGGCAGCGCCTATGACTTCCTGCCGGAACCAGAGCGCTTCAGCGTCGATCTGCACTGGATGCCGCGCCTCGTGTTGATCGCCAAGAACACCTACGTGTGGCTCGATCAACTCTCGAAACAGTATCAGCGGCCCATCACGCGGCTCGATCAGATCCCGGATGAGGAACTCGACGAACTGCGCCGCCGGGGCTTTACGGGCCTGTGGCTGATCGGGTTGTGGGAACGCAGTAAAGCATCGCAAAACATCAAGCGCATGATGGGCAATCCCGAAGCCGTCGCCTCGGCCTATTCGCTGATGGACTATCGCATCGCCGAAGACCTGGGCGGTGACGCCGCCCTGGTGGATCTGCGCGATCGGGCGCGGCGGCGCGGCATCCGTTTGTCGAGCGACATGGTCCCCAATCATGTGGGCATTGACGCCACCTGGGTGATCGAACATCCCGATTGGTTTATCGCGCTCGATTATCCGCCGTTCCCGTCATACACCTTCAGCGGCCCGGATTGGTCGTGGGATCAGCGCGTGGGCATCTATCTGGAAGATCATTACTACGATCACAGCGACGCCGCGGTGGTCTTCAAGCGCGTCGACAAGTGGACGGGCAGCACCAAGTACATCTATCACGGCAACGACGGCACCAGTTTTCCGTGGAACGACACCGCGCAGTTGAATTACCTCATCCCGGCCGTGCGCGAGGCGGTGATTCAAACGATCCTGCACGTGGCGCGCAACTTCCCCATCATCCGCTTCGATGCGGCGATGACGCTGGCCAAGAAACATTATCAGCGCCTGTGGTTCCCCGAACCCGGCACCGGCGGCGCGATCCCGTCGCGCGCGGAATATGGCCTGACCAAAGAACAATTGGACGCGGCCATGCCGGAAGAATTCTGGCGCGAGGTGGTCGATCGGGTGGCGGCCGAAGCGCCGGACACACTGCTGCTGGCCGAAGCCTTCTGGTTGATGGAAGGTTACTTCGTGCGGACGCTGGGCATGCATCGCGTCTACAACAGCGCCTTTATGAACATGCTGCGCGATGAAGACAACGGCAAGTATCGCAGCGTGATGAAGAACACCATGGAGTTCGATCCGGAAGTGCTGAAGCGCTACGTGAACTTCATGAACAACCCGGACGAGAAAACGGCGGTGGAGCAATTCGGCAAAGGCGATAAGTACTTCGGCATCTGCGTGTTGATGTCCACCATGCCCGGCCTGCCGATGTTCGGCCACGGCCAGTTCGAAGGCTACGCCGAGAAGTACGGCATGGAATATCGCCGCGCCTATTACAACGAAACGCCGGATCAGTGGCTGGTCGATCGGCATGCGCATGAAATCTCGCCGCTCTTGCATCGCCGGCGCGTCTTTGCCGGGGTCGATCACTTCCGGTTGTACGACTTCTACACACCGGCCGGTCATGTCGATGAAAACGTCTTCGCGTATTCCAACTCCTTCGAAGGTGAAAAGGGGTTGGTGCTGTATCACAATAAATTCGCCGACACGCGCGGCTGGATTCGCACCTCGGCCGCCTTTGCGGTGAAAACGGGCCAGGGCGATGAGAAAATTCTGGTGCAGCGCGATCTGAAAGACGGCCTGGGCTTGCGCGCCGACGAGGGCGTGTACTACATCTTCCGCGATTCGATCACGGGGCTGGAATACCTCCGCAGCGGGCGCGAGTTGTGCGAGCAGGGTTTCTATGTCGAACTGGGCGCGTACAAATATCACGTCTTTATGGATTGGCGCGAAGTCGTCGACGATGAAGAGCAGCGTTACGCAAAACTGGCCGAGTCGCTCAAGGGGGGCGGCGTGCCCAACATGGACGAGGCCGGGCGCGAAGTTTTTGCGCGGCCGGTGCTGGCGCCCTTCCGCGAATTGGCGAACGCAGGCTTCTATCGCTACCTGCTGGCGAAGCGCACCGCCGACGAAGCGGCCGGACCCGACGCTGCTTTGCTGGAAGAAGTCGCAACAAAGACCCAGCACGTGATCGATGGCCTTCAGTACCTGTTGAAGATCGATCCTGCCGAGACGGTCGTTCCGGCGGCCGCCCGATCGGACTTCGCGGCGATCCTGCAACTCCCGCTCGTGGCGACGCGCTTCCCGCTGCCCAAGTCGCGCAAGTATGCGGCCGCGCTGCACTACCTGCAAGCCAACTTGCAGCCGCCCGCTGAAGCAGAAACCCTGGCCTGGGCCACGCTCTTCAGTTGGGCCGGCGTGCGATCGCTGGGCCGCGCCACCGGCGACGAAGACGCCATCGCGCGCAGCCGCGCCTGGCTGGACGAATGGCTGCTGGGCCGCACCATCGCGCAGACGCTGATGGCGCTTGGCATTGCCGAGTGGCAGGCGTGGCCGACGGCGGCTCTCGTCAAGGCGCTGGTGACACATCAACAGTGGTACGCCGCCGATGTGCCCGCGAAAAAGCGGGCCGCACAGGTGCTGGAGACGTTGCTGGCCGACGACGACGTGCGAGCCTTCTTGAAGGTCAATCGCTACAACGAGATCGAGTGGTACAACCAGGAAGCGTTCGAGCAGTTGATGTGGGGGCTGTTCGCCATCGCCGCGATCGCTCTCACGGCCACCGAGGAAGACGATCCCGCTGCGGTTGCCGATGCGCTGGTGGCGGCCTACGACGTGATCAAGAAATTACAGGATGCGCAAGCCGATTCAGAATATCAGATCGAAAAATTGAAGGCAGCTGTGACACCGCCGCCAACCGCGCGAGCGCGCAAAACACAGCTCGAGGCGTAACGTGTGAAGGCGAAAGGCCGAGTGGGTCGTTCCCAAAAAATGCAGCCCCGCTAAAATCAGGAGCGAGATAATCTCGCTCCTGATTTGTTAGTCGTCCTCGCTCAATCCTTGTCGGCCAGCCTGCGGCTAGCGGCCAAATACACGCCGGTAGATCACGCTGATGACCACCGCCAGCAGCGCCAGGACGGCGGCCTGAGCAAGCACATAAAGAAGACCCGCGCGAGAATCCAGCGCCAGATTCTGTTCCAACAAGATACTGGCTGCATGCCCGCCAAAGAACAATGCGGCGGCAAACAAATAGAAAATCGTCCTTTGCATACGCACCGTCCTGGAACGAGCGGTTACTCTAGCTGCTTGACGATCTGCTCCCGCGTTACCCCACTTACACGCACGAGTTTGTTCCGCGCTTTGTCACCGCTGGCGATCGACACCGCGCTGCGCCGCACGCCCAGCCACTCCGCCACAAATTCGATCAGCGCGGTGTTGGCTGCGCCTTCCACCGGCGGCGCAGTGAGCTTGATCTTCAGCGCCCCACCTTCGATGCCGACGATCTGATTGCGGCTCGAGCGCGGCGCCACGCGCACTGCAAAGGTCACCGCACCACCCGCTTCCGTGATTGACCAGTTGCTCATCGCAGCAGGGAACGCAGCAGCATCAGCACCACCTGTTCGGTAATCAGCACGACGACGAAAGCCGCCATCGGGCTGAAGTCCATTCCGCCGCTTTGGGGCAGCAGGTTGCGGATTGGCGCGAGCAGCGGCTCAGTCAGTTGGTTGATCAGATTGACGATCGGGTTGCGGGGATCGACCTGCACCCACGAGAGCACCACTCGCGCCAGCAAGACAATGATGTACAGATCAAAGAGCAGTTGAATGAGTCCAATGACCGGCATTGCTTCACAACCTTTCAGCCCGTCAGGCTCAAGGCAGACGAGCGTCCGCCGCTCCTGGCCGCTGGACGCTTGTCCAGCGGGAGCATGTTATGCCCGTTCCCCAAAGATCGCGCGGCCAATGCGCACCAACGTCGCGCCTTCTTCAATGGCGACTTCAAAATCGTCCGTCATCCCCATCGACAGGTGCGGCAACTTCACCGCGGAGTAACATGCCGCGATCTCGTCGCGCAATTCGCGCAACACACGGAACACAGGCCGCGCCTGTTCCGGATCGTCGACGAGGGGCGCCATCGTCATCAGACCGTCGAGGCGCAGGTTCGGCAGCTGCGCGATCACTTCAACGGCGCCGAACAACTCGTCGCGCCGCGCGCCGTCAAAGCCGTACTTGCTCGCCTCACCCGAGACGTTGACTTCCAGCAGGATCGGCAGCGGCTTCGTCGCACAGCGCGACAAGCGCTGCGCCAGTTTGACGCTGTCCACCGAATGCACGCGATCGAACAAAGCGGCTACGTCGTCGGCCTTGCGGCTCTGTACGTGCCCGATCATGTGGAAGACCACCGCCGGATCGCCGATCGCTTGTCGGAAAGCGGGCAGCTTGGTCGCAGCTTCCTCGACGCGGTTCTCGCCGAAGTGTCGCACGCCCAAGTCGTAAGCCGCGAGCAGCGCCTCGACCGGGTGCGTCTTGCTCACGGCGACTAGGGTGACGGCAGACACAGCACGTCCCGCACGCGCGGCAGCCGCGGCGATGCGATCTTGTACATGAGCGAGGTTGTCGCGCAGAAGGTCTTTCTTCATTCTCGCAATCCAATGACCACTCCGAACCGCCCGGTCTTGCCGTTCTCGGCGCGATGCGAGAACCACTCGGCGGTGTTGGAGGCCGTGCAGATGGCCGAGTCTTCGATGTTTGCGATGCCGCACGCTTGCAGCTGTGAAGCAACCGCAGCATTCAGATCAAGATGAACGGAACCGTCGGGCTGCCGTTGCACGATCGGGGCGTGGGGCGGGCACGCGGGCGCAACCAGATCGATCACTTCCTGCCCTACGCGATAGCGATCGACGCCGATGCACGGCCCGATCCCCGCCCATAGATCGCGCGGCTGCGATCCAAAGTTGTCGCGCAAGGCGGCCACCGTCGCCGCGACCACGTTCTCGGCCACGCCGCGCCAACCGGCGTGCGCCAACCCGATCGCGCCCTGCACCGGATCGAAGAAGATGATCGGGACGCAATCGGCGAAGCGCATGGTCAGCGCCAGGCCGCGCTCGCGCGTGATGAGCGCGTCGCAGCCCTGCCGGTAGGCGCCCGCGTCGGCGTGCGTCATCACCGCCACCTGCTTGCCGTGCACCAGCCACACCGTCGTAGCGCAAGCGGGCGTCATGTCAAACGTGTGCAGCATACGGCGATTGTTCTCCTGCACGCTGGCCGCGTCGTCGCCCACCGACTTGGCCAGATTCAACGAGGCAAACGGCGTTTGACTGACACCGCCCAGCCGCGTAAATGCCCCATGATAAAGATCGAGGTATTGAGCCAATCCCTCAAATTGGTAATAAACCAGCCCGGCCGCTGATTGTCGCTGCAAAATATCGATCCTTCTGGTGAAAAAAAGAGCGGGCTTCCAGCACAGTCGTCATCAAACAACGCGCCGGAAACCCGCGAGGCGTTCAACCGTTATTCGCCGAACAAGCCCTTCAACAAGGCTTCTTCAAATTTATCGGGCGTCAAGCCGCCTTCCGCGGACTCGGACACGCTGCCGGTCGGCGCTTCGGCTGGAGGCTCGGGCGCAATATCTTTCAGCAACCCCAGTTTCATGGCTTCTTCAAAAGTGATAGCGGGCGCCGGCGCAGCCTCGTCCACCTGCGGTTCTTCGCGCGCGGCCGAGGTCTTTACCTCAGGCTCAGCCCGATCCTTGCGGAAGGAGATCGTCGAAACGTGGGCGGGCGGCGGCGTGCGCTCCAGGCGCGGCGGAGGCGGCGTACGGCGGCGCTCGAAAACGTTCTCAACGCGCTGATCGGCCATCTCTTTGCGCAGCGCTTCGGCGTCTGCCGAACCGACTTCGCGGCCCAATTGTTTCTGCATGGCGTCGGTCGCGCGCTGCACAATGCGATCGATCTCGACCGCCGCTTCCTTGGCGTAAAGCCACACCAACCCTTGCTTGGTGCCCTTGGGAACGATCACCGCCAGATACAGGCCGCGGCCCAGCGAGGTGGTATAGACGCTGACGCGCTGGCCTTCCATGTAACTGGTGGAGAAGTCCTGCACTTCGCCCAGCAGGGACGCTAACGAGGCCGAGGTCGATCGGGAACTGGCGATGAGATTGGAAAGCGGCTCAACATCCGCGCCGCTGCTCATGCCCTTGGCGGCAATCACGTAACCCGCCTGCTCCACCAGCATCGCCGATTCAGCCGTGGCCTGCGCGCGCAGCCGCGACAGCACCGCTTCAATCTGTTCCAGATCGCGCTGACCAAAAATATAAAGGCGCGGCGGTTTCTCCGTCGGCCTGGTGGAGGCCGGCGCAGCCGCGCGCCCTTTGCTCTTGGTGATCTCGCGCTCGACCACCGACAGCACTTCGTCGATCGAGAACGGCTTCTTCAAATAATCGGCCACGCCCAGGCGCAGCGCATTGATCACGCTGTCCATGTCACCAAAGCCTGTCAGGATCACCACCGGCAGGCCCGGTGATTTTTGCAGCACCTGCCTGGCCAGATCGATGCCCGTCATGCCCGTCATTTTCAGATCGGTGATGATCAGATCGAACGTGGCCGTTTCCAGAATCTGCAACGCGCGCTCGGCGCTGGGCGCGGTGCGCACCGAATACCCGCTGGCCGACAGCAGATCGCTGAGGGCCTTGCTGATCTGCGGCGAATCATCCACTACCAGGATCTTGTTCGGCTCGTCAGACATGGCACGTCACCTGTCAGAGAAGTTTAACCGCCGGTGCCGATGGCGCGCAGCGCCACACCCACCTGAAACAGCGAGACCAGCGCCACGATCAACGTCTCGCGCGTGTTGCGCTCGCCCTTGTTGAACTGCTGATTGATGAAACTGATAAGCGGGATCCACAACGCCGCCGTGATGCCGTAGAGGATGTGCGTCCATTCGCCGGTCTGCGCGCCGGAAAAGGCCATCAACAGTCCGATCGCCCCCTGCCCCAACGTCAGCAGGTTCCCTACCACCAACACGCCCCAATAATTGGGCGTCACCGTCCGCTTGCGAAAATACAAAACCAGGCCGTAAACACCGGCCACCGCCGCGAACATCACAATCGCGCGCGACAACACTCCGTGCAATTCTGCCATGATGCTCCGTTAATCAGAAATTCCCCTGCGCCGACCAACGCCAACGTCCCCGGCATTTCAGCCCCCGCGCTGCCATCAACAGTCACGCCGCAATTATGCCGCTAATGCCGCCGAAGAGCAAGAGGAAGTTTGCGCCGTGTGCGCGCGAAAAGCGTCAACGGGTTTCAAACTGTGAGCGCCCAGGCGACGGCGGCCTGCGCGTGCAAGCGCGTCGTGTCAAAGATCGGCGCGCGGCAATCTCCGGCCTGAATCAGCAATCCGATCTCGGTGCAGCCCAGAATGATGCCCTGCGCCCCGCGATCGATCAGGTGCTCAATCGCGGCCAGATACTGCGCCTTGGACTCCGTCTTGATTTCGCCCAGCACCAGTTCGTCGTAGATCACCCGATGAATCATCTCGCGCTCGGCGGCCTCCGGGATCAACACGCGCAGGCCGAAGCGTTGGGATAACCGCCCCACATAGAAGTTCTCCTCCATCGTGAAGCGCGTGCCCAGCAAGCCCACCGTGCTCAAACCCTGCGCCTTGATTTGTTCCGCCGTCGCATCGGCGATGTGCAGAAACGGGACGTGAATGCCCGCTTGAATGTCGTCGGCTATCTTGTGCATCGTGTTGGTGCAGAGCAGCACCACCTCGGCTCCGGCGCGCTCCAGATTCTGCGCGGCGGCGCTCAACAGCTGCGCCGATTCAGCCCAGCGATTCTCGCGCTGCAACTCCTCGATCTCCGCGAAGTCCACCGAGAGCATCACGCAGCTGGCGGAATGGAATCCGCCCAGCCGTTCTTTGACGAGCGTGTTGATCAAGCGATAGTATTCCGCAGACGATTCCCAACTCATCCCGCCGATCAGGCCGATGGTTTTCATGTTCCGCTCCTCAAACGACGAGACGCCGGATGCAGCCGCACCCCGCGTCTCGCTTGCAATTCAATCGATCGTTACTGCAGCGCCGTGTCGAACTCAGCTGCAAATTCCTCAGCACTGACGCGCCCCAGCCATTGCTTTACGATGTTGCCGTCCGCATCCAGCAAGAAGAAGTGCGGCTGCGCGCGGTACTTCAACGCCTGCTTGAACTGATCATTTTGTGCATCATCGATGTCCAGATACGAAAACTGCATGCGATCGCCGTACTGCGCCTCAAGCCCATGCACGATGGGCGCCATGCTGCGGCAGGTCCCTCACCAGAAGGCGAAGAATTCCACCAACTGCAGCTTCCCGGCGGCGAGCTGCACCGTCGCGGGATCGGTCGCTTCCAGTTCCGTCTTGACCGGCTTCTTCGTCGGCGCTGCCGCCGGGGCATCCGTCGGCGCAGCAGCTGGCACATCGGTCGCGGCGATCTCGGTCGGCGCTTCTTGCGAAGTCGGCTGCGGCGCAGCGGGTTTTGCTGTGGCGGCGGCCTGAACAGGCGCCTCGGATTGCGCGGTCGGCGGTGTTGCGGCCGGGGCGCACGCCGCCAGCAGCAGGCCGGCAATCATCAACAACAACATCCAGCGTTGCATCTGTTCTCCTCCCTTTAAGTTTCTTTCCAACTTCAATCCGGCATAATCAACTTCATGTATTCTTTCAGTTGATCAGCCGTCAGCTGTCCAACGTGTACCTTCGCCACCATCCCATCGGGCTTGACGAAGAACGTGGTTGGCAAACCCATCACCTCCCACCCTCCGGCGACGGCATCAGTCTCGTCCACCAGCACATCGAAGTTCATGTTGTGTTTCGCCACAAACTCGCGCATATCGTCGCGATTGTCATTCAGCAGCGTATCGATCGCCAGCACGCGCAGGCCCTTGCCCCGGTTCCAGTTGTACTGCTCCACCAGCAGCGGCATCTCCTGCTTGCACGGCGCGCACCACGTGGCCCAGAAATTGATCACCACCGGCGAGCCGCGCAGATTCGACAGACGTACGGTGCGATCCTCCTCCAGCGTTGGCAGTTCAAAATCAGGGATGAGCTGGCCGACTTTAGGCATTCCGCTCTGCATACCAGATTCCAGCGCGGGTTTTGGCGCAGTCGGCAGCGAGGACAACAAAGCTGGCCCTGCGATCAGCAACAAGCCGATCGCAATCGCCAGCACGGAAGCGATCAGCGGCAGCCGGCGCTGCCACTTCGATCGCACAGGAGACGTATCACTCATCGCATCCTCAAGCAGCGGGTTCCTCGGCAACTTGATTCACGGCCCGCCCGCCCAGATAGCCCAGATACGCCGGCACCAGCGGCAGCACGCACGGCGACAAGAACGACAGCAGACCGGCGAAGAACGCGATCGGAATTGTCGCCTCGCCGGTCTCCCACGCGCTCGTGTCGATCAGCAGGCCCGCCTGCGAAGCCAACGTTGCAAACTGCGTCATCTGCCCGGAGAGCAGGAAGATGCCGAGGAGAATCAAAAAGACGCCAGTGACGATCTCGAACGCCCGGATGTACTTGCGCAAACGGCGCAGGATGTTCGTCGCCCGATCGATCAACAGCCCCATGATCAGGAACGGCACGCCCAGTCCCAGCGCGTAAGCGGCTGCCAGAATCATCGCCTGGAACGACTGATCCTGCGCAAAGCCCAGCGTCATGATCGCGCCCAGTGTCACGCCAATGCACGGCGTCCAGCCTGCCGTAAAGAAAATTCCCATCAAGTACGACGAGCCGAAGCTGGTGCTGCCGCTGTACTGCTTGCGCGTGTCGTAGTTGAGAAACGGAATCTTGACGATCCCCAGCGTGTGCAAACCAAAGATAATCACGACGATGCCGCCGATGCGCGTGATCCAGTCGCGGGCGTCAAACAACACGCTGCCGAGCAGCGTCGTCGCCCCGCCAAACAACAGCACGATTACGGTGGACATGCCCAGCACAAAGAGCACGGCGTGCAGAAAAACCTGGAACCGCATCGCAAACGTGACGACCTTGCGCTTGGGCACTGCTTGAGTGGTCATTCAGATTGCTCCCTCAGGTAGCTGTAAGCAGCCAGTCTGCCCGTGCCACCTGGCTTGACGCAGTCTACCCGCAAATTCTTACACAAACCTTAGCTAGTGGCTGCCGCTCTCTTTCTTCTTCTCGACCAGCAGCCGCAGCGTCTCGATGTCTTTCTCCAGATTCTTCTGGCGCGAACGCACGCTGAACACATACAGGAAGGTCAACAGCCAGAAGAAGGCATAGGCCGGAATCAAAAAGGAAACGATGTTTTGCATTTCAGGGCTCATGAGAATCACTCCCAGTTAATGTGTGCTTGCTTGACGGTGTTAATCAGCCGTCATGCCCGAGTGCCGTCGCCTTACCCGCCGCGTTGCGGCGGAGGCGCGCTGGGCGTATCGGGCATCCAGGTTGTGTTGGAGCACTCGCTGCCAATCCAACGAGTGGATTCCCGCTGAAAGCACGCGGGAATGACAATACGGCGCTTACGCATTCAAAATATCATGCTTGAGCTTGGCCACTTCGTCTGCCGAACGCTCGACGCGGCTGCGGATGAGTACCAGCACGATGTAGACCAGCGTAAAGGCGATGATGGCCACGAACATCGGCGGACGCATGGCGGGCGTCAGCCCAAAGCCCGGCGTCTGCCCCAGATCAGGATGGATGGTGTTGAACCACCTGCTGGAAAAATACGTGATCGGCACGCTGACGAACCCGATGATGCCGTACACCGCGCTGAAGCGCGCGCGCCGCTGCGGATCGTCAACTGCGGCCCGCAGCATCAAATAGGCGATGTAGATGAACTCGGTGATCGCCGTCGTCGTCAGACGCGGATCCCACGTCCACCACGTGTTCCACACCGGGCGCGCCCAGAACATGCCCGACACCAGCACCATCAAGCCGAACACCACGCCAATCTCCACCGAGGCGGCCGCCACGATGTCGTACTTGCGCTGTTCCCCGCGCGCCAGATACAAGATGCTTGCCACGAACGTGACAAACAGCGCCAGCCCGGCGATCCATGCAATACCCACGTGGAAATAGAAAATGCGCTGCACGTCGCCGCCCGACAGCCGATCGGCCGTGGGCGCCACCCCTAAGGCCAGGACGATGCCGATAAAGATCATCAACGCCGCCAGCGCGATGACCAGCACATCCCAGCGACTGCCTGCTTTAGCCATAGTTGCTCCTCCTGTCACTCGATTGTATCATCGATCCCTTGTTCAACCCACGCGCAGCCGCTGAGCTTGATCTGCTCCAGCGCGGCGCGCAACTGCGCGGCCAACTCCGCCCGATCGCGATAGCGCCACAACAACGTCTGCACGTCGGGCACCGCCAACCGATCGAGCGGCACGCTGCTCCGCGCCTGCCACACCAACTGCGCCAGTGAGATACTGCGCCACTGCCCGTAATTGCCGTCAAACGCCAGTGGATCGTCGTCCGCACGGCGCTGCAGGCGCACGTCAAAGTTGAATTCATGCGGATCCAGGCTGTAGATCGCCTGTAACTCGATCAGCGCGAACGTTCCATCGGGCAGCGCCTTGCTGAAGTAACAGTACGGCACACCGCCCGCCAGGGAGTGGTGCTGTAACCGATAACCAAGCCGTGCCATCTCGCCAGTCAACACCGCCTGCACAGCCTCACCGAATTCAGCAGCGCGGCTGGCCGGCATCTCCCACGGCTTTGGCGCCTCTGCCGCCTCGATCCACGGCACACCATATTCCGCGATCTGCGCCACGGCATCCAACAGCGCCGCTTCGCGCTCCACGTCATCCGCGGGTGTCCACCAATAATCGGAGACGGGATACTCGCGCGCCTTGTGTACAAACCACAACACGTAACTCAACCGCGCGGCGCGTTCCGACACCCCGTCGGCCCGCTCACGCAGCACATTCACCGTAAAGCGCTCATACGTCCCAGCGGCCTGTCGCTGGAACTGCACAACCGCGCCGGTGTCACCGTCCAGCGCCTTGCAAAAACCGAACATCTCATCATCCACGCGCCGCGCCGGATCATAAGCGTAGCCCAGGGCCTGCAAGCGAGGCGCCACGCAGCGCAACACTGCCGCCTCAAAATCGCCGCTCATCGCCATTCAATCTTCCACCACAAAATCGTACACCAGGAAAGCCGCGCCCAGCATCACCAGATCGAACGCCACCAGCAGCCCGAACCAGTTGGCCCACTCCGCAAAGTCGCGCCCGTCCAGCGCGCCCGCCGTACACTTAACAGCAGCCAGTAACGCCGGAATCGCGATCGGCAGCAGCAGCACCGGCAGCAGCACTTCACGCAAGCGCGTGTTGGCCGACATCGTCGAGAGCAGTGTGCCGATCCCCCCGTACCCGATCGTCCCCAGCGCGACGATCAAGATAATCGCCGGCTGCAAAAATGGTTGATTGAAAAAGATCACAAACAGCGGCAGGATCACCGCCTCGATGGCAAACATGAACACGATGATACCGATGGCCTTGCCGAGGAAGATCGCGCCGCGATCGATCGGCGTCAGCAGCAGCGCGTCAAAGCTGCCCCGATCGATCTCGGACGTCAACGAGCGGCCCAGCCCTAGCATCCCGGCAAAAGCGATGACGACCCACAACGCGCCCGGCGTCACCGTGCTGGCGCGCGCCGTCGAAGCCGTGCTGCCGGTACGCAGATCAAACGCGAAGGCAAACAGCAGGATGATCAGCGCGGCGAACGCCCCCATGGTACTGAGCATCTCGCGGCTGCGCAGCTCAGTCAAAATATCCTTGCGGGCAATGATCCACGCTTTGCGAAAAAAAGTCATGAGTGAAACTCCGTCAGTGCGAGCGCCTGGTGCGCAGCAATCTCCTGCATTGACCCTGAGATTGCTGCGTCGGCCTTTAGCCTCCTCGCAATGACAGACATTAGGCAGTCACCCGCTTGAATTCGCTGCGGAACGTCGCCACATCCACGTCGGCGGTGCGCGCTTGATACACGATCTTGCCGCGCGCCAACACCAGCGCCCGATCGCACATGGCCCAGCCACGCTCCAGATCATGGATGGTCATGATCACGGTGCGCTGGCCGTCGCGCAGCACGTGCAGCATCTCTTCCAGCCGATCGGACGAACGCGGATCGAGTCCCGTGAACGGTTCGTCGAGCAGCACCACTGCCGGATCGTGCAGCAGCGCGCGAGCGATCGCCAGCCGCTGCTGCATACCGCGCGAGAAAGTTCGCGCGCGATCCTGCCGCCGATCGAGCAGCTCCACCCGATCGAGCAACTCCAGAATCCGCGCCTCGAGCTGCGGCACATCATACATCTTACCGAAGAAGCGCAGGTTCTCTTCAGCGGTCAGATCGCCGTAGAGCAGCGGTTGATGCGACAACAGGCCGATCTGCCGTCGGGCGTCATCGGCGCCCTTGGGCAAGGTGTGCCCGGCAATGGAGACGTGCCCTTGCGTGGGACGGCTCAACGTCGCCAGGATACGCAGCAGCGTCGTCTTGCCGGCGCCGTTCGGCCCGACGATGGTCACGAATTCGCCGGGCCGGATATCCAGATCGATGCCGCGCAGGGCCAGCAACGGGCCGAATTGTTTGGTTAGCTGAACTGTGGTAATCAAGGCTGGCAACCGCGGCTATTCTGATGAGTGAAGAGTAATGAGTGAAGTGCGAATCATCACCATGAGCACATCACTCTTCACTCGTCACTTTTCACGCTTCTTACATCAACTTGACCAGCTTATCCTTCAACTTCGCGCGCCTGGCCTTGTAGTTGATCTCGTCAATCTTACCTTCCGCGAATTCGTCGTCCAACGCAGCGATCTGATCGATCAAGGCGTCCTTCTGAATCGCTGCCGACACCACGGCGGGCTGCTTTTTCTGGCCGCGCTGCCACAGCACCAGCCCCACCGCGCCCACGACGATCAAGCCAATGCCCAACACGATGCGCCAATCAAACGCCGCCCCGGCCGATTCGATCTTCAACGGCAAGCTTTGCCCAGCCACCAGATCCTTAGCCTGGAAGAGTTGATAGACCTGGCCTTCAAAGCTGCGCGTCCCCTCTGACACAAACCGATCGCTGGAAACGCGGATCGCCTGTGGGTCACCCTGTACCAGCAGGTTCACGGAAGCGATCGGGAAGGAGACAGTCCGATCGAGCAGCGTCGATCCCGGCGGCAGCACGTAACTGAACGCGATTGACTGGCTGCCCTGCGACGCCGCCGGGAAACTCCCGTAGAAATCCAGCCCGTCGCCGCCTTCGACCAGCGTATCCGCCGGCATATTCGGATCAACCGCGAACTGCGTCGCGCCCGCGGGTAAACCGATATGCACGATCGGATCGCCCGGGTTGGCAATGACGCGCTCGTCGCTGTTGGACAGCACGTAGACTTCACTGACCGCCAGACCGTCGGCGGTGGACTGCGCGATCACATGCAGCACATCCGCGCTGATGGTTGCAGCATCTGTCGTCCGCTCGAAGATGGTGATCGACAGCGTGGCGCCCACGCCCGCCGGCAGCACTTCGCTAAAATACGTGATGGCATCGTACTCGGTGCGCGCGCGCATCACATCGCCGTGCGCCAGCTGTGTGCCGGTGACGACAAAGCGCCCCTGCGCGTCGAGCGGCGCCGTCTGGCTGATGATCGCGCCGTCGCTGCTGCGCTGATACTCGAAGATCACCGCCAGATCCGACGGCAGACTCATCCCCGGCGTCCCCAGGACGATGGAACCGGCGACTTCTTCCGGCGCGAGCGGCGGTCCCTGCACCGGCGGCAATTCGCCGGTGGAAGTTGACGGCGTGGCGGCGGGCAGCGGCTCAGCCGCTGGATAATCATACGCGAACGTGCGGATGTAATCGATCGCTGCGCGGCGATCGGCCTCGCTCACCGTGCCCGCAAACGACGGCACATGCCCGGACGCCAGCGTTTGATCCCACACACCCGGCGCGACTTTCGCCAGCGTGGCAAAATCACTCAGATCGACCAGGCTGCCTGCGGCATCCTTGCCATCACCCTGGCCGTCGTCGCCGTGACAATGCGCACACTGCTCGGCATACACGGCCTGGCCGCGTTCCAACTGCCGCGGCGACACGGCCAGCGACCACGCATACGCGATCACATCCCAACGCTGATCGACGTCCAACGTTCCGGCAAAGCCCGGCATACCCACTTGCAAGCGGCCATTGGCGACGACGTTGTACCACTCCTCCGGCGTGCGGGCGCGCGCCACGACATCGCTGGTCAGATCGGCCACGGGGCTTTTGAACTGCTCCTGAATGGCAGCCGCCATCACACCATCGCCGCGGCCCAATTCGCCGTGGCAGCGAATGCACTTCTCTTGATAGAGCGCCGCGCCTGCTGCGGCATTGGGCCGGCGCGAAGGCAGTTCAAACGTTTGAGCAGGTTGTTGTGGTGCGACTGGCTCCGGTTCCAGCGGTCGAACCGTGCTCACCGGCGCGGGCGCGGCGAGCGAGCAGCCGACCAACAGTGCGGCACTGAAGAGCAGCACAGACAACGAAGCACATCGAACGGCGATACGCAAGATATTTCTCCTCACACGCTGCAGGGCTGTGATCTAACGGGCGGCCTGGGCCTGCAAGGCCGCGCCGCACTTGGCGCAGAAAGCATCGTCGGCGTTGATCGGCTTGCCGCACTGGGGACACTTGAGTTCGCTCGCCGGCGGCGCAGCGGTTTTGCGCCGCGCCGCGATGGCCGCCTCGACGTCAGCATCAGCCGGTGTCGCCGCCGGGATCGATCGGGTCTTGCGGCGAGCCGCGATCAATGCTTCCACATCGTCTGTGGCAGTCAGCGGCTCAACAGCCTTCAGCACCACCGGCGCAGGTTGCTGTGCCACGCCGTCGATCTGCTTGAGCACGGCAGCAGCCTGCGCCACCAGATCGGCGCGGAGGCGCGCATAGTCTTCGTCGTTGACTTTGCCCGTGGCGTGATCCAGATCCAGCTCTTTGATCTGCGTGTACAACGATTCGCGCTGCGCGTCCAGCGACAGGGTATCGCCGACGGAGTTGCCCGCGCTGCGCGCTTGCAGGAGTGGGCGGCTGACGTAAAAGGCAACCGCCGCAAAAATGATCAGACCGACGAGAATGGCGATGATGTCCAAAGTAAACTCGCTTCATGATTTTGGAAACTGGGTTTCTCCTATGCGAACGTATGCACGCTCATCGCCCGCGCCCCGCGGGCGACCCACCGCGCGGACGCGGTGGGAGAGCCTCGCACACATGCAGATGAGCCAACCCGGTTTCTCCTATTCGGACTGCAACAAGCGATCGATCACGCCCGACAATTCTGCCACAGTCACCGGGCTGGCCTTGAAATATTGAACCTGGCCCTTGCGATCGATCACGTAGGTTTCCGGCACGCCGGTGAGGCGGTAACGCGGGCCAATTTTCGTTCCCAGGTCTGGGCCGTTGGCAAACGTAATGCCAAAGCGCTTCAGATAATTCAGCGCGTCGCCTTCGATGTCGGTCCAGTCCACGCCGAGAAAGACCACGCCCTTGTCCTTGTACTGCTCGTACACGGCCTGCAGGTCTTCGGCTTCATCCGCGCAGGGAATGCACCACGACGCCCAGAAGTTCAACACCACAACTTTGCCTTTGAGATCAGAGAGCTTGACGGGATTGGCGCCAGCGTTGCCTTCGTAACCGTCAAATAAGGTCAACTCGAAGTCGGGCGCAGGACCGGACGTAGGCTGCGTTTGATTGGCGCGGGACAGGCCCAGCGCGAGGATGACGACGAACACGCCGATGACGCCGATGACCACATAGAACCAGCGCGATCGCTTTGGCGGCGCTGATTCTGCGGTAATAGTTTCAGATGGAAGAGATTCGCTCATGATATTTTGTGCTTGAGTCGCTCACAAACCGCGTCCGCGCGGTTTGACTCGACCGCGCGGACGCGGTCGAGGAGCAGCCCCAACGTTAGAAATTCTTCAAATCCCGCTCAACCCGATCGGTATATTCATCCCCACTGGACTTGGGCGTAGCGGCGGCCACGGGCGCTTCGGCGCCACGCGCGCGCAGGCGGCGCAGCAGCCATACCACGATCAACACGCCGACGATCACACCCACGATGGGCAGCACGTACAACAACAGCGAAGTGCCCTGCGCCGGAGGCTGCGCCAGCACTCGCGCGCCAAAGCGCGCTACAAAGTAGTCTTTGACCTGCTGCTCCGTCTGCCCCTCGGCCAGCATCTGCCCGATCTGGGCACGCCACTGCTGGCAGGCCGCCGTGCGGCACGCATCCAGCGGCTCATTCTCACAGACCGGACAGTACATCTGCTTGGCGATGCGATTGACATCGTCGGCGGTTACTTCACGTCTGGCTGCAGGCGTGGGTGTGGGCGGCGTGCCATCCTGCGCCAGGGCCACGCTGGTCAACGCAAGCGTCAGCAGCATCGCAACCATCCAGACGACAAAGAGCGCAATTCTGCGAGTATGGGGCATCATTTGACCGTCCCGGCCGCGGCGCGCGCAGGCAGCGCCACCGTCTGGCGTCGCTCGGTCGCCGTCGGCCACATCGCCACCAACGTGCCGACGACGAGAATCATACCGCCGATCCACAAGAACTGGATCAACGGATTGATGTAAGCCTTGATCGTGCCGAAGCCGCTCTGCTCGCCGAGGAACAGCAGATACAGATCTTCACCGATCGTCGAGAGGACACCCGGCGGAGTGAGCTCGCCTGTGCCGTTCAGAAAAATCTCGCGGTACGGCGCGACGCGCACCGGCGCCTGTCCCGCTTTCTCGATCGTCATGTGCCCGGCGACGATGGCGATGTCCCGCCCGCGCTCGGTGTACCACGCGGCGCAGTCGGCGCTCATCTGCCCCGCCGACGGATCGCAAGTCAGGGCACGCTCATAGGTGATGGTATACGGCCCCACTTGCATCTGGCCGCCCGGCGCCAGCGAGCGCTGCGTCTCCACCTGATAGTTGAGCGAGCCGATGACGCCGATGCCCATCACCAGCACACCCAGATGAATCATATAGCCGCCATAGCGCCGCCGATTGCGCGCGACGAGATGGGTGAACGCTGTGAAGTAATTCTCGCCCGAGAGTTTGCGCCGCGCCCGCATGCCGCGCCAGTACTCCATCAGCGTCACCGCCAGCGAGAAAGTCACCAGGCCGAAACCAAGCGCGACAAAGATCACATTCACACCGGTCACGAATAGCAGCACCATCACGGCCACGGCCAGCACGGCGGGCTTCCAGATCATCCGGCCCAGCGCTTCCGTCGACGACTTGTGCCACGCCGCCAGCGGCCCGATGCCCATCAGCAGCACCAGCGCGGCCACCTGCGGCCCGATTAGTTGATTGAAGACCGGCGGCCCCACGGTGAGTTTTTCGTTCACCAGCAGTTCAGAGAACATGGAGTAATACGTGCCCACGAAGACGGTGAACGTCAACGTCATGAACAGGAAGTTGTTGAGCAGGAACATCGCCTCGCGCGAGAGGAACGATTCCAGTTTGTTCTCGCTCTTCAGCAAGTCCGCACGCAGCGCAATCAAGATGGCCGATCCGACGAGCACCACGGCCGTGAAGCCCAAAAACGGGACGCCGAGGCTCGATCGGGCAAAGGAATGCACGGAAGAGATGACGCCCGTGCGCGTGACGAACGTGCCCAGGATCATCAAGCAGAAGGAGAGCACGATCAAGATCATGTTCCAGAACTTGAACATGCCGCGTTTTTCCTGAATAACGACGCTGTGCAGAAAGGCCGTCACGGTCAGCCACGGCAGCAGCGCCGAGTTTTCCACGGGATCCCAGCCCCAGTAACCGCCCCACCCCAGCACGTCATACGCCCAGCGCGCGCCCAGCAGCAAGCCGAGGCTGAGGAACAACCACGCCACCAGCGTGGGCCGCCGCATCGCGATAATCCAACTATTGGTCTTGTTCTTCGCAATCAGTGCTGCCATCGCATACGCAAAGGGGATCACCAACCCGACGAAGCCCAGATACAACATGGGCGGATGGATGATCATGCCGGGGTGGCGCAGCAAGGGATTGAGGCCCTGCCCGTCGGCAGCGCGGAAGGGCACGGCGCCCGCCGGCGGAAAGATGGCCGCGCCCACGCTGCCGGTTACATCGGCAAACAGCCGCGCGAAGGGGTTGGCAAAGAAGATGGTCAACAGGATGAAAAAGGCCTGGGTGCCGATCGAGACGGCAATGACCCACGGCAGCAGATCGCGGTTGCTCTTCCATGGACGCAGGAACACGAAGAAGATGTACAGCGACATCAGCCAGTTCCAGAACAGAATCGATCCGTTCTGGCCGCCCCACAGCGCCGTGATGCGCAGAAAAGCAGGCGTGGTATCGTTGCTGACACGATAGGTGTACTCCACGCTGTAATCGCCCGTCAGGTTCGAATAAATGATCGACAGGCAGGCCAGCGTCAGCAGCGGCATGACGACCACGGCCGCCCGGCGGGCGCTTTCAGTATAAGCCGGACGCTGCCGCGCGCCGCCCAGAAGCGCCATTACGAAGGAATAGCTGGCGGCGAGCGCCGCGAGCACCAGCGCAATCAATCCCAGATCGACAATCATGGTTTATCCTCATAGACAGAAAAACGGAGCGACTCGAGCTGAGAGGCGCACCTCTCCATCTCGCCATCCCTCCGTCTCTCTATCGCCTAGTCATGCGTTAGCCGCTCGCGCCTTCAACCTGATTGGGGAACTCTTCTTCGTAGCGGCTGGGGCATTTCAACAGCAAATTGTCGGCATGGAAATTGCCGTCGGCGCCCAGGTGGCCCTCGACAATTGCCTGCGCGTGCGGCTCGTTGATGAGATCGGGCTTGGGACCATTGTACACAATGCGCAGCGGGGTCTGCACATCGAGCTTATCCGCGTCGGCAATCTCGAATTCCAGATACGGCTGGTTGTCGCGCACTTCAAATTGCACCGACGAATTGATCACCGCCCCGGAGACGCGCACGTTTTGATCGACGATGGCTTGCCCCTTGGCGCGCAGTTCAGCGATTGTGTAGAAGTATTGGGCATTGGCCGACATGCTGGTGACGATCAGGAACACCACTGCCGCCGCAATCAACGCCAGACCGAGCAGGTATTTGGGCTTCATTCAGCTCCTCCGTTTCAGATCGAAGTGTACCATAGACGAAAATCTGCTGTCAACGCAACCGTCCCATCAAGTTTCATACACCCCTCATTATAAACATTTACATGAGTGGCGGATTAAAACACACTGCGCCGCAAGCCTGCCCATTAAAGCAAGCTGCGGCGCCAATCGCCATGACGCACATCATACTCCGGCCGAAACCGGGCACAGCTCCGAGTTGAACCGTGCGCGCGGCACGGCGCTCTTCACGCCGATACAATCACCGGCGTGCCGCCCTCTTCAACGACCAACAGCGCCTCGTCATACTGCGCCACCGGCATCGACCAGCGATAGACCCACTGGGCATCCTCGGCCAACACGTTGACACAACCGTGGCTGCGTTCATGACCAAAATCGTTGTGCCAGTATGCGCCGTGCACGGCCACGCCCGCTTCCGTGAAATACGTGCAGAACGGCACCCCCGGCAGATCGTATTCGTCCGAGCGGCCCTCGAAGCCGTGCATGTGCCGCGAGGGCCGCTTGCGCACCACCGTATGCTCGCCCACCGGCGTCGTGAAATCGACGATACCCAGGCCGTCGACATGAAAGGCCGCGCCGGTCGCGCAGCGCGCCGTGTAGACCAGTTCAGCGCCCTCATACGCGTACAACTTCTGATCTTTCAGATTGACTTCAAGGTGCTTGTCTTTCGCGTACGGCGCGATGGGCGTCAACTCGTGCGGCAGGATGCGGCGCAATCCCTCGGCCCGCACGTATTCCTTCACACTCGGATACTCGTCGTCCTTCAGCTGATACCAGACGTCGCCGTTGTCGTCCACCACCCGGCCAATCACCAGGTGTACGCTGCTGTAATACAGCCGATAGAGCCGGTACGCCTTGTCGTTGGGCGCCGATCGCATCTCCACGTAGGGCACAGTCACCTGCGCCCAGAAGCCCTCTGCCGGCACGCGCCGCTCGATCGGGTTGAACTCCTGCTTGACCGGCTGCACCCACGACGAATACGCCCAGCCGTGCTGGGTCAGAAACCACGTCGGGTTGTGCGCCAGCAAGCCTTCGGTGCTGACGGCGTCATAGATGTTCAGCACCTCGTCGCGCGTCAGGGCGGCCTCTTTCTTCGCGCCGGGCCGCGCTTCGTCATAGGCCCAGATGCGCCACTCGGTGACACGCCCCAGTCCGATGGGACGCGGCTTCTGCGCTTCAGGATCGGGCGGCTTAAGCAGCGACACGGACAAGGCCGCGCCGGATAATTTTAGGAATTCACGTCGATTCAGCGTCTTCATCGCTCACGATCAACCGTTTCAAGATTTGCGAAATTATACCGGAATTTTAAGCGAAAACCAAGATGACGATCGTCCCACTCGGCTCAGGCGGCCTCAAGCGCTGCCGATCTGGCCCAGCGGCGCAGCAGCACCAGCATGATCAGCAGCACGATCAGACTCCACAGCTGCGCGGTTCGCAACCCGCCAATCGTTTCACTGTCGCCCCGAAAAGCTTCGATAAAGAGACGCAAGACAGCATACAACGCCGCGAACAATCCGAACCACGCGCCGTCAAACGATCGTTCGCTTCGCAACACGATCACGCCGATCACGATCACGGCAATGAGCTGGTAAAGCTGGGTAGGATGCCGCGCGGCGCCCCACAACTCGATCGCCCACGGCAGCGACGACGGCGATCCATACGCGTCGCCGCTCGCCAGATCGGCCAGCGCCAACCCGCCCGCGAACACGACGAAGCCCGGCGTCAGCGCGTCGAGCAGTCTGCGATTCGCCACACCCTTGCGCCGCGCATACCAGTAAGCGGCGAGCGCGCCCGTCACCACCCCGGCCAGCGGCGACAGCGTGTTGAAATTCAACGCCACGATCGAGCCGAGATCGCTTTGATACGCCGACCAGTGCTCGAGCACGTAGCCCACGCGCGCACCGATGACACCCGCCAGGGCAGCCACGAAGGCCAGGCTGTACACCACGTCGCCGCGCAGGCCCAGGCGCCTGGCGCCGCGCTCGGCGGCTTCGGCGGCCAGCCAGAACGCGACCAGCAGAATGAGTCCGCGCGCTTGAATGCTCAACGGCCCGATGTGAAGGACTGGAAACATAGTTCAAAACGAGTAACGAGTAATGAGCAATGGCTTACTCATTACGCATTACTCGTTACTCATTACTCGTTACTCATTAGCTTTTCAATCTTACTCGCGATCAACGCCTCACTCATTGGCCCGCCAAACACAATGTCGCCGATCACGCCATCGCGCCCGATGAAGAACGTGGTCGGCATGGCCTGGATGCGATACTGCCGGCTCGGCGCACTGTCGCGATCGAGCACGATCGGAAACGTGAGACCCCACGCTTGAACCGCGGCGCGGGCGCCGGCCTCGTCGTCCTGATAAGTCGTGTTGACGCCCAGCACTACCAGACCCTGCTCGCGGAATTTTTCATAGACCGCGTTCAGCGCCGGCATTTCAGCGCGACAGGGCGCACACCAGCTGGCCCAGAAATTCAGCACCACCACCTTGCCGCGCAGGTCCGACAGCGTGATCGGATCACCCGTCAGCGCGTCCTGCGTGAAGTCCGGCGCGCTGAAACCCACTTGCGGGTTCGGCGGGGCGCTCGACCCCGCGATCGGGTTGTTCACGCGCGACAACGCGATCCACGCGCCACCTAACAGAATCGCGCCGATGAACAACAACGTCCACCGGCGCGCATCCATCATCCACGACATGCGTTATTGTCCCAGTGCTGCTTCAATCTGTGCCTGGAACGCCTCGGCAGGCTGCGCGCCCACCAACGGCTGGCCGTTGATGAAGAACGTCGGCGTGCCGGTCACACCCACCTGCCGGCCTTCGTTGGTGTCATCGATCACGCGCTGCAGCGTCTCATCGTTTTGCAAGCACGGATCGAACTTGGCCGAATCCAGGCCCAGTTCCTTGGCGAAGCTGATGAGATTCTCCTTGACGAACGCGCCCTGATTCTCGCCGTTCCAGCGATCCCACAATAGATCGTGATACTCCCAGAACTTGCCCTGATCAGCTGCGCATTCGGCCGCCTGCGCGGCCCACACGGATTCCTGCCCCAAAAACGCGGAATGCTTATAGACGAAATTGATCTTGCCAGAGTCTATGTAAGGCTGTAACACCGGTCGCACGGACTGGTGGAATCGCTGGCAAAATGGTCACTGAAAGTCGCTGAACTCGAAGACCGTGACGGTGGCGTTGGCATCACCCTGCCGATTGGTGTCGCGCACCGTAAAGGTGTTGTTGGCCACGACCTGCGGGCCTTGCGGCTCCTGCTGCGCAGCGGGTTGGCCCCCGCCCGCCTGCAATGTGGCGATGGCCTCCAACACGCCGTCGCGCGCGGCAGCACGCATATTCGCGGTCGCAGCGAGTGACTCGACTTGCGCTGTTGTGGCTGGTTTGACGATCAGCGCATTGTAGGCCGCAAAGCCTGCAATGCCGACGAGGATGCCGAAGAAGAACCACGCGGGCGCCAGCCAGCCCGATCGACTGCGGCGCGCTGCCGTTGTGCCAGTCTCCAACGAAGAGCCGGCGGACGGCGCACTTTCTTCTGCCGGCGGTGGTGCGGCTGGGGGTAATTGTTCGCTCAAGATCGCTCCTTGTTTCAAGTAGATGTGCGGCAATTATAACCGCTTTTTGGATCAAATGGGTGGGCAAGGACGGACGCCGAGGTGCGAGAAGGAAGTACGAAGGATGATCGAATGACGGAGCCAGCCTGCTACCATTGGGAGAGAGATGGCGTGACTGTGCAGCCGCCTTCCCCTCAATCGGGTGATGTCGGTCGTCACGGGCGGCCCATGACATTTGATACCTTGTGGCGCGGCGAGCGTTTTTTAATGTGCGCGTCATAGGTTGTGTCATAGGTCGCGTGGTAAAGTTTGCTCAGGCGGGGGCGATTTCTTTCAGGAGCAAACCTGATGGCGCTGCGTCGCGTGCTCAATCGGCGACGGAGGTGATGATGGATGCACGGGGGCAGGCCACCGCCGCGAGCGGCACCCTCGTGGCGCGGCAGTTGTACGATGCCTGGGGCAACATGCGCTATGTGACGGGCACCCTGCCGACGGACATCACGTTCACGGGGCAGCGTGGGAACCTCGACATTGGCTTACTGTTCTATAACGCGCGCTTCTATTCAGCCGTGTTAGGACGATTCATTTCAGCGGATAGCATCGTCCCTGGTGCAGCGGATGGCAGCAGCGGCGGCGCAGGCACGTTAGGCGTTGATTCAAGTAGCCGCCTGACGCCACTGACCACCGACTTCCACGAGTTCATTGGACAGGTGACGAAAGAAAACCAGGCGGTGCTACAATACGGACCGTTCTTCCAGTGGAGTGAGAAGGTCCGCAAAGATAACCCGGCGCCCAGCGGCCCGCTGAACCCACAGGCGTTGAACCGCTACAGTTACTGCCTGAATAACCCGCTGCGGTATGTCGCTCCGACGGGACACTATTATGGCTCTATCACATTTGATTTAACTAGAACAAGGCTGCTTTTGAAAAGCTCAGTTATCTTCTTGGTCCGAAGATAACTGCACTAGATGATCGGGGTGAGTCTTACGGTTGGGTTTCAGCGGGCGCTGTTGCATTATTAACCGGCGGGGCCGAAGCATACTTTGCTTACGGCGCTGGATTAGCCACAGCTGTAGCTATTGGTGGTGGGTCGGGACTTGCAGGTGCGCTTTCGGGTTGGCCAATTTCACGATTGGCAGGAAAAGACGCTGCGATTCAACTTGCAAATCTTCTTGGAACTCTAGGTTCAGAATTTTCAGATCTTCCAGACGGCGGAACTTTAACACTTAATGTGAGCATCAGTTACCCCGATGAAGATGATATTACTAGCCTCAGCGGACGCTACGCCGATCGGAGAAGCGGATAGTGCGCGGCGCACATCCGCTCATCCGGTTTGCGCAGCGTTATCCGTTGAAAAAACAACCATCCGCTTCACACACGAGGCCGCTGATAGTCAGCGGCCTCGTGGCGTTACTGCGAGAGCGGGCCCGTTGGCCTAGGCGGAGAGCCGCCACTGGGCGAAGTTGGATGTGCCTCCCATGCTCCGGGTGTGCGATATTGGTGCGGCATAAGCAGCACCACTTGCCCCAGTTGCGCTCCGCGTGGCCGCCTGCTGTATAATGCGCCCAGGCCGTTGCACCGTAACCTCACTTTAGCCAAGGTGTTTTACTAGCCACATCATCAAGCCAAGAGGAGAAGCATCTATGTCCGCATCTGTCGCCGAAAAGGCTGTAACGCGCAGCCTGCCGTTTACGCAGCAGCGCCATTTCCGCAAAACGCTTAATGAGCGGGTGAATGCGTATCTGCGTGACAACCGCCTGCCCGCCCGCGATGTGCCCGCCATGTACGTCAAGACGGCGATCGCGCTGGGGTGGTGGCTGGGCACGTATCTGTTGTTGCTGCTCGGCGGTTTCCCACCGCTGGTCAACGTGCTGCTGTGCATCGTGTGGGCCATGGCCATCGCCGGGGTCGGCTTCAACGTCATGCACGACTCCAACCACGGCGGATACTCCAACCACCCGCGCATCAACAAGCTCATTAGTCTCAGCGCCGAACTGCTGGGCATGAGCGGTTTCCGCTGGCGCATCAAGCACAACGTGTGGCATCACACCTACACCAACATCGCCGGCTTCGACGACGACGTGGAGACCTACGGGCTGATGCGCCTGACGCCGCGTGTGCCGTGGAAGCCGCTGTACAAGGCGCAGGCCTGGTACTTCCCGGTGATTTACAGCTTTATCGGCTTCGACTTCATCCTGCGCGACTTCATGATGGCGCTCGTGGGCAAGTCAGATGCGAATCACGTCTATCCCAAGATGAGCACCACGGACAAGCTCATCTTCTGGGCCGGCAAGCTGTTCTTCTTCACCATCATGTTCGCGCTGCCGCTGCTGGTCTTCCCGTGGTGGCAGGTGCTGATCGGGTTCTTCATCGTGATGCTGACCGTGGGCGTGGTGATGGGCGTGGTCTTTCAATTGGCGCATATCAGCGGCGACGCCAACTTCCCGGAGCCGATCGGTGATCCGCTGCACATCGATAACGAATGGGCCATGCATCAAGTGCAGACCACCGCCGACTTCGCGCCGCGCAACAAGCTGCTGAGCTGGTACATCGGCGGGCTGAACTACCAGATCGAACATCATCTGCTGCCGCATATCTGCCACCTGAACTATCCGCGCCTCGCGCCCATCGTGCGCCAGACCGCCGAAGAGTTTGGCATGCGCTACGTCTGCTATCCCACGTGGCGCAAGGCTTTCAGCGCGCACTGGCACGAACTGCAATATCTGGCGCAGCCGAACGCGCTGCCGCCCGATCCGCGCATGAA
>CAYNML010000010.1:88650-94882 GCA_964398185.1 uncultured Anaerolineae bacterium | reverse complement strand
CGCATTCATCGGCGTCCATTCATCGGCGCGCATTCATCGGCGCGCATTCATCGGCATTTACCCGCTGCCGTGCCGCGCTGTCGCCTTCCGCGGCGCGACTCATGCCTGCATCAACTGCTCCACGCGATTTACGCCGACGGAATAATACTTCGCCGCCGGATGATGCACCACGATAGCCGCCGTCGATTGCTCGGGAATCAGTTGATACGCCGCCGACAGTTCCAACCCCAGCTCGGTCACCTGCGGCAGCAGCGCGAAGACCTTTTGATGATCGGCCAGGTCGGGACAGGCCGGATAGCCCCACGAGTAACGCTTGCCGCGCCTGGCGTTGAGGTTCAACTCGCGGCGCACATGCTGGTGCACATACTCAGCAGTTGCTTCTGCCGTTTCGACGCTGAGGCCGTGCAGGTAGTACGCTTCGGAGTAGTCGCCTTTGCCCTGCAATTCCTGGAACTGCCGATCTGCACCATGTCCAACAGTGACAACTTGAAACGCGACGACGTCCATCACGCCGGATTCCACGGACGCAAAGTAATCGCTCAATGCCAGATTGTCCTGTCCCTGTTGGCGCGGAAATTCAAAGCGCGCGATCTCGGTCTTGCGATCAACAGGATCATAAACGATCAGTGACTCACCGCCGGACTGCGCGGGATAATAGCCGTACACGGCCTGCGGCTTCAGGTAACCCGATCGGATCGCGTCGCGCTTCATCCGATCGAGCCGCGCCTCGAACTCAGCTTTCAGCTTCACCCACTCGTCGCCGTGCGTATTCTTCGCGCCCCATTGCAAGCGATAGAGCTCGTCCACATCCAGCTGCTGGAAGATGATCTCCAGCGGCATCTCACGAATGACACGCGATCCCCAGAACGGCGGCGTGGGAATATCTGTTGCAGGCGGCACATTCGATCGGATTGTTCTGACCATTGGCTGCGCTTCCGTCTTCTGCGTTCCGACTTCCGCCTTGGCTTCTTCGATGATCCGTCCGACGAAATCTCCACGCTCCGAAGGATCGATCAGCTTCTCCATCGTGTCGAGTCCCTCGAACGCATCCTTGCAGTAGAACACGCCAGAGTCGTAGGGTGCGCCGGATTCCGTGAACAGGATGCGCCGTCCAAAGCGGCGATTGATCGCCGCGCCGCCGATCAGCACCGGGAAGTGCAGATCGCGCCGCTGCAGTTCATTGACGATGAGCGGCATCTGCTTCGACGTGGACACCAGCAGCGCGCTCAAGCCGATGGCCGTCGCCTCCACTTCCACGGCCTTGTCGATGATGACGTTCGCCGGGACCTGCTTGCCCAGATCGAACACGGTGTAGCCGTTGTTGCTGAGGATCGTGTTGACCAGGCTCTTGCCGATGTCGTGCACGTCGCCGTACACGGTAGCGAGTACGACCTTGCCTTTGGTTGTGCCCTCTTGGCGATCGAGCGATTTTTCCAGATGCGCCACGGCCTTCTTCATCACCTCGGCGGATTGCAGCACGAACGGCAGAATCAACTCGCCCGCGCCGAATTTGTCGCCGACTTCCTTCATGGCAGGCAGCAGCACATTGTTGAGCGTCCACACTGCGCCATCGTTGGGCGTCGCGCCATGGGCTGCAATCGCCGCATCGATCAGCGGCTCGATGCCCTCCTTCTTGCGATGCACAATCATCCAGTGGATTTTCTGCTCGATGCTGAAGCCTTCCGTTGGATCTTCGACGACCTTTGAAGCGTCGGCTTTCACGTTTTCGAAGTGCGCGATGAGCCTAGGCAGCGCCTCGGCCGATCGATTGAGGATCAGGTCGTCGCACAGCTCGCGCACCTGCGGATCGATCTCGGCATAGGGTGTAATGTCCTTCGGGTGCACCATCGCCAGATCGAGTCCAGCTTGCACGCAGTGATGCAGGAACACGCTGTTGATGGCCGCGCGCGCCGCCGCGTTCAACCCAAACGAAACGTTGCTCACGCCGAGCGAAGTCAGCACACCCGGCAGGGCCGCCTTGATCCGGCGAATGCCCTCCATCGTCTCGATGGCCGACCCGGCCATGTCGTCCGCGCCGGTCGCCAGCGTAAAGGTCAACGTGTCGAAGATCAAACTATCGGGGCTGAGGCCATATTCGTTCACGGCGATGTCGTAGATGCGGCGCGCGACTTCCAGTTTCGCGTCGGCCGTCTTCGCCATGCCCTGCTCGTCGATGGTCAGTGCGATGACCGCGGCGCCATGCGCCACGGCCAGCGGCAGTACCGCATCGCAGCGCTTGCGCCCGTTTTCCAGGTTGATCGAGTTGATGATGGCGCGGCCCGGATTCATCTCCAACGCCGTCTTGATCACGTCGGCCTCGGTCGAGTCGATCATCAACGGCGTCTCGACGGACATCTGCAACTTCTTGATCACCGTTTTCATCTGCGCGGCTTCATCGGGGCGTTCGGTCAGCGCCACGCACACATCCAGCATGTGCGCGCCGCCCTCCACCTGCTCGCGCGCCACCGCCAGAATGCCGTCGTAATCATCGGCGAGCAGCAGCTTCTTGATCTTCTTGCTGCCCTGCGAGTTGACGCGCTCGCCCACGATCAGCGGCGCGGGATCTTGATGCAGCGGAATAGCGCGCATCGCCGATGACATCATCGGCTCGTATTCGATCTCGCGCGCTTTCGGTTTCAACCCGCGCACCCGATCGGCGATCTCACGAATGTGTTCCGGCACGGTGCCGCAGCAGCCGCCCACCGCATTCACGCCGAGCTCGGTCACAAACTCAGCCAGTGTTTCGCTGAGGGGCACGGGCTTCATCGGATAGACGGCCACCCCATCGACATTCAACGGCAGCCCCGCGTTGGGGATCACCGCGATCGGCTTGCGCGAATGCGCGCACAGATAGCGCACCGGCTCGCGCATGTAGTCCGGCCCGGTGGAACAGTTGAGGCCGATCACATCGACGACGGGCAGACATTCCAGCGTCGTCAACGCTGCGGCGATGTCCGTGCCCAGCAGCATGCGCCCCGACGTATCGAGCGTGACCTGCACTTGCAGCGGGACCCGCACGCCTGTTTCTTCAAACGCCCGCCACGCGCCGTGCACGGCGGCTTTGGTTTCCAGAATATCCTGCTGCGTTTCGATGAGCAGCAAGTCCGCGCCGCCTTGAATCAGCCCGACGGATTGTTCGCGGAAGACATCGACGAGTTCTTCAAAGGTGATGTTGCTCAGTGCGGGATCGTCCGTGGAGGGCAACATGCCACTCGGGCCGATGGAGCCTGCCACGAAGCGGGGAATACCGGTGTCGCGCGTAAACCGATCGGCAGCGCGACGCGCGACGCTGGCCGCGGCTTGATTGATCTCGATGATGCGATCCTGCAAGCCGTATTCGCGCATGGTGATGCGATTTGATCGGAAAGTGTCCGTCTCAATCGCTTCTGCACCCGCCTCTAAAAACGAGGCATGGATCGACTCGATCACATCCGGCCGCGTGATCACCAGATAGTCATTGCAGCCGTTGAGCGTTTCGCCGCCGAAATCGATCGGGCGCAGTTGGCACGCCTGCACGCTGGTGCCCATCGCACCGTCAAAGACGACGACATGATCGGCCAGCGCGTCGAGGTAGCGACGGTTCGTGTGTGGAATGATTTTCAAAATGGATGCTCCCCTGGCAAAGTGGACAAACAAAACGCCCCTTCTGTGCGAAGAGGCATCTTAACAGACTGTCGATCCTCATCTTCCAGAACCATCTGCCGGACTTGGCACCTGGGCTGCGCCTGGTTGCCGAGGCTTCATCGGGCCGGTCCCTCCGCCTCTCTGGATGAGGGCGTGAAATTCACGCCGCTTGAATTGTGTTGAGATTATAACTGGCCGATCAGCGGGCGTCAAGCAAGTTTCCCACGAGCGACGGGCAGCCACACGACAAACTTCGTGCCAAGTCCCACGATGCTCTCCGCCTGGATCGTGCCGCCGTGCGCCGTGACGATCTCCTTAACGATCGCCAGTCCCAGCCCCAGGCTGCCTTCTTTCGATCGCGCGCGCGATTTGTCGATCTGGTAGAAACGCTCGAAGATGCGCGCCAGATCCTCGGGCGGGATGCCGGAACCGGTATCGGCCACAGTGATCTCGACACCCTCGAGAGCGCGCTGCGTGCCACGCTTCACGGCGGACGAGCCGCTGATCGCGTGAGCTGTGATGACGATCTTGCCGCCGCCGGGCGTGTGCTTCAACGCGTTGTCGATCAGGTTGCTGAAGACCTGCGCCAGCCGATCGCCGTCGCCGACGATGGCGGGCATGTCCGGCGCGATCTCGGTCTGCAGATTGACGCCGCTGCTCTGCGCGCGCAGCGCCAGCCGCTCGAGCACGCCGCGCAGCACCAGCTCGATCGACACCGCCTCGCGGCGCATGACGATCTGGCCGCTTTCGATGCGCGCCAGTTCGAGCAGATCCATCACCAGCCGGTTCATGCGCGCCGCTTCGTCGTGGATGATGGCCGCGCTCTTGCGCACCGCTTCAGGCTCGCTGGCCGCGCCATCCTGAATGGCTTGCGCGAAGCCCTGAATGCTGGTGAGCGGCGTCTTCAACTCGTGCGTCACGTTGGCCAGAAAATCGCGCTGGCTCTGCTGCGTGTTGCGCACTTTCTGCGCCATCTGGTTGAAATCGTTTGCCAGTTCCTTGAACTCACGCGCGCCTTCCACCGGAACCGTTTGATCGTAGTCGCCCGCCGTGATTTTCTGCGCGGCCTGCGCCACATGCTGCACCGGCTTGGTGACCGAGCGGGTGACGATGACGGCCAGCACGATCGAGACGGCCAGCGCCAGCACGCTGGCAATCGCCAATGGTTGCATCAACTCACGAAAGACCGGATCGCGCCACGGCGAAGTAATCTCATACGGCGCCGCCGCCACGATCTCGATCTGATCGCGCCGGTTTTGCAGAGTCCCGGTGGAATACAGCCAGTGCTCACCGTCGGCGTCGAACTCGCCGGTAAGGGTATTGTTGAAGCGCTGCGGCCGATCGGTTTCAAACAGGCTGCGTCCCTTCAACGTCCCGCCGGTATCGCCCAGCACTTCGCCGCTCTGCTCGTTGATCAGCAGGATGCGGGTGTCGGTGCGGTTATCCACGATCTGCAAGCGGCGGATGATCTGTTCAGGCGGAACGTTATTTTGCAGCGGGGTGCGAATCAAGCGCTGGATGACGCCCGCTTCCAGCGAGAGGCGTCCCGTCACCAGGCGTTTCTGCGTCGGCGCCTCGCGCAGCAGGAACAGCAGCGCCACAAAGATCACGGCGACGCAGACCAGAATGACGAACGCGTAACTAAGCAACAGGCGGGTGCGGAGAGACATGGGCAATGATCAATGTACAATGATCAATGAACAATGAACAATGAACAATGTGCGATGTGCAATGAACACTGTAGCACGGAGATGTAAACGGGATGTAAACGCACAGCAAATAACCAGTAAACACTACATCTTGTCTACTTGTTTCCTTATCTACTTTCTCACCATTTTTCAAGCAGCGTCGGCAATTCTGACAGACTTGCAATCGTTGCATCCGGCGCGATGGTCTGCACATGCGCCGCGTTGGCTTCGCGCTCGGTCTGCATGGTCGCCCACACGCCGCGCAGCCCCGCGTTGTGCGCGCCGAGGACATCTGCGCCCAGCATGTCGCCCACCATCACCACTTGTTCCGGCGGCAGGCGCCAGTAATCCAGCACGATTTTGAAAATGTGCGGATTAGGCTTGCGCACTCCGGCGTTGGCCGAGATCACGATCGGGTCCAGCCAGGGCCGCAACTGCGCCCGATCGATCAACCGCTCGACGTTGGCCGCATCACGCGCATTGGAGATCAATCCGATCTTGTAGCCGTGTTCCTTCAAGGTATCGAGCGTCTGATACACATCGTCGAACGGTTGCCACAACCGTTCGCCTTCGGCGTAGGCAGCGGCCAGGCCTTCTTTCAGCACCTGGTCGGAGACTTCCGGATAACCGAACTCGGCCAGCGTGTAGCGCAGCGTGTACTCCGCCGTGTACTCGATCCAGTCTTGCTGGCCGCGCGTGTAGAACTGATCGACAACCTCCTGATAGCGCCGATCGAACTTCTCGAAATCGAGCGCGAAGCCGTGGTCGCGCAGATAAGCGATCAGGTCTTGGGACATGCCGCGAAAGATGTCGCCCCAATCGCCGCGAAATTCAATGAGGGTGCTGCCGAGATCGAAGATCACGCCGTTGATGGTCATGCGCTGATTATAAATGAATATGTGAGACCTGTCAGGTGACGC